>CAZLZO010000007.1:0-57335 GCA_964564025.1 uncultured Desulfurococcales archaeon
GTTTAACAACGTCTCTCCATTTAACTACTCTTCCATTCTCTAGTACAACGTCCTTGCCCTCTTGCAACATTTTCCATAATGGACCTTGCGGAACCTCTAACTCCACTAATTTTTTCACATCTAATTTCCCAAGCCTCTTCTTTTCCTCGAAAACGTAACCGTACGCCTCTATATCCCCATGATCTACCTTAAACGCCTTAATAACGTAGTCTTCACCATCAACGATTGTTCCTTCATTAACGCTTCTGAAAATTATTCGGTAGTGAGGATCATGACCTATGGTTTCTATTGATTCCTTAAGGAAATTCCAAACAGACTTAGGGCCATATATTTCTAAATCCTTTGTTCTACCATACATTGACATAGTATGTATTAGTCCTAGAAGACCTATAACATGGTCTCCGTGATTATGTGTTATGAAAATCCTATTTACCTTTAAAATGCTTAAGCCGGCCTTAAGCATTTGTCTTTGAACACCTTCTCCAGCATCGAAAAGAAGTATTTCTCCCTTCCAAACATAAGCTATTGCTGGTAAGGATCTTTCAAGAGTTGGTACGGTTGCTGATGTACCTAAAAACACTATTTTCAAATTCATAGAGTTATCTCCTCAACGCAACAACTATTATTCTAGTTAGGCTTTTATGTACCCTCATGGGATGGATTTCTACAATTTTAAATCCAGAATGAGGAAGTGTCTCATAAGGATTAAGAGTGTGAGGTATTGCGTAAACAACATACCTGTTTTTCTTTAAAGCATCGTATGCTTCTTCGAGAAAACCTCTAACAATATCCCTAACCGACCTACCCAACGTTGTTGTCGATCTACCATAGGGTGGGTCTGTTGCTATAGCATCAGCTCTTGTCCAAGGCATTTTCGTAGCATCTGCTTGAACAACTCCTTCATAGGGAAAACCGTAGTAGTTAAGATTTATTTTAGCTCCCTTAATTAGGTCCCAGCGTAGTTCCGAACAAACACATCGTAAGCCGAGAAGACAAGCTTCAACAGCAAATCCTCCAACACCGCAGAAGGGATCTAAAAATAAATCACCTCTCCTAGGTCTTGAAAGATTAACGAACAGTCTAGAAAGCTTAGGACTTAAAACTCCTGGATGAAAGAAGGGTCTTGATCTAGGTCTTCTTTTGATAAACTGAGTTGTATCTAGCTCCGCAATTTTTAATCCAATAACAGCTACGTTTTCCGTTAAAATAACTTTAACAATGTAACTAGGTTTTTCTAAATCAACTTTAGCATTAGGGTTTTGCTTAAGTATTTCAGCTCCAACAGCTCTTTCAACAATAAAGCTTCTGAGCTTACCTGCAAAATACTCCTTAATTCTCTTAGCTCTAACAGCAAACGTTCTTCCACTTAAGAAATCCCAGCTTAAACCATTTCTCACATAGTCTAAAATATCTTCCAAGTTTTCAGCAAATGTGGAGCCAAGCAGAACTCCTGCTTCACGCACCATAGAAGCTCTAGGAACTATTTTTTCCAGAACTTTCTCTTCCTGATTGATTATAGACACTATTTCAACTTGATCATACGATTTCACTTGTTTGTGAGGTACTTTCTCGGCTTCCATTATAGCGTAGAGTTCAGCTCTAGGAAGGCTTCTATGCTCACCTGATAGCAGAAAATATGCTTTCATGCAATTTCTCTCCACTTAGAGTATCTTCTTAAGTAACTTGGCTATAACCGGGGCTACTGTAACTTTAGAATATTCTGACGGAATAGTATCTGTTGCTACAAGATAGTTTACACCTGCTTTCCTAAGTTTTTCCCTAGCATTACCTATAAGTAATGGATGAGTACAACCAACAATAACTCTCCTAGCTCCCTGCTTCAATACGGACGTTGTTGCTAAAGCTATCGTTCCTCCAGTACTTATAATGTCATCAACTATTATTACATCTCTACCATTAACTGAGAGTTCCTTAGGTTTAACCCTAATCTCCCCCGTTACTCTATCTCTTTCCTTCTCAAGATAGTCGTACTCTGAATTTAAAATCTTAGCCACCCTAGAGGCATGAATTAATGCTCCCTTATCTGGTGATAGTACTAGGGGGTTCTCAATATCGGGAAATTGTTTCTTAATGTGTTTAGCTATTTCCTCCATTGCAGTAACATTGTATGCTCTTTCTCCAAAATGTTTCAAGCTGTATTCCTTATGTATGTCGACTGTTACAAAAGCATAAGTGCCAAGATTTCTCAAGGTCTTTAGTATTGTTCTTACACTAACAGCTTCACCTTCAAGAAACATTCTATCCTGTCTAGAATATGCTAAGTAAGGTACAACTGCAATAACTCTTTCAGCGCCTAAATCTAGGGCTGTATCAATCATAAGTAGTAGTTCGAGAAAGTGCTTGTCTTGAGGAGCATAAAGAGATTGAACAATAACTACATCTTCGCCTTCCACTGGCACAGGATATCTTACATAGGATTCTCCATCAGGGAAGACTTTGTGAACTATCTTTACCAGCCTATATCGGGTTATTTCAGCTAGTTTCTCATCCACACTGTTTGCTGCCGGCCCACCAACTATTAGAACCATTAGATATCACCGAGATTAGTTATTTATGATTTCAAAATATAAATATTGAAGAACATAACACTAGAGAAGAGAACACTAGAGAAGAGAGGAGCGTAAGGTAATGTTCCATGTGAAATTTAAAACTACAAGGGAAGCTGTGATTTGGAAACCTCTGGAAGAAGGCAAAGTCGTATGTAACTTATGCTATAGAAGATGCGTTATCCCTAAAGGAATGCTTGGAGTATGCTATGTACGCAAAAACATTGATGGAAAGCTTTATACACTAGTTTACGGCAAGCTCACTTCAATAAATATTGATCCTATAGAGAAAAAACCCCTATTCCACTTCAACCCAGGTTCAGAAGTTCTCTCCATAAGTACTGTTGGATGTAATTTTAAGTGTAAATTCTGCTGTAATTGGGTTATAAGCCAAGAGAAGGAAATAGTTGGTAAATCAACGTCTCCCGAAGAACTGGTAAGTTACGCGTTAACATATGGTGCTGATGGAATAAGCTACACTTATAATGAACCAACAATATTCATGGAATACGCTCACGACGTAGCTAAGCTAGCTAAAAAACATGGATTATTCAATACTTTCGTAACAAACGGATACATGACTCCTGAAGCAGTTGATTACATAGCACCATATCTTGATGCCGCAACAGTTGACTTTAAAGCATCAGGTGATCCAGCATTTCATAGGAAATTCATGGCTGTTGGAGACATAAGCCCCGTATTTGATACTTTAAGGGAAATGAAGAAGAAAGGCATTTTCATAGAGATAACTGACCTCATAGTTCCAAAAATAGGAGATAGCTTAGAATACGTAAAGAAACTAGCAAGATGGGTTGTTGAAAATCTGGGCCCGGAAACACCATTTCATTTAATAAGGTTTTTCCCATCATATTTAATGACAGACTATCCACCAACACCAATAGAGACATTGGAGAAGGCAGCCAAAGTAGCTATGAAGGAAGGACTATACTATGTTTATATAGGTAACGCTCCTGGACATCCCTTAGAAAACACTTATTGTCCAAAATGCGGAAAGCCTGTCATAAAAAGAATAGGTTTCGAAATCTTGGAGAGTAATCTTGAAGATAATAAATGTAAGTTCTGTGGTGCAAAAATTAACGTTAAAGGTAAGTTTAAAGGTAAAACTAGGAGATGGATTTCAATAATTTAAAAACATTTTGGTGTATGTAAAAATGTATTACATAGTTGTTTTAGGAACGGCTGGTTCGGGAAAATCCGTATTAACTGCTGCCCTTTCAGAGTGGCTTGAAGACCAACAGCTAAGTGTTTTAAAAATTAATCTCGACCCTGCAGCCGAGTGGATACCTTATATTCCCGACGTAGACGTGAGAAACTTTGTTGACACAAGAAAGGTTATGGTGGAAAACGAGCTTGGACCTAACGCGGCACTTATAGCATCAGTTGACATGCTGGTTAGCTTTATTGAAGATATTAGAAAACAAATAAATGAAGGAAAAGCAAACTATGTAATAATAGATACACCAGGTCAGTTAGAGCTCTTTGCTTTTAGAAGCTCAGGACCATTAGTGTTATCTTCAATTATAAGAGATAGTAAAGCTGTTTCACTTTATCTAATAGACTCCTTTTTTGCCTTACAACCTTCTTCATTCGTTTCAGCATTACTATTATCAGCATCTGTAATGTTAAGGTTCGGTAAGCCACAAATTAATGTATTGTCAAAAGCAGATTTGCTAACAGAAACAGAACTCAACAGCGTTTATGATTGGTTTGAAGACCCTTACTCTCTAATATCTAAAATAATGGAGGAACCAGTAAGCCCAGTAATTAAGGATTTAGCTGAAAGACTAGCTTCAGTACTCATAGAGTCTCAATTAATTATATCCCCTATAGCTGTTTCGGCAAAAACAAACATGGGACTTGATTCCCTATATGCTGAAATACAAAGAATTCTCGCTGGGGGAGAGGATTTCCTTACAGAAGAACCATCAGGCAGACTTTAATTAGCTTTACCATTTTAATCGAGGAACGTAATTTAAAAATAGCTTAACCGTAACAAACTTTCTAAGCGGAGGTCACTAAGTCATTGGAAACACATGAGACATTAAAAATCCTTGAAAAAGCAAAAAAAGCGTATAGAAAAATACTTTTAGAACATGAAGCTAAAAGACTTCGCAAAGTTTTCAGAAACCTCCCGCTCAGACGTGTGAATGCAGTAGTTAACATACCATTTAACACCTCTAAGATGTTTGAAAAAACATCCTCAATAAAGGAGCTTAACCTAAACTCAGTAATGTTTTATGAGAGAAAAAAATGAAGTAAAAGCCATTATTGCTAAAAGTTACTCTTGAATAATTTATGGTGAAATAAGGCTATGAAAGAAAATATAGCGTTAAAAGAAATAGAAGAGAAAATAAAAGAAACTCTTGAAGAACTTGAGAAAACAAAGACAAAAATAAAGTCAATAAAAACTGAAAGAATAGTGTTAAAGGAAAAGCTAGGAGAAATCATTAGGGAGAGAAGAGAGCTTATAGGAGTACATAAGGAGTTAATAGAGAATATAAAGAATCTAAGGGAAAAGAAAAGGGAACTTGTTGAAGAATTAAGGAAGCTTAAAGAAGAAAAGAGGAAAGCCTATGGAGAGTTAAGGGAAACCCTAAATAAACTCACGAAGATAAGGCAGGAACTTAAGGAATATTCTAGAAGACTTAATGTACCGATATCTGAAATTAGGAAAAGAATTCAAATGCTTGAATGGAAACAGCAAACGACAGTCTTGTCTTTGCAGCAGGAAAAGGAAATTATTGAAGAAATAGTTAGATTAGAAAAAATACTCAATGAAGCAGTAAGGGCAAGGGAGCTTAAAAACACTCTTGTGGAGTTAAAGGCCGAATTAGCGAAAGAAAAATTGGAAATAAGCATGGCGAGAGAGAAGATAAAAGCACTTTCTGAGAAAATAAGTAAAATAAAGAAGGAAATTGAAGCTTTATCTGAAAAAGCAACAAACATAGGGAACTCTATTAAGGAATTAGGTGATGAGATAGGGAAAATTAAGGAGAGAATATTAAACCTCAATAATCAATTAGTTAATGAATCAGCGAAGTTAAGCGAATTACGTGAGAAACTAAATAAGCTTAATGAGGAAAAGAGAAGGAAGGAAGCAGAGCTCATAATTGCTAAAAAACGGGAAGACTTAATTAGAAAAACGAAAGGTAGAAGAAGACTAAGCCTTGAAGAAATGAAAATACTTTACGGCGAGGTTGAGGAGTAGCATTCTTCTATTGAAATCCTCTTACAAAATATTCTTAGCCTAGAAATAATACATAATTAATCGGTATAATATGGAATCCTGAGTTAAAAGGAATAGATAGTAATGAAAGTTGAAGGAACAAGAAAACATAGAAAACTCGTTGTTTTATGTGTAGATAAAGATGCAGATATTTGGGTAGTTAATAGAAACACGCCCATTATAGGATTCGATAATGTTCTCAAATTAGCTGTAGACTTTGCAATAGTCAAGCCAGAGGACTCCGACGCTAATGCTATTTTTGCTGCTTTAAATATTGCCCAAAGATTAAGAAAGGAGGGTTATAACGTAGAAGTAGCTGTTGTAGCAGGAGATCCTGTCGATGATCTCAAAGCAGGCCTAAGAATAAAGCAAGAGGTACTAAAGGTAAAAGAGTACACTAAGGCTGATGCAGCAATAATGGTAAGCGACGGCAAAGACGATGAAGTAATAGTTCCAGTAGTTCACTCAATACTTCCAATAGAGTCTATTAAAAGAGTTGTAGTTGAACAGGCAAGAGGAGTTGAAGAAACCTACATTCTAATAGGTAGGTATCTTAGGAAAATATTTGAGGAGCCAAGATTTTCTAAAATATTTTTAGGCGTTCCTGGCGTTATAATTTTCCTCTCATCAATACTGACTGCTTTTGGCTTATTAGATAAGGTAACTCTTGTTGCCCTAGGTATAATAGGTTTAACAATGATTTTCAGAGGATTCTCACTAGATAAGAAATTTGAAGAATGGTGGGAGTCGTCTCCTGTAATATTTGCTTCAGCAGTAATTTCCCTGTTATCAATAGCTTTAGGTATCGTGTATACCTCAATATCTCTTGAAAGTTATGAAGGGATAAGAGCTATAGGTAGAGCAATTTACGTAATGACCCCATTCATAATGTTTTCAGTCGTTTCCCTCCTTGGAGGCAAAGCTATAGTTAAAATTATTAGAAGGGATATTAGGATATGGCACGAAGCTGTAGGATTCGTTTTTATAGTTTTCTTATATCAAATATTAAACATCGTTTCAGAAATAATAATGGAAGCAGCAACATATCCTGAAACAGATGTTATAAGGATTCTTTTAAAATCGAACTTATTCATATGGCTTGGATTAGCCATAGGAGTAACGGGTTTACTAACTGGGATATTCACTTTAATGGAAAGAAGCGTTAGAGAAGATATTTTAAGAAGAAGAGCTATAATAGGATTGCAACTTAGGGCTAAACTTAAGAAGTTAAAGGCAAAGGTTAAAAGAACTTAGCCTCCAAATCTACGTTCCCTTCTTTGATAAGACCTTATGGCTCTCCAGAAATCTATTTTACGAAATGATGGCCAATGTACATCGCAGAAATATAGCTCAGAATATGCTGATTGCCATAACAGAAACCCGCTTAACCTTTCTTCACCGGACGTTCTAATTATCAAATCAGGATCAGGTTTAGGTAAGTCGCCTGTATAGAGGTGTTTAGAAATAACGTTTTCATTTATTTCATCGGGTTTTAATTTTCCTTCGAGAACCTTTTTTGCAAGTTTCCTAACAGCGTCAACAATTTCCTCTCTTCCACCATAGCCTATGGCGAAGTAGAGAAAATGTTCATTGTTATTCTTAGTTTTTTCTTCAAGTTTTTCAGCTATTTCAACTATGTTTTTTGGAAGAATATTTTTTCTCCCTATAACCTTTACTTTAACCTTATTTTTAAAGACAATTTTAGATGACATTAATTCCTTTAATCCCTTCTCAATAAGGTTAAATAAGTGGTTTATTTCGTCCTTGGGTCTTCTCCTAATATTGTCGATTGATAAAGCATATATTGTTACTGTCTTTACGCCTAGCTCGAAGCACCAATTTAAAACCTCTTTTAGCCTCTTATATCCTAGCTCATGTCCTAAATTGGGATTTAGCCCTAATTTTCTAGCCCATCTCCTATTGCCATCAGGAATTATAGCTACATGTTCAGGAATAGGGCCATCCTTTATTTGTAACCATAACCATTTCTCATAAATTTTATACGCAGGCTTAAGAGCTATTTCCGCAACCTTATAGAGGAAGCTAGTGTTGCTAACCATAGCTATGTTCCCTACAATGTTCGTAAACACTAATTATATCTCTGGCTATTCTTAACTTTCTCACACTAAAAACTTATATTTCTCCTTCTATCGATATTTTATACCGCAATAAAGAAGAGAGTAGAGGAAAGGACATAATGAGCTATTATCAAGGAAGGGATTTTAAAAAACCTACAGGCGGCACAAGAAGACCTTGGAGAAAGAAGAGGAAATATGAATTAGGTGGGCCCTTTACTGAAACAAAGATTGCAGACAAGGATGTAAGGAGAATCGAAAGAACCTTTGGTGGAAACGTAAAGGTTAAGTTAAAATACGTGCATTTTGCAAACGTAACGGATCCTGAAACTAATGAAACTAAGAAAGTTAGAATAATCAGAGTCTTAGAGACACCTGCAAACAGGGAATATGCTAGAAGAAACATAGTAACTAAGGGTTCAATAATAGAAACAGAGCTTGGAAAAGCAAAGGTAACCTCAAGACCTGGCCAAGATGGCGTAGTAAATGCGGTCTTAATAAAGTAAGGGTTGAATAATTTTGTCAAGAAAATTTAAAGGAAAATATGTTGTCATTTGGCCTTCTAATATAGATTCTACAAAATCTAGGCGTAAAGGGAGAAAAATCCCATTAAAAGATGCTATAAAATCGCCTAAGAAAGAAGAACTTGTAGAGGCTGCAAGAGAACTAGGAATTCTCGTGAATTTTGAAGAAGACAAAAAATATCCTAAGAACTGGTTTTCTGAAACCGGAAGACTAATTGTACGTAAAGTACAAGGTAAAACAGAGACTCTTAAGAAAATAGCTAGAAAAATAGCTGAAATAAGAACCAAGAGAAAAAAGAGCTATTAGAAACTCCGCTGTTTCCACTTGAGTTTAAACATTTGTTTAAATATTCATCAGTAATACCTTTTATAATATTAAATGTATGTTGAAAACCATTTAATGTAAATATTTGGGCAAAGCCTTTAATTTAGGTATTACTCAAGTATTACTGTTATAGTTACGCAGGTATATAATGTAGTTCAACAAATGTGATGGCTATGAAATACTTAGGATTACCTTTACATAAAACTAGAACAGGTTTGCTAATAGTTCAAATTAGAACCAAAAAACTTCCCGTCCTTGGAGCCATAGTTGTTAAGAGAAGTATGAGGAGAATAGGAACAATTATGGACATAATAGGCCCCGTAAAAGAACCCTATGCTGTTGTAAAGCTAGTTAGAAGAGATATAGATAACGAACTTCTCACATCACCTCTTTATTATATGCCCCCTAGAAAGCCGCTAAGAAAACGCAAGAGAAGGTGATATGTTACGATAAACTCATGTCCTTCATGTGGGTCAACAAACCTAATATATTTCCCTGATAGAGGAGAATTGGTCTGCGCACAATGTGGTTTAGTTATTGAGGAAAAAATAGTAGATAAAAGACCTGAATGGAGAGCCTTCTCCCCTGAGCAAATTCTCAAAAGAAAACGCATTGGTCCTCCAGAAACATTTTCAATACACGATAAAGGTTTAACCACAACTATTGATTCTAGAAATAGAGATTATCAAGGAAAAAGACTTACTTTAAGGGAAATTATTAGAGCTAAAAAGTTGAGAATTTACCAGAAGAAATTAAGAGCATCTTCTTCTGAAGACCGGAAACTCATAGAGATTCTCTCAAGATTAAATCATATGGTATCGTCAATGAATTTACCTCAAGTAGTGGGACAAACAGCAGCAGTTATTCTTAGAAAAGCAGTTAAAGCTAGAATGATTAGAGGCAAGTTCTATGATGAATACATTGCAGCATCGATTTACTTAGCCTGCAGAAAACTAAGAATTTCAAGAACACTTGATGAAATAGCTAGAAGTGCAAATGTACCACGTAAGAAGTTAGCTCAACAATATAGAAAGCTTTTAACTATATTAGGGAAAACACCACCGCCCTCAAATCCCATCCATTATATACCGAAGCTTGTTAATGAATTAGGATTACCTGCTGTAGTTCAGACAAAAGCAGCTGAGATACTGCGCAAAGCAAGAGACCGAGGGATAACGAACGGTAAGGGACCTATGGGATTAGCTGCAGCTGCTCTATACATAGCCAGTGTACTTATGGATGAAAAAAGGACTCAAAAAGAAGTAGCAGACATAGCTGGAATAACTGAAGTAACAATTAGAAATAGGTACAAAGAATTAATAGATACGTTAGACATAATAATTGAAATATAGCTTTCAAAAACTATTTTTCCGCTTATATTTTCCCCTATTGAGTTATTAGAGGCTTTTTAAAGTAACCCTAGAATAAGCCTAAATACCCTAACTTCACCTATTTACTAAGAGAATAGTCTAGTATGGAAAGGTTAAATTAAGTTTAGCAGCGAATAAAGGTGCTTAGCAAAATGTCTTCAATTACACTAACGCCTCTTGAAAGAAAGGCATATGATCTAATTAAGAAGTCAGGGAAAAAAGGAATATTGCAGAATGAACTTTGGAGAAGGCTAGGTGTGGATAGTAGGGAAGGCTCAAGAATAGCCCTTAAACTTGTAAAAAGAGGACTCATTGAACGTGAACCTGTAGTGCACAACGGTAAAAGAACATATAGACTATTTCTAAAAAAGAAAGAAGAGCTTCTTTACAAAATAAAATTAGATGGAGTTTTAGACATTCCATGTTTTACATGCCCATACTATACAAGGTGTTCTAGTGGAGGCTACATAAACCCTGCAACATGTGATAAATTAACAGAATGGATTATTAGAAATGTTTATGAAAGAGAAGAAGAGGTAAAGGAAAACTAGTTTTCCCCTTTAAAGCATTTAACCACTATATCGAATGGTGCATTTGTTTTTAATCCTAAAACATCAGAGTGAGGTCTAATTGCAACATATCCTTTACTCTCGATACATTCAATAAATTTGCTAAACGGAGGCATCGACTTCTTAAGTCTTTTACCCAGCAAATCGACTCTATAATAAAGTGGAGGCAGATTTATTTCACTTAAAATTTTAGTTAAAAGCTTTCTTATTTCACTTTTATTTCTAATGTATTCTCTCTCACTAAGTTCCTTCAATAACGCTTTAATGAAGGATTCTTCAGCAATAGGTGCTAACCATAATGGTCCTCCAATAATTGCATTTCCAATTTCAGATTTTTTATCCAGTATTTCCTTTATTTCTTTAAATAACCAATATCTTCCTGAGTTCCTATCAAAAACTACGTAGCCTATGTTCCTTATGCTTGTTAAGGCCTTTTTAGCTCCTTTTTCAAGAGTAACATATACTCTAGCGTAATACTGACTATAGTAACCAAGTTTTATATTAATGCCATACTCATAGGCTGCAGCACGAAAAGCTATGTTTGCTATAAGTATTCTTAAAGCCATTTCTTTTGAAAAATCCGCCTTTAAAGGTTTTGAAAGATATTTTCTTAAGCATGCATGCGGGTATGTTCCTTCTAAAGTTGCCGTATCTGTCGCAGTTATTCCAAGCATACCGCCTATTCGAATAGACATTATTGCTGAGTCTAAGAACTCTATAGGTGACCCGAAGGGATCTATATCTATGTAGTCAAAATATTCTGAGGAAAATCTATGTAATTGAAGCATTAAGTTAGCATCGAAGTTTTCCGGATAAGCCTTACTTTCTAATTTATTTAGCTCGATGTTCTTCTTAGCTAATTCATAAGCTAATGGGTTTTTATCATTTACATAAACCCTACTTACATTAGGTACTTCCAAAGCGAATCTTATTGCCCTTACACCTGTTCCTCCAAGAATATCCGCAACTGTAAGTTCAGAGCCTTTCGTTTTAGCATAGGTTGACAATGCTAGAACAGCTATATCCCTGTTAAGCTCCATTTTAGGATTATAAAATACAGGTGCCCAAGCAGGCTCGTAAACTCCATCAGGCCTTCTATATTTTGAGAAGTCAGGAACTAGGATCTTAGCTAATCCCTCTCTTATTTCAACTAAAGGTATGTCCTCTAGCAACCCGTGATATCCTCTCTAAGATTTATCACTACTCATTCCAGTATTTCATTAATGATTATTTTAGGTAGCCTATCTCTATTGTAAATTGTTACTTCATATTTTCTATAATATCTCAGAGTTTCAAGTATTATCTTATCTCTTAATCTGTAGTGTACTACTGCTAACACGTTTCTACCGCTGGTTAAAACCTTAACTATTTCCTCCTTCAATTTAGGAACGGAAAGCTCCATAGGCCCTACTTCATCTATAACTATAACCGTTGCCTCTTCTAGTGCTTTGGAAAGAGCTTTAACACCTATGTTTATTGCATCATAAATATTCACGTTATATTTTCCTATTTTCGGACCTCCTTTAAACATTGACTTATGAGCCAACCATCCTTCTTCATTTGTTAATAAATCAACTATTTTAAATCCTATTCTACTTCCTAAAGAACCTCTGACTTCTGGACAGAGAATTCCTCCTACCTTTACACCTTGCTTTCTTAGAGTATTTATAACCCGTAGTACTACAGTTGATTTTCCGATTCCTGGTCTTCCTGTAATATATATTTTCACATTTCTCTCCTTAGTCTATCTCTTCTAAAGAACTCAACAACATTCCTTAAGTCATCAATCATCATTGTCTTTACATTTAAAACTTTAGAAAATGTTTCGAGGGATTCCTCTTTTAAACCTAAGTGTTCGGGATATGAAACATTTTCTTTTGAAGCTATTGCGATTTCATCCTTGCTTTTAACTGCTAAGTCCACCGGGGTTTTTTCAGTAGCAACAGTTTTAATGCCCATTTTATTTAATTCATAAACTATTCTCTTTAACTTAGCGTTTCTTAAAATCATCTTTGCCTTACTAACAGCTAGTTTTTCACGTTTCCTAAGCTCGTCAATACCTAGTGGTGATAATATGTCTTCACCGAATATTTCAACTAATCTTAAAGCAGTTGTTAAACTTAAGTTCATTTTGCTCCTTTCATATTCATAAACTGCCTTCCTAGAAACACCTAGAAGATAGGCTATGTCTCCTAAGGACATATTTCTTTCTTCACGCTTTTCTCTAAGCTTCCTACCGTCAATTCTAACATAGTATCCTCCCCTATCAGCGTAAACATATATTCTCTCATTTTCAATGAGTTCCTTTAGTGTTTCAGGTGTTATTGCCGGCAAACCATGTCTCTCATAAACCACGAAGTCTTCCAGTTCCTTCTTCTTAGCTTTTTTACCTATGAGAACACCTAAGCCTCCGAAGACGTCGGAAATAGCTGATAATTCATATGCTTCTCTATGTCCTACATTATCTACTTCATAAGAAACTTTTATGAGAAACTTCTCATTACCTCTCCTAGCTATTAAATCTATTGATTTTCTCTCATTTACAGGATACTCTAGGAACCCTATTTTGAATCCTTTACTTCTAAGAGTATCTGAAACTTCGTCGGTAAGTTTCTGTATGCCCTTTACCATAGCTTGAAACCTTAACTTTCATATGAGTTCAGACTTAAGTACTCCAAAACATTTCTCTTTACAGAAAGGGTTTAAAAGTTTAGTTAAAAATAAGGGTTCAATGTTTCTTTCGGAATTTTGCAAGAACCATTGCATGATCTTTATCAAATGGTTCCAAATGAACAACATCAAGTATTTCGAATCCTCTATTTTTCAGAGTTTCCATTTCTCTCCTGTATATTTCGGAGGGTTCGGCTGTCACATCTATGCTTCTAGCCTTAATAGCTAAAAACAAATAGCCGCCATCTTTTAAGAAGTAGTCCGCATTATCAGCCACTAGTTTTGCTTGCTCAGGTTGTGCTACATCGGAATATATTACGTCCACTTCTTCAACAACATTCCTATAAGTGTGTGGTAATCTAGCATCACCAAGTATTGGATAGAGGTTTTTACGTATCTCAGCTAAGGTTACGAATTCTCTCATAACTCTATGGGCAAATTCTACGCCATAGATTTTACCTTCTAAACCAACTATGTCTGAAACATGACTTGCCGTAGTTCCTGTAGCTACACCTAAGTATAATACTTTTGTACCCCTTCTTAAAGGAACATCAGATATTCCCTTGAGAATTGCTGCTCCAAGCTTACTTCTATAAGCATTCCATTCCCTATATTCTACTCCTTCATGCTTAAATAATCTTTCACCATAAACTCTTCTTCCAGGCGTTAAGTTTTTAGTAGCTAATCTTAAGCTTCCATCCTCAAGTTCTATAATAAATACTCCCTTAAACTTATCATGTGGTTTAACTTTAACTATTTGGCTCATTTAATAACACACCTCCTTTCAAATTAGTTCATTTCCTCCTCCTTCCCTTTCTCCTTTTTCTCGGTCTTTCCTCTCTTTTTCTCTTAGGAGGTTTAGCATAAAGCTTCTTTATTTCCTCTATTCTCTTCTTTAAAGCGTCCTTAAGTTGATCACCGATATATTCGCCTGTGAAGGCATCTACTCTAGCAGCTATTGCTAATTTTCCTGCTAGTGCTCTAGCTATTTTTCCTCTCTGCCACCTTGGCGCCCTATGAATTTCAGGATACTGGAATATTATTCCATGTTTTGGAGGTTTACCCCCTGTTCTAAGAGCTCTGAAAAGCGCTTTTTCAGCTCCAAGAACCTGTATTGTGCTTGCAGGTAGTCTTGCTAATTCCTCTAGGCCTCCAGCTAGCGAAATAAGTCTTGCTCCAAGTAGTGGGCCCACAAGCGCTGTTATGTTTGGAGCAACTTCTCTCATAACATCCTCGATGTATTGTGCTATGTCAGCTCTTAACCTATAGAGTTGCAAAATTATCCCTGCAAGCGTCTGAATGGGTTTAATGTCGAACTCTGTGATGTCTGCACCCATACTTTTCTTAGCTGCTTTAATTATTTTAGACGCTTTTCCTTCGCTAAAACCTAATTTAGTAAGTTTTTCTTTGGTATAGTTTTCTCTAAGACCTATTTCATAAACTATTGTCGCATAGTCTCTGTGTTCCCTAACTAGGTCGTCAAGCTCTGGGAAGTGTAGTGAATACCATTCTCTAAGTCTAGCCATGAATAGATTTATTGTTTTATCTATGTCATCTATAGCTCTAACTCCTTGAGCTGCAAAAAGATCTCTTTTCTCAACGGCTTTCCTAACCTTCTTGCGTGTGAGACTAATAGATATTTCATGTAGTTTTCCATAATATTCTTCAGGTGAGGTAGCAAAACCGTATTTCATTGCATAATCTATTACATGCTCTCTAAACATTCTTGCGATAGGGTTTCCTGGTGTAACCTCTATATCGAATCCTTTAGCAGTAATTCCCTTGGCTAATCTTTCATCTTCAACTACTATTTTCTCAATACTCTCCTTCTTGGAGAGCTCCTCTAAAACTTCTTCATGAAGTCTTGTTAATTCACCATTTTCAATTTTTAATGCGTAATCTACAATTTCATCGAGACTTCCACTATTAACTTTAAAGGCTAATACTTCACCGTTTTCGTTTAACACGAAAACTCCGATAACATGGTCTACAAGGTAAACTTTCATGACATATTCTCCTCTCATCACTTAGTTACTTTCAGATAGGTGCTATCAAATCACCATATAATATATTTTTTGTTAAAAATAAAGTCTTAGCTGAAAACACACGACATTAGCAGAGATAAATATTTATAAGAGAGTGACCTCTAAGAAAAAGATCACGAAAAAGAGTAGGTGATGTTAGAATGCCTTCACACGGATCAATAACCAAGGCAGGAAAGGTCAGAAGCCAAACTCCAAAGATACCTCCTAAGCCCAGAAAGAATTTAGCACCTAGAGTTAGGAATAGAAGAGAGTATCTAAAGAGACTTATGAAGCAGCAACAGCAGGTAGCTATGGTAAGAAGAAGATAGATGAATACATTTTTTACTTTAGGCAAACGCTTTTTAAGATACCTTTCACCTATCCGATAAGAGCTTGTTTTATTAAGTATTTTAATCCTAAATTCCAAACAGTGAATCTTAAATTCCCAAATGGGTGATTAAAATAGCTTTTGAGGATCCTTTATACGGATATAAAGGCGAAGTTAGGGAGTTTCTCAGAAAAGCCGGTGTTAAAATAGGTGATAGAATAAAAGTTATTAAGAAGGACTTTACTGTTGAAGGAATACTTATGCCTAGACCTTCTCTTTCAGAAAAACCATTTATTGTTGTTAAGCTCGATAATGGATATAACATAGGCATAAGGTTCGAAAAAAACATTGTTCTTAAGAAAATAGGTGAGGAAAAACCTCCAAAACCTTATCATCCTTCAATTACTGTTAAAAAGAATCCTAACTTACCTAACGTAGCAATTATAAGTACAGGAGGCACTATAGCTAGCCGAGTAGATTACAGAACAGGAGCTGTTTATCCAGCTTTACGAACGGAGGACATATTAGAATTTGCACCTGAAATAATGGGTATTGCCAATATTGAGGCTGAAATACTTTTCTCCATTTTCAGCGAAAACATGACACCAAAACACTGGTCAAGAATAGCTGAAGAAGTAGCTAAGAAAATAGAGGAGGGATTTGACGGGATAGTTATTCCTCACGGAACAGACACTATGGGCTATACTGCTGCAGCTCTATCTTTTGCGCTAAGAAATTTGCCAGTAACCGTTGCCTTAGTAGGTGCTCAAAGATCTTCGGATAGACCGTCATCAGATGCTGCAATGAACCTTTATTCAGCAGTTTTGGTTGCGGGAAAAGCACCTTTTGCAGAAGTAGTTGTTGTAATGCACGGTGAAACCTCCGACACATACTGTCTAGTTCATAGAGGAACTAAAGTCAGAAAAATGCACACTAGTAGGAGGGATGCTTTCAGATCAATAAATGATAAACCACTAGCTAAAGTGGAAAACGGCAAAATAGTTATTCTAAACAGTATTTTCAAACCTCGTCGCAAAGATAGAACAGTGACTCTAGAAAATAAGTTCGATGGAAAAGTAGCTCTCGTAAAAATATACCCTGGAATACACCCTGAAATAATAGACTTCTTAATTGACAGAGGATACCATGGAATAGTTATTGAAGGAACAGGATTAGGTCATGCTCCGGAGAAGCTTTACGGTTCAATAAGAAGAGCAATTGAGGAAGAAATACCTGTTGTAATGACTTCTCAATGCATATGGGGCAGAATAAATATGAATGTTTACAGTACTGGAAGAGACTTACTAGCACTAGGTGTTATTCCAGGAGAGGATATGCTGCCTGAAACGGCGCTTGTTAAGCTAATGTGGGTTTTAGCTAAGACAAGGAACATGAGCGAAGTGAGAGAGCTTATGCTAACAAATATCGCTGGGGAAATAAATCCGAGAACAACATTCATGAATTATTTAGGCTAAATCGGTGGTAGACCATGGAGAAACTTGATTACAAAAAGTTAGGTCTTAAAGTTGGATTAGAGCTCCATCAACAATTAGACACTAAGTACAAGCTATTTTGTAATTGCCCAACAAAGCTTGTTGAGGAAAGACCAGAATACGTCTTCATTAGAAGGCTTAGACCAACACGTAGTGAACTAGGAGAGGTTGACATAGCAGCTCTTTTCGAATGGAAGAGGAGAAGGAAGTACGTTTATGAATCATACGAAAACCATGTATGCCTTGTAGAAGGAGATGAAGAACCACCTCATAACTTAAATCTGGAAGCCCTAGAAATAGCTTTAACAGTAGCTTTAATGTTGCATTCAAAACCCGTTGATGAAGTTCATGTTATGAGGAAAATAGTCATTGATGGATCAAATACTACAGGGTTTCAAAGAACAGCTGTAGTAGCTTTAGGAGGATATCTTGAAGATGAAGAGGGAAAAATAAGGATTCAAACAATATGTATTGAGGAGGATGCTGCAAGAAAAATAGAGGAAAAAGGAAAAAACGTCGTTTACAGACTAGACAGGTTAGGCATACCTTTAATAGAAATTTCTACAGGACCAGATATTCATTCGCCAGAACAGGCTGAGAGAGTAGCTTACAAAATAGGTCAGTTACTTAGAATAACAGGCAGAGTGAAAAGAGGCTTAGGAACAATAAGACAAGATTTAAATGTTTCAATAAGCGGTGGAGAGAAAATAGAGATTAAAGGCGTTCAAAAACTTGAATTAATAAGGAAAGTTGTAGAATATGAGACGTTAAGGCAGCTAAAGCTTCTTCAAATAAAAGAGGAACTTATTAGAAGAGGCGTTAAGGAGGAAAACATAGTCTTCAACCCCATTGACGTAACCGAGATTTTTAAAAATACTAAAAGTAAACTCATAAAAAACACATTAAAGAAAGGAGGCAAAGTATTAGCACAGGTTCTACCATTATTTAAAGGAATTCTTGGAACAGAGATTCAGCCTGGAAGAAGATTTGGAACAGAACTTTCAGAATATGCGAAATTCTGGGGAGGAGTATCAGGGCTAATACATACTGATGAACTGCCAAAATACGGTATAGTAGAAGAGGAAATAGTAAAGCTCTATGAAAAATGTAATGCCGATTTAGAAAAAGACGCAATAGTAATAATAGCTGATAAAGAAGAGAGCGCAAAAAAAGCTTTAAAAGCTGTAGTTGAGAGAGCAAAATATGCTTTAAAGGGGATACCTAAGGAAACACGAGCAGCAAATTCTGATGGAACAACAAGGTATATGAGGCCTCAGCCAGGAGCGGCCAGAATGTATCCTGAAACTGATGTACCGCCAATAGAAATTACCAGCGAAATGCTTAAGAAAATAGCAGCAAACCTACCGGAAATGCCTGAGCAAAAACTTAGAAAGTTTATAGAGAATTATGGGCTAAGCGAAAGCTTAGCTAAGCAAATGATAAAATCGTATTGGCTAGATCTTTTTGAAAAAATAGTTGAAAAACACCGTGAAAAAATAAGCCCAACATTAGTAGCATCAACATTTGAAAACACGCTTAAGTCCCTCAGAAAAGAAAATGTACCAGTAGAAAACTTATGTGATGAACATTTCGAAGAACTATTTAACATGTTCGCTAAAGGGGAAATAGCGAAAGAAGCAATACCAAAAATATTAGCATGGCTAGCTAAAAACCCTGAAAAACATGTTAAGGATGCAATAGAGACTCTGGGTCTAAGAAAAGTAACTATTGAAGATGTTAAAGAATTAGTTAATAAAATAATTGAAGAGAAAAAAGAAGAATTAAAAACTAAAAAACATAAGGCATTTAGCATAGTAATGGGACTTGTAATGAATAAGCTAAGAGGTAAAGTAGATGGGAGAATTGTAGCGCAAATAGTAAAGGAAAAATTAGGGAAGATAACAGAGAACCAATAATGTTAAAAGGGAAAAATACTTACACCAATAAATCCCATTAGAAATGCCATATAAGGTTAATACCTCGTATTTGCATACTCTTAATGCGGAAATGATGAGTACTCCCGACACAGAACCCAACGTGGTAATGAGGAGAAGGCATTTGGCTGATCCATAATTCTTCTTCTCAAAGTGCAACAAAGCTGTTTTCTCTTAGAAATACTGTAATGAATAAATTTTAGATTCTCAGTCGAAACAGTACATGTAAACTTTTAGCCTATCCTTTTTTGTAACAATTACGGGTGTAACAGTTTGATACAACACTTAGCAGTTACCTTAAGATCTATAATGAAGAACCCAGTAATTACAGTTGATGAAAACGCTACCTTAAAAGAAGTTATTGAGAAGCTCGGTTTTTACGATATTGGATGTGTTGTGGTAATTAAAGACTCTGCGGTTAAAGGCATCATTTCAGAAAGAGATATTATTAAGATTTTGAGAGATAATGCCTCTAAGGTTTTAGAGGAACCTGTTTCTAAATACATGACACGCAACGTAATTAGTCTTCCACTTGAAGCACAATTATTGAAGCATTACATACCATGTTTTCTAATAGAATAAGGCACTTAGTAGTTGGCAATGATGGAAAGTTAGAAGGCATAGTTTCCCTTAGAGATGTTGCCATGTCCTTGTTTAAAACGTTTATGACAATATTCTCCTATATAATTGCGAAGTGCTAAAGTGAAGTTTAAAGGGCTGGAGATCCAAAGCAGCTAAGTCAAAAATTATGGATAGAGAAAAAAAGCTTTTAGGATTTAAACTTTTGAACAATATTCTTTTACCGTTTTACTCTAACTTAAATAGCTTAATTGCTTGCGTTGGACACATGGACTCGGCTTGTGTAAGACAGTTTTCTAAGTTTTCATCAGCGTCGATTTCACCTTCATAATCGTTGCCTGCTCTGTAGTTTTCAATTATTCTTGCTTTGCCTTCATCGTCGAACTCAAAAACCTCAGGACATATCGAAATGCAAATACCGTCACCTATACATGCATCTTTATCTATCGTCACTTTATACTTAACCACCAAGGATTCACCTCGTGAAAACATTATTCTTAACGTTTACAAGAAAAAGTTATTACCCATTTATAAACCTATTCTGCCCTATTTAAATGGGAAAAACATAAAGTGTAGATTTAAGCTTACATTCTTGAAAACTTCTTTAAGAAAGCGTGCTTGCTGAAAGTTAACAATATGCTTTCCTAACTCACTCCGCAAAAGGGTTGGTAGAGCTTGAATATTAAAAGAGCAATGATAGAAATAGTTATCATCATAATTATAGTGGCCGTTATAGGGCATATTAAGCGTCATCCGGAGGTTATTTCTGAAATTATTGAGTTAAAGCAGTTAATAGATATGTTAATCGCGGGTGTTCTAATTGTTATTGCAGGATATATTTCTTTAAGAACAGCAATTTCCACAGCTATTCTAGAACTAGCTTTTGGAAGTATTGCAAGGATTGTCGGTGTAGAACCAACCGAGACGCTAGCTTTTCTTGCTGAGATAGGTGCAATAATGCTTATGTTTATTGCTGGTACGGAAATAGAGCCTCACGTATTCAAGAGGAGACTTAAGGAGAGCGTTGCACTTGGTTCAGCAATATTCTTTACGCCATTATTAGCGCTTATTATGTTCTTAAGTAACGAATATGGATTAACCGAAACAACATTATTGGTTAGTATAGCTTTAGCAGCTACAAGCGTTGCTGTCGTTTACACCATTCTTTACGACATGCTTATTCTCTACTCTCCTCTTGGTCAAGTTCTTTTTGGAGCAGCTATGGTATGTGATATCCTAAGTATTATAGGTTTAAGCATTGTTTTAGGAAAATTTAGTGTAATATCTGTCCTTTACATAGCTCTCTTAGCAATACTTTTCTATGCTGTACCTAGAACTGGAAAACTTATTTTAACTTTAAAAACAGCTTGGGAGCTTGAGCTTAAAATAATACTTTTACTGCTTGTTCTTTTAGCTATAGTTTCCTCGGCTTTAGGCGTTCATGCAACACTTACAGCGTTCATACTAGGTCTTTTAATTGCTGAAACAGCTAAGAGCCATAAAATTTTAGAAGCAAAAATTAGAGGCTTAGGTTTCGGCTTCTTCATACCAATATTTTTCTTCTACTCTGGCGTTCTAATTGATCTATCACTTGTAATAACGAACTTAATGTTCTTCATAACGCTTTTTGCAGTAACTTTTATTTCAACATTCGGAGGTGCATATGTTGCTTCAAAAATATGCTGCCCCTTAAAATATGCTCACATACTTACCATATACAATATTAAAACAAGTATAACAATAATTGCAGCCTATGAAGGCTTAAGGGTTGGGATAATTAACCCTACACTTTACTCCATGATGACAACAGCTGCATTAGTTGGAGCTATGGTTGTTTCAGCAATTCTTAGAATTTCACCTTCATCAACGTTGGAGGATTTAACTCTCTAATAATTTCTCAATAGCATTCACTATATGGTCTCTATTAACAATTACTCTAGTACCGCTTTTTCTATCATAAAGTGTAACTTTGTTTTCAGAAACCTCCTTTGGACCTATATATACTATTATGTTTATTCCCTTTTTCATAACATATCTCCTTTGGGCTTGTTCACTCCTTCTCATAACATCTATTTGAGTTGGAATATTGTTTCGCCTTAACTCATTGGCTACAGATAAGGCGTATTTGTAAACGTTTTTGTCAAACCTTAAAGCTAGAACATATACTTTAGTGTATGTTTTTTGCGATAGCTTAAAAATCCCAAGCTCTAGTCCAGCGTCAATAACTCGTTCAATACCTATTGAACCACCTGTGGACGGTGTATGCTTACCCGTATAAATCTCTATTAAATTATCATATCTTCCACCACCAGCTATACTTCCTATTTTAGGTTGTTCAACAATATATTCGAATATGGGACCAGTGTAATAGTCAAGACCTCTAACTAGGGAAAGTTCTATTGAAACCCTTTGTCTATTATTTATAAAGTTTAACATTTCACTTAAGTGATTAATGGCTTGTAAAACCTTTTCGTTTCTTCCGAACGCTTCACTTAGTTCCTCAAGAACTTTTTCGGGTTTTCCACTTATTGAAATAATGTTTAGTATTTTCTCAACAACAGGTTCCGTATATCCTCTCTTAAGGAGCTCTTCTCTTATACCCTCATAACCTATTCTATCAAGTTTATCTATAATTCTATAAACGGAAATTACATCCTTTAGCGGCAGTGATTCCTCAAAAATTCCTGCTAAAAGCCTTCTATCATTAAGTCTTATTTTAAAATTCGCTATACCTAAATTTTCTAAGGCTTCTGAAAGCACATTAACTATTTCAGCATCAGCCTCAGGATACGGTGATCCGACAATATCTATGTCGCATTGCCAAAACTCCCTATACCTTCCTCTTTGAGGGTTGTCATGCCTCCAAACCCTAGATATATGGTATCTTCTAAACGGAAACTGTACAACATGGTTTGAAAGAAACCTTGCAAGAGGCACTGTTAAGTCGTATCTTAATGCATACCATTTTTCACTCCAAGGATCCTTAAACTTGTACACTAATTTGTTTTCGGCTTCTTCACCATACTTTCCTTTAAGAGTTTCCCAATACTCCAGCACTGGTGTTTCAATAGGATCATAACCGTATTTTACGAACGTTCTCTCAACAATTTCCAATATTTTCTTCCTTAAAATCATTATTTCCGGCGGGAAATCTCTAAAACCCTTTGGAACACTATATTTAGGCATAGAGTATCATCTCTACTCTTCTTGATATTTTCTTTGAAGAGATAAGAATATGTTTTACTGAAAAACAAGTCCTCATTATTTTAGAGAGATATGAAGTCCTCTGGTTTCGGAGGCTCCGGCTTAAGTCCTTTTCTTTCCCTAATTTTCCTTATAAGATCCCAAAGTAGTGAGTCAGGTACTGGAGCCCACCTACT
This sequence comes from uncultured Desulfurococcales archaeon, assembly GCA_964564025.1. Classification (GTDB taxonomy): domain Archaea; phylum Thermoproteota; class Thermoprotei_A; order EX4484-217-1; family EX4484-217-1; genus DRYM01. The sequence goes on from CAZLZO010000007.1 coordinate 23,086, forward strand.
AAATTCTGTACCCCAGAAGACTCTTCCAGCAGTTACGCTTCTGAGAACTGTTGCTAAGTCCCGAGATTCAGCAACTGGCATTTCGGCTATTATTCTAACCATTGGTCCTTGCTGTAGAACAGTTATTATTCTTCCTCTTCTCTGAGTAACAACTCTTGTTACATTACCCATATACTCCATAGGCGTTTTAATGTCAAGTTTCTGAATCGGTTCTAGAAGCGTTGGTTTTGAAGTAAGCATTCCTGCGAAAATAGCGTTTCTAACCGCTGGATATATTTGTGCAGGGCCTCTATGTGCAGGGTCTTCATGTATAACTGCATCGTGAAGTATTACTTTAACTCCTCTTACAGGCTCATGTGCTAAAGGCCCTTCAGCCATAGCATATCTGAATCCACCTATCATAGTGTCCTTTACTTCTCTTAAGTGCTGAACACCTTTTGTTTTATCTATAAAGACATTAATTCTCTCATCTATAGCTATTACTCCTCTTGCCTCATCAGTGTCCCATCCAGCCTGGTCTCTAAGTATTTTAGCCCTCTCCCTTGGATCTTGATCTTCAGATATTATTCCCTCTTGAATAAGCTTAATTGTTGTTTCATCTAGAGGTTCAACCGATATGTAGAATTTATTATGCTTATTAGGTGATTTACCCTCAAAAATTTTTGATGAACCCCTTATGCTCTCCCTATAAACTATTATTGGCGGTGAAGCAACTACTTCTAAACCATAGTTTTCCTTTAGGAATGTAAGAGTTATTTCCAAGTGTAAATGACCCATTCCCGAAATCAAGTATTCCCCTGTTTCCTCATTAATTTTAACAACTAAGTTAGGATCTTCAATACTCATTTTCCTTAAAGCATCAATTAGTTTGGGCAGGTCTCTTGCATTCTTAGGCTCAATAGCAACAGTAACTACGGGTTCCGAGATATACCTTAATTTTTCGAACGGATATGCTTGGTCTCTATATTCTGGAGAAACCAGTGTTTCACCAGCACGCGCCCTATCAACACCTAAAAGTGCAACTATGTTTCCAGCAGGTATTCTTTCAGCTATTTCCCTATGCGGACCCATGTATAGTCCTACTTGTAATACTCTATTCTTCGCTCTAGCTTGAACCAGCCATACTTCACTCCCGGTTTCTATTGTTCCAGAAAATATTCTTCCAGTAGCCACCAAGCCTGCATGGGGATCTATGTGTATACTGTTAACAAATATTACTGTTGGCCCATTTGGATCGCATTCAACCATGGCTTTTCCTAATTCGGAGCTTACATCACCCCTCCATATTTTAGGTATTCTATATTTTTGAGCTTCCCTAGGATTAGGTACGAATCTAACTATCATGTCTAGTAGTGAAACATGTAGCGGTGCCATTTCTTGAAGGTCTTTTACGCCTTCCGGGCCTCTCTTGTATGCTTCAATAACGTCTGAGAATTTAATTCCTTTAGAAAGAGCATAAGGTATTGTGAAACCCCATTTATCCTTAGCCGCACCTATAGCAACCATACCCTTTCTAACGTCAAGTTTCCATTTACTTCGGAACTGTGGTTCAGCGTAGGTTTCAATTAAACCGTTAATTTCCTTTATTATCTGAACTATTCTATCCTGGATTTGCTGTGGTGTAAGCTTAAGCTCCTTAATTAACCTATCAACCTTATTTATGAATAGTAGTGGGCGAACACGTTCTTCTAAAGATTGCCTAAGCACAGTTTCTGTTTGTGTCATAACACCTTCGACGGCATCTACAACAACCAATGAACCGTCAAGTACTCTAAGCGCCCTAGTAACTTTCCCCGAGAAATCAACATGTCCAGGAGTGTCTATGAGATTAATTACATAAGGTTTACCTTCATATTCGTGGTACAAGCTTATGTTGGCCGACTTAACAGTTATACCCCTCTTCTGCTCAATATCAAGATAATCAAGTGCTAAAGCCTCACCGGCGATTTTAGGCGAAATAATCCCCGCTGCCATTAGCAGATTATCTGAAGTCGTAGTTTTACCGTGATCTACATGTGCTATAATACCTATGTTTCTAACCTGCTCTATGTTACTCATTATCTTCAGTATGTCTTCAACCATCTTATACTTTACCATGATTCAACACATCCATTTAAATTATGAAGCTTACCTCTTCTACCCATTCCTTACCCAGTTCACCTAAAGCTAAATACAGCACGGATTTATAAATTCACTTGTCACCTACAAGTAAAGACTAACGAGTATCTACAAAATATTAGTTCGTTAAGGTAGCAGAATATGGAGGCCCATTTAAAACATTTTAAAAACAACATAAGGAGGCAAATGTGGAATATCCTTGAGAAAGAAGGACTAGCATTACCTCCCAAACCAATCTATGGTAGAATACCGAATTTTAAAGGAGCATTTAAGGCATCAAAAATTCTTGCTGAAACATCTGTTTTCAGAAAAGCCAAAACCATAAAGATAGATCCCGATTCCCCTTTAAGACATGTTAAGAAAATAGCCTTACTTCAAGGAAAAACAGTAGTTATGCCTACGCCAAGATTACATAAGGGATTTGCTATAGTTGAACCAAACACTAATGTTCTTAGGAAAGCCGATTTTGCATCAACAATAAGAGGAGCTATGGTTCTTGGAAAAATAATTGATAACCCCTATGACTTACCTGAAGTAGACCTATTCATAGTGGGATGCGTTGCTGTTTCTCAGGTAAACGGTGTTCGCTTAGGTAAAGGTGGAGGATTTGGCGACTTAGAGTATGCCATACTCTTAGAAGCTGGGAAAATAGATTCCAACATACCTATCGCGGCATTGGTGCATGATGTTCAAGTCTTAAAATACTCGTTACCTAAGGATGCTCATGATGTTCCAGTTGATCTCATAGTAACTCCTTCAAGAAAAATTTCTGTTATTGAAAGAGTAAGTAGGCCTAAGGGAATAATTTGTGAGAAACTATCTGAAGAACATTCTAAACTCATGATAGTTAAAAAGCTAGGTAAATGCTAACCTCCGTTTTTTAAATACTTCAAAATGTCCTCCCGATATCCCTTGGTTTTACCGCTATAAGGTGCTTTAAGAAGCTGAAGCATCTTCTGAGCTTTCTCATAACCTACAACTTTTGCTAACTCGGTGCTTGAAGAGGTAAACACTTTTTCTAATGAACCAAATTTTTCAAGAAGCTTTTCAGCAAGTTTAGGACCTATACCTGGAAAGCTTTGTAAAATACGTAATTGCCATTCTTTAACATCTTGTGTTTTAGGCTTTTTCGGTACGAAAGCTCTTAACCTTTTCTCCCCTTTCTGCTCATGCTTAGCTAAAATATATAGTATATTGGCTGTATCTTCAGATGTTGGGGACCATAGAATAGTTACGTTCATTTCAATAGCTAATGAAGTTAAAGCTCCAAAAACAGCGTTTACCTTATCAGTTAATGCTTTAATTTCTGAAAAGTCACCTTCAATAATTATCATGGGCTTTTCGAACTTCTCTATCATTCTCGAAGCTTGACTAAAGAGTCTTCCATCAAAAAGAGACTTAACTAAGTCACGAACAGTTTTTCTTTCAACACATAATCTATCTGAAATCACGTAATCACAAGTTTCTAAGTTTTCAAAAAATACTTTAACACTCCTTTTAACTAAGTGTTCGGCAATGTTACTGCTTCTTTCCCTATAGTCAGCATATATTCTGAGCATTGCTCTAAAACCAACCCATCATGAAACTATACACTTTCGTATTTAAAAACAAATAGATTGTCAGAATGTAAATAAGTATTAACGCAGCATATATTACATCAATAGGTTTTATCCTTAAATCAACCATAAAAGTTCTTTTGTATGAAGAACCAAAAGCTCTTGACTCTAATGCTTCAGCTACGAAATCAACTCTTAGAATAGATATTATAAACGCTGGTATAAGTATTGGAAGGATTTTCCTTATTCTCTCGAAAATATTTCCTTTCTCAAGCTCTAACCCTCTAGACCTTTGTGCATCATAAATTTGCGCTATGTCTCTAGCAACTGTGGGAACGAATCTTACAGAGAGAACTAAAGTATATGCAATGTGATAGGGTATTTTTAACCTATAAAGTACCTGCGCTAAGTCATCAATATATGTTGTAGTAAAAAATAGTGTAAAGGAGTATACTAAGAGAAAGAATCTGAAAATAGACATGAAAGCCATTGCTGCGACCTCTATGTTTAAAAGATTAGGATAAGCATTGAAAACATATATTATAACATAGAACATTATTAACAGCTTTGCTATTCCTTTAAGCGAAAACGCTATTCTTCTAGCATTCGCTAAAAACAATGTTTGTAAAACTAAAAGAATTGTCAAGAAAACATAGAAGAGCGGGTTAAACGATAGGAATATTGGAACTGCTGTTGCTAACAATACTACGAACTTTACCCTAGGATCAACATTATTTAGAAACTTATCTTCTTTACGGAAAATAAACATTTCATAAATTGATTCCATTAAGCCTTTCATTTCCTCCCCCTTAGTATGCCTAATACTAAAAGTAAAAGTTCATTTTCCGTCAAAGGCCTTTCATCACTAATTTCAGAAAGTTTAGAACATGTAGCAATTCGCGGTATTTGAGGCATCATAAGATTGGCTTTAACTAAAACCTCTTCATCATAAAGTATTTCCTTAGGCTTACCTTCACCCACTATAGTGCCTTTAGCCATTACCACAATTCTATCAAAGCCTTCAGTAATAAATTCTATATCATGCGTTACAAGAATAACTGTTTTGTTTTGCAACGTAAGAAGTTTAATGTACTCTCTTAGCTTTTCCTTCTGTATTTTATCTTGGCCCACAGTTGGTTCATCAAGAACGATAACGTCCGGATCGTAAGCTAAAATAGATGCTATAGCTAATCTACGCATTTCACCACTGCTTAGCTCAAACGGAGATCTATCAGCGTAATCGTATAAGTCAAACAGTCTTAAAACCTTAGTTACCCTATAGTTAATTACGTCTTCGGAGTATCCAAAATTTTTAAGTGCAAAAGCCACTTCATCCCATACTCTTTCAGAGAAAAACTGGTGATAAGGATTCTGAAATACTATTCCTACTTTTCTTGATAATTCTGCAACAGAAGCCCTACGAGTATCAACACCAAAAACCTTAACATATCCTTTCTGAGGCTTAAGTAACCCATTAAAATGTTTTATTAAAGTAGATTTTCCTGCGCCATTTGATCCTAAGATTACAAGTTTTTCGCCTAAATAAATATCTAGATTAACGTTTCTTAGTGCAACAACGCCTCCTGGATAAGTATACCATAAGTTTCTAACCTCTATAGCGAGCTCCACATTACCACCTTTCTAAGAACTTCTGAAGCTTCCTTAATGCTTCTCGGAACCTTAACTGTTCTTACATGATTTTTTAGTTTTTTAAAGAAGCTAATGAATTTAGGAACATTCACACCAATAGAGTCTATATCATCTCTCTCCAATATTTCATCAGGCTTTCCTTGTGCGTAAAGTTTGCCGTCTTTAAGAACAAATATTTTTGTTGCATACTCCACTAAAAGGTCTAATCTATGCTCTACAACAACTATTGTGTAACCTTTCCTATTAAGTTCCTTAAGTATTTTTGAAAATATCCATGCACTATAAGGGTCCATGTGAGCTGTGGGTTCATCAAATACAAGGACTTTAGGCTTCATAGCTAAAATTGAGGCGACGATGACTTTCTGTTGCTCACCTATGGAAAGTTCAAAAGGTACACGGTATCTTAGGTCCTCTATTTTAAGTTCTTTAAGCACTTCATTTACTCTCTCACGTATTTTAGTTGATGGTAAGCCTAAATTTTCAAGTCCAAAAGCAATTTCTCTTTCAACAGAAAGTGTAAGTATTTGGTTTTCAGGATCTTGAAATACTATTCCTACTTTTCTTGATAATTCTGCAACAGAAGCCCTACGAGTATCAACACCAAAAACCAGAACTCTACCTTCAAATCTTCCCTCATAAAAGTGGGGTATTAGGCCATTAAATGTTCTTACAAGAGTTGATTTTCCACTGCCGCTAGGTCCGGTAATTATTATGAAGTCTCCTCTCTCTATCTTTAATGTGATATTTTTAAGAGCAGGTCTTGTTGATTTAGGGTAGTAGTATGTTAAATTCTCTACTAAAATTGCTGCCAAAATATTCTCCTCCGAAATTTTAGGGTTTTAGGCTTACTATGCTAAGTCCTTTACTCTTTAACTTTCTAGTAAGAATTTCAACTATTTTCCCTTTAACATATTCTTTAGAAACATTCCTACCTTCGGCGCCTGCTGCTACATCATGACCTCCGCCTGTTCCTCCAAGAGCCTCTCCTAATTCAACCATTACATCCTTTCCTAAGTGTATACCTGTACGTTTAACAAACTCCTCTTTAGCCCTAACTGAAACCCTTATTGTATCGTTTTCTGAAACTATAAATGCTACATCAGCTCCTAATTCGAGAAGCGCTCTTGCAGCACTTGCCTCATATGCTCCAACATCGCTTATAACTATTAAAATATCATTTGCTCTATAAAGATCCATTCTCATGGCCGCTTTTAGTCTAGCTATTTTCTCGGAGATATCCATGGTTGTCCTAAAGAGCTTCAATATTTCTCTTAAGTCACCTACCTTTTCTAAGAGATTAGCGGATATTCTCAAAGTTTCCGGTCTTGCAATACTAAATTGCCTTGTATCGTAAAGAATAGCTATAAGTAAGCTTAAAGCCGCTTCTTTATCTAAAGGAATATTGAATTCTTCGAAAAGCTTGTACACAATTTCCGCTGTTGACCGTGCTTGCGGATCGACACATAGATAAGCCCGGTTTCTAAAGAAGTCATGGGTGTAGTGATGGTCTATGAGAACTACTTCGCTTTCATCAATAATTTTTAAGAATTCACCTAACTGCTCAGGCGAACCTGTATCTACAATGATTATTGTGTCAAAAGCTCCTAAATCATCAGAGTACTTCTTAACATATGAAACGTTAAACCTAAGATTTTCCAATAGCTTACGTGTAATGGAGCTTACACTTTCAGGAAAGAGGAAAACTGCTTTTGCTTTAGCATTAATTTTTTCTAGTAGCTTTTGAAGAGCATAAGCTGAAAAGAATGCGTCAGGATCAGCATTTTTATGTGAAACTATAGCTACTTTCCTGGATTTTTCAAAAACATCCCTTATTTTCTCTATGTTGCATTCCCGCATTTTCCTTCAACCACTTCTCAATGGTTTCAAAAGCCTTTCTTGACGCCTCCTCTAATACTCCTTCATAGTCTATTTCTAAAATTTTTGGTGCTGAGAATTCTACAGTTATGGTGAAGGTAATTTTATCTTTAAATTTATTAGCCGTAATTAAAACGTTTAAGTCGCCAATGAAGCTTGCTCCTACTTTTTCCTCAATAGTCCTTCTTATTATAGACTCTGCTTTTTCTACTATCTTAACAAGTAAATCGTCACTTACTTTTTCTAAGTCAAGGTTTAACACTATGGTTTCTAAAGGTTTTCTTGTAAAGGACAAAATATAGCACCTTTGAGAAAAACTGCCTAGTTAAGTGTTAAATAGACTAAATAATTACTTCTACGATACTGCCCTATACGATTTCATAAGCTCCTCAGTAACTCTCTTTCTAAGCTCTTCATATTGCTTTCGCAAATAAGACTCTTGTTTTTCAAGGGTCTTAATTCTTAACTCAAGTATTTCCTTTCTTTCATTAAGCTCCTTTACAACATCACTTTTGGAGGTCTTAATTAAAATGTGCCCTACACTCTTATAGAGCTCTACATCTTCCGGTAGTTTCTCAAGTTCTGATAAGACATTTTCTAACTCTCTTAATTCTGCTTGAACGCTTTGCTTCTGAGCTAAGATAAGCTTTAATTGTTCTTGAACTTGTTGAAACTGGGCAAGTCTTGCTTGTACTTCAGGTGGGAGTTTTTCAGCCACTTATATTACACCTTAATTATTTCTCTACCTTACATGCTTAAGAGTTTTAAGTATACTTGAAATCCAGGAAAGGTAGGAATTTAGTGCAGCTCTTAAGCTAGATGTTGTATCGGCTTCTATTGTTATTTTAATTTTTTGCTCTAAAAACACTATGTTAACCTTTGTCTTAAAAGTGGGAGCTGACATTATTTCTGGGAGGAGGGTTCTATAAAGCGTTTTAGTAATCTTACTATCGCTAAACTCTATAGTGATTTCTGCTGTTCTCTCCAAAATCTAACCCCGCACACTTTAATTATTGGTCCAACTATCCTCTTAGAAGAGGGATTTTCAAAAATAACTAAGCTTACATTTCCTTTGGACATTACTTTAATTAATACATCAAATTTCTTTGCCTCGTCATATTCAAATACTGCTTGCGCACTAAACATGGTAGCTAATGCCTCAGCTAATTCAATTTCCTCCTCTGAGACAAGGACAGCTATTGATGATGGATTATATGGCTTTACAGCATCAGGTATTTCACGCCATAAACTAACTCCTGCAATCCTAATAAGAACCTCTTTCTTAACACCTAAGGGTCTCTCAAGAACCTTGTAAAGCAACATAGCGCTGGGATTTCCTTTCCTTTCAAAAGCGACGACAATATTTTTCGCTCCTAACTCGAGAGCCTCTAAGTATAGAGCATTAAGAGTTTTCTTACCACGATTCAATTTTATCGAGAATGGTATGGTTGCAGCAAGCTCTTTAATGAATGTTCTAAGTTTAGAAGAAGGTCTATGTGAAGTTGTGAAAATTATTTTTACTTTTCTTGTAAAAGCACTCATCTTACTCCTTTCTATAAATTATTGGTGGAAAGAATTTACTTAAACCTGTTCTCGGAACGTAAGCTCCTCCCGCGAAAATAGCACCACATTTCCTACATTTCCATAATCCAACACTTATTCTAACGACTTTACCTTTATATCCGCAAAGCGGACATGTATGTGGCGCATATCTCTTTTCCAAAATATCTCTTACTCTTTTCCTAAGAGTAGAACCGTATCTTGCCCCATATCTTCCAGCTATTCCGACGACTTTTGTTCTACCCATTTTCAACTTCACCATACACTACATGTTCAGTTTCGGTAAGAGAATATTGGTTTAGGTTTAAAAAATTTGTTACTGAGCTTTTTTAATGGCTTCGTCTATTTTGGAGAACAATATTTTAGACGCATTTTTCGCTAAGCTAATAGCTTCTAAAACTTCTTCCTCTGTGAAAACACCTGTACCCATTTTTTGCATACCAGCTATTCTGCCGTCTTCAGATATCGATATAGCTAATTTGCACTCTAATATTTGTTCTTCATCAACTGTAGGATCTATTATTAACTTATTATTAACCTTGCCCACAGTTACAGTTACTACTTTGTTATTTATAGGTAAAGACACCTTATCCTCTTTATTAAGTTCTATGCTTTTATCCTCCTTAACCTCAGCTTTAGGTATTTTAGCTATAAGCAGAGTAGTCATTGCTGCAAGCGTTGATGCGTCGAGAAGATTTCCATCATGATCGAAGACGTAAATGTCTAACCATAGTATGTACACTTTTTCTCCAGGTATTATTGCTAGTTTCGACAAGTCAATTACTTTAAGTTCCCTAATACTTCTATCAATAACTCTTGCCAGTTCAATAGCATTCTCGTCTGGAGGGCCTGGTTCGAAGGTTGGTGACGCAAACGGTACAAACTCAGCGTTCACCGTGATCACTCCATCATTAGGTGTATCAGGAAATGGAGATCCTACACCAACTTTTAAACCAGCTATTACAACGGTTCCTCCAACTTTAACGTATGCTGAACCTTCAGCTTTCGCTATATAGTTCGGTATTATAGTTATTTCACGGAATTCATCAAGTCTTCTACCATCTATTCTTAGCCCTTTCTCTATTAACGAAGTCATTGAGTGTTTTTTCAGTGTAGAAACTATCCTTAAGTTAGTTGGTGTTATACTCATGGTTTAAACCTCTTCAGGCTTTATTTCAACATATTTCTTTTTGAGTGCTTGTTGTTCATATTCGTAAAGTTTCATAATGCCCTTCTTAGCTAGTTCCAAAGCCTTCTTAAATTCCTCCTCTGTCAGTACACCATTAAGCTGTAGAAGCACTATTTTGCCTAAACTAGGCATCATAGCAATGGGCATGTCGGCTTCTCCATATTCATCCTCTAATTGATTAACATCTAAAACTAATTGTCCATTAACTTTACCTACAGCTACAGCTGCAACTAAATCCCTCATAGGTATTCCAGCGTCAGCGAGAGCTAGCGAAGCCGCTATTATTCCTGCTGTTCTTGTACCTGCATCAGCCTGGATGACTTCAATAAATACGTCTATTGTTGTTCTCGGGTAAAGTTCTACAAAAATTACTGCCTCTAAAGCCTCTCTAATTACCTTAGAAAGTTCTATTTCTCTGCGTGTTGGTGCGGGAGATTTTCTTTCATCGGTTGAGTAAGGTACCATGTGGTATCTTGTTCTTAGAATAGCTCTGTCAGGTAATGTTAAATGCTTAGGATGTATTTCTCTAGGACCATAAACTGCAGCTATTACCTTAGTGTTTCCCTGTTGAACATAGGCTGATCCATCAGCATTCTTTAATACCCCAACCTCCATAATTACGGGTCTTAATTCGTCAGGTTTTCTACCATCAATCCTTAGTCCCTTCTCGTTGATTAATTTAATGCTTTCAGGTTTCATTTTGTAATACCCCTCTTCTTAAGTTCTTCACGGATGAAAGCTCTTACGCGATCGGTTAGACCTGTAGTATGAGTTTCTCTCTCCACCTTCTTTATTGCAAGAATAGCTACTTCCTCATGTAATGGAGATGGACCAACAATCCAAACTCTCCCGTTTAAACCCACAATTATTTGGCATTTAGTTTCCTCCTTAATCATGTTTATCATTGAACCCTTCTTACCTATAAGTCTCGGTACGCGTGAGGGAACAATCTCCACTATTTTACCTTTAGTTATTTTTCCAAGCCCCTTACCCCTAACGGTGAGTATGGGATTTCTTGTTCTATCGAAAACACTTATTTTAGCCACTAAGAGGTCGCCTATATCAAAGTATCTTCTTAAATCATCTTTTAACGGATTAAAAGGCTTATTTAAAGCGTCATTAGCATGTAAAACAGCCGTGTATGGGGCTCTTATATCTACAGTCCAGGAAGTCAGCCCTAAATCTATAATTATCCCTATTACTATGTCATCAACTTTTGGAAAGTAAAATCCCTCAAGGGCAATTACATTTACCTTATTATTTTGTACTTCAGCAAGTCCTATTACTGCAGAGTAGAGCTTATCACCTACCCTATATATTGTATGCTGTGATTTCACTTCTACGTCTTTTCCTTCAGCCAATAACTGTCCTGGCACAACAATTTGCCTATGCTGTACATGTACTGGCATTTCCCTAACTCACCATTTTGTCTCAACTATTCTAATTTCACCTGTACCTTTAGATATAGCGTTTACCTTATCTATAAGTGTTTGCTGCATTCCCGCAGGAATTTCTAGCTCCATAAACAAGCTTCCGTCGCCGAGCCAAGTAACCCTTTTTACTTCACCGAAACCTGCAAGTACACTATAAGCTCTTCCAGAGAATGGTGAAGGTATTTTAACCCTAACTATAGCCTTAGCCAATTTAATGGGTAAAACTCTGCTTAAAGCCTTAATTATTTGTAATGCTTGCTTTTCTACGTCTTTAAATGGATCAATACCTACTCTCAATTGCTCCATAGCTAATTCTATTCTTCTAGGTGGATGTGGAAGCTTTGTTTTAGGATCGATACAGTTTTTAGAAATAAAATCTATTATTTGCTTTCTCTTAGCCTCAATAAGGGCTCTTCTTTGTTCAGCTGTTATCTGTATTTCTCCTCTTCTAAGAATTTCCTCAGCTACCTTATATACGTCAGTTGTTCCAAAAACCTTCTTTATAATCTCTTCTGAAGCTTTAAGACCCTTTCTAGCGTCTTTATAGATAAATTCTCCCTCCAAAACTTCCCTAATACTAACCTTTTTACCTTCTTTAAATTTAAAAGCGAGGTCAGGCTTGACTAAAATTTCAAATCTATGTCCATGGGTTTCAAGTCTTGCTACTATAGGCTCATGTTTTCTACTCATATAGCATCACTTCTCTATCTAGAAAATACTGTAGCAAAATCTAAGCTAAAAACACAACCAATTTAGAAAGTAAGTGTAAGCTAAAAGCTTCTTAAGCCACTTTCTCCATGTACTTTGCTACTTCACCTATACCTAACTTTTTAAATAAAGGCTTCTCAACTGGAATGTACCCTATTTCAATATATTCTGGTGCAAGTTTCTCTTTAGATACCTTTGTTAACGTATCTATGGCTAAGACTATTAATTCATCGACCGTTAAATCTTCCTTATATTTTTTCTCTAAATATTCATTGGCTAACTGCCCTTCAGAACCTATTGCTACAGCAAAGTAGCTCATGTATTGACCGCTTGGCTCAGTCATATATAAATGAGGTCCTCTATCGTCGACGCCGCCTATTATTAAAGCCACTCCGAACGGCCTTACACCAGCATGTTGTGTATAACTTTGCTTAACATCACATATTCTTCTCGTTAATAGTTCTACACTTATTTTTTCATCGTAAAGTATTTTATGCTGAATAGCCCGCAACCTTGCATAGTCTACGAGGACTCTACCATCAGATGCAAAACCTGCAAATGTCATTCCTATATGGTCATCTATTTGAAATACTTTTTCAATATCTGAAAAATCCATAAGAGGGAGAACTTTCTTCTTAATGGCTGCTAGAACAACACCACTGTTTGATCTTATACCTAAAGTTGTCCATCCTCTTCTAACAGCTTCGAAAGCGTACTCTACTTGGTAAAGTTTTCCATCAGGCGAAAATACGGTGATTGCCCTATCATATCCCATGGATGATGGAGTGAACATAGCTACTAAACCTCTAGCCTATGGTCTTTTGCGAACTGACTCTAACCTTACAATTAAAGGAGGTATAAATATATCTTACCACGCACTAATGCATTATAGCGGCATGATGAAGATTGTCCGACCGCTGAGAAATGATGATGGTCTTCTATCTGACTTGGTATTATCAGCTGGTAGTCCCTCGATCATCAATCACTTATGTTTTCCGAGGGACTCATCATCTTTAGTAATTTTTGCCTTTACTCTATACTTAACACATTACTAAATAGGAATATAAGGGTTCCTTTAAAGTAACATTTAAAGGCTTTACTTCCATGTAAACTATAATTGTGATGAAGAAGCACGTTATTAAGGTTAAATATTTAGAAGCAGCATTAGTGACGCTGGTTTCCATTACATCGTTAACACTATACGTTATTAAGCAGTTTTCCTCACCATTACTTTACGGTATTGACGGCCCTTACTATTACATTCAAATATCAAGCATTCTTAATAGTGGAGTTCCAAAATACCCTGATCCACCTCTCTCATTTTACATTCTAACAGCGTTCTCGATAATATTAGGTGATATTTACGCTGAATAAAAGTCGGCTCAGTATTTATAACATTACTTGCAATGTACGCTATATATTTTTTAGTAAAGAAAATTAGTGGCTCTACTGTTGGAGCCCTAGCCTCATGCATTTTCTACGCATTCTCTCCTGCACTTGTAAGAATGAGTTTTGATTTAATAAAGAACTCCATGGGACTGTTCTTCCTCGCATTAACAATGCTTCTTTGCTACTTAGCGTTAAAGGAACATAGCTTCAAATACTCTATAATGGCCTCTGTTTTCTCCGTAAACAGGGTTAACACACATACTTGATTTCGCAGTTGCTTACACTATTCTCCTATTGCTCACTATAACATACATTATTAAAGGTAAAGGCGAAGTGAAATACCTTATGATGCCATATGATGCCATTAATTTTAAGCTCAGCTCTATTGGCCTCAGGATTTTTAGTATACGAAGTTATGGGAGGAGACCCTTACAAAGGAATTTCATTGGTTAATGAAATCATTCAGGGTAAATTCTTTGAAATAAAAATCCCGTCGAAGTATCAAACATAGTTTTTCCATTAATTATAGGTGCATTAGGGATCATTACTTCAAAAAGTATATTAATTAATGATGTTGATAGAAGAATTATTTTCACATTATCAATAATACTAATAATACTCAATATCCCCTTAATTCCTCGTGATTTTCTTTGGAGATTTAATTTAATGTCAGCCATACTTGTACCTTTAATTTTAGGAGTATTTATTGGTACAATTAAAAGTGTAAGGCACTCAGTACTTACAGTATTGCTAATAGCTAGCTTACTTATCCCTCAATTTATAACGGCCATAAGCGCTATGAAACCAAGCATTACTATTAAAGAATACTACGAACTTAAACACATAGCCGTTAAAGCACCCAGCAACACTATTTTCCTAGTTCCCAACACCAAGATAAGATATTGGCTAGAGACACTAACCCAGAACGTTGTGAAAAACCCCAAAGACGTTAAGTCCGGGTCTTTAACTATACTTGTTGTTGAAAAATTTAGGCCCGTACCTCCATGGGCTAAGCCTTTTTACGAAGGAAAATTCGTTAAAGCTTACCTACTATTTCCTCGATCACCATAGTGTTTATGTCAGATCGTCGCGAGTTCTTCACTAATCCGACATGGAGCGGCTTCATCATCCACTTCTAACTAATCTAAACTTAGGGTTTTAACTATTTCCTTAGCTCTCCTTAACGTTCCCGTCGTCTTTAATGGTATGAAACCTAGCTTGCCTTTTGAAACCTCAGATACCATGGCAAAAGTGAAAAATACCTTACTTTTCTGTATATGAACAAACCTTACAATACCTCTCATCGAAACTTCATCGTAAAATACAAGTTTCGGATTTGATTCGCCCTCACCTAATATGCCAAAAAGCTCCTTAAATGTTTCATGAAAAACTTTTTCAACATCTTCCTTTTTGACTGGTTTTTCCGAAACCACTTGAAAAACAACATATCTTTTCCTAGGTTTTCTTAAAACATTCCTTACAGCGACTCTTTCACTACTTAGTTTAATTCTAGTTTTCAATATGAGGACTTGTAACTTTAAGACTCTATAAAGCACGTAAGTTAGTGCAAAGAACATAAATCCTATAGCTGAAAATACCAGAAACAATAATATGTCAAGCTGGCCAAATATGAGAAGCGAGGTTAAAGCCAAGAAATACGTTGCTTCAAGAATAGCTAATGCGAGAAATAAAGCTACAACGTTCAAAACAATACCACCCACTCAAGATACTACATCGATACCTCGTTGAACATGTTTACGTGATTTCTTATGTAAATTTCTTTTTAAAATAGCTAAAGGATAACTGGTGATTGCCATTTTAGCGTAATCTTCAGGAAGCCCGAGCACTTCAAGTAGTGAAGTAAGCTGGCCAGGTGATTTAATATCAACAATTTCTGATGAAGCTGAAGAAACAATTAAAGGTACTTTAAATTTTAAAGTATAGTATATTACTCTCTTAAGGAAGAAAAACATTTTATAGTTAAACTTGCCTACATGCCATAGGTGTTTAAATGGAATTTCTAAAGCTATGCCGTTTTGGCTCATAAGTTTGGCTTGTGATTCATCGTAGAAATTAACTAAATCGTTGTAGTTGAAAAATACTGTATCAATTCTTTTATCCCTTCCTGAAAACCTTGCTACATCAAGAGTCTTTGGCTCAACGGATACTACATCGACTTTCGCCCTAATTTTCCTTAAGCATTTTTTAAGATCCCCTTTACTATTTGAATTAATGTTTATTCTGATGAAGGTAGTTAAACCTATGCTCTCACCTAACTTAAGGATGTTTATAGAATCTTTCGGGAAAATACATTCTCTATCTAAGGTATTATATGCAATAACTACTGTACGAAAACCTAGTTTGCCTAGAGTTTTCAGTATTTTCATAAACTTATCGCTATCTCCTATAGCTTTAACATAGAAATCTATTGGAGGCCTTATTTCCATTTTAAATCAGCCCTAATTCTTTAAGATATTGTTCTAAGGATTCCGTCCTTTTAGTACTAAACGAAATAACTACTTTAACTATGTCATCACTATCTTCTAAAATTATTCTTCCAAAAAATGCTTCTTGCTTAGAGAACCTAAGGTAAAGCTTTGGCATCTCTACTCTTAAACTTAAAGATGCGCCCAGCAAACGTTTACTTATTTCGTCAAGACTTTCAGCTATGTACCTTAGTGTTTTTTCAGCATCTAATCCTTTAAGTTTAAAAGAAAGCCTTACTATTGGGTTACCATAATGTCCTTTAAGCGTTTTTTCCTCAAAAACCACTTTCTCTCTTAACTCTTTAGGAACAATATTTAGCATTGCCTTCTTAACTTTATCGAGATCCTCTGTTGCATGGCAGCTAGCAAATACCTCTAATGACTTAACTTTAACCATAAGTTCTCATTCCCAATGTTATAAAATATACTAAGTTATAGAAAGCTGTTTTGCGAAAAATTATGGGGAATTAGGATTTATTCTTCAGATTTAATTACGCGTGCCCCTCTTGAAGCTTCATGTCTTCTTCTCTCTTCTCTCTCTTTCTGCTTTTTCTTCCACTTATGCTTGTGTGTTCCACGTAAACCTCTCGACTTAAGAAGACCTCTCATTTTTCTGCCAGCTGCGGTTTTTCCTCTAAAAACTCTGCCCCTCTGCGATTTTTGAGTAACCCAGTTTATGTCAGGGTCATTCTTTATTACTGGGTGTTGAGGATCGACAAGTATTACTTCAAACCACTTATAATTACCGTCTTCGCCTACATAGTAACTGTTAAGAACAATTAGGTTAGGGTATTTTCTCGCAGCTCTTTCCTCAGCAATTAACCTAAGACTCTTTGCTGGAGCGAAGCCGTAAACACCCATTCTTTTAGGCCTCCTACCCTTATTTGGCCTAGGCTTCCTACGGCCTCCTTTTCTAACACGAACCCTTACAACGACAAATCCTTGTTTAGCCTTATAGCCTAAAGCTCTTGCCTTATCTAGTCTTGTAGGTTTCTCTATTCTGACTACAGTGGGTTCCCTACGCCACCTAATTATTCTTTGCTTAAGTATTTCCTTAAACTCTCCTTCATAAGGACGCTTCCATAGCAGCCTAATGTACTTATACATTTCCCTTAAACACCTTAGCCAGGGTAAGATTACAGTCTAGGAGGACTATAATGAGTAGGGAGGAATATAAACCTAACCGAGAATCTTATATCGAAAATTTCTAGATAGTATTTGAAGAGAGGTACGTTAAGAGGTGCTTATTGGAGTCATAGGTAAAACAAATGTTGGTAAATCAACCTTTTTCGCCGCAGCGACATTAGTAAGTGTTGATATAGCTAATCACCCTTTTACCACAATTAAGCCCAACATTGGTGTAGGGTACGTTAGAAAGCCGTGCGTATGTAGGGAGTTTAAAGTTAAGGATAACCCTAGAAACTCGCTTTGCATTAATGGAATAAGGTTCATACCTGTAACCTTAATTGACGTAGCGGGATTAATACCTGAAGCGCATAAAGGAAGAGGATTAGGAAATAAGTTCCTAGACGATTTAAGAAAAGCCGACATACTTCTACATATCGTTGATGCGTCAGGCTCCACCGATGCTGAAGGAAGACCTGTACCCCCTGGAACATATGATCCCATAGAGGAAGTTAGGCTCATACAGAGAGAAGTTGACCTATGGTTATTCCAAATACTTCAAAAGGATTGGAAAAAACTTGTGCATAAAGCTGAGTCTGAAGGTAAATTCGAAGACCTCTTAGCTGAGAGATTAGCAGGTCTCTCAATAACGAAAACACATGTCATGAAGGCTTTAAGAGAAACAAAACTTGAAAATACGAAACCCTCCTCTTGGAGAAATGAAGAATTATTACTTTTTGTTTCAACACTTAGGAAAATAGCTAAGCCCTCAATAATAGTAGCTAATAAGGCAGACATACCTGAGGCTCAAGATATAATTAAAAGTATGATTAAGGAGCTAAAAGACCAAGTAGTAATTCCTACATCAGCGTTAGCGGAACTTGTTCTTAGAAGAGCCGCTAAGAAAAGGTATATAAGCTACTTACCTGGTGACTCTGATTTCAAAATCATAGACGAAAATAAGCTCACTTTAAGAGAGAAGAGAGGATTGGAATACATTAAAGAACATGTACTTAAAAAGTGGGGTTCTACAGGAGTTCAGCAAGCAATAAATAAAGCAGTACTTGATGCTTTAGAAATGATAGCAGTATATCCTGTCGAAGACCCTGTCAAACTTACGGACCATGAGGGAAGAATCTTACCCGATGTTTTCTTGGTGAAAAAAGGTACGACAGCAAGGGAGTTTGCATATAAAATACATACAGACCTAGGTAAAACGTTCCTATATGCAATAGATGCTAGAACAAAGAGAAGGCTCGGAGAAGAATATGTGCTCCAAGATAGCGACGTAATATCCATAGTTGCTGCTAAGGGAAGATAAAAACTACTTTTTAATTTCTTCGAAATAGTATCCGCTACGTTCCTTAGGTTTAACGAAAGTATATGGTGGAATATCATCGTAAATTACTAAGCCTGGAGAAATCCATGAATAAGCTCCCACCTTCACTCCAGGCATTAACATAACATCAATACCTGTTCTCACGTAATCTCCAATAAAGGCCCCTAGCTTTCTTCTTTCGCTATCAACTTTTCTCCCCTTTAGAATAACTTTTATAGATTTATCGTCAAGTCTAAGATTAGCTATTATAGTTCCTGCACCGAAGTTTACATGTTCGCCTATAACACTATCGCCAACATAGTTTAAGTGAGGAATATGCGTATAATTCATAATTACACTAGACTTTATTTCACATAATGCCCCTATTTTCACGTGCTCTCCTAATACAGTATACGGTCTAATATAACTATTTGGACCTATTTGCGAATATTTCCCTATGTAAACAGGTCCTTCGATATACGTTCCGCTTTTTACCAATGTATCTTCACGTATTAGCACATTCCCTTTAATTATAACGTTACTTTCAATGTCTCCCAAGATTTTTTGAGAAACTATCTTATCTAGAAAGTACTTGTTTACATCGAGAATATCCCAGACTCTACCTAACTCTAACCATTCACTTTTACTTATTTTAGCGATAGCGATTTTTTCATACTTACTCATAAGGGTTAAAGCATCCGTTATTTCTATTTCTCCTCTAGGAGACAACTTAACATTGTCTAGATAACTTAAAACATGGTTGCTTAAAACATATATTCCAGCATTAACTATATTGGAAGGCTCAGTGCCAGGTTTAGGCTTTTCAACAATACCTTTAAGCAACCCGTTCTCTTCGATTAGAACACCGTAATCCCATGGTTTCTCGGTTTCCACTGCAGCAATAACGTTCTCATAGCTTTCCGATTTCTTCAGAATTTTTCTTAAATTAGAAACCTCAGTGTAAACATCACCGTAAATTAAGAAAAATCTTCCTTTAACATGTTTTTCCGCCGCCTTTAAAGCGTGCCCTGTTCCTAAGGGTTCTCTTTGATCTACGAACTTTATTGATGAAAATGTGTTTGAGAATCTTTTTTCAACATAGTCAATAATTTTCTCTTTAAGATAATTAACTACGAAAACTACTTCTGAAACCCCTATGGAGCGAAGATTTTCCAAAATGTAGTGTATAAAGGGTTTATCTAGAACTTGAATCATGGGTTTAGGTTTAGTATGTGTAAATGGCTCTAATCTCTCCCCCTTACCTGCAGCTAAAATAACTGCTTGGTTAATTTTCATTCTCAAGCACCGTAATTAATGCTGTTATAGCTGATGCTGCAGCTAAATCTGTTGAAATAGTGACTCCAGGTGCTATATCAAGTATGAGTGTTGCAAATCTATATATACCTGAAGGTATTCCGATTCTAGAACCTATTAGGATATTTATTCTTTTATTCCTTTTATTTTCAAAAATCTCCTTAATACTGTCCTTAACCTTAATTATGGGTTCACCTTCTGGTTCAAAAACTACTATAGGTTCCCTATACCTGTCTCTAACTAGTTGGTAAAGATCTTGAACATACACGGGTACTCTATGTACATTACGTCCATAAGTTTTCTTCTGTATCTTAAACCTAGACTCTATACCTTCATAAACGCCTTTAACAAACGTAGCTAACTGATCCGCTGGTGTCATGCCTATTGGGGCTACTATTAGCTCCTTAACCTCAAATGTTTGCGCCTCCCTCCCTATCCTAACACCCATATTGTATGCTGCATCAAGAGGCCCCAAGTAAGGCATTTGCACTAAAGCTATTCTTCTTAAATACTGAATTACAGGTTTTTTACCAGGCCTAAGTTTCTTATACTCCTCGTGGCCTGGTAGAATAGAAATTAGCGCGTACTCCCCTATAATTTCGATGACAACTATTTTGTCGGGAAAGCTTAAGTTAACATTTGCTCCTGTAGCCTCCTTAATTGCTGCACCAGCTTTCACATTAACATCAATGCTTGTGAACTCATGTCTTCCTCTTCTAACTGTTCTTACAGCAAACGTTTCATTAGGGCTTATGTGTTCTTTAGCTATTTCTGATGAAGCTTTAGCTATTTCTTCAAGATCAGCTTTAACTACAGTAAGTGCAGGTATAACCTTCTCCGCTTCAGGTACTTCAGCCTTTATTTTCCTAGCATCGTCTAATGGATTCTCAGAAAATACGAGAACTAAACCTAAGTAACCCTGAGGTCTAGGTTTAACTTTGACTTCGGAAAGTATTTCGAGAATTCTCGCAGCGGCAATGTTCTCTAATCCTAAAGGTGTTTTCACAATTATTGTTGGTTTATTCAATAATTTCACCTAAATTCCTCTGGAGAAATAAAATTAAAACTTCAAGATAAAGAATGTGGTTGTTTAGGAGGAGAAATGATTTTTATGCTGCACTAGGTTCCTTAACAATGACTTCTTTAATTAACTCTTCAGCTTCTTTACCTTTAAGCATAAGCGGTGACACTACGGCTGCTGGTTTAGGTCCGGTTGGTGAAGGTACCGTCAAAAGTTTTGACTTATAGATTTCAACCTTCCTTATGGGATAAATTTTCTTTGCCTCATTGTATATTTCAGACGCTAACTTTCCGAAAATCATTGCTTGAATTAACTCGTCAAAAGTCATTTCGGAAGCTCGTGTCTCAATAATTTCCTTCATTATTTTCCTTATAGCTCTTTTCTGCGACGACTTACATCTGAAAGATGTTAGAACAACTGCTGTAATTCTTAATCCATAACCGTCCTTTGTTCGCACATTAAATATCCCCTGAATTTTACTGCTTCTCCTCCTAACTATGCTTCTCATGTAGTCCCTAGCTAGCTCGTGGCCTTTAAACCTTGTAATGCACTTGTCACCCATAACCTTAATCACTTGGAAGAATAAGTGAACATGCACTAAAGTGAAATCTCCTGTTAAATCATAAAGTGTTGTTTCAAGAACTCTACCAATAAGTTTTAGTGGATCATCTGCTGGCGTTGTTCCTAAAGGAACTTCTCCGAAAACAGGAGGTGCTACTATAGTGTACCATTTCTTCATCTTCCACCTATCTTTCACAGCAGCTCTGGGTGCAGGCATTTTACCGAAGCACCTTTGTTCTTCCTAAGCTATTCCTTTTAACATAGATAAGTGGTATAAAAGAGTTACTTGTTATTCATCCTTCACTTTTTCAAAAAGATTCTCTAAAGACTTAATATGGGCTAAAATCTCGTCAGCCGTGTTTCTAATAGTACTAATGTTGTTAATGTTTTCGCCTGTAACATCGATTTTTAAAGTAAAAATGTTTTCATGAACCTTATCCACTATAACCATGTTCTCCTTTGTCAGTAGGTTATCTGGCCTTAGAGCTAAGGCAATAGACTTAGTTTTCTCTTTACTACTAAATTTAAGTTTAAGTATTAAAGTAACCTTTACAAGCACTTTAAACCTTCCTCAGCGAAGATATGATATCTCTTAAGTTAGAAAACAAGAAACCTGCTTCCAACGGTTTCTCAGACTTCCTACTCAAAACCTCAATTGCTTTAGAAGCTCTTGCTAAAAACACTCTCTTAATCGTGAAGTACGTCATCAAGAAACCTTCCTTTCCTTCAAAAACTATTATATCCGATAAATCAGCATATCCCGACGTTAAAATTACCGATTCAAGCATATGGAACGCTCTGTATTCACTTAAATAATTTGCTTTAACAACTTTTACTCTTCTCCCTCCAACATCGAACTCTCGCGAAGGCTCTCTTAATGCTTCTTCAAAACACTTACTCACATTCCTTAAAGTATCGTAGTATGATCTTATGTATGACTTAATTACCATGTCGAAATATTCCTTAATAAAAACTGACTTATGTAAACCTAAGTTTTCGGAAATCGCTGTAAGTTGTGCTGAAAACTCTAAAAGATCGTCTGAAAGATGTTGTAGCGGAGTTTTTAAGATATACATTTCTCCTATTAAGTCTTCAACTCTCCATGTGTTTGGAGCTAATTTATTAGCTAGTTTAAGTATACTTTCAATAATTCTCTTTATTGTAGAAGCCTCATGGTCAGCAAGTTTTGAGGAAAAATCTTCTATTCCAAACTCTTTCACAAACTCCTTAGATGCATTTTCATTACTTGTTAAACCATATAGGTAAGGTATGAGAGATTCCGATAAAGCCTTATACAGAGGTTTTCTATGTATTCCGAAAATTCTTACACCTTTGAACTCATCAATTATTTGCTTCGCTACAGCATCACTTATTAATGATTTTTCTAAGGGATCTTTAGGTATTTTGAAGAAGTTTGAAGATACAAGTGAAGCTAGCGTTAAGACGTAGTCTAAAGCGTCAAGTTTTTCTTTAAGAATTTTCCAAGTATAAATTGCTGATCCAGAATATTTTGTTGAACATACGATGTTAGCGTTTCCTTTACTCTTACTTAGGCCTTCAACACATAGCCCAAGTATTAATGCTTTTTTCACGTTTTTAGCTAGCTCATCATAGCGTTTTTTAGATAAAGGTATACCTATGCTTATTAAGTTAAGGTTTTTAACACGCTCAACATCTATTGATGGCTCTAACCTCACAACTATTGGGGAATTAAACTCTATGAGCTTATGAATGAAGATAGAGGCTGAGAGAACATCAGGTACACTAGGATAAACATAAACTACTGTTTCCTCACCTGACGATATCATATTTAAGCTATAATCGATTATTTTGTCTAATTTACTGTCCTTCCCTGTCGATGTAAAAGTAAAGATGTCTACTGAGGATTTGTTAAGCAAAAACTATTCCACCATAGAATTAGAGGAAAGGACTTCTTAATAAAATGTTCTTAGAATGTCCTAGAAATGAGTAATCTAACTTTCTCCGGTTCATACTTCCAATCTTTAGGTAACCTACCTATTCTTACATAGTATTTCACGAGTCTTCTAATTTTAGACTCTATTTCTTCTAAACCACGTTTTGAATGGTAATCTTTAGGGTGCTCCTCCAAATGAGCTCTTAATTTTGCAGCTCTTTTCATAAGGTTGAAGAGGTCTTCAGGTATTTCAGGGGCTAATCCATGTTCCTCAAGAACCTTAGTTATTCCCTTTCCAAGAATAGGTTTAACAAACGGTATTCCATACTGGTCTCTTAGAATAATACCTATCATTGACGGTCCATAACCTTTTTTAGCAAGTTCAACTATTAATGCTTCTATTTCTTCAGAACTTAACCTAAGCCAGCGTGGAGGGCCTGCTCGAATGGGTCTTGTTGAATGCGATTTCCCCTTTTCCCTCTTCTTATTCATATTCTCTACCTACCCTCTAACTTACCCTCTTGCATCAAAGTGTAGTCTACTCTACCTTTTAAACTTATCTTGAATAAGCCATTCTCCAAGTTTCCTAAACGCTTTTGCCCTATGAGAGAACTTGTTTTTCTCACTAACGCTCATTTCGGCGAAGGTTTTAGTTTCACCTTTAGGTATAAATATGGGGTCAAATCCAAAACCTCCGCTACCCTTAGGCTTCATAGCTATAGTTCCCTCTACTATACCTTCGAAAAATATAATGTCTTTCTCGTCAATGTATCCTACAATAGACATGAATTTAGCGTATCTATTAGAAACATTTTCCAATAATTTAAGTATTCCATGAAAACCTATAGTCTTGAAAACATAGTTTGAGTAAACCCCTGGAAAACCCTTTAAAGAGTCTATAAATAATCCAGCGTCTTCAACAACTAAAGGTTTCTTAATAATGTAGTAAAGGGATATTAGTGAGTATCTTACGACATCCCTTAAGTTATTAGCCTGTATTTCTGGCTTATCCAAACTTACTTGTTCAACATCTATACCATACTCATTAAGTACATTTGTTACCTCAAGAAGCTTATGCTTATTTTTAGTGACGAAGATTATTTTCACTTCAACCTCCTCTCCTTAACATATCTGCCTCTACGCCTAATTTCAACTACCTTATTGTAAATTTTCTTTGCAGTTTTCTCACCAACTACGCTAATATAGCCTTCTAAAAGACTATTTTTTGATATTTCAACAATATCATAATGTGTACTTTCAATAGATCTAAACATTAAATGAAGATCTATAGCGAACTCCTCTATATCAGATGTTCTCTTTGATAAGCCAAAATCTATTATAAAGGGTATTTTTTCCTCAGTAACAATTATGTTTGATGTTGTAAAGTCACCATGAGCTATATTGTTTAAGTGAAGCTTCCCTAAAAGAACACCTACCTTGTAAAACATTTCCTCAATAAATTCGCTAGTAACACCTTTCCTAAGTTTTTTAGAGAAAACATCTCCACCAATATACTCCATTATTATAGATGTCTCTGTAACATTATAGTTGAAAAGTGTAGGTGCATGAATACCGAATTTACGTGCGTAATATAGCATTCTAGCTTCATTAATTGTTCTCTTAATCCTAAGGTTTATATCAAATTCCGGTGGCCTATAAGGCTTTGGAACCCTCTTCTTATAAACAATGGTGTAGCCAAGATACATTCCTTTGTATATGTGTGCTTCAGCCCCCTTACTTATAAGTTCAGTTATTTTTAAGCCTACTTCTTCATCCAAGGAATATCTACCTCATCAAGTCTCCACCTTTGATTCACAAATGCTTTTTCAGGACTTATTGATATACCATGTCTATACAATAAAAGGCCAGTCCACGCTATCATGACTCCGTTGTCGCCAGCATATTTTTTAGGAGTTACGTGGAGTACCGCGCTGTGATCCCGTACCATTAATTTTAGCTTATTCTGAAGAACAGGGCTTGCACCAACGCCTCCCGTTAAAAGAACCTCTTTCTTCCTAGTATGGGCTAATGCTCTTTCGGCTGCTTCAACGAGCATATTATAAGCATTCTCTCGGAAACTTAAGCATATGTCTTCGAGCTTCTCTACTCCTTCTCTTACTTTCCTTAAAGCAGCTGTTAGTAAACCAGAATAGGAAAGATCCTCTCCTTTAACAACATAAGGTAGTTCAATTATTTTCCTACCTTTCTCAGCGCATAAATCAATTACATGCATACCTTTAACAACATAGGGTGGGGCTAGTCCAGTTTCTCTCGCAAAAACATCTAAACAGTTTCCTAACGCAATATCTAGTGTTTCCCCAAACACTCTATATCTTCCGCCTGAAAAGGCAGCTATCAAGGTGTTTCCTCCAGAAACATAAACTACCAATGGGTCTTTTGCTCCAGTAAGTAGCTTACCTATTTCAATATGGGCTACAGCGTGGTTTACCGGAATTAAAGGTTTAGAGTAATGTATAGCTAAAGCCCTGGCTATAACTGCCCCAGCTCTTAAACACGGACCCAATCCCGGACCCAACGCTACAGCTATGGCATCTACTTCATGAATGCTTACTTTCGCTCGGCTAAGAGCCTCACTTACAATGTCCGCAGCAACGTTAGAATGATGCTGTGCTGCTTCTCTAGGATGAATCCCACCTTTTTCTGGAACATAGGTATCTCTTACATCAGCCAAGATATTACCGTAGTTATCAACTATACCGCATCCAAAGGTGTGGGCAGTAGACTCTATACCTAGCACTATAGTTTTGCTTTTAGATGACATATCTTAGATACCACTACGTAGTTTCTTAAGTAGAATTGAAGTTGTAATGTTTTATAAGGTGTTTTTCAGAGAAAACTTTAATGAAAAATACTTATTTACGTTTCTTCTTTGCTGTAACAAATTCCGTGTAACCACATTTTCCACAATGCCATCTTTCAACAGGTTTTAAATGATGAGCCATAATGCTTCCACATCTTGGGCATCTTTTGTTTTTAAGTTTTATAGTGCCTTTCTCGTAATCATACTCGTAAAGTTTATGGACATACGCCATTTTAGTTACTCACCTTTCTCTTTTTTCTCAGGTTGGTTTCTACGAATAATATGTGGTGGTTCAAATTTTTTTGCTCTCTCAGGCGAAGAGTAAATGTGTATTATAGCTTCCGTTTCTGAAACTCCAAATTTTGTTTCAATCTTCCTAACATATACTTGGTCTATTGGTATGTTGAGTGCTTTCGCTATAGCTTCTCTTACAACATATCTTTTCGGCGTCCCTTTTCCCATATGGTATATTATTCCTTTAATTTCTCTTCTCTCAATGAGGGAATTCCATTTGTCTTCAACAATAATCATTTCGTAACCTTCACTTATCTTTACGGTCTTTACGTCTCCTGCTTTAGTGAGCGACATAGCCATTACCACACGGGTTTTTTACTTATAATTCACTATTTCGACTCTTAAATACATGAGTTATACTTATACTTTCTGTTCATTTCAGTTAACATTCGGACACTCTATGTAGGTCTCCTTCAAATTTCATTAGAATTTCTTTTGCACTTTCTTTAGAGTCCCTATTTACTAGAATAGCGACAACACCTACTCCAGGTTGTCCGTAAAGCACGAGTGATCTCTCATACGCCTCAATAATTAATGGTAGAACAGCTAAATCTTCTTCGCCATTCACTTTTATTAAGGTTTTAACGGGGAGTTTAAGGAATTTCTTAATTGTACACCATAATTCTCTAGTTATTGTTCCTGGAGGATTACTTACTTCAACATAGACATTATAAAATTTGAAATAGGGATAGGGGAAAATTATCTTTCTCCTAAAACTTCTTTCATCAATAACTGAAATGTCTGGGTAAATTGAGTTCATAAGCAAATATTGAGTTACAATATCTCCTACTGTAATTATTTTTAATGGCTTATACTTTTGTATTAAGGCAACTATTTTTTCAATGGATTTCTCAGGTATTTGCTCTAAAAGTATTCCTAAAGGTTCTTTAAGTCTTTTCCTTAAGTAATGAGGGAGTTTAAGATGTATTGTCAAAACTATCTTACCTTAATAGCATACATGTGTGGTTTATTTTTATCTATAAACTTAGCGGTTTTAGATTCCTTAGTAACTACTATAACTAAGCCTTCCCAATCATCACTAAATTCTCTTGAACCACAAACTGGACATTGCATTTCTTCATGATGGACTAAGGCTCCACATTTTTTACATGCCTTAAAAGGCTTCCTCCTACGATAAGACATTGTTTAGCTACCTCTTTTTAGGCTTCTTTTTCTCCTCCTTTTTACCATATATTCTCTCAAGATCCTCATTTATCCATTCCAGTTTTCCTAAGAAAGGCTGCCTCATCGTTGCACCTATTTTCATAACTTTGTTTGATAGAGACGCACTTACAGCAATAATACGGATCCTTACTAAATCTCCTTTTTCAAGTATTTTCTTAGTTTCTTTGCCTATGAGAGCTCCTCTCCTACTATCATACATGAGGACATCGTCAAGTATTTGTGATTTATGAGTTAAAGCGTCAAGAGGACCTAAGTTTACGAAGGCTCCAAAATCCGTTATTTCTACTACTTCCCCTTCCACAACCTCCTTTATTATAGGCTTAAACGTTAACATGCTAAATTCAGCATCATGATATGTGGCGCCATCACCATGTATGATGGTTCCTTCTTCAGAAACATCAACGTCAAAAACCGCAAGTATTAAGCCAAGTTCCTTATCTATTGTCCCCTCATATTTTTCTCTAAGAGATATAAGTGCTGCTTCGCTGAGTGGTCTATCAAACATTTCAGGAGGTATTCTAACAATGTCGTAAACTCTGTAAACATAGTACATTGAAATTCACCTATTAGTTACTCATTAACTATACTATTTTCTACACGCAAAGGTAACTTAGTAAGTACACTTATATAAATAATTTTTAATCGAAAACTCCTTCAACATAAATTCTTCCTTCCTTAATGTTTAACCTAGCAACAGGTACTCTTAGCAGCCGAGCTTTCCTACGTAATTCCCTATCATTAGTGAGAAGTATCGCTCCATAATCAATAGCTAAAGAAAGTAAGGCATCATCTATTTTACTAAAACTTTGCTTCGTAGAAATAATTCTGACTCTATCCTTAATTAAATTAAGAATTAATGTTGCCTCTTTTCTTTCAATAAGTCTACCTTTGGTTCTTAAATTTTCGAGTTCCTTAATAACTAAATCAGGTAAGAGGACTTCAAATTTAGCTAATAAGGCTTCCCCTAATTTTTCAAATAAATCAATGTTGTGCCTTACTGATTGAAGTAATACATTAGTGTCTACAATTACCTTATACTTTAATATTTTAGAACTCCCCAACCTATTAATCTCCACCTACCCATTACTTGTCTACTTATAGCTACTTTAGCATCCTTAAGAGCAACAATAGGCTTTCCTAGAGATATTTCAAGTACGTCTTTAGTTACACTCTTAACTATACCCCATGAAATCATTGTTCCAACAGTTAACATAAGCTTCTCTCTAGGCCTTATTGGGGTAACTTTCATCATTTGCTTCATACCTACAACTCTTTCAAGAGTCCTATACTCTAATGTTATTTCCCGAAGCACCGGTGGAAGTTGCCCAGGCATACCTACGACGTTCCCTACTAAGTTATCGTTTTTAGTAAGTGCTGGATCCAGCTCAGTACCTATAGCTACAAGTCCTCCAGGTTTCGCTTCCTTTACTTCTAAATTTCCAAATCTGAGACTAGTAACTGTAGTTTCTATTGGCTGATAATCTACTTTACCTTTCTCTACTTCTACACGTACTCCAGGCCTAATTTCAATTTTGTCTCCAACCCTAATTACTCCTTGAATAATGCTTCCTCCAAGAACTCCTCCTATGAGCTTCTCTGGAGGCGTGCCTGGACGGTTTACATCAAAGCTTCTAGCAATATACATTAATGGCGGTTTTGTGAGATCACGTTGAGGTGTTGGTATGATTTCGTGAATAGCTTTAACCACTAAGTCAATGTTTATTTTGTGAAGAGCGCTTACCGGAATTATTGGTGCTTCCTCAGCCCATGTTTCTTTAACAAACTCTTTAATTTGCCTATAGTTTTTGAGTGCTTGTTCCTTAGATACTACATCTATTTTGTTCTGAACAATTATGAGATTTCTTATCCCGACAATATCGAGTGCTGCGAAATGCTCTCTAGTTTGAGGTTGAGGGCAGGGTTCGTTAGCTGCTATTACAAGTATTGCCCCATCCATTATTGTTGCTCCAGCGAGCATAGTTGCCATTAAAACTTCGTGTCCAGGTGCGTCAACGTATGACACTCTCTTTAAAAGCTCACTTTCACAACCACACTTAGGACAGGAAGGCTCAGTAATCCATGCTTCAGGCTCTGAACAGCACTTACACTTAGCTATGTTTCCATCAGCATACCCCAACTTTATAGTCATACCTCTCTTAAGCTCTTCACTATATGTAGCAGTCCACTTACCTGTTAGGGCCTGTACGAGAGTTGTTTTTCCATGATCAACATGCCCTACTACGCCAATGTTTACTTCAGGTTGCTTAATTTCCCAAGGCATTTTAGCTTAATAACCTCCCTCAAACAATATTCCACTAGTGCTTCTTTGAAATACTTTATTTTTCAAGTTTCTTAAGTTCTTCTTCAGTAAGTATTTTAACATTTATTTGAACAATGTCTTCAGTTATGGTATTTCCACGCACCATTTTCCTTCTTCTTTCACCTTTTTCCTTAGGGTGAAACCCTGGCGGACCTGGTAGAAGCACTCTCTTCTTAACCCCTCCCGGAATATCAGGTCTCATAGGAAAACCTGAGCTATCACTACCTCCACGAATCTGCAGCTTCTTACCCTTTAGCTCATCGGAAATAAGCGAGCCATCAATTACATCACCTATTTTTAACCCTATTAGCCTATAGGCTGCATCGCCCTTCACAACATATGTCTTAGCTTTACCAGTAGTTGGGTCTGAAACAACAACCTTAAACTCCGGCATAACCCTAAACCACCGTACTTCACTGTCGCAGAAAAGTAAAAACACCTTCAAAATATAAACTTTCCCAATACAAAAGCACTCAACCTAAAGTCTCACTCTAAACTAAGGTAGACATGTACTTTACTTAAAACATTAAGAATAATAATCACTTTCAAATTCTCTCCATGTAGTGATTAAATTTTGAATAATGCTTAAGTAAGTAAGCTTTACTAATAGGGATAATAAAAGTGACATAAAAACTTAACATAAAACGGCTACAGCATCTGTCATAGTATCCGCTTCTAAAAGAGCACCTCCATATGCTAACGCTAAAGTCTATTATTCAGCCTATGAAAATGCTATTGCTAATGCTGATGCCGAGCCTGGCTACGGAAGAGCATATCTATACGGCTATGTCAGCATTCCGCCGGATATTGGTGGTGCAGGTTCGGCACTATCAAAGGTAGAGTTCAATGGCAATCCTGTTCCTGGCAACTCTCCGGTTGCTTCATACTTACCTTACATATATGTGGAAACATGTTTTCACCTTAAAGGTACCATAGATACTGACGATTACTCCTACGGATACATATGGATAGCAATAAACACTTACGTATATAAGAACGGTAAATGGGAATTTTACAGCGATGAATTTCATAAAGAATATTATGATGTCACATACAATGAAGGACATTTACTAAAGGGTTACGTTGAAATCTATGATACTTCTGTTGAAGAAGTTACAGCAACGCCATTCGTAAAAACACATGTTTACGGATACTGTAGCGAATATGAGATGTGCCCGTGGATCCAGGGTGTTGCTGACTTTTACACTAATGGGTACCCGTATAACTATGTGTATGTACCTTACATAGAGGTGTCTCCATAGGTGTTTAGTAATGAATGTGCGTAAAATAGCATTAACAAGTATTACAATGTTTTTAATAGTGCTAATGGTTATGTTGGGTTATAATATGGCTATAGGTGTTAATGTAAAACCTTCGTCTCCGACAAACACTTTAACACCTGCTACTACTCCTACTAAGGTATACTATCATGATGATAATATTTCTAAAGGTTATTATCATGGTGAAGGGTTTAAGCTTGTAAATAATGAATGGGTCTTGGCGAAAAAAGAGGGAATTGTTTACCTAGTTTTTAGACCTATTAAGCCTTCTAAACCTCAAAACTACGTATTGCTACTATACTGTCTTCCTCTTAGGGAGTTTAAAGAGAACCCAGAAGCAGTCGATAAGTTTGACATTATTGAGTATAAGTTTACCAGGGGTCTTCTAAGGAATGATTCGAAGCTTGTTTTGGAAGCGCTTAATGAGTTAGAGAAGTCGTTTCCTTTGGAGTTGAAGGCGTCAATAGTTGCGGGAGGCAAAGAGGTTGGTGTTTACCATAAGATAGCTTATTCAGCGAAAGAGAAAATGGCTGTCCCCATAAAGATAAAGGCTCCTCTAGGTAAGTTGTCGAAAGAGTACGTGGTAATAGTTGAAATCATAAAGAGTTTCTCCGAAAAGGAACTCGGAGGTAGCAGATTTTACGTGTACATTAAACCACCGTCTTAACCTTTTTTCCCATTATCTTGCCTAAGCATTCTTTTGCTAGAGCAAGCTAAGCATATAAGTCTATAAATTCTACGTACAAATAATATTACAGTATCACAATGATTTTTGAGAAGTATTGTTATTAATGTTAGGGTTCCGAAGCAACATTTTTAGCCGTATTTAGCGTTGAATTCGTTAGAGGATTCATGGAGAACAAGAGACTGTACTGTATTGAATACGTTTAAAACTGCTGTTTCGCATTAGTGTTTAGAGTGATTCGACATGAGTGTTGAAGGTAAGAGGTTAAGGCAACCTATCGTAGTAGTTCTTGGACATGTAGATCATGGTAAATGCTTACATCCCGACGAATACGTGTTTTTAGGAGATGGCAGATTCATTCAAATTAGAAAATTGTTTAGTGAAGAGTATGAGATTGATAGAGATGGCAAATATGAGAAAATTAAGAGGAAAATACCTGTTTACTCCTGCACCAAGGATTTAAACGTTGAAATTAGGGAAACAGAGCATGTATGGAGAATAAAATATGATGGATTTGTTTATGAAATAACTCTTGCTGATGGTAGCTCTGTTAAGGTAACACCGGAGCACCCATTCCTAACCTTTGAAGGCTGGAAGCGAGCTGATGATATAAGAATAGGTGATTATGTAGCGGTTCCAATAAGAGTGCCTTTTAAGAGCTCTTTTGAGAAGTTAAAGGCATACGTTCTTGAAAAGCTAATTTATGAGAAATCATCGTTATTTAGACTTAGAGAGGATCTTTTAAAGAAAATGAAAATTTCTGTTTATGATCCAAGCTACCATAGGTTCTATAATAACAAGCTTAGAGGAGAGGACATACTTAGAATAATACAGGAATTTAATATAAGTAGAAAAGAGGTCTTCGCTAACATAACATCACTAACTTTTTCCAGTAGGAAAAGAAGGGTAGGGCACTCACGAAAGTGGATAAAGCTTCCTAAAACTAGAGCAGCGTGGAAGAAAATATTCTATATAGCTGGCTTAATGATTGGTGACGGGTCTTCAGGTTTTGAGGGATTAACAACAGCGAATTCTAAAATACTAGAGCTTTTCATAAAATATCTTTCAACATTAAAAGCTTCAACTCATATAGCACGAAATAATAATGTTTATGAAGTAAGAGTTATCGGCGGTAGAGCTGTAAGGAAATTCTTTACAATACTCTTCAACTATCCGTTAAGGAGAAAAGCAAGAAGCATAGTGCTTCCTGAAATAGTTCAAATAGCCCCATTAGATCTTGCGGCAGAGTTTATTAAGGGCTACTTTGATGCAGATGCTACTGTTGATGTGAGGCAGAAGCGTATAGAGGTTGTTTCAGCATCTCCACTATTTTTAAAACAAATGAAATGGCTACTGCTAAGATACGGAATTTCATCAAAATATACTGAATACAGGAAGAACGGTAGAACCTATGGCTACCTATATATTAAGGGTAAAAGGAACCTTGAGTTATTTATGAAAAACATAGGTTTCAACGATCACGCTAAGATGAACAAACTTAGTGAAATAGTTAGAGGTAGTACAAGAGATGACATAGTAGAAGAAAGAATACCTTTAAGCGGGGAGAGTTTAAGGAGACTGCGATTGTATTTTAGTTTATCAGCTACTGATGTCGGAATACCTTACTTAAGAAAATACGAGAACAATTTCGAGAAAATGACTCTTAGAACATGGAAGAAATTTATCAACAATATTAAGGCGAAGCTTTCAGAACCTCAATTTGAAAGCAAGCTTAAGAAGAAAATCTTAGTGTTAAAAGGTCAGTTAAAAGATGCAAATACTTTAAGATTTCTCAAAGCAGATGGGCTTCTTGATTCTGAAGGAAAAATAACGAAATTAGGAATTGAGATCCTCAGAATTTGGGAGAATAAAGAGTACAGAAAAATATCTATTCCTAACTTTGAGAGCACATCGTTTGTTAAAGTAGTTAATGTTAAGAAAATCCCCTACAAAGGATACCTATATGATCTGAGCGTTTCTGAAACACAGAATTTCATAGCTAATGGAGTAATAGTGCATAATACCACACTTTTAGATAAGATTAGGGGTACTGCTGTTGCTAAGAGGGAACCTGGTGAGATTACTCAGCATGTTGGTGCTAGTGTTGTTCCAACTCATGTTATTGAGAAGATATGTGAGTCCTTACGTAAAATGTTCCCTATTAGACTTAAGATTCCGGGATTGCTTTTCATAGATACTCCTGGTCATGAGCTTTTTTCGAATCTTAGAAGGAGGGGTGGGAGTGTTGCTGATTTCGCTATTTTAGTTGTTGATGTTACTGAGGGGTTTAAGGATCAAACTTTCGAAAGCATTGAGATTCTTAAGCAAAGAAAAGTTCCGTTCCTCTTAGCTGCAAATAAAATAGATAAAGTTCCTGGGTGGAAACCTCACTCCGATGAACCATTCCTTATAACCTTTAGAAAACAGTCTCCGAACGTTCAAACAAG
>CAZLZO010000008.1:0-51741 GCA_964564025.1 uncultured Desulfurococcales archaeon
ACATGTAATCCCCCTCTACTGTAGGGTTCTACAAGAAGTAATTTCACATTCCTCATCATAGTGTTTACATTGTTACCTATATAGAATCCTAAAGTTCCCTCATAACGTGTTGGCGTCACAAAGAATATTGAGGCGTTTTTAGAAGTATAACATAGGTTTAGAAATTTAAAGCCATTAGAACAATAGTTTACATAAATAAACCTTTGCTCTTTCACAGCTTCCTTAAAGAGCGTACTGTTAGGAAGAGATACTATTACAACATGTTTTTTCTCCTTGAAAAACATAGCTAAAGAACTTTTAATTTTAGAGTAGGGCAATGTAGATCCATTATACTTCCAAGGCATTATATAGAATGAGTCTAAAGCTATTTTCTTGAATAACTCATGTAAACTAAGTGCTACATTTTTTAGCTGACCAATTGAATCATCATACACTATTGTAGGCATATTGGCTGCTAATACTATTGCTAAATCTTTAGTAAATGATTCATAACTATAATTAATCCTTAAGAAACTAAGCCACTCCTTCTCTAGTTCCTCTAAGCTATGACCGTATATTTCTTTGAAAATATCTAGGGAGTAATTTAGAGCTATTGATTTATAAAACTCTATGTATTTCTTAATACCGTATTTCTCAATGAGTCAGTTTCCGAAACTAAAAATCTCCCAGCCATAAGGTCTACCGTACCTAAAATTCTCAATGACGAATTTGAGGGGTTTATAATATCCTATATTGATCATTGAAGCTGTAAATCCATGAGGCCATTTGATTAAAGTAGTTTCAACTCTGTATTGAGCAGGTATACCATGTAAATACATGTAAAGATTTAATGCCTCAAAGAAACCAAAGCTACTATAGGAGTAAGGATAACTAATATAATTCCATATTAAATAAATATTAACGCTATCAGCAATAATTAGCATTAAGTAGCTCATATTAATTACATTCTTATCACGAATAAAGTAAGGTTTACTCCTAATATTGTAAGGTGCGTATCCTACAATAACACCTGTATCCGTTATTAAAAATGGTTGACGAGCCATACCCCATCCTTTTCCCATACCTAATTTCTTGCCTATAGTCAGTAAAGGTACTATGGTTACATTTACCTTACATCTAAGGTTAATATTTAAGATGTTAGTAGTCTTTTTAACATAGTCTTCAATAATCTGAGCTATACTAGCAGCGTTTCTCTTTATCCATGGATCAATGTTCGTGTATATGTAAACTTTAGTGTAATTACCTTCAAAAAACATGAAATTATTATTATCTTCCCCTTTATAAGCGTAAACATGTGCTAAGGATTTTACCGCTAAGGTTACAATAATCAGACAAAAAATTAATGCTAATGACTTCTTAAGCGATGTCCTCCTTCCCTCCTCTAACTGTAATAATAAGGCAAAGTAAAGAATTAGTTTTAATCAAGGATACCATTTAGCGAACTATGTGTGAAATGTAAGTATTTGAATACATTATTCATTAGCAGGGACGTGATTAGATTTATATATTGGTTTAAAGTATGATGTTAGGGGGATTCTCGTGGTTAAGGTTAGAACTAAGCTTGTTTCATGGGATGAGGTTGTTGATTGGAGTAGGGAGCTTGCTAGGAAAATAAGGGAGTCAGGGTATAGTCCTGATGTTGTAATTGCTGTTGCGCGTGGAGGCTATGTTCCAGCGAGACTACTTTGCGATTTCTTAGGAATAGAGAATTTGCTTTCAATACAAAGCCAGCACTGGACTGAAGCAGCTAAAATGGCTGAAAAAGCAATTATAAAGTTTAAGTATAAAGTTGATTTGAAAGGGCTTAAAGCACTACTTGTAGACGATATTGTTGATACAGGTGAATCGCTTTTACTAGCTAAGAACTTTATAGAGGAAGAGTGGAAACCTGATGAATTAAAAATAGCTGCTCTCCAATGGATATCCCCCGTTGCGAAATTTAAGCCAGACTATTACCACTTAGAAGTTAAGGAATGGACATGGTTCATGTATCCATGGACTAGATTAGAAGATGTAACACAGTTCATTAAGAGAATGTTGGATGAGGAAGGTAAAGAGAAAAAGGAATGGACTAGAGAGGAAATAAAAGAGAAGTTCATGGAATGGTATGGGCAAGATGTTGGATGGTACCTTGACGAAGCACTAGATAATCTTGTTAGAGAAAACTTCGTTGAAAGATGGAATGGAAAATACATTCTCAAATAATGTTTCTTAGCCTAGGCGGTAACCTATCCTTATGTCTTTCATAGAATTCCGGCATATGCTTCTTAACCAATTTAATCATTTCCTCATCTCTTAGCGGATGAACCCTTCCATTACTAAATATTCTAACGATATCATCGTATATTTTAGCAACCCTTCTATCCGCCTTTAGTACACCATCATCTTCAATATGGAACATCATTTTTATCCAGAACGCAACACCCGCTCTTCCAGAGTAGGGTGTTATCGAAATAAGGTAAGGTAGTCCAAGATTACTTAGCGGGTCATATGGTAGGTATATTTGCGGGTTTTTCATAAGCCCGTCAATATGTATTCCAGCCTTAGTTCTAAAAGCATTAGCCCCAACTATTGGCTGAAACTCTGGAATATGATACCCTATTTTCTCAAAGAACTCTTTGATTTTCGGAAGAACCTTTAAATTCATACCATTAGTTGTTCCTTTCAGTTGAACATAGAAAAGGGCCATAGCTTCCAATGGGCAATTCCCTGATCTTTCACCTATACCAAGAAGCGTGCAATTAGATAGTGAAGCTCCGGAGAGCCATGCTGCAAGGTGGTTTGCTACAACCATGTGGAAATCGTTATGGCCATGAAACTCTATTTGAGAACCAGAAATACCTGTTTCCTCAATAACTGTCCTTATGAGTTTGGGAACGCTTCTAGGTAGAGGTGCTTCCTCAAAAGGTACTCCAAGCCCTAAAGTGTCGGCTATTTTTATCTCAGGTTTTACACCGTATTTTTCACCAAGCTTTAAAAGAGCTTTAACAAAGGGTATTAGTGTACCATAAACATTGGCTCTGGTAGAGTCTTCTAGAGTTGCTCTAACAGCTATGCCATTCTTGAAAGCTTCATCAATAACGCTAAGATATTTTTCTAGAACCTGCCTTTTACTTAACCTAAACTTATAGTAGATGTGGTAGTCAGATATTGAAGTAAGCATAACAACCTTATCCATTTTATTTTCTAAAGCAAGCTTTAAATCACTCATGGTGGCTCTAATCCAAGCAACAGGCTTAGGATATTCTACACCTAAACTCTTAACCCTCTTTATAACCTCTCTATCCTTTTGAGTGTAAAGAAATAACTCACTTGACAATATAACTCCGCTACCATTGTCTAATTCGCTAAGTAACTTATATATCTCAATGGACTCCTTAATAGTAAATGGTCTCCAACCCTGCTGCCCATCCCTTAAAGTAGTATCAGTAATGTATAGTTTTTCGGCTTTAGGTATTCGTAAAGCCGGTAATTTAATGAATGGATACGTTTCTTTGAAGAAATTGAATTCATCAGATACTTCATTAAGTATTTTAAGGATTTCTTCATCCATATCATTACCACCGCTTATGGTTTACCATACGGGTTAAACATTTAATAAATAATACTGTAATTACACTTGAATATCATTGTATAAAGTATACAACTCCATTATATACTACTTAAAAGAATGTTTATTTTTATTGGATATAATTTATTTAAATGTTTAATCGGAGAATTACACTTTTGATGAGACGAGCGTTGTAGTACTTGTTATTTTATCTATTTTCCTAATGGATAAAACGAGTTTTTCTAGTTCAGAAAGAGAATTTGCTTCAAGAACAACAACTATGTCGAACATTCCATAAACTATTACTACGTCCTTAAGCTTTTCCTTAGGAACTATTTTCTTTATTTCATCAACTACATCGTATTCCGTTCCCGTTTTAACAGTTACTAGGATGTACGCTGAAACCAATCCATAACTACCTCGTTAAGCTTAGCTATATTCTTAAATAATACTAGGCTGTTTTAAGATTATTTATTGTTTGGACCATGCAGTTTTAGCTAAAGTTAAAAGGGAATAATGTGTTTACGAAAATACTGAGCTGAAAATTTAAATAAAGATTATTCGCAAAATTCTTTGCGAGGTGTATTCTGATATGAGCAAAACATATGCTGAACTCGGCTCATTAAAGAAGGGGCAGTACATAATAATCGATGGTGAACCATGTAGAATAGTTGAAATAACTAAAGCTAAAACAGGAAAGCATGGAAGCGCCAAAGCTCATGTTGTAGCTATAGGTGTTTTCTCAGGCTCCAAAAAGACAATGGTTGCCCCGGTTAGTCAAAGAGTTGAAGTACCAATTATTGAGAAGAGAACAGGTCAGGTAATTGCTGACTTAGGCGACGTGTATCAGATTATGGATTTAGAAACTTATGAAACGCTCGAAATACCCAAGCCTGAGGAACCAGAGCTTAGAGAGAGAATTAAGCCTGGTGTCGACATAGAATACTGGTTAATAATGGGTAAAGCAAAAATAGTTAGAGTAAGATAGTGGGGCTAATAATTAAAAGCTAAATTTTTCACTTACCGAACGCTAACTTTCTAAATGGAGCCCGATGATTGAAGGTAGGGAGCCGAAGATTTAAATCAAATGTGGTACCCTATGAGTGCTGAGGGCTTTAGCTGACATTAGGTGGTAAGGAAGACAATGCTTGAGGAACTAAGAAACGCCTTACGCAAGTTTCTAGGAAGCGGAAAATCCTATGAAAAAGCCGTTCAAGAATTCATAAGGGATTTGCAGAGGATACTTATTAGAGCAGATGTTAATGTAAAAGTAGTTTTCGAGCTAAGTAAGAGAATAAGGGAAAGAGCTCTTAAAGAGGAACCTCCGCCAGGAGTTCTTAGAAGAGACTGGTTCGTTAAAATAGTTTATGAAGAATTAACTAAGCTTTTCGGAGGAGAAAAGAAACCCCACATAGAAATTAAGAAGAAACCATACGTAATAATGCTCATAGGAATTCAGGGAAGCGGAAAAACAACAAGCGCTGCTAAACTAGCCTACTACTATAAGAGGAAGGGGTATAAAGTAGGCTTAGTATGTGCAGATACTTACAGACCAGCAGCATATGATCAACTAAAACAACTTGGCGGAAAAATAGGTGTCGAAGTGTATGGGAATACTTCTGAAAAAGACTCAGTGAAATTAGCTATTAGCGGCGTAAAACACTTCAAAAGTAAAGGCTACGGTGTAATAATAGTTGATACTGCTGGTAGACATAAGGAAGAAAAGGGGCTTCTTGAGGAAATGAAGAACATAGCTGATAAAGTAAAACCCGATGAAATAATGCTCGTCTTAGATTCAACAATAGGCCAGCAAGCTCTTTCACAAGCAAAAGCGTTTCACGAAGCAACACCTATTGGCTCAATATTCCTAACGAAACTTGATGGAACAGCTAAGGGAGGCGGAGCAATATCGGCTGTTGTAGCAACAGGAGCTAAAATAAAGTTTGTAGGTACCGGAGAAGATGTAAGAGAAATAGAGGTTTTCGACCCACCTTCTTTTGTATCGAGAATTCTAGGGTTAGGAGACATTAAGGGTTTAGTTGAGAAAATAAGGGAAATAGAGGAAAGCTTAGAGCTCGAAAAGAGACAAGCAAAAGTTCTTGCTTCAGGAAAAATAACTATGAGAGACCTTTACTACCAAATAAAGTCACTTAGGAAAATGGGGCCTCTATCAAAAATTCTCCAAATGATACCTGGAATTGGTTTAAGTATACCTATAGATTCCGAACAAGCAAAACTTACCGAGGAAAAAATGGATAAATGGCTAGCCATAATAGAGTCCATGACCTATGATGAACTTGAAAAACCTGAGAAAATAGATAAGTCAAGAATGAGAAGAATAGCTTTAGGTTCAGGAACAACTATTGAAGACGTAAAGGAGCTCCTAACATACTATAAAATGATGAATAAAATGCTTAAACAGATAAAGAGAAGAAAAGGTATTTTCAGGAGATTCCCGGGACTGTGAATAATATGGAATTTTCATTCATATTTTGCGAACCATCCCTCTATTTGTTTCTTGAAAATCTCTACTTAACAGTTTTAAGGATAAACTCCTCACTCCTAATATCCCATGGAATTAGGCGAAATAGGAAAGCTTACATTATAATTAAGGATTTAGGTAAAGCCCTAATTATAGACGGCAAATATGTTAGAAACTATAGACCCGATTTTCAAAGCGCATCCGGCCTCCTATTGAAAGTACTTTTAAAGGGCGACGAAAGAAGAGGATTAAGAACTATTCCCTTGAAAGCACTGGAAAACTCTATTTTAAGAAACACAACAATCTATCATGTTGTTGAAGGAGAAAATCTAACAATGCCTAAAATTTTAAACGATAAAGTAGTAATAATTTTTCCCTCCGTTAAAAAATTTAAATGTCTAAGAAATATTGGGCATAACGAAATTGTTATACCATATGCAAGCACTCTTTTAGAACACCAAATGGCAACTATAGTGAATACACTACTAGATGAAGCATCGGTGGGTTAAGTATGGAAGAAGTATTGAAAAAAGCCATTGAAATACTGAAGAACACACCTTTATGTGATAGATGCTTAGGAAGACTATTTTCAACTTATGGAAGAGGTTTGTCGAATAGGAGTAGAGGAAATGCATTAAAAGTTTTTTTAACAATGAACGTTAAACACGTAGTTAATGAGCTCAGTGAAGACGAGATAAAAGATTTCGCAAAAAACATTAAGTTTAAACCATTCCTAGAAACCCTAGAAAACTTAGGCTTAAAACTTCTTATAAGCGAGGAACCCAAATGCTTCCTATGTGAGGATAAATTAGACTACATTATAGAAAAGTATTCCAAGGAAATCTTGAAAAACACCGTTAACTACGAGTTCAGCAATTTCCTTGTAGGCGTTCATGCACCAAAACATCTTCTAAGAAAGGAGGAGGAAATAACAAGAAAATTCAAAATAGAATCTTATGAATCAATAAAAAATGAAATAAAAAGAGAAGTAGGTAAGGTAGTTAAGGAGGTTACAGGCAAACCTCCTGAATTCTTAGAACCTGACATTCTATTCGAAATAGACCTTGTAAATGATAGATTAAGAATTTACCCAAAACCTCTCTTCATATACGGTAAATATG
This sequence comes from uncultured Desulfurococcales archaeon, assembly GCA_964564025.1. Lineage (GTDB taxonomy): Archaea > Thermoproteota > Thermoprotei_A > EX4484-217-1 > EX4484-217-1 > DRYM01. The sequence goes on from CAZLZO010000008.1 coordinate 7,154, forward strand.
TTAAAGCTGGAAGACGAATTTCACAAGTTAAATGGCTCATATGGAAGGAGGGTAAGTACGAGAAAAAATACAAGCTTTCAATAGAGGAGTCAATAAAACCCATAATACATGTGTTTAAGGGAAAAGAAGCCGTACTTCACGCTGCAGGAAGAGAAGACGTTGATGTTAGAATGTTAGGTATAGGAAGGCCTATGATTATTGAGATAAAGGAGCCTATGTTGAGAAAAGCTTCTAGTGAAAGATTAAGGAGTGTAGAGGAGCTCGTCAACAACTATTCAGGAGGCTTAGTTAAAGTATTTCTTAAAGGTGAAGTGCAGAAGGAAAATGTAAGGGAAATTAAGGAGAAATCTAAGAAACACTACAAAATATATAGAGCTCTCATATATTCCGATGAGAATATAAGCGAAAAAGAAGTTCAAGCCTTAGAAGGTTTCTTTAAAGATAAAATTGTTAATCAAAGAACGCCTTTAAGGGTTTTACATAGAAGACCTGATGTGTTAAGGAAGAAGAAAGTCTTTTCAGTAAAAACACGTTACATATGCGAAAAAGTTTTTGAAGCACTAATTAAATGTGAAGGAGGATTATATGTTAAGGAATTAGTAAGTGGTGATTCTGGTAGAACTAATCCAAGTTTCTCGTCTGTCCTTAAAAAAAGTATTGAGTGTATTGAACTGGATGTTCTCTACGTTAGTGAGAAATAATGTTTCCGTGTGAAAACATATATATCGGGACTTTAGATTTGAACTACTAGAACCCAGCAAAGCCAGGAAGCTGGTGTCGACCTTGGTAAAACCGCCAAAAGGGTTTAGACATAGGACAAGGAAAATATTAAAGAAAAGTGTTAGGGAAAAAGGTGCTATACCTCCCTTAAGCAGGTTAATGTACGAGTATAAGGTAGGGGATAAGGTTCACATAAAGATTAATCCAGCAGTACATTATGGCATGCCTCATAGAAGATTTCATGGGAAAACAGGTACAATAATAGGTGTAAGAGGAAAAGCATATCTTATTGAAGTTTACCTTGGAAATAAGAGGAAAATAGTTATAGCAAGACCTGAGCATTTCGTTCCTGCAAAGCAATAATGTCAAGGTTTATTAGTCTTCCCGCACCTACTTTTACTTAAGCGTTTAGGGAGCTGTTAGTTATGGTTAGAAAAATAATTTCGTATCGTCCTGTGACTTACGCTGAAGCTCTCGAAATATTACGTGGGAGATTAAAGGATGAAGGCACCGATATACAGTATGCTACTTTAAGTTATCTAGAGAGATTTGTAAAGTGCGATAAAGAATTAGCTTCAAAAACGTATAAGAAATTGAAAGAGGAACTTAAGTTAAGCGATGAAATATGCATAATGCTCATAAACATACTTCCACGAACGCCGGAAGAGATTAGAACAGTTCTAGCTTCAGAAAACGTAACATTAACATCTGATGAAATAAATAAAATACTTGATATTCTATCTGAGTGTATAAAATCTTTAGAAGAAGAGTGATCGCGCTATTTAAAAATAATTGTTAATACGTGTTTCTCCAGAAAATATTATGAGAAGTGTTGTGAACAGCGCTTTTTAACAAGAGCTTATGGTGTTTTAGAAGTGTTCCGCCCACGGCCTCAAAAGCAGCAGAGAAAAGCGGAGCTTATGGAAGACTATGCTTACATTCTCGACTTTTTTCCTTCAGGAAACCCTATAGATCTCCATGAAGAACATAGGAGTAGACCTTTAGCTCAAGCTATAGGAGACATGTACTTCATGCTCCTCGAGCTTGCCCCTAAAAGGGGCGTAACATTATCGCCTGGTGAAAGAGTTTACATAGGTAAGGGATTAAGGGATAAAATAGCGTTTATCTACTGTAGAATAAATTATGATGAACTTTCATCTTTTGCAAAAGATCTTCTCCCTCAAATAGTTGAGAAAATAGTGAAAGAAAGAGAAGAAGTTTTTGTAGAATTCTTCAATATAGCTCAACCTATAACTATAAAGCTTCACGCATTAGAGCTCATACCAACTATAGGTAAGAAACATTTAAAAATAATATTGGAGGAGAGAAAGAAAAAGCCCTTCGAGAACTATAAGGACTTAGCCGAAAGAGCAAAGGTTTCAAACCCTGTTAAATTAATTACTGAAAGAGTTCTTATGGAACTTAGAGGTGAGGAGAAATACTATTTATTCGTTAAGCCAACTAATCTTGTAAAGAATGTATACATAGGATACTTACCTAGAATGTATACTATTGCTTCTTCTAAAAGAAAGCTACGGTAAAAAACTTGTCAAACTCTAACATAATTTTGCCCTCTAGGAAGCAGCTTTTAAAAGAAACTATCTTTCTACTAAAAAAGTACGGTATTAAGCCTAAGAAGAAACTCAGTCAAAACTTCATTGTAAGCCCTAGGTTGTTAAGAGCTATTTTAAAGGAGATTGAAAAGGAGAAGCCGGAGAGAATTTTGGAAATAGGAAGCGGCTTAGGCACATTAACACGTTATTTAGCTCAAATGGCGGAAGAGATTGTGGCAATAGAAATCGATAAGAAACTTGTTCAAGTATCCCTTGAAAATTTAAGAAATCTAAAGAATGTCAGAATAATTGAAGGTGACTTCTTTAAACACTATATGAAGCTTGGTGGTTTTGACATAATAGTTTCAAACGTTCCCTATCATGCATCCTCTAAGCTATTATTTACGTTAAGAAAAATGTCTTTTAGAAAAGCAGTATTAACATTGCAAAGGGAATTTGCTCAGCGATTAACTGCGGAAGTAGGTACATCAGATTATAGCAGATTAACCGTTATGAGTAACGTGTTTTTTAAAATAAAGAAGATTATGGACATAGGTCCGGGCGCATTTTATCCTTCGCCAAAAGTTTCTTCTACATTAATAGTTTTAAAAAGGAGAAATTATAAACTCCCCGTGGACTCTGAATTTTTCGAAAACATTGTTAGAATCCTTTTTACGTCTAGAAATAAGGTTCTAGCGAATGTTCTTAAAAGGGCTCATGAAAGGGGATTAATAAAGCTAAATGAGGAGGTCTTTAAAAAACTCGGTGGTTTAGTTGAAAAGAGAATTAGGGAATTAACTATAGGTGAAATAGTTGAAATTGCCAAGTTACTGTATGGAAATATTTAGTGAAGCTCTCTTTAAAACGCATTTGTATGGCTTAACAATTTATGTTCATCCAAAAGTCTATGCTCCATCAGATGACACATATCTTTTAATAGACTCCTTAGAGCTTAGTGGAGGAGAAATATTCCTTGATTTAGGGTCTGGAACAGGAATTGTTGGTATTTATGCAGCGAAAAGAGGGGCTAAGGAAGTATTTCAAATAGATATTAACCCTTATGCTGCAATTCTTAGTAAATGCAATTCTCATATTAACTTCGTTGATAAGGTAACTCATGTAGTAGTAGGTGATTTGCTTACTCCTTTAAGAGGCCATGTAGAATTTGATATAATAGCTTTTAACCCACCCTACTTACCAGTTCAGGACAAAGGATTGCTTGAAAAGTCTTGGTCTGGAGGGGCTTCTGGAAGAGAAGTAATAGACAAGTTTCTAGATAGTTTTCACGAATACTTAAAATATGATGGTGAAATATATGTTGTTGGCTCTTCTCTTTCAAATTACGATTTAACGTTAAAGGCTCTTGAGAGAAAGAGGTATCGATGGAAAATAGTATCTAAGAAGAGATTCTTTTTTGAGGAAATAGTTGTTATAAAAGCATGGAGGCATATAAAGTGAAAATAAGGATAGTCCTCGTAGAACCTGAAGGAGAAATAAATGTTGGATTTGTAGCTAGGGTTATGAAGAATTTTGGTTTTTACGATTTAGCTCTCGTTAAACCTAAAATTAAGGTTGAAGAAGCAATACAATACGCTAGTCATGGCGCTGATGTTTTAAAGAAAGCAAACGTTTATGAAGATATTGAAGAGGCAATAAGAGGTTTTTCACTAGTAGTTACAACTTCAAGTAAAGTGAGTTTAGGCGAGGATCTACTGAGAATACCTATAACTGTCAGGGATTTTGCTGAGAAAATTTCTAAGATTAAAAATGGGAAAATAGCGATACTTTTTGGTAGGGAAAGCGTTGGTTTAACACGTGATGAAATATTGAGGAGCCATGTACTAGTAACTATTCCTGCTTCCGAAGAGTATCCATCACTAAATCTTTCCCATGCTGTAGCAATAGTTCTCTATGAAATATTTGGTGAGCTTTACAAAATGAAGTCCCAAGTGAAAACATTTGAACAACCTAAACCAAAGGAAATGGAGGCTCTACTTGGGAACATCGATAAAGCCGTTGAAGCACTTAAAATGCCTAAACATAAGGAGGAAAAAACAAAGCTCGTATTAAAGAGAATCATTGGAAGAGCCTTGATTAGTAGGCATGAAGCATATGTTCTCTCAGGTTTTTTCAGAAAAGTTCATGTGCTTCTTTCAGGGAAGCATTAAGATGCTTTTAGTAACTACAAATCCGGGATTAGAGGATTTAGCTATTAGGGAATTAAGCGAGAAATTAGGGGTTAGAGTGAATTATGAATTACTAGTTAAAGGTAGAGTTCTCGTAGAAAACATAAGATACAGTAATGATCTCGTAAATAAGTTATTATCGCTTAAGGCAGTACATAAAGTATCTGCTGTTCTTATCGAAGGCAAAGTTTCCGGAAAAGTTAGAGGATTAAAAATGATATATAAAATTACGAAGAAAGCTAAACCCCACACATACTTAAATACGCAAACAACTTTTGCAATAAGGTCTGAAAGAATAGGTCATCACGAATACACTTCAATAGATGTCGCTAAGGAAGCAGGGCAGGCAGTAGTAGATGATGCCTTAGAAAATGCGGGTTTTAGACCTAAAGTTAATCTTAACTATCCAACAATAATTTTTGACTCCCTAGTTATTCATGATAAATACTTTTTCTCTTTAAGACTTACAGGCGAGGAATCCCTTCATAAAAGAGGGTATAGAGTTTATGATCATCCAGCAGCTCTTAAACCCACAATAGCTTACTCTATGCTTATGCTTTCAAAGCTTAAAAGTAAAGAGGTTTTCTTAGACCCCATGTGTGGGGGAGGAACGTTAGCTATTGAAGCAGCAATGAATTTTTCGCCAAGAAAAATAATATGTATGGATATTTCACCTAAGCATTTAAGAGGCGCCATGCTTAATTCTATTGCTGCAGGAGTTTACGAGAAAATAAAATTCATGATAGGTGACGCAAAGAGACTAAATGAGTTAATAAGAGAAAAAGTTGATGTTATAGCAACTAATCCACCATACGGTATAAGGCTTTTTAGAAGAGAGAAATTAAAAGAACTTTACGAAGGATTTTTAGAATCATCTAAAGAAGTTCTTTCAGAAGAAGGAAGAATTATAGTAATTACGGCTGAGTATGAGATGCTAAGGAATATAGCTGAGTCATTAGAGTACAAAGTTGTTAAGGAGAGAAATTGTATGCATGGAAATTTAAATGTAAGAATACTTCTACTTAAGCTATGAACTCTCCTGGAACGGAAAGGTTAATATTGCAGTTTCTAACGAATAAAGGAGCAGATATTGAAGAAGTATGTGAAGGTGCATAGGAAATGCCTCTAAGACCAGCAAGATGCTACACGCACTTTTCAGGGCCACCTTACACTAGGAAGGAGTATATTCCAGGAGTTCCTCCACCTAAAATAAGTAAGTTTGAAATGGGAAACATTAAGGGCGAGTACGACTTAGTTGTAGAATTAGTAGCTAAGGAAGCAGGCCAAATAAGGCATAATGCTCTTGAAGCAGCAAGAATTATGACACATAAGTACTTAAGCACCACGGTTGGCGAAGGAAACTACTTCTTCAAAGTAAGAGTCTACCCCCACCATGTTCTAAGAGAGAACAAGATGATGGCGTTTGCTGGAGCAGACCGTCTCCAAGACGGTATGAGGCAAGCTTTCGGAAAACCTATAGGTACTGCAGCTAGAATATTTCCAAAGCAAGCAATACTTGAAGTTAGAATTAGAAAGGAAAATCTTGAAAAAGCAATGGAAGCATTGCGTAGAGGAGCATCTAAGCTACCGATAAAAACATTCATTAGAATAAGGAAAATGGAGAAATGAGAGAAGAACCATATTTTTTCGAAATATCTAAAATAGAGGAATTTCTTAAAAGGGAAAAGCCGAAAAAAGTTCTAATACAAGTACCAGATGGGCTTAAGAAACATTTCTACAAACATTTTAACCATTTAAAAAGAAAGTTCGTAAACATAGACTTCATATTTTCAGCAGACCCGGCCTATGGCGCTTGCTTCATACCTGAAAATGAAGCAGCAACATTAGGTATTGACGCTATAATTCATGTTGGACATACTGAATATTACAGATCTAACTTAAACATTATTTACGTAAATGCATTTAGCAATCTTAAACCCTCACCTAGCACCCTAAATAATTTAGCATCACACTTAAAAGCTAAGGGGATAACTAAGGTAGGTTTATCCTACGTAATTCAGCATAAGCCAATAGTTGAGTATGTGAAGAAGACCTTAGAGGACAACGAAATAAACGTGTTCATAGGTGAGAAATCGGGGTTAGCAAAATATGATGGACAAGTCATAGGATGCGACTACTCAACTGCGCTTAAGATAAACAATTTAGTAGACGCCCACATTATAATTTGTGGAGGGTATTTCCACGCTATAGGACTAGGTTTTTCAACACAAAAACCCGTAATCAAGCTTGACCCGTATATAAATTCTTACGAAGACTTAACTAAGATTATAAGCCGCTACTTAAGGATAAGGTATTCTAAGATAATGAAGGCACTTGACGCTAGGAAATACGGGATTATCTCTGGTGCGAGAAGAGGTCAGTATAGGATAGGCCTTATTAAGGAGCTTGTAAAGTTAGTTTTGAGGAAGGGTTTAAAATACGAAATATTTTCATCAGACATTCTCACTGTTGAAACATTGAGAAACATGGACAGTGAAGATATAGATGTATATGTGGTAACGTCTTGTCCAAGACTACCTATAGATGATCTTTGGGAATTTGAAAAACCTGTTCTAACACCTGGAGAAGCATTTATGGTTCTTGAGGAAAACATTCAAAAATATAGGTTTCCATGGTGATCAATATAAGGAAAAGCGTTTTAGAAAGAATAATTGAGCAAATACCTTTACATCCTAGCCCTAAAGTTGAATTGGAGCAGTATCTTACACCTAGCGAAATAGTTGCTGAAGTAGTTTTTGACTTATACCTTTCAGTAGAATACAGCGACGCAATTATAGTTGATTTAGGCTGCGGCACTGGCAGATTTGCCATAGCAGCAGCATTAATGAAACCACAGCATGTAATATGTGTTGACGTAGATTATGAAGCATTAGAAGTTGCAATAAGGTATTCTAAAAAATTTGGTGTAAGAGAAACTGTAGACTTTATTCAAGCAAAAATACCGTCTTTTAATCTTAGAAAAGCAACAGCTGTTTTACAAAACCCCCCATTTGGAGTTCATAAGAGACATGCGGACATTATGTTTTTGGAGAAAGCCTTAGAACTAAGTGCGGAAATTATTTACTCCATTCATAAATCAAACAAAGCGACACGTGAACTAATAGCTAAAGTGTCTAATGAAAAAGGATATCAAGCATCCATAATGCTTACTAAAAACATAGTTCTTCCACCGTTTATGAAGCATCATTTTAAGATTAAGCACAAAGTACTTGTTGATGTATATAAGATAGTGAAGAAGAGAAGCTTTGTTGAAATATAAGACTTATTTGGTAGAGTGTAGAAGTTGTTCTAAGGGAGAAAGCAAGGAGAATTCAAACCATAAGATAAGTACCGTTAACGAAGCGTACATGTTAAGACTCAATGATGCTGACTTGCAAAGAAGGTGTTAAAGTTGGATGAAGAGAGAAGATACATTTCAGGAAGAATAGTGCTTCCCGGCGAAAAACTATGTGTCGTTGAAGAATTCATTCCGGGAGAGGGAACATACGAAGATAACGGGCTAGTGTATTCTAAAGTTACTGGTAGAGTACTTTACGATTTTGTAGCGAAAAGGGTAACCGTAATACCTCTGAGAAAAACAAAGCAACCACCAAAACCTAACACTATAGTTTATGCTGTAGTAACTTCTGTTAAAGAGGATGCAGCTTTCTTAAAGATTTTCGCTGACGATAAGAAGAGGTTGTTTACAGGTCCATTTACAGGGATCCTTCACGTTTCGCAAGTATCAACAAACTATGTTAAAACAATAATTGACGCAGTAAAAGTCGGTGACATAGTTAAAGCTAAAGTGCTTACAGCCAATAGTCCATTCCAATTAACCACTAGGAGCGCAAAGTTAGGTGTAGTTTATGCGCAATGTTCTAAATGCGGTACTGTACTAATTAAAAGGAACAATAAACTTCTTTGCCCAAAATGCGGACACGTAGAACAAAGAAAAATGTCTGCCGATTACATGTTTAGGTAGATGATCTCTTTGAAACTTAGAAAAAGGACTTTTAAAATAACGTTAAAAGATAGGGAAATGGTTGAAGAATTCGTAAATAAACTTCTTGAAGAACTAAAAATAGATCAAAGCAGAATCAACGTTAGAGGAACAACAATTACGGTGACTCTTTACGGAACCAAGGACATTATAGATTATAATTGGCAAATAATACGCGCTGTGGCTAAAGAAATCACGTATATTAGAGAGATCGAAAAGTCTAAGTTAAAGAGATACGTGCATAATATTTTGCAAAGACATGCTGGAGCAACTTTTCCTCTAGACGCTTTAGAGGAAGTGCTTAAGGCTAAAGGGTTTACTGCTAAAGTAGAAAATGGGAAAACACTAGTTTCAGACGCACCATTTGAAAGCATTTTAAACTATGCTAAAATGTTAGGCAACATTATTCAAGAGCTTAAAACATATACGCGAAGCTCTTCAACAAAAAAATTTCTAGCTACATTAGCGGTAATACTTGAAACAGACGATATAAATGAGGTAAAGAAGTTAGCATTAAGCGAAGGTGTTTTGGAGGAAAACGAAATAGGACACGTTATTTTAACTATGGAATGGAAGCAAGCCCTAAACAAAATACTTAAGAAAGTAAAGTAGAGAAAAGTAAAATATCCGCATAGGGAATGGTAGCTTACGGTGTAATTTAAAGTGAAGTTAAAAGTTCTTCGGAAAGATAAAAATAAGGTTGAACTTGAAGTTGAAGGAGAAGACCACTCGTTTCTTAACATACTTGTCAAAACGCTTCTCAAAGACTCCTCCGTAAGGTTTGCCTCATATAGAATAGATCATCCATTAACGGGGAAACCCGTAATAATCGTTGAAACTGACGGTTCAAAAACTCCTTTTGAAGCATTAAAGGACGCTGCACATAAGGTAAGGGAATTAGCTAGAGAGTTTAGAGAAAAATTTGAGGAAGCTCTCGGAGAATTTGGAAGTTAAAAATGAAGAAGGAAGTAAGAGTAGCGTTAATTTTAGGTAAAGAACTCTGCAAAGAAAGAATATACACTTTAGCTGTATTTAGAGGAAAAATTATTGAAGGTGTAGAGTTTTTTAAAGCAAAAAGCTCCTTTGACTTAGCGTCAGCTATTGTTTCATCAAAGTACTATAATGAAATAAGGTTCTTCATATTTGTTGGAGGCAGAGATCCTTTAGTAAATAACGATGCTTATGTAAGACTGGCTAAGCCAATAATAGTCTCTGAAGGACTAAACAACATTATCGTAACATATGGAATGGGTTTTGATGAAGCACGATCTCTATTAAACTTTTTAGCTAAAAACACATTTTTAAATACTCTAATCTTTCTCGAAACAGTTTCTACAAATGTAATAAAGGTTTTAGAGGAAGTAAACAATGTTTAAGCATGATGAAGAGGTTTTACATATTGAAGCTTTAAAGAGACTAGTTAGTAAGTTACTAAAAGAACTTGAGGAAGCTGAGAAACGTACACCAAAAACTTATACGTCCTATGCCAACATAGTTAAGGCATTAGAAATAACTTCTCGAATAAGTGAAATAATAAATGATCTCGATAGCTTTATTAGAAAAACCCAGCCCTAAGTTATTGATGGAGGCTTAGAGTATGGGTAAAGTTATCTTCTCAGATGCCAGAGCTTGGAGATATCTAATGACAGCTGTAGGTAAAATCATAGAAGAAGGTGTGCTTAAGTTCACTGAGGAAGCAGCAGTATTGAAGGCTATGGATCCATCACACATTGTACTTATAGACTTATACATGCCTCGCTCTATTTTCGAAGAATATGAGGTTAGTGGTGAGGAAAAGCTTGGAATAAATTTCGGAGACATAGTTAAGATATTTAAAAGAGCAACTAAAAACGATAGGTTAGCTCTTGAGTTTTCAAAAGACAAGCTTGCCATACTTTTCTTAGGTTCTTCTGAAAGAAAATTTGTTTTACCGCTTCTATCGTTAAGTGAAGAAGAAATTCCTGAGCCAAAAATAGAATTTAAAGTTATGGCTAGAATGACAAGTGCAACTTTTAGAGATGTTCTTAGAGACATTGAACCTGTTAGTGAAGCAATAAAGTTCATAGGTGAAGAGGAGGGAGTACTAAGAATTATAGGTTATGGAAGTAAAGGTGAAGCCGAAGTTCAGCTTTCGAGCGAAGCAGGGACACTCATAGACATTTCTGTTAAAGAACGTTCAGAGGCAGCATACAGTTTTGAATACTTCAAAGACATATCAGCAGCTTCACAAGCAGCCGAAACGGCTGTCATAAGGTTTTCAACAAATATTCCATGTAGACTCGACTTCGAATTAGCTGGTGAAGCAAGATTATCATTTTACATAGCACCTAGAATAGAGTAGTGAATAAAGATATGAATAGTAAAACTAAAAACATAGTTAAAAAATTATTCAAAGAATATTATAGCAAAAACTTAAGCAAAATATTTATACCTAAAAGCTTTGCTAATAGGGAATTTGCATTTCAACCCTTCACTAAACAAGGCATGATAAGACATTTAGGTTTTGATAGACCCGAGGACCTTTACAATTTCATATTGGAGAATGTGCCTCGACATTCATATTATTCAACGGCAATCTATGTTCTTCCATCAGCTCGAGATATGGATGAAAAAGGCTGGCTAGGTGCTGAATTAGTTTTCGACATAGATGCAGACCACATCAATACTCCCTGCAAGTTTGAGCATGATAGTTGGAAATGTTTAAACTGTGGATACCAAGGTAAAGGATCGGCTCCTGATAAGTGTCCTAAATGCGGATCAAAAAACATTAAGAGCTTTACATGGGTTTGCGAAAAATGTATTGAAGCAGCGAAAAACGAGATCATAAAGCTTATCGAGGACTTTCTAATACCTGATTTAGGGTTTAAACCTTCAGACATGTTAATTGCCTTTTCAGGCCATAGAGGCTTCCATTTACATGTGTTAAGCGATGAATGCTTAAAGCTTTCATCAAGTGAAAGAAGGGAAATAGTTGATTATGTTAAAGGTTTAGGATTGAGTTTGGAAATCATTCTACCGCCATACAAGAGGAGAGGAGAAGTAGCTGGTATCGATTTAGGTGAGAAAGGCTGGAGAGGTAAGATAGCTAGAAAACTTTTTGAAAAAGTGTTGTCTCTTAACGAATCTCTTGAAGAAGTAATAGGTAAAAAAGCCTTCAAAAAACTCTTGGAAAACTCTGATAAAATAATTAAAGAAATGAGTGCGAAAACCCCGAAATGGACACTATTGTATAGATCGTTAGGATCTAAGGGACTATTGTTATTAACCCAGAAAATTATTGATGAAATTAAGTGCTCTGTCGATGAGAAGGTAACAATAGATACGCATAGATTAATAAGGCTGCCGGGCTCATTGCATGGGAAAACAGGTCTCCCCGTAGTGATTTTAAGAGGAATTAGCGAACTCGAGAAGTTTGAGTTAAGTGATGAACTATCTCCCTTTAAAGGTGAAGCAATAATAAGACTTATAGAGGATCTATCGCAAAGCCTTACGATTTTCGGCACAACTGTTGGAGGAAAAGCTGGGACAAAGTATAAAGTTAGCTTACCAGTAGCATTATATTTAGCATGTAGAGAACTAGCTGAGATAGAGGAGATAGTGTGATGAAGGAACTTCTCTCATTACTAATTAGAGTTGCAGGGTCTCCTAACGAGATAATTGCGTTAACATATGATGAGTATCAAAAGCTATTATACGATATGGAAAAGAACATTCCATTTAAAAGCGAATTAAAACATGAATATCTCAAAGAGGTCAAGAGGTATTTAGAGGAAATTACATTTACTAGAAGCTTAAAAGCCATTAAGGGTCTAAAAATTCCTGAACAAACAGTTGACAGAACTCTTTTATCCTATATGCAAAGATTATTCACATTATACAAAGATATTATTAGCGGGAAAATATTGCTAAATAGGAAGGGTAAAACTATCGTAAGAGTTACTAGGGAGACTCTTTTAAATGAAGGACTTATTGGGGAAGAAACTATTCCCACAAGTCTTTCAAAAAATGACATAGTAAATATTTCCTTGGAAAAAGCCATACCTCTTTACCTTTTAGGACTAATTAGCTTTGAGTAAGAAATACATAAAATATATTTAGTAGGCCAATACTTTTCTAACACTAGCAAGTTAATACGGAGCAACTGTGGGGAATAACATATGAAAGTGCCTAAAATCATAAGGACATACTGTCCTAGATGCAAAACGCACACTGAACATACAGTCATGGTTTATAAGCACGGTAAGAGAAGAGCCCTTGCCGAAGGTGAAAGAAGGTATAGGAGAAAGCAGGAAGGATACGGTAGCAAGAGGAAGCCTGAGCAAAAGAGGTTTGCTAAAGTAACGAAAAAAATTGTTCTTAAGCTTAAGTGCAGAAAATGTAGTTACATATCTCATAGAAGAGGTATTAGACTTAAAAAAGTAGAACTTGTTGAAGTTATTAGGACAAGATAAAGGTGGTTTTCTCCATGATAAAGAAGTGCAAAATACTTATCCCCGAACCGAAAAGCAAGTTCGTCAGAGTAAAATGCCCGGATTGCGGAAATGAGCAAGTAATATTTGATCATGCAACATTCCCTGTAAGATGCCTTGTTTGTGGAAGAGTGCTTGCTGAGCCGACAGGAGGAAAGGCAAAAATATATGGTAAAATAGTTAAAGTTTATGGTTAAACAGTTCCTCTTTAAATTATCTTCCTAAATAATAAGGAGGCTTATGAATTGTCATTTGAGTCAAAAAACCTTCCAGATAAAGGAGAATTAGTTATTGGAACTGTTGAGGAAATTTTTGAATATGGCGCCTACATTAGACTTGACGAATATGAGAATTTAAAAGCATATCTTCCGAGAAACGAAGTATCAACTAGGTGGATTAGAAACATAAGAGACGTTCTTAAAGAAGGCCAAAAAGCAGTTTTCAAAGTAGTTAGGGTAGATAGGAGAAAAGGTCACGTTGATGTTTCATTAAAGCGTGTTTCAGATAGTGAAAGAAGAAAGAAGCTATTGGAGTGGAAGAAGCTCCAGAAGTCATTAAAAACCTTAGAAATCGTCGCTTTAAAACTTAACAGACCATTTAATGAGGTTCTAGAGAGTATAGGTAAAAAACTCGTAGAGAAATTCGGGGACTTATATGCAGGGCTAGAGGAAATTGCAAGATTCGGTGAAGACGCTATAAAAGACCTTAACCTATCAGAAGAGGAAAGAAAAGTTCTCGTTGATGAAGCTAAGAGACATATTGAAATAAAGAAAGTGAAAATTTCAGGAACATTATTTTTGTTTACAATTAGAGGCGACGGTGTAAAAGTTATAAAGGAAATTCTTACAAGCATAAAGAACATTGATAGGCCAAAAGAAATTTCAGTTAAAGTCTACACGGTTGGTTCCCCCAGATATAAAATAGAATTAACAGGGCTAAACTATAAGGACTTAGAAAAAGTTCTCTCCAAAATACTTGAAGAAGTAAAGATTAAAGCGCAAAAGCACGGTGCATTAATGAGGTTTATACGTGATAGAAAATGAAGGGAGTTTTAAGAAAATGCAGTGTCTGTGGAAGATACACTTTGCAAAAAGATAAATGTCCCCACTGTGGAGGCCAATTAATCATTCCTCATCCTCCAAAGTTTTCCCCGGAAGACAAATATGGCAAATACAGGTACTTAGCTAAAAAGCTTGCCGGAGTAATTAAGGACTAAATGTTGCCTGGCTTAAAGTAGCTAAGTACTTCTTATAATTCAGTTTATACAAAACAACTATTACTACGTATTCTCCTCCCCTCGTAGGTGTAGTATCGTAAAATACTTTTTCAAGCTCAAATATTCTTAGGGGTTCAAGGGGAGTAGCTGGTAATGGAAGGTACCCGTAAGGTGTATTTAAAATTAAGGTCCAGCCATTTTCTTGGGAAACGTTGTATGCTCCCCAAAGTATTGCCCTATAAAGTAATGCCTCCCTAGTTTTATTACTGAACCAGTTTGGTTCACCAACTCCTCCACCAAAGTACTCAGTAGCGTTTAATCCTCCGACACTAATTATCGCAGCTGATTTTGAAATGTCTCCACCACGCCAAATAATTAAAACGTCTTCACCAGTCCTTGTTTTCCCATGGTAGAAGACTTCAAAGAGAAGCAAATATGTGGAGTCCGGGGGTTCCCTAAACTTATTTAGAAATATGTCAGCAGCATATGTTTCGTTCCCCATGAGAGCCCATGCCATAAGCTTTATTTGTGTACCATTTAATGTTGCGTTATCACAAATGCTTGTTCTATTGCCAATAACTGTGATCCAATATCCGTAATCCCACCAAGCATTTACAATAGCGTCTTTAGGTAAATTGTTACGTATGTATTCTAAAGCCTTAATCCATGCAATATTCTTTCCTCTAGATGTTGCTTGCGGACTAACTATTGTTGGAGATACATCAGCTCCCTTAATACCTAAAGGAGCTATTGTTGCTACAATTAACACTATGACTATTAAAACACCTATTATGGGTAGCGGGTTAATTTTAGCGAAATACCTTATTTTCTTACCCTTAGGTGGCTTCTTAGCAAGCTCCTTTACTAGTGTTTCTACTAAAATAATTAATCCAAAGGATCCAGCAAGAGCTGCTAGCGGACCTGCTAAGTGAGCTAAGTACGCTGCAGAAGTAACACCATATATTGCTGAAAGAGCTGCTGTGAAAATGATTAATGTTTCAGGTTTAAGTTCTTTAGCTAAAAAAGCTAAACCTATCGGTATAAATATGAAGGCTATGGAGAGATGGTAAAATATATAATCCCATGAAATTGAAGCATGCTCAGCTACGGAAGCAAATAATGCGAGTTCCTTTTCGAATCTAAGCCAAGGTAGTATTATTGAAAGTGCTCTTCCAGGCAGCGGACTTGCATGTCCTGTTATCACAAATACTAAGTACGAGGATAAACCAATAACTCCCAAGCTAATCAGAGTTAAAGCTCTCTTGAACGGTGAATACCCTATATTCTTCATTGTTAAGTCCAAGTATAAGACGAAAAGTGAAAGTACCATTGAAAGTCCGCTTAGCGATGTTAAGAACGCTGGCGTTATCTTAGGAGTGAGAACAAGTATTACTGTGGCCGTAGAAGCAACTAACGTATATATTATTGTGAATTCTTTACTATTTCTTCCTAAAATAGCTACTAATATTGCGTAAACAGAGAAAACAAGTACTGCATAATAGTATCCACCCCATGTAAACCCGACTAGGCCTAAGAAAATTCCTGAAATTAACGCATAAACCGCGCCTTTACCTGCGAATCCTTGCTTAACGCTCTTAATGAAGAACAGTATCGAGTAAAGGAAGAACATTACGCCGAAGCCTAGTTTTGTATAGAAGCCCGCAATGGTTCTATCAATAGCTGAAGCCATAACGGCAGCCATGAAAGCTGCTATAAGCCCTGTTTTTTCATCCCTAATCTCCCTTCCTATAAGAAATACTGCTAAAACTTCAAAAACTCCTGCAAGAGGAGGTAATATTACACCAATCAACATTAACAATTCGTTCACAGGCGCATTCGGCATAAAAATTCTGCCCACATTATATGCTATATAGCCTAAAATTGGAACACCTGGGTACTCTGTTCTCCAAACATCTCGACCCCAAGGATACCAGAAGTTCTTCACATTATCAGCTGTTAAATCGAACCAGTAAAGAGGGCCGTGTTGAACAAGTTTTTCCGTAACCCAATACATAAAGTAAGGATCATACTCGTAAAGGTATATACCATATTTTGTCGGCTGCATTCTCACCGTAAATGCTAAAATAAGAATAGCAATTAAGGCGGCAACATAGAAAACCTTACGTGTTTCCGGCATTATCTCAGGGATGCTCAAAGCTTCCGCACCCATAAAAGATTCTAGTTAGCTATAATGTGAGAGAGGTTATCACATACTAATATTTTTAACTCCGAGGAACTAATATATTCCAGCATATGCTAAATTCTCCTCGACGGTGGAGAATATTGAGGAAAAAAACTGTGATTGAAAAGGTTATAGAGTTTCTTGAGAAACATAGTTCATACATCGGAATATTTCTTATTCTAGTAGCTGCATCAGCCATTTTGGCAGGTGCTATTTATGCTGTAGTACATAAGGTACCTCCAATGCTAATGCTTGAAAACCAATTAATAGTTATAGTCCCGGTTACAAGCCAATATTACGGCATAATAAGGCAAACTGCTTCTGAAACTTTAGGTATGGTAGTATTGTTTCTCTTAGGGTCTTTAGGGGGAATTCTTATGATAGAGTCTTCGAATATTGTGAAGTCTCAAAGACTCTTAAACATAGTTTTCGGAATAGGGGCTTTATTATTTACAGTTTCAGCTACACTTACAGTCATAGTATATGCGTACGCAAAAGGCTGGGGCTTATAATCACATTACCATGGTACTGGCTTAAGTTTTAGCACATACGCTATCCTATTTGTAACCACGTGTAATATTACAACTATTATTTGGAAAATTATGAACGATAATATGTTAAATTCGAAACCAAATATTGAAAGCATTAATGCAGCGCCATAAACGAAATCTAATTGGTCTAAAAGAGGAGCCTTTGCCCCTCTTTTAAGCCCTAATCTTCTTTTAACAAAGGAACCTGCAATATCACCTAGTAAAGCACCTAAGCTACTAACTACACCTATGAGAACAAATTTTTCATCATAAAAAACCAACGCTTCAACAAAACCAGCGTATGTTCCGAAAAACAACCCTAACGCGAATCCTTCAAATGTTTTACCATCTCCCAATATTCTTCTCCCATCGAAGAATTTTCTCCTGAAATCTATAGGGTATCCTTTTCTAATTAGAACAGGAGAACCATTAGCCACTAAGGCCGGTAAGAATATTTTAAAAACATAAAAGAGATCATGTAAGATTTCTGAGCTTAACAATATCCTCACCTACTATTTCGAAAAGAAACCTTTTTCCCTCATTTCCACTTTTTATGGATCTTTCTACAATTCCTTCTCTTAAACTCTTATTAACTATACTTAGCCTAATAATGTTTCCACACCAATATTCTAGTATTGTCTTAGCTGCAGCTTCATAATCTTCTCTATCACTTTCTAGTATTGCCCTAACCTGGCTCGTTAAAATTACTGGTATTCTATGTTTCCTAGATGCTTTAAGAAGCAAAGCTAACTCAAATTTCAACATTGAAGACGCTTTAGCGAAGTCTTCTTTAACTCTCATAAGCCCTGTTACGCTATCTACAATCAATAGTTTTAACGAATAATGCTCAATTAAGTTATTAATAAGCCTTGTTAAGATGAAGTGTTGTTTAGCGAAGTCTCTCACAGCAATAACCAGTATTTTCTTAAGATGATACCCTCCTTTAAGAGGTCTATCAAGAAAGAGCTCATTTTCTGTACTAACATATGCTACAGTATTTTCTCTTGCTGCTTCTATGTAAGCTATTTTAAAAGCTAACGATGTCTTACCTGAAGCTGCTGGACCGTATATGAGAGTTAAATTGCCTTCAGAGTATAGGTCGCTAAGCTTAATTCCCACTCTTACTCAAACCCTAAGTGTATAGTGTTTAACAATAAAACATAAGCTTAA
The DNA here is from genome assembly GCA_964564025.1 of uncultured Desulfurococcales archaeon. Classification (GTDB taxonomy): domain Archaea; phylum Thermoproteota; class Thermoprotei_A; order EX4484-217-1; family EX4484-217-1; genus DRYM01. The sequence continues at coordinate 25,183 of CAZLZO010000008.1, forward strand.
TGTCAAATAATGGTTAAGGACCATGAAAATAGGAATATACATTGAAAACCCAGAGATTTTGAGAAAAATTTTAGAAGAAATAATTAAGCATGAGCTTCCAGTAAAAATTCTTGAAAAAATAGATAGAATAGATAAAGAAAAAGTGGATATAGTTATTACTGATGTTCCCGAAAAGCTCCTAAGAAAACATGTTGTAATGGTTGTTAGAAGCATAAATAGTGTTGAAAAAATTGTAGAAAAGGTAAAGCTCCTACTTAAACAAAAGCTAGCGTATAATGCTCTTCTAATAGGCATAGATCCAGGTAAAAGAACAGGAATAGCTATTATTGGTGACGGAGAATTTCTTGAAGGCAAAACTATGGAGAATCTTGAGGAAATAAAAGATTACGTAGACTATGCTTTAAGAAAATACCCTTATGTGAAATGCTTAATACGCGTAGGGTTTAAAGAAAATCTAACAAGCTTTATAGTTGAAAAATTACTGGACAGTATTGAGCATATATGGTCCGAAGTTATTTTAGAACTCGTAGATGAAAATAAAACTAGTAGAAATATCCGAATTCCTCTTAAAGTTAATCGTAAAGTGCCGAAAGATGTTGCTTCAGCAATACAAATAGCGCTAAAGAAGGGATTAAGGGTTGAGTTAGAACATGCTAAGGGAGAACATAGTATTAAATGAGGGAAAAGTTCTCCGAGTAAAAGGCCCTCTCTCCCTTACGCTTTCGAAAGGTTCCTTAAGAATTTTCGGATATGTAGCTAAACCTCCATTTAAATATGTTGTGCCAAGCTACAAGTCAGCAGCAATTATAGCTAATGAAAACTCCGAAGTAAGCATAGTAACAAGTGAAAATGGAAAATATGATGTCGTCGATAACGACATCATTGTTGAATGGGAAAACATTGCTAAAAAGGTTTTAGAAGAAAACTCTAAACCACTAACACTAATGGTTATTGGAACGGTTGATTCTGGAAAATCAACATTCACAACATTGCTATCAAATATTTCAGTTAACTTTGGATATAAGACAGCAGTTGTCGACGCTGATATAGGCCAAGCAGACATAGGTCCACCAACATTTGTAACCTTAGGAATACTAAATAATCAGCATCTTTCCTTAACAGAAATAGATCCATATATGTACTCGTTCATAGGTACAACAACACCCTATAATGTCATAGACAGGCTAATACTGTCTATAGTCAAACTAACACGTGAAGCATTAAGGAAGAACATTGACGTCGTGGTAATAAACACTGATGGATGGTTTAGAGGAAATAGAGCAGTTGAAGCTAAATTTAAAACAATTCTCCATACAAAACCTAACGTTGTTTTTGTAATTAGGAAAGAGGGAAGTATAAGTGAGATAGATAAGCTAAAAAGCATGCTAAAGAACTTCAATATGAAACTAAGCATAATAGACTCTCCAGAATTTGTTAAGGAAAGGTCTCTTGAGGAAAGAAGAAGTATTAGAGAAATGTCTTATACAAGATATTTTAAAGCTTCAGAAATAAGAGAACTTAGCTTGAATAAAATAACCCTTCTAGGACTAGAATTCCTACTTGGAAGACGGATTGAAGAACAAGAGTTGAAATTAGTTGCAGAAATTCTTTCATTACCTAAACAATCAAAAATAGTTTTTGGCTCATTAACTAATAGAACAATGTACTTAATTGTTAGAGGAAACACCATAACAATAGACATGGAGTCCATGAGGAAGCTTAGGGAAAACTATGGGCAAATAAGGTTAAAGATTTTACGAGAGGGATGGGAGAAAGGGCTCATACTAAGCGTCCTAAATAAAGACATGGAGGAAGCGGCAATAGGATACATTGAAAGCATCGACTTTGTAAAGTCGAAAGTTAAAATTAGAACAGCATTTAAAGGTGAAATAGGGGGCCTCATAGTAGGTAATATTAAGCTATTTTACGATAAAGAAACAGGTGTTGTGAGGGAGCAAGGTAAGTGGAATCTTTAACATTGGGAAAATATTTAGAAAAGGACAATGTTCGTAAGAACCTCTTAGAGGTAAGGGATAGAAAAAGCAGTGTTCTTGAAGCTTCAAAAATAGCTTATAATAACCAGAGAAAACCAATACTATTCTATAAAATTGACGATAAAAAATTCCCATTAGTTATGAACGCTTTCTTCTCTAGAGACCTTATTTTCGAAGAATTAAAGGTAAGGAAGGATACTGAAGTTTATTTAAAATTCCTTAGGGCCTTAACTAATCCAACTAAAATGCGTGAAGACTCTCTTGAAAAATATTACGTAAAAACAAAGCTTACCTTAAACGACTTACCTATACTGAAGTTTTACCCTAGAGATGGAGGAAAATACCTTACATCCTCAATAGTGCTTGCAGGAGACGGTGAAGGAGTATTTAATGCCTCAATACATAGACTCATGGTTATTAATGAGAGAAAAGCAGCTATAAGGATTGTACCTAGACATCTTTACAAAATGTTTTTGAAGTTTAAGAGTATGGGAAAAGATATTCCAATAGCTATTCTCGTAGGAACTCATCCGCTAATAGCTTTATGTGCAGCTTTTTCGCCACCCTATGGGATATATGAAATGGAGGTAGCTAATACACTATTTAACGGGTTTATTAAAGCAGCATATGTTGGGAAAACTGAAATTCCAGTTCCCTTGGTTTCGGAATTTATTCTCTTAGGGGTAATAAAGTGTAGTGAGGAAGCAGAGGAAGGTCCTTTTGTTGATATCTTAGAAACATATGATAGTGTACGTAAACAGCCTGTTGTTGAAATTAAGGAGGTGTGGATTAGAGAAGATGGTGGAGTGTTTCAAGAAATTCTTCCGGGAGGGTATGAACATAAATTCTTAATGGGCTTTCCGAGAGAAGTTATGATATGGGATAGTGTTAGAAAGGTTGTTCCAGAAGTTAAAGCTGTGAGATTAACTCCTGGAAGCGGAGGATGGCTTCACGCAATTATTTCCATTAAGAAACAAAGTGAAGGTGATGGCAAAAACGCTATTTTAGCAGCGTTTAGTGGGCACCCTAGTCTTAAACACGTCATTGTAGTTGATGATGACATAAACATTGACGATTCTGAGGAAGTAGAGTGGGCTATAGCTACCAGGTTTAGGGCGGATAGGGATTTAGTTATAATAAGTAATGTGAAGGGCTCAACATTGGATCCCATGTCTGAAGAAGGATTAACAGCAAAAATGGGGATAGATGCAACCAAGCCTCTAAATAAACCTTCAATTTTCTTCGAGAAAGCTAAGTTTTAGCGATGAAGAACCATGTACTTAACAAGGGAGGAGGAAAAAATACTTTCTGGAGAATATGGGCCTGAATATCAAAAGGCATTAAAGGCTCTTGTTAAACTAGGAGAAGCTATGGGGGCTAAAAGGTTAATAAATATAGTTCATGCCCATATTTCAGGAATATCTTATAGAAACATTGGAGATGCTGGATTAGAGTTCATTGAGGAACTCGCGAAAGCAAAAGTTAGGGTTTTTTCAACATGTAACCCTGCAGGTTTCGACTTAAAGTATTGGAGGGAATTAAAGGTACCTAAGTCTTTCTTTGAAAAACAAGTGAGAATAATTAATGCTTTATCGAAAATGGGTGTTAAAACTGTTTGTACATGTACACCTTATTACGTTAGAAAGCCTATGTTAGGAGAGCATTTAGCATGGGGTGAATCAAGCGCTGTCCTCTACGCTAACACCGTTTACGGTGCAAGAACAAATAGGGAGGGAGGACCTAGCAGTCTCTTTGCAGCACTCGTAGGCAAAACACCCTACATGGGTGTTCACATAGAGGAAAATAGGAAGCCTAGAGCTATAGTGAACGTGAATGTTGAAATTAAGGATCATGCATATGCTAGTGCTTTAGGCTACTTAATAGGTGAGGCTGTTAAAGACAAAATACCTTATGTTAAAGGTTTAAAGAAGCTAAATTACGATTTAGTTAAAGCCATATGTGCTGGTGCCGGTACTTCCTCTCCTCTTCCAATGTGCATTTTAGAGGGTATTTCGCCTGAGCAGGAAATTCTCGATTTAAACTATGTGGAAGAGAGATTAACTATTGAACTTAGGGATATAGAAGACTACTTCTCAAAATACTGTTATGATGGTGAATTCGATGCAATATTCTTGGGATGTCCGCATTTATCATTAGATGAACTATATTTTGTGTGGAAAATTCTTTCAAAAAACAAGGTAAAAGCAAAATACCCCATAGTCCTTGCAATTTCGCGGCACTTATACGATAAAGTGCCTCGCAAAATCATTGATGATCTCAGAAAACTCGGAGCAACAATACTAAGGGATACATGTTTCGTTGTCGCACCCCTTAAGCGCATGAATATAAGGTATGTAGCTACAAACTCTATTAAGCATGCACATTACTTAGAGAATATCCATAAAGTGAAAGTTAGATTATGTGAAACTACTGAGTGCTTAAAAATAGCGATAGGTGTTAAGAAGTGAAGATAGTGAAGGGTAGAGTTCTTGTCGAAGGATATGCTGAAGGGGAAGCATTAGTTTCTAAGGAGCCAATTTCGTTCCTAGGCGACATAGATCCCAATACAGGAAAGATAATTAGAAATAACCATCCACTTAAGGGTTTAACGGTGAAAAACAAGGTATTCATATTTCCCTACGGTAAAGGAAGCACTGTTGGCTCATATATCATTTATCAGCTGGTTAAGAACAATGTTGCACCTAAAGCTATTTTGAACATGAAAAGCGAACCAATAATCATAATAGGCTGCGTTATTTCAAATATTCCGCTTATGGACTTATTTGAAGAAGACATTTTTAAAATAGTTAAAACAGGAGACTACATTATAGTGAATGCTAAGGAAGGATATTTTGCTGTTAAGTGAGGATGTAACTTATGAGGAAAGGGGTTTTAATAGCTATAGAGGGAATTGATGGGTCAGGGAAAACATCTGTAGCTAAAAGAATTACCAAGTGGCTTATGGAAAACAATATTAAAGCAGTATATACTTCTGAGCCTTCAAAATCACCTATAGGCTTACTCATTAAGGAAAAAATAATTTCCGCCCCCATGAGGAGGGATGCTAGAATAGAAGCATTACTTTTCGCAGCAGATAGACTATGGCATGTTATTTACGAAATAATCCCATATCTTGAAGAGGGTACTGTAGTTATTGCTGATAGATACTATTTCTCATCAATAGCTTATCAAGGAGCATTAGGTGCCCCGATAGAGTGGATTAAGGAATTAAATAAGTTTGCTCCTGAACCAGAACTTTCAATATACATAGACATTACACCTCAGGAAGCTATTAGGAGGAAGCGTAAGCAAGGAGACGTTAAGAAGCTATTTGAGAATATAGAGTATTTAAGTAAGGTTAGGGAAATTTATTTGGAACTTGTTAGGCAAAACAGGCTTGTACTAGTAAATGGTATGAAGCCTTTAGATGAAGTAGTTGATGAAGCAATAGGTAAGGTTAAGTCATTACTACTTTCTAGAAGCTTTTCTTAAAGCTTCGATTTTCTCAAGTATTTCAAGCCATAGCTTAAGAGATTCAAGCATCTCTTTGTTTATTGAGTCCGCATTTAGCGTTGAAAGAACCTCGTTTATCTGGTTTATTTTTGCAACAACGTTTCTTTCAAGATTCTCTAAAGCTATGGACGCAGTTACTGAGGCACGTTCCGCTTCGCTTTGAACAATGTAGAATCTTGTGCCGCAAACTGGACATATTATTTCACCTGTCTTAAGTTTAAATAAAGGTACTTTATCCCTAGGGCATGTTGTTGAGAGCATCGTAGCTCCGGCTTTGAGGAGTTCAGCCATTTTCCTAATGTAGTCCTTACTTATTCTACTAGACATCTCCCTAGAACCTCCGAAAGGACTTTAAACAAAAACCCGTCTAAATATATTGTGCTAAACTCAGTGTACTAATGTTAAAGGTGGTTCCTGTGATGAAGCAGCAAGCTGATGAAAGAGAGGCTAAAATAAGAATGGCCATAATGATGCTTACATCAATAATTAACGACACTAGTGTCCCAAGAAACATTAGAAGGGCATGTACTGAAGCTATAAGGCATCTTCAAAATCCGACTTTAAGTTATGGTGTAAGAGCAGCGAACGCAATAAGTGTCTTAGATGAAATTTCACAAGACCCTAACATGCCACCTTACGCTAGGACGAGAATATGGAATGTTGTTACTCTATTGGAAACTGTAAGGGACTAACAAACTTAAAACTTAACTTCTTTCCTTTTAATCATGTATCAAAGAATGATACTGCTACTTTTCGTTATGGTGAGAAATAAGTGAATACAATAAACGTTAGAATTAGAGGAATCTATGCAACAGCTATTTCAAAAATACTTTATGACAAAGGATTCAACATTAGTCATGCTTCTAGAAAAATTAAGGAAAGACTTAAGCTAAAGGAGACTAACGTTCCACCTGACGTTACAGTTAAGGATTTAGAGCATAGACAGGGAGTTTTAATTATTGGAAGTTTTGATGAAGGAAAAAAGGTTTATGAAACCTTAGTTAATGAAATAGGTCCCCCAGTAACCTATGTAAGTAAGCTTCCTTTTCACGGGATTATTAAGGGCGAGGTAGTTGAGGTTGAAAATGGCGTTTCGATAGTTGACTTAGGTATCAAAGGTATTAATGGTGTGTTAAGGGAGCAGTTAAATGTTGGAAAAGAAGTTATCGTAGATATAAGTAAGCCCTTACTACCTCCGGAGAAAACAGCTATTCTTTCAAAAAACTACATGATTCACGGTAAATACGTAGTACTTATTCATGGGAGGAAAGGGAAAGTTTTCTTTAGCGATCACATTGTTGATCCTAAGCTTAAAAGAAACTTGAAAACCATTTCCTCACTCATGAAGATCGAGGGAAACTGGGGCATTAAGTGGCGAAGTGCCGCATCAATAGGTAAATTAGATGAAATAATGTTTGACCTGCAAAACACGGCAAAGTATGCTAACGATATTCTTTCAAAATTTGAAAAAGCAAAGAAAGGAGAAATAATTTATCGTGGACAATTTTTCGGAATACTATTGTTCATAAGTAATGTTAAGGATACATTAGATGAAGTAAGGTCTAAAATATACCCCACAGTTAAGGGGCACCATAGGTACAAGTCTTTAAGCGATGAATTAACGGAGCTCGTAGATTACGCAGAATTCATCATATTGGAAAAGCCAGAATTTAGAAGTGAAATTTCTAGAACCCTAGAAAAATACGTTATTGAGAAAATTATGGAGAAAGGCAAAGTAGAAATTGAACACATAAGCATTCTCAGCAATGAAGTTAAGAAGCTTACCCCGGGACACATAGTGGACATTAGCTTAGAGAATGATGAAGCAGTTTTCACAATTAAAAGAATTTTTAAGGCAAAGGGGATATTTGATGGTTTAAATGTTGAAAAGAACCCTGGCGATTATGATTTAATGGAATTTTCAACGAAATACCCGCTAATTCTTCACAAATACTTTTCCAGAAACGGCAGTTTAAAGGGAATATATTTAAACATAAACTCGCCTCCAGAAGTTGTTCCTGGAGTAATTAGGTATGTTGACTATGAAGTAGATGTTGTAGCAACAAGTAATGAAGTAAAAATACTAGACAAGGACAGGCTTGAAAAAGCTGTTGCTGAAGGAATAATCGTTAAGGATGAAGCAAATAAGATAATGAAAATAACTATGGAAGCCTGCAAAATTCTGAACTCCATGAAGAAAGAATTGGAAAAGCTAAAAATTGAGGATTTAAAACAAATATTCTCTAAGAAAAGCTAACCTTAAAAAACACCTAAAACTACATAGCTTACCGGGAAACCTGCGGGGGTGCCCGAGCTAGGTCAAAGGGGTCGGGCTGAGGCCCCGATGGCGTAGGCCTGCGTGGGTTCAAATCCCACCCCCCGCACCAAAGAATTCTCTTTAAGCTTCACCATGATTTCCTCTATGAGTTTACAGTCCTATTGATTTGGTTATTTTCCTCTTCAATTCAGGATCGTACCATTCCTTAACCAGGTAGTAGTTTCCTTTGACTTTCTTAATCTTGTAGAATACCATTTCAGAATTCCCCACAGTAGTTTCCCCCATTTTCAAACTAATATCAATTTCCAAATAAAAACACTTAAAGACAACATAACTGGGGAAAGAAAAGCTCTTGAAGATTAAATGTAAGCTGGGTTTCTAGTCTTTTCTTTAGTTATACTTCTTTTTCCCTCCTTTGCACTTTGTTTTAGAAGATCTCATATCGTATTCTCTTAGGGCATCTAGAACATCCTTTATTTCTAGGGCTAGCTTCATTATTTCCTTCATTTTTCATTTCGGTTTTCTCCTTTCCCTATTTCCATGTTTTATTGGTTTTAAATATTTCTTAACTAAATAATCTTTCCGACGCTGTTGATAAAATTTACACAGCTATGAGAGTGATCTATGAATTCGAAGTCGCTATTATCTACTTAAGATTGAATATTGCTAAGTTTTCCATAATCACTTATATCCTTTTAAAAACTATAGTATAGTATGGAGGCGGCGGTCCCTAACTTTGGCCGCTGGCCTCCTAGAGAACCCTGCGGAGAGCGGTCCATCTTGGCCGCGGACCGCAGGGTCATGTTCTAGCTAGAAGTTTATCATTCAATTTCCCAAACTTTTAGACCACATCCTTCATAAATATCTTCATGAGGACATCTTCTTATTTTAGACTCTATCGTTAGGAAGGCTTCTTCAAAATCAAACATAGCCCATTTGTACTGCTTCATAAGTATATGTTTTGTTAAGTATGCAACATAGTCCGCTATTTGCAGTGCAGGTTCTTTTTTAGAATCAGAAAATGAAACATATAGCCTATATGTTTGTGGTGAAAGAGCCTCTTCAATTGCTTCTTCAACTTCCTTCCTAATGTTAGCGTCCATTTTAATGCTATAAGAATCAAAAATCATTATTGCAACACTATATTTTGAAGGCGTAAGATATAAGCGCTCCAAAAGCATTTTTATTACATGTCTTCTAATACCATAGGGACTAGAAATTTTAACACCAGGTCTTTTCTTAACTGCAGAAACAATATTCAAAGTTATGTTAAGGTTTGAAATAATATTCGCAATTTCTTGAAATAACTCAGCACGTTTTTCCATGCATACATTCTTCCATGCATAATTCCCCTTAACTAAATGTTTAGTATGGATTTCATCAACATGAATATTAAATTTCCTTCGAACATTAACAGTAAAATTCGTAATCGAATTATTTACTTCGTCAAGATATTTTTCATCAATAGCCACAGAAGATAGGACATATGGTCCTTCACTAATTTGATGAGGTTGTCCCGATTCATCAACAAATATCAGCAAGACCAACCTATTCAACCTAGAATATTGTTTAATATAAGCGTTTTAATAAAATGTTACACCTTAATACTCATTATTCATCTAATGAGGTTTACATAAATCTTCTTTACACTTAACCTTTCCTTCCGCTTTGAGCTTATTAAGGACATTTTTAACTGCTTCGTAATTTACTATGGCTTTCAGTTTTCCTTGTTTTTGAAGTTCAGCTAGGACCCTGTAGATTTCGATATCGCTTAACCCATCTTTTGCTGCCTTGGTTTCCAAGATCTTTAGTATTGATTTCTCTATTTCTGACAGATCTGTCACTTCTGACACTTTTTCTGGAAGGATTCAGAGTGTTTCTTCCATGGTTTCTGATTGTTTCTCTTCTTGAGAGACTTCTTCAGAGGAGGGTGTGGGTGTTTCCTGAGAAAGTGTCAGATCTGACAGAAGTGTCAGATGATACTTGAAGGTTTCACATAGCTTTAGGAAGTCCTTTAGCGTTAGAGTGTATATTCTTCTTTTATCTGAAGAGTCGGGTTTGTTTCTTAGCTTAAAGCTTCTATGTAGTCTTCTACCTATTTTCACGGTATTCCATTTCTTCATGAATGCTTTCTCATCTAGTTCCTTGTTTTCAGTAACCATTATTTCCCTTAGGATTTCATGAAGATCGGTAGAGGTAAATTCAACTGTTATATTTAGCGGATCCGTTTCAACAAGTGTTGCTTGGGTTCTAAGCTGGTTATGGAATAGGACCTCTATTGCCTGAAGTAGCTTCTTCTCTTCCTCATAGAGTTCTTCAAACCTTTTACCTACATCTTCAAGAGCATAGCTTAGAACATTGTTAAATACTTCTTTACTTGAAAGCTTAGCCATAACAAGCAGAGGGAACCATAGTTCTAAAGGCCTACCTGAGAGCTCAGGTATTTTAAGCGAACTCATTGTTTCATAAACTTCCCATGCCCTAGTTAGCCTTGCCAAATAAAGTTCTTCTCTAATGTCTTCGAGATCCCAGGGTTCAGGATCTCTTCCTTTAGGGTCGCTAGCTATTATCATTGCTATAACTATTGTTTTCTGCTTCAGATTCTCGCTTAACTCATCTTTCATTGAGAAAACTACTGGTGCATAAACATTAAACATCTCTAGAATGAATCTTTCCTTTAAGGTTTTAGTTACTCTAGGAACTCTTCCTGAACGCTTATATCCTGCTGCAGCTAGGATTTCGAAGTCTTTAGAGAATGCTTTTTCATCAACACCCATTGTTGGACCGTAAGCCTCAATACCACGGTACTCTGCTGCTTCACTAGGCTTAAGAAAAGCTATACCATGTCGGCTCATGTAAACTGTAGTAAGCATTGCTCTTGTCTTTCCTGAACCGTATGGTCCGTAGAAGTGAAGTCTAGGATATGCCAAGAAGTCACGTAAAAGTACTAGTTCTTCATAGCTAGCTTTTTCAGCTTAGATAGTGCTTGTTTGTAGGTTATTTTTTCGTTTAGCCAGTCATAGTATGTTTTCCATGCTTCCCTGGTGAATCCTGAGTCTGCAACGTAGCTTATCAGTACTGAGGCTTTAGGCCTTAATCTCCTTAAGAAACTCTTCTGAAGTATAGGATATTTCATTCTTCTCATTTTCTGTAGGTTCCTTCACTTCTCCTCTACCTTTCTTTACCCTTAACCAGGTTTCTATATCACTTAAGTAATATGTTCTTCACTAGGAACAATTAAATGTTTGATGTTTGGTGTCTTCGTGAGTTTTTTCTTCTCCATTTCGAATTCTAAATGTGCTATCAAACATTTAAAGGCCAAGATTTCATGGTTCTTAATAAAAGAACTGATTTCGAAAAATGTTTATGTAGGTTTTGGTTTAAACCCAAGACCCAAGAACCATGACTAAATAAGCAAATGTATTACTTGTTGCGCTATCTCTCTGAGACCTTCCATAAGTTCTTTCTCCTCTATCCCTGTAAGTGCTGTCAGCGTTGCTTTTAGTTTTGGAGGCTTGCTGTAGCTGTTCTTTAATGTTTTCCTTATCGCATGGAGACATGCCACATAAATGAATGCTGCATGTTGCCTACATATTTTAACATAGTTTTTCTTATACCATACTGTGCTAGGATACTCTATGAGTATTTTAGGTCCTATTTCTTTAACAACCCTTTCAACTATTGATTGTGCATGTTGCAAGCTCCTTCCTTCCAGCCCAAATTCTTTAAGAATGGCGGAAGACAATTTTAAAAGCTCAGCTAAAGCCCTTAGCTCGCCACGTTTAACACTATACCTACCTGCTAGCCCAGGGTAGAACTGGTTTCTGAAACCTAATGCTTCATGATCATCTATTCTTGTGAAGTACGAGAACCTCTTATCAATCACAATACCATTGCTAGGCTCAGATTCTAACATAAACTTCCTAATCTTATAAACTATGAGTTTATGAGCTCTTTGACTTGCTTTCTTCCTATCTCTTTCGAAAAGCCTAGGATAGATCTCTTTAGCTACTTCTGTTAATGCTCCATACTTACTATCGTTCTTCATAATGTAGCTGATGTAGATTTCCCATGCTCTCTCGTAAAGAGGTCTATCTGTTTCCATGATTTTTCTTTTCCTATAGGCCCATTCCAGGAATTCGGGAGTATATGTTTCGGCCATTAGCTAATCACCTTCATGATATTTTGTTTTATCCATTTCGCATATTTCGGGTAATGTTTTAGTGCTAGGGCGTAGAGGTTTAGGTAGTGTCTTTCCAGAATGGTTCTCGATACTCTTCCCTGGATGAAGTTCACTATTTCAAGGGGGATTTCCAGGTAGGCCATTCTGGTGGCTACCCATTTACGCACATATTTCGGCCTTACCTTCCCATTCTTAGAGGCCCAGTTTGAAACCCAGTTTTCGCTAACAACTACTTTCTCAGGCTTAGTTATTGTGGAAATGTAGAAGGACCTCTTAGATCCTTCTAAAGTAGCCTGAAGTATAGGTGTAGAATCCATTATGCTTCTTAAGGTTTCCAGGATCAAACTCTTTAAGCATTTTAACTATTTCCGAAAGCCTAGCACCGCTTTCAATAAGCACCTTATAAACCAAGCATAGTTCCTGAGAGTAGCTACACGCTGCTTCCAATGTTTCTAAAACTTCCTGGTCCGTGGGAACGTTTAGATCAGGCCTGCTTTGCTTAGTCCTAATTTTCTTCCACAACTCTTCATTTTCCGTAAATCTGAAATATGCTTTATATGCTAAAACAGACCATTTGTTTCCTAGATTAAGAGGTTTCCTAAGGTATTTAACGTATTGAATGCAGGTTTCGTAGGAAGTTCCTTTCTCTAAACACCACTCTAGAAACTCTTGAAGTTTCCCAGAATCAGCAACAATCAAATCCTTCTTCGCTGGGGAAACACTTTTATGAGAAACCTTTTTGCTTAGAGCTTAGGCCCCGATGGCGTAGGCCTGCGTGGGTTCAAACCCCACCCCCCGCACCAGAACCTTTACGTTTTCTTCATGAAACTTCTATAAAGCTTAGTGGAGTTGTTAATGCTAGTTTCATTATTATCTAACTATTAAGAGTGATTTATTTGTGCAGTGATTGAATAGATAGGATGAGGTACTTCCTACGATGAATCTACTTAATGTTCCTAAACCTCTTGAACCAACAACTATGAGATCCGCGTTTAATTCTGAAGCTTTCTTACATATTTCAGGCCCCGGCTTCCCCTCGACTATTACTGGTTTAGCTTCTACGTTTTCTCTCTGAGCCTTAGTTAATGCTCTATACATTATCCTATCAGCATGTTCCCTTAATGCTTCAATTAACACTTGCCTTTTAGCTTTGTCTATTGATGGAACAAGCAACGGTTCAATAACGTACATTATGTAGAGCGTGGCATTAAATTTCTTACATATTTCAATAGCTACTTTAAGAGCTCTTTCTGAGACATCAGATCCATCTATACCTACAATAACTTTAGAGAAAACCATTTTTCCCACATCCACTATACTTTATGCTTATTCAAGCCTATAACTATAAACAACATTAACTATTAGTTAAGCTATGAATTAAACTATAAGCTTATATTAAATAGGGTTTAAACGACAATAATTTAAGCTTAGATAATTACTAAAAAGTTATTATTAACGAGTATAAAAGGGTACGTAGTGGATATTCGTAGGGATTGATTATGAAAATATCTGAAGCACAAACTTTAGTTGAAGAAATAATAAAAAGATATGGTATTAGAAGAAATGCTTTAGCATCTTTAGCGGGAGTGTATGAGGAGTTAGGGGGGCTTTCCTCAAAAATACTAGTTAAAGAGGGATTTAAGAGAGGTTCAGTAACACCTGAGGAAGTGGGTTACTCTTTCGCTGAAGTATTATTTGAGCTTCTAAAACTTGCTGACAGCTGTAATATTGATTTAGAGCGGGAGTGGCTAAAAGCTGTTGAGAAATGGAAAGCTGCTAGAGAAGAACCCCGTTGGCTATGAAAAATAGAATCATATGTTGGCGCCGGGGGCGGGATTCGAACCCGCGCGCCCCGTGGAGGGGCAGTGGGTCTCTCACTTCCGCAAGCCGGAAATCATGTGGTCTCGAGCCCACCGCCTTAGACCGCTCGGCCACCCCGGCGCCTAAACTTTCTTTTTTATCTCAGCTTAAAAAATATTAATTTTTACAGCCTCCCACCTAAATAGGTAGTGATGGAGGCTTCTTATCGTATGCTATGTCCCTTATCTTACTGAGTTTTTCCCTAATATGTTTTGGCAGTAAGAACATCTCTACATGTGTTTCTCCATCGTAAAATCTTAGTTCTCCACTTATTCTCTCACTTATTCTTCTTTCAACTTCCTCTTTAGATAGCTCTTTAGGATCCCAAACATCGGATGCTACAGCAAAACTCCATATGCTATGGAATGCTGGAATAAACACTTTATAAGACGAAGCTTTCTTAAACACTTTTGCCAAAGTATTCCTTATCATAGCATGTGCCTCTATAGAGTAAACGAGCGATGTCGCTTGAGTAACTACAATTCCATCATTCTTTAACACATTATCTTTAATTAGACTGTAGAATTCATACGTGTAAAGATAATATGATGGCCCGCCAACAACAGGATCTGTTAAGTCAAGTATTACTACGTCGAATTTTTCGCCTCTATATTCGCTTACATACTTCCTACCATCACCTATCACAAGCTTTACTTTTGAATTGTCGAAAGCCCCTTGATGCCATTTCCACAAGTACTTCTTAGCTATATTAATTACTTCCTCATCTAAATCAACCATGACTATTTCTTTAATGCTTTTATGTTTTAGAAGCTCTCTAAGATTCGCTCCCTCACCACCACCTATTATTAGGGCTCTTTCAGGCCATGGATGAGCTAACGTTGGCGGGTGAACTAAGGCTTCATGATAAATCCACTCGTCTTTTTCAGCTGATTGTATTCTTCCGTCAAGAATTAAGGCTCTTCCATGTTCGAAAGTTTCAACAATCTCTATTATTTGGTACTTGGATTTCCCTGAATACACGACTCTTTCTACAGCATCAGCACTAAATTCTCTTGGAGTTTGCCATTCAAAATGCCATAGCCACCTAGGTTCTAAATAACTATACTCCATGATTACCGCACCTTTAAAGATATTTCCCTTTAAGGTAGCGGTAATTGGAAAATATAAGTTTAGCTAGGGAGGAGGCAATGCTTTTCGCTAACCTAAGGGGTTCCGGATACTTACCTTTCAAAATAAGTTTTAATACGAGATTTTCTGCTTCAACACATGATATTCCTAAGGGTTGAATGTACAGTTTTCCCTTATCCTTACGAATCCTATGTATTTTAGCTAGTTTTCTGAACTTCTTGAATATTGAGAACCTTTCTTTCCAATCTATAAAGTGTTTTTTAAGAGCCCTTTTGACATCCTCATCTGATGGTTCCTCATCTGTAACAACTATCACTGGAATGTTGAATGTTTCAAATATTTCAACAGGATCTATTATGTTGAATCCAGCATAGGTTATTCCGCCGAGAAGTACGATGTTTACACTATACTTAATGTTGAGTGTTTGTATTGTTGCTAATGCTTTTTCTGTAGCATCTAGCCCATCTATTTCAATAAGATTCAAAACTGCACTTTTAGGGGTTATATTTTCTGTTAAAACAGCTGCTAAAACAGTTTGTTGGCCCCTAACCTCTTTTAATTTTGGAGGGAAAAATCCGTCTTCAAAACCTACTGCTTTAACTGTGTTTTTTGGGGAAAAGTTCTTCAAGATACTTGTCCTCTAACATGACCTCCTCTATTATTCTTGGTTGAACATTTAATTTAACTATTTTTGTTCTACCATATCTTCCACGGCTAACTATTTTGGCTTCAATTAGACCTAGCATGTCTAGTTCGTTAACTATATCGCTTATTCTCCTATAGGTTAAGGGTGCAGCATCAAGTTTTTCGCAAAGAGACCGGTACTCTGAATATATTTCCCCAGTTGATGGTGGTGATGTTTTCTTCATTTGTAACTTGTAAATACTTGCTAAAACAAGTTTCCCGTGAAGAGGCATTGTTCTAACAACTTCTGAAACCTTATCTTTCTCTAGTTCGTCACGAGCTTTCCAAACATGATCAATAGTTACCCTGTTTACGCCTTCCTGTTCAGCTAGTTCTCCAGCAACCCTTAAGAGATCAAGAGCCTTCCTGGCATCACCATGTTCTTTAGCTGCTAAAGCAGCACATAACGGTATAACACCATCATCTAATGTGTTTTCATAGAATGCTTCCTTAGCTCTCTCAGAGAGGATATCCTCTAATTGCACAGCATCGTACGGTGGGAAAACTATTTCGACTTCTCCAAGGCTACTTTTAATTCTAGGGTCAAGTATTTCGCTAAACTTAATGTCGTTAGTTATTCCTATGATTGATATTTCAGAGTTTCTAAGCACTTCATTTGTTCTTGAAAGCCTGTAGAGTATGTCGTCTCCATGTTTTTTAACAAGATAGTCTATTTCGTCAAGAATAACTATGAGTGAAGCTTGAGAATTTTCTAAACCCCTAATGAATCTACGGTAAACCTCTGCAGCAGGTATTCCCGTAAAGGGAACTTTTACTCCAACAGATTCAGCAAGCTCCATAAGAACCCTGTACGGTGTATCACTTTGCCTAGTATTTACATAAGCAACTTTAACGTTAACATTAAACTTCTTAGCAGTCATCATAAGCTTCTTAGTAACATACTTAGTAACAGCCGTTTTACCGGTGCCTGTAAGTCCGTAAATGAAAACATTACTTGGACGGGAACCTTTAAGAACAGGAGCTAAAATGCTTCCAAGCTTACGAATCTCTTTTTCCCTATGAGGAAGTTTTTCAGGAACATAATCAGGCTTAAGAATGTCTCTATTACGGAAAATATTGGACCTAATAATTCTTATAAAAATATCTTCAAGCTCAACCAAAACTCTGCAAACCCCCCAACACTAGAGTAGAAATAGTAGAAACAGAGGAATAAATAGGTCTCCCCAAAACATCTAAATCATAACTTTAAAAAGTCCCTACTAATTAACTATATGGGTGAAAAGAGGGCCGGTAGCTCAGCCTGGCAGAGCGCTCGGCTTGCACCCGAGAGGTCCCGGGTTCAAATCCCGGCCGGTCCACCAAAACTTTTTCAAATACTTTTCCTCACCTTGTTCTTGATTTATAGGTTCCTATTGGGCAATTGGCTTCAATGAAAATTAACGTCATTATGCATTTACTCTTTTCAACAATAAGAAATAATAAAACTTATTGAGTTATAATTAATTTTGAGTTAAAGAAGAAAAATCAGTTAGAAAAAGGCTTTAGCTTAGGTTTTCCTCTAAGTTTTCTATGCTATTGAGTATTTGCTCTAGTAGTTTCTCTATTTCTTCAATTAGTTCCTTAAGGCTTTCTACATCTTTTTCTTCAAGACATTTTTCAGCATTCTTTATGTATTCTTCTGTTTCGCTTATTTGCAGTTTTATCTGAGTCATTTGCGGCATTACTTGCATTTTATGTTTTTCTTCAGCTTTTTCCTCTAACTCGTCGATCTTCGCTTTTACTTCCTCCAGAGTTTTATTGTATTCTTCAAGTTTCTTTTCATACTCTTCTAGTTCTGAAGTTTCTGTTACATTGATTTGCTGTGTTGGTTGTTTTTCCTCTTCTAATTCACTTATTTTACCTTCTAGTTCCTCTACTTTCCTCTTTAACTCCTCCAAGTAGTTTTCAGCTTCTACTATGGCTTTCTTTACCTCCCCTGTTTCCTCTAAAGTCATGTTCTTCACTGTTGCACAGTATTCACTAAGTTTTTCTTCAATATCCTCTATTTCCTGCATTACCTCTGTCGCATTAGCTGCTTTACTTTTTAGTTCTTCAAGCTTCTTCTGCAATTCTAAGCATTCCGTATTTACTTCCTCTGCTTTACTTTGAACTTCTTCAGCTCCACCTATTTTCTCCTTAGCTTTCTCAATAAATTCTTTCACGCTATGAAGTTCTACCTTAACCTGCTCCATTACCTTTAATGTAACATTTTCTCCTAGATTCTTAATCATAGCTTCTAATCTTACCCTAACACTGTTTAGTTCAGCATAGGTTTCTGACATATTGAGGTTTCCAGCTTTCTCCATGAGCTCCATGGTTTCGTTTAGGCATTTCCCTAATTCTTCCAGTAACTCTCTTGCTTCCTTTTTTAACTCTTTCCTTTCCTCCTTTAATGCTTCTATTTTAACCTCTATTGACTTAACCTCTACCTTTACTTTAGCTACCTCATTATCTACTTTCATTAGAAGAGTTATGCTAATGTTTTCAATTGGTGTTTCATTAATTTCAGTTTCTAAACCTACCAGTTTATTCATCAGTTCCTCTAGTGATGCTGTAATTTCAGTTTCATTTAATTCTTCAGCTTCAGCTATTAGTTCCTCCACGTGTTTCTTTAACTCATTTATTTCCTCTCTTACTTCCTCTAGCTTCTCTTCTACTTCCTCTTTAACTTTCTTTTCAACGTTCTCCTTCGTTTTTTCCTTAACTTCAACGATAACTGTCTTAACTATTTCCCTTACTTTCTTAAGGTTTTCAATAGACATCGATATTGCTGAAATGGCTACTTTTGAAGCGTTTGTAGCTTCAAGAAGCTCCCTTACTTTTTCTAGAACCTCAATTGTTTTATTTAAGTTCTCCAATACCCCAGCAATTCTCTCCTCAGGTTCCGTGGCATTTTCAAGTTTAAGCGTTGTATCAACGTATTTTGCAGTAATGTTTCTAAGTTCTTCAGCTGCTTTTTCAGCTCTTATGGTTTTTACTTTTTCCTTAACTTTCTGAAGAACTTTTAAAGCATAATCTGTTCTGTTTTCTCTCAAGGCTTTAGTAACATTCTTTATTTCCGGAATTTCCTCTTCAACATTTACACCGTACTTCTCATTAACTTTAAGAACAATTTTAATTATTTTTTCAACTCTTGATTTCTCGTTAACTTTAACAGTTATCTTTAATGTTAAGTGACTATAGGTTTCCTTAGCTAATTCTAAGAGTTCTTCTAAAACATCAAGCGTCATAGATGCTATTTCATCATCTGTTAAGTTAGCTATTCTTAAAGCTTCCTCATATACGTTCTCAGGTATTTCGGATATGTTGACATAGGTTAATGCCCTCTTAATCATTTCCCTATATGCTTTCAGCTGCGCTTCAAGCTTCAGTTTCTCATGGTCTTGAGCTACTACTGCGGAAACAGGCAGTATTAAACCTATTAAGAGTATTGCTACAATTATTAATCCTTCAATCTTAACCATTGTCTTTCACCCACCCCCTTTTTCTATGTTTGGCTTATGAAGTTCCCTCCTTTTAAGAAACCCTTCGAAACCGTTGTTTCTCAAGTTTCCCACCGTGGAGTTTGTTTTAGTATGAGCTTGTTCATTTTTCCATGCTTCCTAATTTCTATGAAACCTTCTTTAGCAAGCCTCATTACATGCCTCCAGAATGTTGCTTTTGGAATGCCCATTATTTTCTGAAGCTCGCTTTGAAACATTTCTCCTCCACGTTCAGCTAGCGTCTTTAAAATGGCCATATCTATTTCGTCAAGCTGGGGTTTTTCTAGAAACTCTAGTTGCGCTGAAGCAGGTCCTTTAGGTCTTTTAATAGCTTTCATAAGCAATATTATAGCAATTATTCCTCCAATAGCTGCAGGAATAATCCACCATAGTGTTTGTTCTAAAGGCTGAGTTGGAGTTATTGTAGTTTGCGTGGTTGGCGAGGGTGAAGGTGAAGGCTGAGTTACTATAGGTGTTGTTTCAGTAGTTATAGGAGTTGTTGTTTGCGGCCGAGTTTTAGGTTTTTCAGCAACAACATAACTTATTGTTTCAGGCCCTTGAAGCACCATCGTTAAGTTACTGTTAATCATTTTCAGATCAACAATGTTTTTAGGTAATGTAAGAAGCACTATGTTGTTGCTTATGGTTAAGCTTATTGTCTCATTAGTTGTTATATTAAATGAGAATCCTTCCTGGCTTCCGACAGTCTCTGCAATATAACTTATTCTTATGATTCCCTTACCCTCCGAAAAGGCGTAAAGAGTGTTGTTAATTATTACTGAAGGAACTAACGTATTGTTAATGTATGTTTCAACAGTTGCTACAATAGGGTTCGTAGGTAGTAGAATCTCGTTAAGACCCTCCTGTGCAATGCTTAATATCTCAACGTACACTATTCCGTCAGAATCTATTGTTAAATGAACTGTTTTAGCTTGCTCCTGGCATTCAATATTATGTGTAAAAATTAGCAGCATTAATGTAAAAACTACGATGAGCCTCATGAAACGGTTCATTTAAACCACCTTTGAAGCTTCAATTCTCCCTAATTAAATCTTAGGAATGTTTCATTCTATTTAAGGATGATATTGTGAAACGTGAAACTGTCGTTTCACATGTAACTGCTTTAGGTAATACCGTTACTGTAATACTATATCTAAGCTATAGATAAGTCTTCAGCTACAAATTCGACTCCGAAGAAGAGCTTTTAAACTCCATGTTTTGGAGTTAAGTACATCATCATTTTCTGAAAGAGGCGCAACATTATGGATAAAATAGATATAGTTGCTTTGAGAAAGTCAGGTTCGCTACATTTTAGAGAATACGATGCTAATCGAGAAGTTACTTATGATGTTTGGGTAATTAAACTGTTTAAAGTGATTTTCATAGTTAGTAAAGCTCTTCTTGAAGCTTTGGGATATGTGAATGCTTTTGAAACATTAGTTTGCCCATTAACTAGGAAGGTAGTTAGAATAAGGCCTATAAGTAAGAATAAGCGTAGCCGTGAAGAATTTACTATTGAGAAGAAAGCAACATATATTTGCAGCGAAAAGTATGTGTGCTTAAACTATGAATGCCCTCTCGTAGATTCTAAGCATTTTAATGTGAATTTAGCTAAAAACCTGGGGTCAGTTTCTCAAGAGGACTTAGAATACTTCATAGAATTAGTGAAGCTCATAAACATATTCATAGATGAGCATTACGGCGAAATAGAGAAGGAAGGTGAAGCAGTTTATTTACTAGATGATGTAATTGGGGAGGAAAGATAAATAAGAGAAGATTTTACATAATCTCCCGAAACCTCCGCACCCAAGCAGTAGCTTACGGGCCCCTTAAATGGGTCTGAGGAAACTCCGCCCACCCCGTAGGTCCACGGCGCCGTAAGGCGCACGGCTAATAGCCGTGGCTCCGGCACAGAAACGGCACGGCCCCCACTAAATGTCTATGAGGCGGTGAGGACCTCCTGGCAACAGGAGGTCAGTAACCCGCCGAGTATGGTGGGGGATGCGTTGAAACGGCCGACCCGTGGGGTGTAAGGGCAAGTAGGCACCGATGAACGCCTACGTGAAGGTGCGGGTGTGCCCGCTTAGCGAAATGTTACATGACAGAAGGCGGGTTATGGCTTGGGTGCGGAGGTTCCGCCTTTCTTTACAGTTATCTTTGCTCCATAAATTCGAACTGTATTTTTACTACTTCAGAGCTCGTAGAAGCTTTACTATATGCGTTAAGTAACTCCCTATTTAAACTAAGAAAGACGGGACCCCATTTGAAAATTGACATTACTTTTTCAGCATCTTCCTTAAATCCTGCAATGTAAAGTGCTGCGGCAATAGCTTCTGCTGTGCTTAGTATCGTAGGTTTACCGTAGTTTATAGGGTTAGCTGCGACAAGATAGGGTAGTGCCCTATGTTTTCCTTTACGAATTCTTTTAGCAAAGTAGTTTCTTATGTTTTCTGAGTGCCATGAAGCATCAATAGCTACTAAACCATGTTTTTCAATAAACCTTCTATCTTCTGGTGAAAGTGCCTTATTAGCGAAGGGGTTTAGGACAATAGAGCTTTGAGGTATTTGAGCTGGACTATGAAGTAGCCTAGCTATTTTATGCCTTATAAGCTTCATTGCAGTACATTTTTTAGGGTCATCTTCTCTCAAATGAAGTACTAGTATTTTTATGTGCATTTCTTCTCTAGCGAAACTCTTATCAAATCCGAAATAAATTTTTATGGCGGAGGACCCCCTTATATGTCAACAGCTTTCGTACTTCTAAACACTGAAATAGGTGCTGAAGAGGAAGTACTTAATGCTTTAGGAAAAGTTGAGTATGTTACTGAAGCCTACATTGTTTACGGTAGTTACGACATTATAGCTAAAATTGAAGCTCCAGATATGACGAAACTTAAGGAGGTTATTACATGGAGGATAAGGAGGATTCCTAAGGTTAAAGCAACGTTAACGATGATTATTGTTGAGGGGAAAGTGTTTAAGGAGAAAAAGTAAGGATAGGCAATGTCGGATTATGTTAAACTACATGTCGGATTGGACGATATAGACTCTCCTGAAGGTGGATGTACAACACATTTAGCAGCTAAGCTTGTTAGCTCCTTAGAGTCTAAGTTTAGCATTTATTTTTTTGATTACCCTAATCTCATACGTTTAAACCCTAATATTCCATGGAAAACCAGAGGTAATGGCGCGGTAGCTCTAAGATTTTTTGTTGAAGAATCAAGAGTAAACGATGTTATAGAATATGTTGTTTCAGAAGCAATAAACTATGTTGGCGGGTTTAAACATCCCCAAGCACAACCTGCTGTAGCTTTCCTTGTAGGCGAGGTAGGGAATAGGTTAAGGTGGCTTTCAAGAAAAGCTGTTGAAGACATTGTATTGCCTGAAATAGCCAAGAAAGTAGCTGAGAAATCCGGTGTTAAACTGTTTACGCTTGGCAGGGGAAATAGGGGAGTTGTTGGCGCTTCAGCTGCTATTGGAGAGCCACTGGATAAGGGAGATTACACTTATGAGCTTCTTGCTTACAGGGTTAGTGAAAACTATGGTAAGCTTAGAATGGTTGATGAAAGATCCATTTTCGAGATGGATAAGGTTATGGGTTCTGAAACTTTCCTTAATGTTGATTACGAGGTTTCTAAAATCCTAATTACCCCTCATGGACCTGACCCTGTTCTCTTAGGTATTAGAGGGGAATCTGCTGAAGCAGTTCTTAAAGCCTACAGTATGGTCAGGGTTTTAGAGCCTATTGAGAGATGGGTTATTTTCAGAACTAATCAAGCAACAGACGCCCACATTAGGTATGTTAGCAGTATTTCTGAAATTAGAGTTTACCAGTCAGTTTCTATTGAGGGGAGAGTTTCTAGGGCTCCTAGAACTATTCCGGGAGGTCACGTCATATTCACCTTATCTGACGGAATAGGTGAAGTTGATTGTGCAGCATACCAACCTACCGGAAGGTTTAGGAATATTGTTAAGCAGCTTAAGGTGGGGGATAAAGTAAGAGTTTATGGCGGTGTTAGACCTGCTTCATCAAAGCATGGGTTAACAATTAATCTTGAGAAAATAGATGTTATAGAGGTTGTTGAGGAAATCATTTACAGAAACCCTAAATGTCCGAAATGCGGAGCAACAATGAAGTCTGCAGGTAAAGGTAAAGGATTCAAATGCCCAAAATGTGGATATAAAGGAAGAAACCTAGCTAAAGTACCTATAAAAATATCTAGAACCCTAAAGCCAGGAACCTACACACCACCTCCAAGAGCATACCGCCACCTAATGAAACCACCACAAAGAATAGGAAAAGAAAAAGCAAAACCACCAACAAAAATAATACCAAAATGGCACCACCCATAAAAACTTAAAAACCCACACAAACAAAAACTAAAACGGCGGGGTAACATAGCGGGGTAGGGTAGCCAGGTAGCCCGCGGGAGAGCGGGGCACCCATCCCTTCATTTGCCCCGTTCCGCGAAGCTCATAAGAGGCAACCGCCTCGGAGATACGCCCTGTAAAGGGGGTCAATCCCGAGGTCGGTGGTTCAAAACGGGCATCCGCCCTACTCCTTTTACTTCTCTTCCTATGAGGTTAAGTAATCTTTGCAACCAAATTCCGTTATGGAAGCTAGGATTCATGCACATGTATGTGGAGATGGACATATTTACACCGAGAAAGGAGAGTACGGGTTAAGGTACAGAGAAGTCAAGAAGACCACATGTACTCTTAAATCTTTATAAATAAGAATCTGATAGTGAATCGTTAATTTAAAGTTTAAATACAACTAGCTCTTACTAACCTTAGTGAGTAGGGCGGATGCCCGGGAGAGTCCACCCCCCGCTACCATTTGGGGGGCCCCGCCACCATTTCTATTTTGTTTCTACTTGTTTTAGGTTTATGATTATGTATTTTGGTATTTCGTTTTCGTAGAATACTTGTATTGGTGCTTCTATGTTTTGTATGTTTTTTAGTACGTCTCTTATTTGGATTAGTTTGTCTAGTATTTGCTGTAGTTTGTCCGAGATTTCTTCGTAAACAGGTATTATGTCTTGAGGTCTTGTCTCTATTATTATTGATGATTCATCAGTTATTTCTAGTATGGGGCTTTTCGGAGTTTCAGGGAGTTTAACGCCGTATCTTAGAAGGTATGAGCGTAAAGCATGTTCTCTCCTAATAACCCTATTTAGCTCGTCAACTTTCTTTAAATAGTATGCTATGAGCTCCTTAATTTTCAATATTTTAGCCTCTAAATCCTTAAGAAACTCCCTTAAACTACTGTAGCTTCTCTCAGCGATCAAAGATGACAATAGCTATCCCTTTCCTTAAAATACATGGTATCCTTTTTACGTTAAATAATGTTCTAACGAAGTAGTATTAAACATTTTTACCTTTAAATCTTAATCAACGCTTCAACATCCACACCTAAAGACTTCAAATCATCAAGAGCCATCCTATACATGTTAGACGGATCGAAACTGTACTTGAAAATATACCTAGCAACTTCCCAAACATCGTAAATGTTTCTGGCAATAAGCCACTTAAGAAACACAGCCCTCTTATAAATATCGTCAAGAACATCGTCAATAGTTATACTTGCTTGCTCAGCCATTTCCCTAAGCAAAACAGAGTTATCAAAATAAACTTCGTGGACGTCTTTAACAGGATCCCACTTCATAACAGTTCTGAAATCATTGTAGTCAGCAACTTCTTGAGCAATAGTAACTTTCCTTTCAACCTTAAGCCTAGTCAGAGTCTTAGGCTTAACAACTCTCTTAATATGCATGAAAATATTCATAAGCTTCATGTATGTTGGAGGAATGTTCATAGGAGGCGAAGTTAGCCTTTTAATAGCGTAATCAAGTGTTTCAGCGTGAATCGTGCTTAAACCACCATGACCTGTGTTGTGTAGTAATATAGGTACAGGACCTCCGAAGAACGACTCTGTCTCAGGTACTGATATGTCGTATACGTACCCTTTATAGGGTTTCTTCCTTATTTTCTTTACTTTCACAATTATAATATCGCTGTTAATCAATGCCTCTAACTTCCTTAAGTAGCTCATGCTGAAATCAGTTAATTTACCTTTCTTCTTTATCCATTCAATAACCTTAAGCGCTACTTTCTTAGACACGAATTCCCTCTTCTTTATGTACGTTAATTCTAAAGGCATTGACCTAGGTCTCGTATACTCAATTAACTTAAGTAATAACTCAACAGGTATTCTCTCTGAAGCGTTTGGTCTTTTATACCTCTCGTCTAAGTAGATTAATACGTTATAGTGCTTCCTACCTAAATTCTTACCCGAGCCATTCTCTACTACCAACTCTGAATAGAATCCTGCGTAGCGTGCAAGCCATAGTAACTGATAAGCTAATTCCTTATTGGATGTGGTATGGCTTGTATATCTTCTCCTAAGTGTTCTACGTGCATCAGCCTTTAGCCCCTCTAGGAATGATTTCACAACGTTCTTAGGTGAGTTCCATAGCATTGACGGTATTCTCTTATTGATTAATTTATCTCCTAATAACCTCTCAAAAACTGTAGCAAGTAATGTGTGTGGATATTCGTAAATTGTGTATGTACCACGTTCATTAATTACAGGTTTTACGTTAAACTTATCATACATTATCTTAATTACTTTCTCTGCTATGTATCTCTCATCTGCTCCGAAGGTGAAGCATATTCTCTTACCTCTATGGTGCTTAATACACCCATCAGCTATGTAAGCACCAAATAGGAAGGCTAATGCTTCATCCAGTATTAGTTTAGAAGGTAATACATACTTACTTCTCCTCACTCTAACGGTTAATGAATCACTCTTAATGCTTAAGGCATTAATCCTATCTCTTAGTCTTATGTACTGCTGTATAGGTATAGGATTCTTTCCTTTAGTGTATTTTCTAAGCTCTTCAGGTAGCCCATCCACATATACTTCATCATGATCTTTAACGAGTTCCATAACATCTATGGTCTTATACTCCCTACTACTCTTGCTATTTCCTTTGAATGAAATTAGTAAGTCACTTTCACGTAATTTACTAACGGGTTTCTCGATTATTCTTAAGTCATTAGTATTAAGTACGAATACACTGTGACTACCTGTTGCTTCTATTTTACCTCCTCCTTCATACTCTATTTCATATATTTCATCAGTACTATGCCTAAGTACGTACTTTATTGGTTTCCAAGTAATGTTGAATCCATCATTACTTAGCACGAAATACCTGTTTACGAACTTAGCTACCCGTTCCTCACCTTCTCTATAGAATTTATCAACGAATTCACCGATCTTAATTAATTGTACGTTACCTCTTTCATCTTTAATAAGTATGGATGTGTCGTAAGATACACTAGCTAAGGCTTGAAATAGTACGAAAGCCTCTTCGCCTCTAACTTCACCGACGATAATGTAGTCAGGCCTATACCTTAAACTAACCTTTATCAGATCGTAAAGTGTTATTTCACCGGAAGTTTGACCCATTA
>CAZLZO010000009.1:0-46527 GCA_964564025.1 uncultured Desulfurococcales archaeon
TTTTCCTGCTAAATAGTTAGAAATATGTATTCTCTAGTTAAAATATAGTTTGTAGGAAATGAGGTAGGTGTAGTGGTTTCAAAAAATTTGTTGCCGCAATTGCCATAGTAGTGTTTGTAATATTGTTTTCAATAATTTATGCCACTAACTTGCTAGGGGGAAGCGCTGAAGAGAAATATTATGAGGCTATAAAGCGCTACATAAGTTTGACCAAGGACTTCACTAAATTTATTAATATAGAAAAATACAATCCTATCCACATAAAATTTCATAGTCCATTAAGTAACGTAGCTGTTAAGCTAGATCTTTATCTTTTAGACTTCAATAAGCGTTTAAATAAGTCTCTATCTTTTCATGAGAAAACTGAAGCCACATGTATTTTAAACACTAGCATGATAGGCGAGTCTCTCCTCTGGGTAACTGTAATTCTTCCTGAAAAGTTAAGATATATTAATATACCTTATAATTGGGGGATGCTACATAAAGCAAGTGAAAAGTTAATTACTGAAGCTAAAAACACATATTATGGATTAAGGATAGAGGGTGGAGATTATCAAGAAGATCGCGGAATTATAGATCTCATAGATCCTTCCAATCCATATTACCATTATCACTTAGTATTTAAGAAGCACAATAGAACATCAACAGAAATAGTATTGGAGATAGTGTTTCATAAAGACATAAAGTACAGTTCAGATATGCATGGTGAAATAAGTGTTAGCATCATTAACGCTAGTCGAAGAGAAATAGTGTTAGCAATAGATTACCCTCTTTCAGTTGAGTCTTTAGTAAGTGTAAGCATTGACAACTACCCTATAGCATCACTAAAGTGGGTTATCAATAACACGTTAATATGTGAAGGCTTAAACGTAGTAAGTCTTAAGTCTGTAACCGAAGCGTCTCAGCTGACCAGCGGTAAACACATAGTCACTGTGAAGTTAATGACGGAGAACGAGAAAACAATTTATGAAGTAGAAAGGAGAATTACTATTACTTAAATGTGCAATTATTCTAACTAATACTCTTAGATAAGTTAACATATAAAATACTTATAAAAATAGGTGACTTGGATAAAATAGTGGTAATAACTATGGAAATTGCTTTAAAACCTATAGGAATAATTCATGTTGATAAGAGCGATGAAGAGGTCAAAAATAGTTGGGAAGGTGTTGAAGGAGTTGTTGAGGTGTTTCAAGAGTATGAAGAAGGGTTAGAAGGTATTGAGGGTTTTTCTCATATAATCTTAGTTGTGTTTCTTCACAAGACTTCTGAGGAGCATAGGAAGGTTCTCAAGGTTAAACATAGGAGACTTAGAAGGTTTGGTATTGAAATAGACGATGTTCCCGAAGTTGGTGTTTTCTGCACGGATTCTCCGCATAGGCCTAATCCTATAGGGTTAAGTATTGTTGAGCTTGTTAAAAGGAAGGGTAGGTTCCTATATGTTAAAGGGCTTGACTTGTTTGATGGAACACCTGTCCTCGACATTAAAGCCTACACTAAAGACAGGGTTGTTGAGAAAATTAGGGTTCCATGGTGGGTTGAAGTTTTAGAGAAGAGGATTATGGAGAAAATGGGTAAACACTTACCTTTGTAGTTTCTTCCTCATGTTTGCTAATATTATTTCCAAAGCTCTACTAACTCTCTTTACGGGATTATCTGTTGCCCCTATGAAGTACACTTTGCTTCCGAAGAGCTCTAGGTGTTGAAGAATTATTTCGTAATGAACTTTTCTTGCGTAGTCCAGATTCTCCCATCTCTCCCTATCGATAAAGTATTCGCTGAGTTCATCAGTAATTAGGACAATGTCTACTTTGTCCTTAAACTTCATTAAGTATTGAACCCATTCGCTAGGGAGTTTAACGTTATCTACTTTGCAATAGGAGAGAGCTAAAAATGGGCCTCCATCCTCTAAAACTACATCGTACTTTTCAAGCTTAGAATATTCAGAAGTATGTCTCTTTATAACCTCTATTTCGAAAGCAACTCTGTTTTTCCAGGGGAGAATTTCTCCACCAGATTCCTTCTGCTCCTTAATTATTTCCCTAGCCCAATCTCTTATAACATAGACAGAGTAACCTCTTCTAGAAAGTTCGCATTTGAGATTGTTAACTAATGTTGTTTTCCCTGTACATGGGCCTCCAGCAACTATTACATGCACTCGGTAGCCCTAAACGAAAATTTAGATGGTACGCGAGAATTAATGTTTTCGACACATAACTGAAAGTTTAACATCATAACTGTGTATGTTTTATGGGTAAATTCTTTCCCTAAACCTCGGGAAGGGTATAGCGTCTCTTATGTGCTCGAGGCCGGCAACCCACATAACAGTTCTTTCAATACCTAATCCGAATCCTGAGTGAGGTACTGAACCATACTTTCTAAGGTCAAGGTACCATTCATACTCCTTAGGACTAAGCCCTACTTCCAATATTCTCTTATACAATGTTTCATAATCGTCTTCTCTAACGCTACCTCCTATTATTTCACCGTACCCTTCGGGAGCTAGCATGTCGAATCCCAGCACTATCCTTGAGTCTTTAGGGTCAAGTTTCATGTAGAATGCCTTAATTTCCTTTGGGAAATGTGTTACGAAAAATGGTTTTTCAAATTCTTCCGTAAGAACTCTTTCCTCATCTGCTCCTAAATCTTCTCCCCAACTTATTTTAACACCTTTCTTTTGGAGAATGTCTATTGCTTCATCATATCTTATTCTTGGATACGGTGTTTCAAGAGCCATTTCCAAGGGCTTAACGTTTCTTTTCAATAGTTTAAGTTCTTCCTCCCTTTCCTCAAGAACCTTACTTACAATGTAAGAGACTAATTCTTCAGTTACTTTCATCATATCTTCCATGTCATACCATGCTGCTTCAGCTTCTAAATGCCAGTATTCTGCAAGATGCCTTCTAGTACGTGATTTCTCAGCTCTAAATGAAGGTGTAAGACTCCATACTTTATCTAAACTATAGATTAGAGCTTCGAGATAAAGTTGGGCGCTTTGGCTTAAGTATGCTTTTTGTCCAAAATAGTTTACTTCAAACTGTGTTGCACCGCTTTCGCAAGCAGAACCAGTAAGTATTGGAGGAGTGACTTCCCACCAGCCATTACGTGTGAAATACTCCCTACTGGCTTCTAAAACGGTGTGTTTAATTTTCATTATTGCTTGCATTTTACGTGCTCTAATCCATAAGTGCCTATGGTCTAAAAGGAAATCTACTCCTTCAGTTCCCTTAATTGGAAACCATTCTGAAAGCCCTACTGTTCTGAATTTTGAAACTTTTATCTCATAGCCTCCTGGAGCACGTGGCTCCTTCCTTACAGTACCTTCAACTATGCAGCTACTTTCCCTAGTTATTTTCTCAGCACTACGCCATGATTCATGATCCACAGTTCCCTTATCTATTACGCACTGTATTATGCCGCTTGAATCTCTAAGAACAATAAATATTTTCCCGCCAACGCTTCTCTTCCTATAAACCCACCCTTTAAGCTCAACGGTTTTACCAATACAGTAGTCGCTCAGTACTTCCTCAATAAGAACCATAGCTCTAACCGCGCCTCCGTCAACAACTAGTACGTATTTATCTAAAAATGTTTACTTATTAACAAATCGATGTTTTAGTCATACACTCATCCTTTGCTATGTAGGAAGCATTTTCGCAAGGAAAATATAGGTGGATTAATTACGTTATTACCATTAAATAAGGGTCTTCATAGTTTCAGAATATTTTTTAATTCAGGAAACTTCGTTATAAGATCTAGTTTACTTAGTGGAGGTCTCGCACCTATAAATAAGCATGTGTAAGCTCCTAAGGAATTCGCTAGTAAGAGCGTATCTTCTAACGATAAATTATTTAATAGTCCATATATTACTCCAGCATCAAAAGCGTCACCAGCCCCGGTTGTGTCTTTCGGAGTTATTTTATGTGCTTGTTTAAACACTGTTTTCTCCGATGTTATAGCCATACTTCCCTTGTAACCCATTTTCAAGTAGACATGTTTTGCCCCTAAAACCCCTATTGCTAAGTCCCTTAGCTTATCTAGTTCTACATGTGTCGCTCTTAAGAGTGTCTGTGCTTCGAAATCGTTAAGCATAATGTAGTCTACTTTTCCCTTAAGCTCCTTAATTTTCTCCCTACTTAGGGAGGCAACACCCTCTAAATCTATGCTTGAAGGTATTCCATGTTTTCGTGCTTCTTCAAGTATTTTAAGCGTTGAAAAGCCATTATCTATGTTTAAGAACGTATATCCTGAAACATGTATGTAATCGAACTCAGGAATCTTAGACAATACTTCTTCAGTAACAGTGTTATACTCGTTTGTCCCCCTATGACCAACCATTGTTCTTTCTCCGCCATAAACGAAAATAGACATTATTCCTGAAGATCCAGGGTGTTTTCTTACGAAATCTGTTTTAACACTTACTCTCTTTAAATCATTAATTATCATGTCTCCGAAAATGTCTGTTCCGACAGCACCTAAAATATAGGGTTCCACTCCAAGTAATGCTAAGTTATGAGCTATATTTCCTCCAACTCCTCCCGATAAGAGCTTCATTGTTTTTGCCTTAACAAATTCGCCTAGAGACGGTAGTTTTGGTGCTTCAAAAACGATATCTAAGTTTAAGTCACCAAATATTAGCACTTTAGGCTTACCCATGTAATCCCCTCCTTATTTCCTCAACAATTGACATGAGCTTCCTTACTCTTTCAGAATCAACAGGGTTCTGAGTTAAACCTTTAACTTTAAAATATGTTCCAACAATTGCTCCATCAGCATATTTTAGTAGTTCCTTAGCATTTTCAGGGTTAAGCCCGCTACCTATTAGTACAGGTGTTTCCCCAACAACCTCCTTAACCACTCTTACAAGTTCCGGATCCGGCGGGGAACCTGTCATTTTACCTGTAACTATTACTGCATCTGCCATGTAAAAGTCCGTCCATGTAGCATGCGTTTTAGGGTCTATTCCTGGAAACATTACCGCATGCTTCTTATATACATCAGCGAAGAACTTTATGTCTTCAGCGTAAAGGGCTTTTCTAAGCCTCATAAGTTCAGCTGCGTTTCCATGGTCGAATTCTCCGGTATCCCAAACCATTGCTCCAGTGTATAAGCACACTCTTATGAATTTAGCTCCAGCGGCTTTAGCTATACCTAAAGCAACTCTTCCACCATTATGAATAACCGTTATTCCTACGGGGACGTTTACTGACTTAACAACTTCCCTAGCTGCTACAGCATGCGCTGCTATTTCCTCTGGCGGAACATTTCTACCTACAAAGTAAGGTAAGTCCCACATGTTCTCAACAATTAACCCGTTAACACCGTTTTCTACAAGAACCTTAGCGTCTCTCAAAGCATTCTCCACAATAACGTTCATATCCCATCCTTCATAAGCTGGAGAACCCGGTAAAGGCATTAGGTGAACCATACCTATGATAGGTTTTTCAACACCAAATAGGTCTTTTAAGCTTCTAAGCCTTTTACCATAAAACTTTCTAGCCCATTTCGGAACTAAATCCTCAATTCTAACAGGCATGTAAACAACACCAAAAGAAAGAACTTTGGTAATGTAGTCTTATTTCTATATTGTGATTCTCAGAAAAAAGTATTTTCCATAAACGAAACTTAATTTTAAATCAATAACCTTATATCAATTTGGCAATAAATTTTACATTCGAGATAAAGTGATTACACGGTTTAAGCTATGGTTAGAAAGGGAGAAGCAGAAATTTTGAAGGAAAGAGCTTTAAAAATGCTTAATGCTTCAGAGAAGCACTTATCTTCAGGGGGATTACGATTTAGCTGCTTTCTTAGCTGAACAATCCGCTCAACTCTTTTTAAAGTACAAGGTTTTCGTTTTAACAGGAGAAGTTCCAAGAACATACTCTATAAGAGATCTCTTACAAATCTTAGCAAGAATTCTTAAAGTTGAAGAGAAAATATCTAGTTACATGAGAAAGAATAGGTCCTTACTTATCAGGCTTGAAGAAGCATATATAGCTTCAAGATACTTATTTAGAAAATATGAGCGTGAAGAAACAGAGGAACTAATCGTGTTCGCTAAGGAGTTGATAGAGTTTGTCGGAAATCTTTGAAGTAGGATTTGAAAGAAGAAGAATGATTGAAAAATGGAGAGAATTCGTTTCCAAAATAGCTAATGTATGTAAGGAAATACTGGGTGAATGTGAAGTATATGTTTTCGGCAGCGTAGTTGAAAATGAATGGACCGGGGGAAGCGATGTAGATGTTCTAGTAATAAGCAATAGTATACCATTATCTAGTAAGGGAAGAGCCGAAATTATAGCTAAAATAGAGGAGAAAGCAAATTTACCATTAGCACATCCATTCGAAATACACTTAATAACTAAGGATGAAGCAAAATGGTACTGGAAGCATGTTAAGAAAGCAATAAAGATAGTTTAGAAGCGTTGGGGGGGAAACGGATATTCAAGCTAATTTAGATAGCATGAGAAGTAAGGTTAAAGATCTTTTATTATTAGCTAATGAAATGTTTAATGAAGATATGTACACTATGGCTGTCCATAATGCTTCATTAGCTCTTTATACTTTTCTCGAAATTCTTCACTTAGAAATATATGGAGCAATACCTGTAACACGTAGGTTAAAAAGCTTAATAATAACATTAGCTCCAACAAGGAATATTGAAGTTTCTCTGAAAAAATACGTTGATGAAAACAGCGAGTTTTTTGAAAAATTAGAGTTAGCTTATAGAATGAGTTTAGCTAGTGAGTTGTTTAGCAAAGAGGAAGCTACAAGTATTCTTAAATTCGTTAATAAAACCATAAGATTTCTCTCTGAAATTGAAAATCTTATACGAAAAAGCTTACAATAATAACCGTTTAAAATCTTCATAAGTATATTTAAGGTTCCAACAGCATAAATCTATAATGTGGAAAATATGGTTGATGAGAAGTATAGGAGACATACTGACTTGTTTAAGGTGGAAACGAGAAATGAGGTAGTGTATAGAGTTCACATTCCTTCACCTTTGGCTTCAACACCACAATATGTTGTGGTTAAAAAGGCTGTTGACAATGCAGATGTTGGAGAATATGAGGGAGCAAGTTTCATAACTAAGATTACTAATTTAATTAGAAGGTTTCTAAGAAGGATATTACATCATTAGCTCAGAAAACACATTTTTACTATCCCATCGAATAACAACACCATACCGTATTGAAGCTCTTAAACATCCCTTAAAATAAAATATGGTGTGAAGATTGGTTGAAGAACATGTAAAATTGTAGCATCAAACATCTTTGTAAGAGGAGTTGCTAATATGCGTTTTAATATTACTCGTAGAAGATTTCTTACATTACTTGGCCTATCTTTAAGCTTACCTTTCATAGATGCCTTAATTGTCGAGCCTGGCTTTATTGTTGTTAAAAGCGAGGTAAATGTTTCCTTAAAGAATATTCCTGAGGAACTTAGTGGTTTTTGTATTGCCCATATTTCTAACTTACACTTTGGCTCTTCCAACAACATAGTTTATGGTAATGCTGTTTCAATTGTTAAAAGTATAAAGCCTAATGTAATTGCTATTACGGGTGATATTGTTTCTAAAAGTGAAGCCGAAGAAGAGTCTTTAAAATTTATTGAGGAAATTTCGAAGATAGCACCAGTATTTATTGTCTGGGGTAATTGGGACCATTGGAGCTTAGGTTCTACGCTAAAGGAGTTTAAAGGTGAAGTTGAATCCTTAGGTGAAGTTAGGGTTTTAATTAATGAAAATATTGAGTTAGAGAAAGGCTTTTACTTAGTCGGCGTTGATGATCCATACATTGGATATGATGATTTAAGTAAGGCTCTTAACGGAACCTTCGGTATTAGGGTTCTTTTAGCACATTCACCGCAGATAATAGATAGGGCAAAGGGCAATACAGACTTTGTGCTTTCAGGACACACTCATGGTGGACAAATAGTTTTACCTTTAGTAGGACCTATTTTTGTACCTTTACCTAAGAAGTTTAGGAACTACGTGTCCGGGCTTTACAAAGTAGGGAACACTACAATGTATGTAAGTAAAGGTATTGGAACAAGTATTTTACCAATAAGATTTAATTGTCCACCGGAAATTGCAGTATTTATGTTTTCTCAAACATTATATTAACTTATCAGATAGATTTTGAGTAATTAGATAAACTTGTAAGTTTCTTTCGTGTGAGATAAATGTTTACAGTAAGGGTTCATAAGAAAGGAATAATAGTTATACCTAAGGATATTAGGGAAAAAGCTAAGATATTTGAAGGAATGCTTCTTAAAATATATGTTAAAAATGGAAAGATAATACTTGAACCATTAGATTTATGGGATAAAGTTTGGGGATCGTGTAAGGGCTTAGGTTCTGCTGAAGAGGCAGAGCTTGAATTAGATAGAGAGGAAGAAAGGTTTTGGGAAAGAAGAAAGTAGTTATTGATACTTATGCTTTACTAGCTATAGCTTATGGTGAAGTTGGAAATAATGCAGTAAAGGTCTTAGAGGAGATTAGAAGGGGAAATGTAGTGGGTCTTCTTCCGCAAACAGTAGTTTATGAGTATATTGTGCATTGACTTAAAGGCAGACTTCCTGTGTTTAAGTCATTAGATGAAGTAGTAACATATTTGAGGCTTTATTTTACATTAGCTACCTTAGACATAGAAGACTACATTATGGCGTCTCAAATTAAGGTAAAAGGTGATGCCGTACTTAAAAGCTCTGATGATAAAAGGCTTAAGCATAGGTCATTAAGCATTATTGACTCCACAATTATAGCTTATGTTTCAAGAAGAAAGTTTCCCATAGTTACTGGGGACTTGGACTTAACTTATGTAGCTAAAAGTATTGGTTTAGAGGTTATATGGTAGAAAATATTACTCTCTTGTATAGGGTTTTCCTAGGGCTTTGGGGAATCTTCTCTTTCCTATGAATATTGTTACTACTACAAGTGTTGTTATGTAGGGTATTAGCAATATTAAGTGGTAAGGTACTAACTCTTTTATTCCAGGAGTTACGGCAACGGAGTATGCTAGTCCTTCTGCAAATCCGAATAGAAATGCGAATCCAAGAGCTAACAAGGGTTCTAGACCTGCTGAAACAAGTACTGCTAAAGCTATGAATCCTCTTCCAGCAGATATTTCCTTAACTATTCCTCCAAACCAAGCTAAAGGCATAAATGCTCCTCCTAAGCCTGTTAATGCTCCGCTAATTACTGCACCTAAGAGCCTAATGAGGTCAACGCGTACTCCTGCAACATCAAGTGCTTCAGGCATTTCACCGGCTGCCTTAATTCTTAATCCTAAGGGTGTATGGTGAAGTATGAGGTGGAGTGCTATTGCTAAACCTATTGCTAAAACACTTACGGCACTTACTCTAAGGAATGGAGTGTATATTGGGGTTATCGTTACTTCCTTAGGTGGAATGTGTATTCCCGGGAAAGCCCAAACAGCCATTATGAAGTATGGTACGAAGCCTATTGCGAAAATATTTATGCCTATACCTACAACTATTTGGTCCGCTTTACCGTAAACGCTAAGTATTCCGAAGAATAATCCTATAAGAGCACCTATTAATGTTCCAAAAGCAAGACCAACAGATCCGTTCATGAACATTTCTGCACCATAAACTCCTGCGGCAGCTGTTATTAGAAATATTCCCTCTAAACCTATGTTTACAAGACCCGCTTTCTGATTAATTGATTCACCCATAGCAGCTAGTGCAAGAGGTGTCATAGCTAAAAGGGATGCTTCAAGTATCGATAATGGGTTTAGCCCTACAAGCCTTATGGCGATAAGTATTATTGCTAACACTAGGAAAGCAAGTCCAAGCTTGAAATAGGGGTTTGCCATGTTTAAAGCCAGCTTTTTCGTATTCATATTCTCTTCCTCCTAAGTCTAAAGTATCTTTCAATAGTTGCCACAACCTCTGGAACAGCTAGGGCAATGATTATTAGTCCGTTTATTGCTTCAACAAGTTCCGAATAAACACCAGCAGTGTATTCCATGTATCTACCGCCATTCTTTAATGCTCCGAAAAATATTGATGCAAGAATTATTCCTAATGGGTGGTTTCTGCCTATGAGAGCAACACCTATTCCGTCAAAACCAAGTCCAGCAACATTACCTAAAGTACCATAGAGAGCCCATGTTGGAGGCCTCCCTAGAACCTGTGATGCTCCAGCTAATCCTGCAGCTAAACCTCCTATGATGAAGCTTGTTATAACTATTCTTTTCGGATTAACACCAGCATATCTTGCTGCATCAGGGTTCATTCCCTGAAGCTTGAGTTCGTAACCTGCCTTAGTCATTGTTAGGAATAGGAAAACAGCTACGCAAAAAAGCATGGCTACGAAAATGAACGATGTAAGGCTTGCCCCCTTAACTAAAACAGTATATCTTGCTGTAGGAAGAACGGAGACTGTTTTCTCGGCTCTACCAGGTTCTGCGAAATAATAAAGAGCAAAATACATTGTCATGTAGAATGCTATCCAATTAAACATTATAGTAGATATTACTTCATGAACACCTCTCCAAATTTTAAGCAACGCCGGCCCAATACTCCATAATGCACCAATAATCATAGCTGCTAACGTAGCTACAATGATGTGGACTACTGGAGGTAAGTGAAGATAGGCTCCAGCGATTACGGCTCCTAAAGCTCCAAGGTACATTTGTCCTTCAGCGCCAATATTGAAAAGACCTGCTTTTACACCTATAGCGAAAGTTATTCCTGTAAGCATTAATGGAACGGCGAAGGAAAGTGTTTCTGCGAAGTCAGGAAGTGTTCCAAAGGCGCCTTTAAATAACGCTGAATAAGCTAACCATGGATCGTATCCGTAAATTGCCATTAAAAAAGCTCCGGCAACTAACCCTATGACCAGTGCTAGAAACGATGGAAGTAGCTGATGGATCAGCCATGATCTCCAGTCAGCCAAAGAGAAGCACCTACAAAGTTTCTTCACAAATTACCTTAAAAAACTTTATCTCTCAGAAGAACTTTGTAGCTAAATATTTAATTTTTCTAAGGACAATAATCTAAGTAGCTTCCGGAAGAGTTTTAAAAGGACATCTTTAGCTAGGAAAAAAGGGGATAAATATTGGCAAAAATGGAACCAATGGTTGAAATGAAAGACATAGTTAAAATATATCCTGATGGAACTGTTGCATTAAGAGGGGTAGATTTCACAGCGTATAAGGGTGAGATTTTAGGGCTTTTAGGGGAGAATGGTGCAGGAAAAACAACACTAATGAAGATTCTTTCAGGAATACTTCACCCAACCCGTGGAGAAATTTTTGTTGAAGGTAGAAGGGTTAAATTTAAGAACCCATCTGATGCTTTAGCTTTAGGTATAGGCATGGTTCATCAGCATTTTACACTTGTTCCTCCATTTAATGCTTTAGAAAACATAATACTTGGTGTTGAAGCTCCTAGAGGGGGGAGTGCAGATCTCGTATTGCCGTTGAAAAAAGAGGCTCTAGTTGAAAAAGTTAAGAAGTTAATGGAGGAAACGGGGCTTCACGTACCTTTAGATATTCCAGTAGAAAAACTCTCCTTAGGCTTGAGACAGAGAATAGAGATTCTAAAGGTTCTGTATAGAGGTATTAAACTTCTAATACTTGATGAGCCAACAACATTTCTAACCCCCTTAGAAGTGGAGGAATTATTCAAAATTATGAGGAAACTTAGGGACCAAGGTAAAACAATAATCTTCATAACCCATAAGATTAGAGAGGCTATAACAATAACCGATAGAATAGTTGTTTTAAGAGCTGGGAAAGTTGTAGGAGAAGTTCCCAGTGAGAAAGCTACTGCAGAAAAACTTGCCGAAATGATGGTTGGAAGGGAAATGAAGCTTGACGTCGTATTTAGAGGGAAAGGTGTTGTTGAAGAAAAACCTGTCCTTCAAGTAAGGGATTTGTGGGTTAAAAACGATTTAGGGTTAATGGCGGTTAAGGGGATTTCGTTTGAAGTTTATCCAGGAGAAATATTTGGAATAGCTGGCGTTGAAGGAAATGGGCAAAGCGAATTAGTTGAAGCAATAACGGGCCTTAGGAAGCCTGAAAGAGGAAGAATAATTATCGGGGGTGTTGACACTACAGGTAAGGGACCTATAGAGTTTTACAAATTAAGATCCTCTCATATTCCAGGCGATAGAGATCGCTATGGTCTTGTACTTGAATTTACAGTAGCTGAAAACAGTGTTCTAAATAGGCAATGGGAACCTATTTTCACAAAAGGCTTTAGACTTGACTGGAGCAAAGTTAAGAAGTATGCTAGAGAAGTAATAAGAAGATTTAATGTAATAGCTCCTGGCGTAGATTCTCCAGCCAGATCCCTTAGTGGAGGTAATAGGCAGAGACTTGTTGTTGGAAGAGAACTTAGTAAAGATCCTCAATTAATAATTGCTGTACATCCAACTAGAGGGTTAGACGTAGCGTCGACAATGTACATTAGGGAAATACTAGCTAAAATGAGGGATCGAGGAAAAGCCGTACTTCTTGTTTCAGCAGATCTTGACGAAATACTTCAGCTAAGCGATAGAATAGCTGTAATGTATGAAGGAAAATTCATGGGCATAAAGAAGGCGGAGGAAACCACAAGGCGTGAAATAGGTTTGCTTATGGGAGGAGTTCGTACATAAACTTATGTAGTAGTAAAAATTAAAGCCATTATAATGGTTTTTAACCCTATTTCGGGCATGCATATAACATTCTTAAGTAAAATATAAATATAGGGTGAAAGGGTTTCCGAAACAATTGGAAAATGCAGTGTTTATAAATAGTAAGTTTAGATCTGGGATGAGGTGATCGGTGAGTAATTGCGATTCCTAATGGACTTAGTTGTTCTTCTTCTCTTAGCTAAAATCATAGGTTACATGCTTAAGATTAAAGGACTTCATCCAATCGTAGGCCATGTTCTTGCAGGTTTAATCTTAGGACCCTATGTGTTAAAAATAGTTTACCCGACAATAGAGCTTGAAACTATAGCTTCGGTTTCGCTACTTCTTCTCCTTTTCTATACGGGATTAACAACGAATTTTAGGGAGCTTAGGAGGAAGGGGAAAGAGGTTTTAGCTATGGGTTTCTCAGGTGTTGCAGTAACATTCACTATAACCTATGCTATGCTTTACTTAATAGGGGTAAGAGGGCTTCCGGCAATATTTATTGCACTTGCATTATCAAATACGGCAACAGAAACTGTTGCTGCTGCCTTAGCCTATGCTAGCACTAGGGACATGAGAACGCTTGTTGTTGGAGCTAGCTTCGTAGATGATGTAATAGCTGCTTTCATAATAAGCATCGTAGCCAGTATGGCTCTTGGAAAAACAGACATAATATACTTAAGCGTCGTGACCATAGTTTTCATGACCATAGTTTTTGCTTTAAGCCATATTTTAGCTACAAAATACACTATATTTTATAGGGCAATGTCAAGAGACTACTTTACTTTCGCAAGTTTCTCAATAATGATAGCTTTCTCTTTAGCCCTAATAGCTTATGTTCTCGGATTAAGTGTTTTAATAGGTGCTTATCTTGCGGGATTACTTATAGGTAGAGGAAGGGAGTTCCATGATCCATTAATTAAAACCAAAGTTATTATGTCAGCGTTTATAGAGGACTTGAGTTCATTTCTCGAAGTACTTTTCATACCCATGTTTTTCGCCTACATAGGCTTGCTTATTTCAGTAGAGCAACTATCCCTCATTCTATTCGCAGTAGCATTATTTTCCGCTATCTTAGGGAAAATTTTAGGCTGCACACCCATAGCTTCATTTAGTCTTAAAAGCAAGCGTAAAGGTATAGCGGCTGGTTTAGCTATGACTGGAAGAGGCGCTTTAGAAACAGCTCTTTTAAAACTAGGGCTTGATAGTGGAATAATAAATGTTGCAGAGTATAGTACAATAATCCTTGTAGCATTAGCAACCACAATTACTGCACCACTTCTTTACAGTTTAGTGTATAAGGAGTAGTTTTTCACATTTAAAAGCACTTATGAGATGTATGTGGGAAACGCTTAGGGGAACCATAAAACACTATTAAGTAGCTTTGAGCGAAATAGGTTAATACAGTATATTTTATGTTTACTTACCTTAATGAGTAACCCTATTAATTTAAATTACTTTGTACCCTTATTTCTCTTAGAACTAAAGAGGGAAAATACGTGATTTTAAGAAAGTATTACATAGTAGTGGCTATAGCTTTATTGTTTATTTTAGCAAACACTACGCTAATATGTGCTCAAAAACCGGAATCTAAGCTGAAACTTATAATTCAGGAAGACGGATCTGTTTTAGGAACCTACACTATTGCGAGTTCTTTCGAAACTAATGAAACGGGAAGTCTGAAGCTATACAGCTCAATTAACTTATACATAGACTCGGAGGAGTTAAAAGGGGATTTTGTTTATTCAACAGCTTTTAAGAAACTTAGAAAATACACTGTAAGACCGTATATGCAATTTAGAATTAAGCTAAATAGTAAGAGTGTGGGTGAGGGAGAAACATATAGTTCAAAAGTGAATGGAGCCTTAAATATCGCCTTCTCCCAAGATTCAAGTAGTTATGAATTAAGCGCTGAAATCGTAGATTTAAGTATAACTATAGATGAAAACAATGTAACAACAATTAAAGGAATCTTTAACGTATTTTCCTCAGATCCCATGCTTTTAATGTTTATGATGACGGTAAATAAGGATCAACTTAATGAGAAGTTAAGGGAATCTGGAATAGACTATGTTCGTGTAGAAAATTTGAACATAAGCGTAATAGAGGAGAATACGTTAGAAGTGAGTTTCTTAGCATCTTTAGATATTAATAAGCTTACTAAGAAAATGGAAAAAGAAGAATCTAGAAAAAGCATTTGGAATATTATTGAGGTCCTTAAGCATAGGCATAGTTTAGAATCATATTTGGAAGCGTATTTTGAAACAAGTAATGAGAAAAATGTTACTAAAGGGGAGTTTAATTTAAAACTTAACTGGCATTATTTAGGAGATGTTGAAGAGTTAAAGGAAATTTTTGAGAAAACATCTGAAAGCGAGGAAGCAATAACGATACCGCCTTCTATGAAAAATAGGATTTCTAAAGAGGATGTTTGGGAAGTACTTAACGTTACAAGGGAGTTTCTGGAGAATGTTGAAATAAAATATCCCGCGGAAATAAGTTTCCTAAGCAACATTAGCGTGTCTGAAGGAAAAGGAGACATTTTAATTAAATTCACGGCACCGCAACTTAAAGCGAAATATGTGGGGGGAGCAGAAGGAGCAGAGAATGTTCTTAAACATTTTGGAAGATTACTTACAATCGTAAACAGTGAGCTTGAGAAAGTAGCTAAGAAGGAAGAGAGCGAAAACATCAGAATACTATTGGAAACACTAATACCTGAGAAAGTGAGTTTAGAACCGGGAGAAAGCGATAAGTATGTAATAAAGGTCAAACCTCAGGAAACAACAATTGACAAGTTAGATGAAGTTGATGTAGAAATAGAGGCTAAGTCGCCAATTATGGGAGTACCACTATCTACTGAAGGTTTAGGAATAGCTACAGCTTTAGTAGCTATAGGCGTTATTGCAGCAGTATTATTTAAGAGAAAATGAATTACATTGAGTAAGGCACTCTTCAAAAATAGTGTGGTGAAAAATAATGACGATTATTTGATAATATTGTTTAAGAAAGTATCGATAATGGTTTAACTAGGTGGTTTAGTGTGAACACTAAACCTAAAAAAGCCCATTGGAGTTGGGAAGTTTTTGTAGGGTTAATGTTTGTAGGTATGGGTATAGGGTTGATGGTTGGGGAAACAGCTGCAGGAATGTTTTTAGGTATGGGTGCAGGTTTCATTTTGGCATCATTAGTGAAAATTGAGAGACCCAAAGTAACTATAGAGCCTCCAACGGCTAAAATTGGTTTACTATCCATAGTTGCCGGAATAGTATTTATATTAATGGGGTTAGGGGAGCTAGGTATAGTTCAGCTAAAAGAGGCCATGTCAATCCTTTGGGGAGTAATACTCATACTACTAGGCTTAGCGTTCATATTTGGAGGAATAACATTACTTAAATCACTAAGGCAAAAGCATTAGCCATTTTGAGAAGCTTCACTACATAACAGTAAGAGCGAATAATATTGTTTCCTAAAAGGTTAGGTAGAAAAGCTACTCATTTGATTCCTTTGGGGTTCGGAAGCGTTGAATATGTTTAAGCCTATAACCATAGGTAATGTAGTTTATTGTGAAAATTTAAGTTGGAAAGAAAAAGTTTTTAAGAACAGATTTGATGGTGGAGAAATTTTAGCCAAGTTCTTCAGAGAACATTTTCAAGACATTCTCAAGGAGAACCTTGCAGTATTTGCTCTTGTGGCTGGAGGCGTACCAGTGACATTTTCGTTCACTAACGAGCTCAGATTGTTTTTTGACATTTTGGTTGTAAAGAAAATAACTTATCCCTGGACTACTGAAGCAGGCTTCGGAGCTGTAGCTCCCGACGGAACATATGTTTATGACGAGTTCGTAGCTAGGAGCTATTTAGGATACTCACGCGAAGACGTTAAGAAGTTAGCTGATGGAGTTAGAGAATATGTTGTTAAAAGGTCTCTTAAGCTAAGAGGTTCACTGGAATATCCAAGCTTAAAAAATTACGTAGCAGTAGTTGTTGATGACGGAATAGCTACGGGATACACTATGGTTACTGCTATAAGATTTCTTAAGAAGAAAAATGCTAAAGAAGTAATTGCAATTGCACCTACAGCAAGCAGTAGCGGGTTAAAAATAGTATCTAAGGTGGCTGATAAGCTTATAGTAGTTAACGTAAGGTCATCGCCTTATGCTGTAGCAGATGCTTATGAAGAATGGCATGATGTAAGCGATGAAGAAGTATTAGAGTTATTAAGGAAAGCTTCTGAAAAGAAACATTATCCTCCACCATGGCTTAACCATAGAAATGTTTAAGAAACTTACTTTCGAGATTCGTAAATAAAGGGTTGGAAAATATGAGCTCTTATTTAACACTAATAAAAAGATGTGTTAGTGAAGCTGAAAAAACGGACTACATAATGCCTATTTGGCTACCCTTTTTACCAGCAATTTTAGCTGTTGTAGCTGTATTCCTACTAATGTACGGTATTATTACTGCATCAGCACTTAGGGGGCATGGGATGGGTGTTGCTGCAATAGCTGGTTCAGTATTTTTACTAATATACGGTGCTTCAATAGCTGTAGGAATATATGTACTTTACAAATTTATTGCTAGAAGAAATGATCACTTTAAGAGAACCCATAAACTTTACGATGCAATAGTTAATCTACTAAAGGAGAAGGAAGGTAAATCCGCTGAAATTGTTGAAATGGAATCAATAGTTTATGATATGAGGAATGAGGAAACAGAGAAAAACGCTGTACTCTGGGTTATTTTAACAGTACTTGTAGGAATTGTTTGGTTTTATGTAGCACATTTTCTAAATAAGGACTTTAGAAAGCATGAGTTAAGAGAGAGAAGACTAATAGGGCTAATAAACGATGTTCTAAGGAGACACGGAGCACCCGGTATAATTAGATTCGACGAAATAATACCTGATAGAAGCACCATACTGTATCTTGTCTTAACAGTAATAACGCTGGGTCTCTTTGCTCTCTATTGGATATATACTCTTACGAAAGATCCCAATGAGCACTTTAAGCAACATAAAATAATCGAAAGCCAGTTACTAAGTTACTTAGAAAGCATTAGTGTGTCTACTAAGTAATTATGGAAAGGCTTTTCTTTTAACTTCAGACATTAAAGTTTTAGGTGCAAAACATGGTTAAAGTAGGAGTTGTTATTCCACAATATGGTGTTTCATTTAGAACTGTTTTCAAATTTGCTAGAATTTCTGAAAAGTTAGGTTATGATTCATTATGGATTGAGGACCATTTAACGCCCTGGCAATTGCCGCCAGGAAAGGGAGCTTTAGAATGCTTTACTACGCTCTCATATATAGCATCAATAACTAAGAAGCCTCTAATAGGAACACTCGTTACCAACGTAATATATAGGCATCCGGCAATTTTAGCTAAATCAGCTGCAACAATAGATAGAATATCTGGTGGAAGATTAGTTTTAGGTTTAGGGCTTGGATGGTATGAAGATGAGATAAGGGCTTTTAACA
The DNA here is from genome assembly GCA_964564025.1 of uncultured Desulfurococcales archaeon. Classification (GTDB taxonomy): domain Archaea; phylum Thermoproteota; class Thermoprotei_A; order EX4484-217-1; family EX4484-217-1; genus DRYM01. The sequence goes on from CAZLZO010000009.1 coordinate 18,137, forward strand.
TACCATATCCTCCACTTAAGCAGAGAATTGAAATGCTCAGTGAGTTAATAGATTATCTTAAGAAACTATGGGCTTCAAAAGGTAAAGTTAACTTTAAAGGTAAATACTTTAAGCTTGAGAGAGCCTATTTTAACCCTAAGCCTATTCAGAAACCTTATCCACCAATAATCATAGGAACTGGTGGAGAAAAGAAAATGCTGAAGCTTGTTGCTGAAAAAGCTGACGGCTGGAATTATGGGGCACTTACCCCTGAGGAATTTAAGAGGAAGGCCTTAGTTCTCAGGAAACATTGCGAATCCGTAGGGAGAGACTTTAATGAAATAGAGAAGTCGCTAGAGCTTTACGTATTCATAGCAGAGACCTTAGAGAAAGCTGAAACAATGAAGAAACACTATTGGGAAGCAATTCCTAAAGGTAATAAACTACAGCATATAATTCAAGACATATACATGAAGACTGCTTTAACAGGTTCTCCAGGAGATGTTGAAGCACAGCTTAAAGAGTACATTAGGGCTGGCGTAGACCACTTTACCCTAGTGTTTCCAGGCAAGTATAGATTGGAAATGCTGGAAATATTCGGTAAAAAAGTTTTAAGCAATCTATAGCTTTACTGTTTCGTGAAGAACTCTATAATTTCTTTTTTAATTTCCCCTCCTAAGATTATTTTCTATGAGCTCTCTGCATTTACCTCCTGCCATTCCATTAGCTAATATTGCTGCTCCTTCACCTCCTTCTAATGGTTCTAATATTTGCTTTAACTCCTAAATTCTGGAGTAAATCCTTTATTGAGCCTATGAGGTTTACTCTTAATTTTTCAACCGAAACCTCCATCATCACATGTCAGTTTGAGTTGTGATCATCACGTATAGAATTTCTTTGTAGAGACCCAGCTTCATCCAGCCCCTCTGCGGGGGTGTCTGCGGGCGTCGGCGGGCGCCGTCATCAATGTAGTTTTTAACTCAGCCTATTTATTTGTTTAAAATTTCACTTATTTTCCTTTCTAAGGACGTGAACTCTAAGAGGGATTTGCGCTTAAAGTTCCATTCAAACTTACTATAGCGTTCTTCATAAAGCATCTTAGCTACTTCTAACTCTAAAGGTTCTGGCTTATCTATAAATGACTCCTTACTTAGGGTTTTTGAGTACCCATCTATTATTAAATTAACTATTTCCCAGTATGAAACTCTTCTGCCAACTATTTCTGACAAGTTGTTAACATGGTACTTTACAGGGTCAACGTTTCTGTAGGGTTGTTTTCTTGGAGGAATAATTAGGACTTTACGTAATAAATTAAGATCTGTATTTATAAGCAGTGATCCGTGAAGGAAAATTGTGTTCCAACGGAGTGAAGCTGCTACACCTGAAACCTTCCATCCATTAACTACTATGTCGTTTATGTTTCTTCTTTCAGGGGTTAAACCTAAGTTTCTTAGCGCTTCAACTATTCCTTCAAGAAGATTTCCGTAAACGTAATCTAATGAAGCCGCTATTTTAGGGTGCTTAACTACTAAAGTATAATTTATATTGCCCATATCATGAAATACTGCTCCGCCGCCAGTAAATCTCCTAACAATAGCTACTCCTTCGCTACTGGCTACTTTAGTATTTATTTCGTCCTCGACATTCCTAAAATAGCCGATAACAGACGCTCTCCTATTCCTCCAAATCCTTAAGATAAAGCATTCTCTCTTAGCAGAACAGACTTTAGCAAGAGCTTCTTCAAAAGCTAAGTTAAAATAGGGGTTATCCGGAGTTTCGAAGAACAATACCCTTAAAGACATAGGCTATTTTCTCCGCGAGGAGCTTACATAACGGTTCTTATAGTTTCAAGTTTTCTTATCGCAACATCAACTATGTCATGAGGCCCTACGGTAACTGTTGCTATACCATTCCTTAGTAGAATATTTATTGTTTTCTGCTTTTCTTCAACTGTTTTCGCAACTCTAATCCTATAAATTGCCGCTTGAATGCCTTTAAGAGTTGCTGCTTCGAAAAACTCAACCATGGGGACTATCATGAAGATTATGTTGTTTTTAGCTTGTAAATTCTTAAGTGCGTCTATGAAGTCTTGAAGTCCCTCACCATAATGTAGTGTTGAGAAGATTAATAGAATGTTTCTTTCTCTGGGCAAGTATTTTGGTAAATTCTTTCTTAAAATATTGGAAATGTAAGTGTAATTTAAAGAACCTATTTCATGGGTTTTTGGCCACTCAATTCTAGCAAGTTCTTTAACTATGGATGTAAGTCCTTTAACACCGCGTTTTAGTGGTAGAACCTTCCATTTCCTATCGCCAATATACATTAGCCCTACAGAATCTCCTTTCCTTAACGAGTAGTTTGCCACAGCTAAAGCTGCTCTAGCAACGTACTCTGCAGCCGTATTACCCCATGAACCCGTAAAAGCCGGCGATCTAAGGTCGAGAATTAGGAAAATGTTTAGTGAAACTTCATGTTCGAATTCTTTAACGAAAAATCTCTGTCCACCAAATCTTGCTGAAGCTTTCCACTCAATCCACTTGTATTCGTCACCTGGAACATACTCTCTTACACCGTAAAATTCTATTCCATATCCTTTCCTTTTAGTTCTAGATAAGCCAGCTGGTTTAGTACTATATGCTCCTCTAAGACCAGCTATTGATGCTGGTTTAGGATAGATTTTGACTTCAAATCTTTCCCCAATAGTTGCTGTGGATCTGAAGAACCCGAAAAAGTCTCTCACAGTTATTTTTACTGGAGGAAATTCGTGAACACCAATTCTTGGAAGTAAAGTATATGTTAGCTTAACTTCAGATTTAGGAGGAATCGTTATGGCTGTTTTTGCTGAGCCCTTAACTAACTTAAACGTTATCGGATAGTTAAGCACAATTTCAGCGTACTCTAAAGGAATCATTGTTGGGTTCTTGATTACTGTTGTAACACTTACCTCCCTACCTTCAACGGCTATTTTGGGTGCCTCCCTTTTAACAAGGAGCTTCTTTAGAGCTAACGCTTCAGCCTTCATGAAAACGTTTGATGCAGTAAGCAAGAGTAGTAAGAAAAGCGATATGGATAGTAGAATAGCTGATTCCTCCCTGGCAAAAAGTATTCCTAAAACAAATAGTAGCGCTGCTAAGGAAACCGTAGCGTAGGCTCTCGAAGTATATTGCTCAAGAGAGGGTAATGCTAATCTAATTGTTTCTCCTTCTTTAGAACTCAATTTCCCGATCCTCTAGGGCTTAGGAACTTCTACTTTCTTCAAAACTTCTTCAATAACTTTTTCCGGAGTATATCCTTCAAATTCGTATTCCGGTTTAAGAATTATCCTATGCACGAGTGCTGGAGATGTTACAGCTTTCACATCATCGGGAATGACATAATTTCTACCTTCCATTAGAGCCCATATTCTTGACAATCTGTAAATTGCTATTGCTCCTCTAGGCGATGCCCCGAGCTTAACGGCTGGATGCTTATGTGTTTCCTCAACTATTGAGACAATGTACTCATATATTGAGTCGTCGACATGAACTTTCTCCGCTTCTTCCCTAGCTTTAAGAATGTCTTCATTATCAGCTACTGGTTCAAGCCTCTCTATTTCCCTTTCAATCATGTCGATTCTTCTCAAAACCTCAATTAGCCCTTGATGTGATGGGTGTTTAGTGTTTAGCTTAACAAGGAATCTGTCAAGCTGGGCTTCAGGCAATGGGAAGGTACCTTCCATTTCTATGGGGTTTTGTGTTGCTATTACTGTGAATGGTTTTGGTAGTTTGTGTGTTTCCCCCTCAATAGTTACTTGCCTTTCCTGCATAGCCTCCAACAAAGCACTCTGAGTCCTAGGAGAAGCACGATTAATCTCATCAGCCAAAATAATATTAGCAAATATTGGTCCTTTTCTTGTTTCGAACTCTCCAGTTTTGGGATTGTAAACTTTAGTTCCTATAATGTCTGCTGGTAGTAGATCTGGTGTGAACTGTATTCTCCTAAACTTAAGGTTAAAAAGCTTGGAAACAACCCTGGCTGTAAGTGTTTTAGCTATTCCAGGTACGCCCTCCAGCAGTATGTGCCCTTCAGCAATCATAGATGCAACAATGAATTTCACTTCGTTCTCTCTTTCAACGACAATCCCGCTTGATTTCTCAAGAACCATCTTCATTATTTCCGAAAACTTTGTCAACTCATCTATCCCTAAAGGGGAAATTCCGTTATCAAAATACATAATGTTTTCTCTAGTTAGCTGTTTTAATAGATAAATCTAAAAATTTAGTTAACCAAGATATTTTATAATGACATAGAAAGTGTTTGCAATGAAAAAAGCATTTAAGATTTTAATAATCGTTTCACTAGTAGTGTTGCTTTTTAACGTAGCTGTTACTATGGCTGCTATTGTAAGACATTCACAACAGTTTGTAGAATATGTTGAAACAGCTTCTACACAAATCCCGCAGGAACTCCAAATTCCACCGGGAATGGCACAAATGATAAGCCAAATAGTAGATGACACTAAATCACTAGCTTCAGAAATAGATGACACTAAAATACGCAGTAAGCTTCTTAAAACATCTGAGCTTTTGGAGAAAGGAGATACTGCAGAAGTATTACGAAACTATCAGGAGCTAATGGATTGTGCAACTGACCTCTTAGATTCAGGCAAGATAAACGTCGAGGACTATGATAAGCTTCTAAAAATATATTCTCAAATAGCTAATTTAATTGGCGAATTACCTATTGAGCAGCAAATGGCGTTAAAACGCTACTATATTTCATATATTGATAACTTATCTGATGAACTATTTCTTAAAGGAATAACTAGAAATGATAAAGACTTAGTGAACTTAGCTAGAGAATTAAGAGACCTAGCATACTCTCTTAGGACAGGAGAAATTTCAGCTGAGGATGTAGAGAAAACGCTTAGCATGCTTAGGAACGTAAATGTTGAAAAACAAGTTTTTAACCCTGGTGCTCTTGAAAGTATAGATTGGAACTTGAGCTTCCTAAAAAATATAGTTTTGAAAACAAAGTCTCCATCGGAAAGTGTTAGCATTAGCGGCTTAGGGAGTTTCGTTAAAAACTATGTTGGATCATTTAAAGCACTCTCTATACCTATGCTAGGTATCTCATTAGGAAATATCGGTTTAGAATTAAACACTTTAGCTTACATAGGAACAGTAGTTGCAGCACTAGTTTTAATGTATTTCCTTTCCACGGTGCTTAGAAAGTATGGCGTAAGGTTTTCAGCTAGGAAAGCTGTTGAAAAAATTATATACAAGGCGAAAACAGCAGTAACTAAAGCTAAAATAAGCAGTATTATTGAAGCATACTGGTATGCTGTAGGTATTCTTTCAAGAATAATCCCTAGGCTAAGCTGCGAAACACATAGGGAGTATTTGGAGAAAGTAAAATTAGACTATGTGAGAGGGGATTTTGAAAAACTAACATTTCTCTACGAGAAAGACAGATTTTCTACGGAAAAGTTAGGTGATAAGGACGCTAAAGAAGCATTAGAGTTGGCTAGAAACATAGAATCTAAAGTTTTAAAGAGAATTTAGAGTGGTTGCATAATGCCTATAAACTTAAACATCATGTTTAAGGGTTTAAAGATAGCTTCAGTAGTTCCCCTAATATATTCTTACATAATTTGCTATCCTAAGTTTTCACTCGTCCTAAACGATATGTTAATGAAGGTAATTGTAGCGGACATAATAGGGCTTATTAATTTAAACTACGTGGGAACCATACTTTACATATTAGGCTTACTTCTCGCAATAAAATGTTTAGTTAGTATAGCTTCATCTAAACCTACAACTTATTCTTCATCTATACTTTTGCTGATAACTTCAATGCTTTGGTTAAGGATAGTCTTTAGATTTTCAGACATAGCAATACCCATAATTGGGTTCATGGCTTACCTTGTTTTTGACACTTTAGCAATACCCTTTACTGTTAAAGCTGAGAAAAAAGGTTCCCTAAGTAGGAAAACTAGTGCTAAAATTCTTTCCTCATACGTTCCCCTCATAGTGTTTTCGGCTTCAAAATATGTTTTGCCAGTAATTCTCGGTTTAATCCTATATTACGTTATAGAATATGCTTTAACTTATCAAATAGAGGCAAGTTATGGTGTAATGGTTTTCTGGCACTTTATAACGCATGAAATCGTAGGTAAAGTGCTTATATTTCTGGTGATAATAGGTTTAGGTGTTTATCTTCTCAGGGAAATTTCGGAAACAATGATTTATCTTTCGATAAAAGAGAGGCAGTGGGCTAAGACGTTTATTTCTCAAGAAAAAATAAAGTATGTAAAGGAATTTTACGGTAAAACAGGGCTTCCACATAGGGCTTCTATAACTGGCTTTTCAGCTTTCATATTCTATGTTTTACTAATTAGCATTTTGCGGGATCTTATAGGCTACCTACCCTTAGGAGAATTTCTTGTCTCAACACTTTTTTCATTAGCTCTTTTCTTCATACTATCCTATATTTCTTGGAAAATAGTTAACAAAATAATGTTTTCTATAACTACTGAGCCAACGTGGAAGACGGTTTACGTGTTATTGCTCATAACTTTAGCTTTTTTAGCTTACCTAGAATTAAGATTTAATTACGTTACAGTATTTATTAATACTGGAGAACCCATAGGGTTACCCATTGACACCTACGCTTACGAAACATATTTTGCCTTTTACTCTGAGCTAATTAAGATAGTCAGGTTTATAATGACAGTTATTGGGGTGGTACCGTGAAGGTGAGAAGTGAAGTAAAGGAGTACATGTACTTAGCTCTCGGGGTAATAGGTTTAATTCTTTCCTACCAGTTTTTCGCATCGGCAATATCTTTCATGGCTAAAACGTACATTGCTACTTCAGCTTTATCAGCGCTAGTAGGGTTCACATTTCTAGCGTTCTCCATACAGCTTTTCAAACTAAGCGCTATAGCTATGGCACTTAAGGAAAGGGAGGAGAAAGGTAAATTAGGTTGAATAGGAAATACTTCCTATACTCCTTGATAGTAATAGCATTCATAGCACTACTAGAAACCTTACCTACAATGCCTGGTTTAGCTACTGGAGCTTCCCCGCTAAATAGTGATTGGAATGGAACATCAATTTACGCTTCAGAACTCGAGAAACTAGGTTACCGTGTTATTCCTGTTACAAGTTGGTCACGTATTTCACTAGAAAACTACACGAAAGTACTTATCATTATAATCTCCCCTGAACTACCATATACTCAAAAGGATCTTGACGCAATAGAGAACATAGTTGGAAATGTGAAACACTCATCCTTCATAATAGCTGATGAGGGACCCTATGCTAACAGTGTTCTCCAAATACTTGGAAATAGGGTTTCAATAAACTATAAGGAAACACTTTATGGTCCGGGAAAAACGCCTTATCCTTTGGTTAGGCTTGAAACACCTAGCGGTAAAATTTATCCTCTATTCTTAGATTACGCTTCGCCTATAGCTCCCGTTAATCCTTTAGGAATTAATGTTAAAGGCTATGTTTCCGGAGAATACGTTGCAATATATTATAGAATGGATAATGTTGAAGTCTACGTTTTAGGTGATGGATCTATTTTCATAAATAGAAATTTAATGTTAAGTCCTCAGCTAAAATATTTAGACTTTGCTTTAGAATTAACTAAGGAGCTTGCGCCAAACCCTAGAGAAACACTTGTCCTCTTTGAAGCATCAAAATATCCTGTAAAACCAGTTACACCTCAAGAATTATTCCTTATGGGTGCTGCAACATTAAACTTTAAGAACATATTGTATGCTATAGCAATATATCTTCATCCGATAATGTGGTTTCCGAAGCTTGCTTCAAAAATACTTTCATTAGAAAATAAGATACTTCAACAATACATTATGTCTATAGGGTATTTAGCGGCATTAGCTTTAGCAACAATATTATTCCTTGTAAGAGGAAGAATGGGTAAGATAATTGGTGCTAAACAACATGTTATTGATTTTCCGGAAAAACCTCCTGAAGAACTAGACATACTTGTAGATACACCTATCAGAAGAGTTGTAATAGCTAAAAAAGTTAAGCTTTCAAGCGCTGATTTCGAATCACTTTATGAAACATTAGACGTTGCTTTTAAGAAAACAGTTGGTAAATCTTTTGAAGACGCAGGATTCATTAGCGACTTAGCTAAGCTTACAGGATTAAATATTAGAGACATCGAGGAGTATGTTAGAGAGATGATTAAGCTTAAAAGAAAAATTGAGAGGAAAAGCTTCTTCCCCATAGTTCTATCATGGAATAAGACTGTTAGGAAATTACTTATAAAATCAGAGGCTATTTTAGAAAAGTTAGGTACAACCCTTATGGAAAGTAAAGGCATAGAATATGTTGTGAGAAAAATATAATTAAGTTAGTATGGTTCTCAAAAATCGCTAATGAAGTTATTCGCTAATTTCGTAAACCACTGTTACAGTAACCGTTACTGCAATACCCTTACCGGTCTCTATAGGTGTAGGGGGAACTGCGGTTACTTCAGCAACACCATATTTCAGAGGATAATAAGCTGCCGCCGTAGGCATTCCTAATGCAACAGATTTTACGCCAACTATTTCAACACCTAATGCTTCAGCAAGTCTTTCAGCCTTAGCTCTAGCATCATTAACTGCTTCCTCTATTGCGTCATTAACTAAGCTTTTCCTTCTGTCTTCGGAAAGACCAAATGTCAATCCATAAAGTCTATTGACACCCAAGCTCACAGCTTTAGAAGCTATTTCACCTGCTTTTTCTAAATCATCAATTTCTACTTTAAAAGAATAGGTAGCTACATATCCTTTAAGAATCTTTTCTCCACCTGACCAATCATATAGGGGGTAGAGATTCACGTACTCCGTTTTTATGGAAACTACACCTTCCTCTCTTTTAAGCTCGTCAATAACTTTCTTAGCTTTTAAAACAACTTCTGAATAAGCTTCAACAGCATCTTTTACGGGTTCTTCAGTTTCTATAGCTAAACTTAGATATACTCTATCAGGTTCAGCGTAGAGAGTGGCTGATCCAGTTACCATAAGTGTTTTTCCACCATAGTCTATAGAGTATATTGATACTTCTCTATCATATGCTTCAACAACGCCTATACCCTCACTCACTGGGGCTTTTGTAGGGCTTTTTTGCGGTGTTTCCGGCATAGTACCATATGTGTTCATAAACGTTGAAAGAGCTAATGAAGCCAAAACTAACGCTACAACTATTATTAATGCTTTAACCAATGACTGCACTATTTTAACACCTAACTTTACATGCAAGCGGAGCTTATTTAATCTAGAGTTTAGAACACAAGATTCTCTAAATTAAGGTAATTACATCTTAGATTTAGCTATAATATCCATGGTTTTAATTATAAGGTATCTTAATTTCTGAGGTATTCTTTCTAAACCTATTTCAATAAATCCTCTAATAATTATAGAAACGGCTTCTTCTTCAGTAAAACCTTTAGCCATAAGATAGTTTAAGGCATCTTTAGATATTCTACCTATACTTGCTTCATGGGTCAACATGGTTTCAGGAATAATACTTTCTAAACGCGGTATTGTAGTTATTTTAGCATTATTACTTAAAAGAAGTCCATGACATTCAATATGTCCTCTTGTTTCAGGAGCATAAGCTGATATTGAGGCTTTACTTATCACACGTGAATTATCCTTGCCGAGAATTCTGCTTCTTAATTCAACTGTTGAACCTTCACCTTTTAAAGAAGCATTTACTTCATAGTTCATTTGTGAAGAACCCTTACCTATAATTACCATGTCGGATCTAGCCGTTGAGTTCTTTCCTTCCAAAAACATGTCGATAAGATATTTTATTTTGTAAAGAGGTGTTAAATTAATGTAGTACTCATATAGTTCAGCATAATTAGCTATAAACGCTTTAGTATAGGATGAAACAGCGACCTTAGGCATCCAATTATGTAACATTACGCTTATTAGCTTCGCTCCTTTTCCAAGGTAAACCCCTGTTAAACCAACATGTGCTCCCTCTTTAACATAAGCTAAGCATCCCTTAGCGGCAACGGCTTCGCCATGATCTTCAATTATATATAGGTTAGCTATTTTCTGAGTAAACCCTGGTTTTGATAGGGCGAAACATGTGAAAATGGGTTCGCAAACTCTTACTCCTTCGGGAATATAAAGAAGAACTCCTCCACTCACTTTCTTAGGTATTTTTATGCCTATTTTTTCAGAATACTTTTCTATGAGATCTCGGTGTTCCTTAATTGCCTCTCTAATGTCTAAGTATAATATATTGTATTTTCTAAGTTCCTCTGAGAGGGCTTTAAAAACTAATGTTTCGTCAAGAAAGAATGAGCCTCCTCTTTTAACTTCTAAACCTAAGGCTGAAGCTTTTTCTAAAGCTCTTTGAACAACTTTTCTCATGTCAACTTTAGTCATTTCTCTACTTCACCTTATGTGCTTTAAAAAGCGAATAACCATACCTCATAACTTTCTCGAAAACTCTTAGTGCCGTGTCTTCGTAAACTATTTTCCCTGAAATCATAACGTATCCTTTATCTAAATTTTTAAGGTATTTTAAAATATAACCTTGATGAGTAACTAAAAGCACTCCGACGTTATTTTCCACTAACTCGTTTATTACATCAGCTATTAACCTTATACTTTCAACATCAACTCCGCTATCTGGCTCGTCAAGTAAGGCAATTTTTGGTTTTTGAAGAACAACTGTTAGAAGTTCCGCTCTCTTTTCTTCGCCTCCGCTGAATCCCTGACTAAAGCTTCTACTATAAAGGTATTTGAGGCCAAGTTTTTCAGCAACGTTTTCCTCGAATGTTTTTGAGGAGTACTTTTCCGAAATAGCTTTGGCTAAGTAGCCTAGTTTAATATGTAATTTTGGCGTGCTTTGGAAAGCGATGCTTATGCCCTTACGTGCTCTAATCCATGGAGGATCATCGGTAATGTCTTCTCCATTTAAAAATATTTTCCCCTTAACTAACTTGTACTCTGGGATACCTACTATAGCTTTGAGAAGAGTTGTTTTCCCGGAAGCATTAGGACCCATGAGCACATTAATTCTACCTTCACGTACCTCTAAAGTAGCTGACTTAACAACTATAGTGTTTTCAACCGCAACACTTACAGATTGGACTTTCAGCATTGCTTCATCTCGCCTTTCAACCATGAGAGCACTTACTTTTACTTAAACATTTATTTTAAGAATAATTAGTATGTAACTATAGGAAAGACACATAAAAACTAGTTAAAGACTCCCTGATACATGTCATTTAGCTTTATGAACTACTGCTTCATTTTAATATTTAAAGGATTTTAGAGAAACCTTAGATTGGAGGAGTGAAAAAGTGTCCGAGGAAGTAATTATTGCAACTACAGAGAACCTGCCGGGTTACAGGGTTGTTAAGGTTCTAGGTGTTGTTACGGGAAGTGTTGTTAGAGCGAAACATATAGGTAAGGATATTCTTGCCTCCTTAAGGAACATTGTTGGAGGCGAAGTTAAAGAATACACTGAGCTGCTTAAGGAATCTAGGAGGGAAGCTTTAAGGAGAATGGTGGAGGAAGCGAAAAAGCTTGGGGCAAACGCTGTTTTAAACGTTAGGTTCTCTACTTCAGCAATAACTGCTGGAGCAGCAGAAATATTAGCTTATGGAACCGCAGTTAAAGTTGAAAAAATAGAGTAAAAAGCATTTTTAACTTAACACTGACTAAATATTTTTTACTAGAAAAGCTGAGAATTACGCACAGATGAAGCGCACATAGCTTCCCTCCCAAAGTGGGGAGGTTCTCCTAGTTGGAAGTTTTTTACAGGGTAATCATTGTCGTAGTTTTAGGGATGATTATTTCTATAGCATTATTATCAATGTTTATGGAATTAAGGAGTATGCAGAAAATTAAAGTTATTGATGTTGACTTAAGTGATGTAAAGCTTAATGACACACAACTATACTTAACACTCTATATTCACTTTTACAACCCTGCAAACATATCCATAGTTATTAACGAATTAAAATATGATGTTTACCTTGAAAAAATTAAGGTCATAAGTGTTAGTGAAGAGAACATTAAGCTTGAAAAAGAAGTCAAAATGTTGAAAATACCTTTAGAGATAAGCTTGGAAAAACCCATATTCAGGCCTATTCTTAAAGCTGCAGCATTAAAGCACGTATTAAATTATAGGGTAAACTTGTACGTTAGGATATACAGAAGCAGTTTTTTAGGGATTTTTCGGAGAGAGTATACTTCACATAGTAGTGTTGAGGGATTAATTAGTTTAGAGTACTAGTTTAAACCGGAACCTTAATCTTCACCTTTTTATTTAACTCTTTTAGCTGTTATTAGAAGTACATGTTTTCCCAGCTCCTCTATTTCATTTAGTGCTTCAAGAACGGATGCTGAAGCTGGTAGAACGCTTAAGTCCTCTTTTCTACTGAGGATTTTTGAGTATTCAACCATTTTCCAGTCTGGAACAGCTATTGCTTTACCCTTAGTTGCCCATAGTGCTTTAAGTGCTTCTTCGCCATCAAATGATTCTCTAGCTACTAGTGGTTCATTATATTTTGTTTCTCTAACTTTCGCTAACTTAGTTACTCTTCTAAGCTTCTTCTGAAAACTAATAACTACCGGGTTTCCATGTATTGTCGAAACAGCTATTAGTTGGGGTAGCTTACTTATTTTGCCTCTTTCTTTAAGCATGAGTAATCCGTGAAATATTCCAGTAAGTGTTGTACCGTTACCTACAGGAACAGTTAGTGTTGTTGGCTCTTTTCCTAACTGGTTAACTATTTCAAAAGCTATCTTAGAATAAGCCCTAATACTTATGGGTCTATTTTCAATACCTGGGTTCGCATTATACCAGTTATTAGCTATAGCATCTGTTCTACTCCTATAAACTGCTTCCTCATATGTTCCTCTAACCCAAACTATTCTAGCACCTAATTTCGTGAGCTCTCTTATTCTTGTTCCAAAATAACCTCTAGGTAAATATATTACGGCATCCATTTCAGCACGTTTAGCAAAATACGCTATTGAAACACCATAATTACCGCAGGTAGCTGTAGTTATAGTATCGAAACCTTTCTTAAGAGCTTCAATAACGTGTTCTCTAGCTAACCTATCCTTATGGGTACCAGTAGGATTTACACCTTCATATTTGAGATAAACTTCTCTAATACGAAATATTCTCTCAATATTTACTGCTCTAATGAGCGGCGTTACTTTATGTTCGGGAATTTTCACCAAGACACTCTGTACCTCTTACATTATCTTAGTTAAAATGGAATGTTTAGTTAAAAAGTATTTCCCAAATAGTTTAGGAAGAGAAATTTCCGCTACACAAACAGCTGATATGTAGTGTGAATTTACAGAAAAGAACCTTTATAATTAAACCTTAAATGTTTAAAATAAGCTCTAACCGTTAAACCTACAGGGATATAGTAATTATTAATTCTTAAAAGGAAAAGAGCTTTTTAATTCCAAATTGATTAGAGAGTTTAAAGTGTTTCTTAACGGAGAAAAATGGAAAAAGAAAAGTTCGTATTTTTAGTTTCCCTTAAACTTAACTATCTCCCATAAAGCCCTACTATTGCCCCATAAGCAACTATATGGTCTTTTACAGCGCTTAGCAGCTGTCTAGGCCTAAGTCCTGCAGGCAACTCTAACTTCCTATCCAATCCAAGTATTAAGAAAACGTATCTATGAGGCCTCCCCGGAGGGGGACATGGGCCTCCATACCCTATTCTTCCAAAATCATTAATTCCCTGTACACCATAAGCTGTACTTGCCTCTTTAGGAACATTCTCTGGAAGCTCCCTTAAATCGGGTTTCATATTGTAAAGTAGCCAATGGTAAAATATCCCTATTGGAGCGTCTGGATCATACATTATTAACGCTTGCTCTTCTACTGGAACCGAAGGATTATCCCATTTAAGATGTGGTGAAACATCTGGCCCATCACATGTGTACTGAGTGGGTATTCTATCGTTATGTTTAAACGATAAGCTCTCAACTTTAAAGCTAGGATGTTCCTTCATTATTCCAAGTGTTTTCAGAGGATGTAATTCCTTGGATTTCTTAAAGAATATCATCCTACAGTCCCCGTGTAATACTATAGTATTAAGGTGGGTAATAAGTGGAATCATGTTTAAACTAAAGTTAACCATTAAACCTATTTGTATCGTTAAACATATAGTTAGCTTGGTGTGTTAACCCTGAAACTTAGCATATACACTTTTAATGATTTAAAAAGATGCTATGGAATAGTACAGTTTGGCGGGAAAGAAGTAGGGAAGTTTAGGGAAAAAGTAGGAAACATGGAGATTGCTGAAGCGAAAAAACATGTTGAAAATGCATTAAACGTAAAAATTAGGAGCTTCAGCCTAGCACAAGGCAAACTTCTCTACGGGAATCAAATGCTCGAAATGGTTTATTTAAGAATAGAAACTGACGACAATGATGAATACTTTTTCGAAGTATATGATGAGTCAATGTATGCTTCCTCAAATACTGATGTCATGACTCTCTATAGGAAGGTAATTAGCATGGCTAAATACTTCATAGGTGACATAGAACTTCCAAAATCAAAACTAATAGGCTTCACAGGGTGATGACAACTTATGAAGATAAAGTGCCCTTACTGTGGATATGTAGGTGATTCTAAAGACTTCTACTTACTTTACGAAGCAGTAGTTAATGTAGCATTTTATAAGCCTTTAAGGGAGGAAAGGGAAAGACCGCCATTAATAATATGTCCGAAGTGCGGTAAAGCGTTTCCTTCAGGGGATTTTTACGGGAAAATTAGGGAGAAGTTGGGGAGGAAACAATAGTTTTTCGTGAAAAAACGATTAAAGCTATTGAAGCCGGTATTAAAGCTAAAGCTAAAAATCCCTCTATAATCCATGGATTCTTAGTTAGTTGTAGAAGAAAGACTGCATATAAATTCGCTAAAGCATGTAAGCTTATCGGAACAGTAATAAATCTTAACCCCTTAATAATAACGTAAACTGCAACAAAAGTTAAAGCAATATGAAATAATGTTGCAATGTTTCTCTCTAAAGCTCCTGGAACTAACCTAACCCAGTCAACATTGAGAGCAAGCCCAACATATGCCGCTTGAAAAACATATATTATTAAAGCCTCTGTTAAACCCCAACCTAAACCGAACGATACTAAGGTGTTAACGTTTACGTTTTCCTTACCCTTAAGAACATGTTTAAGTAGAAAATACCTTGCAGGTTCTTCAAAAACACCTGCTAAAATAGATGAAGCCGCGGCTACGGCAACATAGTCCCCTTGAAAATACCTTGAAATAAGAGCTAGTAGAGGCATTCTAGCAATTAAAGCTATAAACCATCCACCACCTCCTATTATCGCTGTAAGAAGCAATTTAAACTTCATTTTAGATATGAAAGCTAGCGCTAATAAGCTAGGCAATATGGCTAAAGCCAGCGGTATTATTAGCATCATGTTTAGAGCCAACTATTAAAACCTCTAAAATAGCTTAAAAACACAATACTATATTAGCTATTTCAATTTAAACTATAAAGAGGCATAGGTATGTATGGTTGAAAACAAGTACGTTGTTTACGGCTTAGTTTCAGGTGTAACATCAGGTTTGGTTTCCGGGTTAATAGTTTATTTTAGCAAAGAAACTATAATCAATTTAACATATGATTTAATGGTTTTAGAGGGTACTCCTCCTGAAGCTATAGAGTCCGTAAAACCCATAATTAACTATGCTATAATGCTTTCTCCAGTACTTTACATTATTCAAATGTTAATAATAGGCGCCATTTTTGGTTCTTTAGAAGACTATCTAGTTAAGAAGTTTCATTTAAAACCTGTATTCGCAGCTTTAGCTACGGGAGGAATTTACGTAACGTTTCTCATGTTAATTCCCATGGCAACACTAATGATTATTGACCCCAAAATCCCTATGCTAATAGTTAAACACTTAGGATACCATATCGTAGCCTTACCCATAATTGTTTTCGTAGCAGCACTGGTTTTTCTAAGTTCAACAGATATTCTTGCACCATACATTAGTGAGGAAAGAGTTTTAGAGGAGAAATAGTTTAAAGCATACTTCATTACTGCAATATATTTACGAAAACCAGGTGTTTGTGTTGAGTGAAAAGAGAGTTAAGCTAGCTGGCATAGGAAGATTCCAGGTTATGGCGCTTCTTCAAGCGGCAAGACACTATGTTCTCCACGGGGACCAAGGTAAAGCTAAAAGTTTCGGACTAAACAGGGCAATATTTTATGCTTGGGCAAAATATCATGGCCCTAAAAAGAGGTTCTTTAATGTAGCTAAAATAGAGGAGGCAGTTAGGAAGCTAAGGGAAGCAAAGAAGGGTGAAACGAAATGTCCTGAAGGATTTGTTGAAGTTCTTGGAGAATGTGTTGAAATAAGTAAGGCGGGATACTTCATGATTGGAGGAGTGGAGCAGAAGCCAACAGATTTTGATAGGGAAGTTATGTGGAGAGTGGCTAAGCTAGTAAACCCTAAGAGAGCATGGGAAATAGCTGTAGAGTATGTTAAGCAATTTCCGAAGGAAATTCTTGAAAATCCGCAAAGATTCTATAAAATAGTTTATGAGCCGGTAAGGGATACGTTCATAATCCAAATACTTGAAGGTAAAAGGCCTAAGCCGAAAATTCAAATTGAGAAGAAAAAGATTGAGGGTAAGCGTAAAACTCTACTAGACTTTTTCACTTAGAAAAATTATTGCTAACGAGCATTTCTTTTACATTTAAAATTATTATTCAAAAATTCGATGCTGCTTACAGCTTCATTGATTCAATCCCCTTTAGGTACTTATTTAAACTGGTTCCGCCTTTGCTTCTAAGCTTAACTGCTAAATTGGGGTAATCTGTAGCTACTGCGTCGACACCGTTGCTTATGGTTTTCTCCAAATTTCTAATATCGTTTATTGTCCATGCTATAACTTTTAAGTTTAGCCTATGTGCAAATGAAACAGCTTTAGCAGAGGGTTCGGGTCTGAATGTTACTTTTAATTACATTTGAATATTTTTGATTACTTTCTTCATCCCCTCATTTCCTGTTCTTCCGCTCTGTCAGGTTTCATCCTTCACAGCGGGAGCACTTAGGAGAGACCCATGCTCCCCCGCATACGCATGTATGAATCTTAACCAAATATTCATAGCTCCAACGACATCCCTATCAGCTATCAAACCACATTTCCTGCATATCGCTAGTCTATGGTTGTAGACCAGTTTAGCTCCACATCTTGGGCATATACTTGAAGTGCCTCTAGGATTAACGAATACTATCGGTATATTGTATTCTACAGCTTTACTTACTATTGATTCTTGAAGCTTCCTATAAGCGAACGTGGTTAACTTCCAAACAGCTTTACCTTTATTCCTAACCATGTTTTCACGTAAATGCATTAGCTCCTCTAAAGCAATAGCGTATCCATGCTTTCCTGCTTCGACGATAACTTCTTTCGCAAACTTCCTACACCAATCAACTACTATGTTCTTAGCTCTTCTATGTAGAGACCTTATCCTATTGAGTATTCTCCTACCGTGTCTCCACCTCTTAGGGTACTTTCTTTGAAGCTCCTCAGCTCTAGCTCTCTTGTTTAATGCGTCAATGAATCTCGTCTTATACCTCCTAACACTAGAGCCATCATAGGCTTAATGCTTTATTTGTCAGAAAAGCTTTCCTTCATAATTTTACTAGAGCTTATAATGGCTTTCTTGGGATTAGCACTGCCTTATCAATGGCTTCCTAAAGCTTACATGCTAACAGCTAGGGGAATTGTTATTAAAAGGTTTGTTAGGAACGTATTCATACCTTACAGGGAAATTGTGAAGCTAAAAATTGTGAAATTCGATGACATAGTTAGATATATTAAGTGTGAGGAATGGGCTTTATCACATATTGCCCTATGGTTTCTCAGAATGATTCTCTCTCTTTTCGAAACAAATTCTTCAGAGAAAGTGCATTTATATGTAACTAATATTGGAAAACATCTTTTAATAGAGAAGATTAATGGTGAAAAATACATTATAAACCCATGTGGTATGGAAAGATTCAACAAGATACTTACGTACCTTACAGGATTAGTGGTGGAACAGCTAAAGAATAGTAAAAACAGTTATGTTATTATGAATTCGCAGTAGGGGTCTCCTTTAGCAATACATTTTACTTCAACAGCACTAACTCTTCTTCCAAAATATCGTGATCCGAAGCCTGCCAGTATTCCTCTTAGCCAGTGGCTAAATGGCTTATTTAAATTCTTTGTTTTAGCAAGTGAGCATTCAATGTTGTTCCAAACTTTAACTATTATTCTTTCATAATCTATATCTGTACTGACGTTTTCAGCTATACCTGATGCGAAAAGTACTGCTCCGAAAAGCGTCCATATGTCGCATTCTTTACCGCACATTTCACGGCATGCGTCGTAAACGCTGTTCCCTATAATGTATCCTTCATGGAAAAGGAATGCTTCACCACCTGTTCCAAATCTTTCCCTCATGTTTACTAGCCAAGCTTTAAGTGTTGTTTCTCTAAAAATAACTGCTCTTTCATTGAGAAATATCAGTGGAAAATGAAATGAATCAACAGTTACTCCTGAAAACACAGGCTCAGCTATATCAATTTTTATTCCACTAACTCTTTTTTCTAAAGCATTTTTTGCTTCAAAAGGTGTCATTTTAGACTTTGTAAAGTCTAGGAAAAGCATAAATGAGCCTTTAGTTCCCTTACTTACCGGTTCAGGAACGGCCATATGTACGAGGATTAAATTAAGTTCCGAAAGAACCTTAAATACTTCAGCTACAGCATTAAGTCCACGGCTTGTTTCTATTAGGAATCCGTAAATTCCTTCTCCAACTATTATTCTATCTAAGTTTAAGGGCTTCCTATCTTCGTGCTGCACTTTTCAGTTCCTCCATTAAGTATTTTTCTAAAACACTGTAGTATACACCGTAGCTTTCAGCTAGAACCATTAGGATTTTAGATGCTGGTGGCTGAGCTATTTTGGCTAGTGAAAGAAATGTTCCCTTCATTGTGTCAGCAAGCCTCCTAGCTGTTTTAACCAACTCGTTTACATCGTTTTCGGATAGTTTTTCGCCTCTTAAAATTTTCCTAAATAAATCCCTAGCTTTAACTAGATCCTCTATAGTGCTTGCTCCTAAAGCCTTTTTACACTCTTCAGAATAGGGGTTAATTGTTTCCTCTAGTTTAAAGAGAGCCTTTAGTATTTCAGCTATTTTCTTATGCTCATAAGCAACAGCTAGTGTAATTATTTTTAGAACCGGATTATTTATTTTCTGAGCAAACTTAAGTTCAGCATCATATGATTTAACTTTTAAACTGTAGAAGCATTTAATCCATAAATCAACGCTATGCCCTTTTTCGAAGTATTGATGCTCCCTACAAGTAACCATAATTGATTCACCAAAACACTTTTGTTAAGCAATTATTTTGACTCGTTTCCTAATTTCTAGTGTAAGGATTTAAATATTTTAACTTGATAATGAATATTGGTAAGTTAATATAGAATTGCCTTGGTGGCTATTGTGAATTCTTCTAAACTTTATCCTAAAGACATTCCTGGAACTGTTTTCACAAAAAACCCTCACATAGTGGAAATTGCTTTGGAATCTAACTTTCCAAGCTCCTCTGAAGCTTTAAGGTTTATTTCAAACATGTTAGTGAAAGCTAACATGCAAGTAATAACGTTTAACATTACATGTACAGACAATAGACAGTATATTGTTTTCTTCATAGATTATTCGAAAGCAAAGTATTCAGTAAAGGTTTTAATTAGGGAGCTTAAAGTAAACTCTCACATTTTAAATGTTAAATACAGAGTTAAGGTGGTTAAGGAGAAAATTATTGACACATTTGCAACACCAACTTTTGGTCAGGGAAAGTATAAAGCACTTGTTCTAGGAGTTAACGAAATGAGTAGCGTTTTTGAAAAGGTAAAGGAAGTTTATGGCACTGGAGGAGAAGCTCTCCTATACCATATAGGATATGCTTTAGGGGAAATTGCTGGTGAAAAATATGCTCCTGAAAAAATTACTGAAGACTTTATAAGAGAAGATTTATTGGCATTTCAAGCATATGGATGGGGTGTTTTGGAAATAGTGAAAATAGATCTTGAAGAACCCGAAGTAATCATTAGACTCTACGATCTTTTTGAAAGCGCTCATGTAAGGGGTAGGAAGGATAAACCTCACTGCCACTTTGTAAGAGGCTTCTTAGCAGGATTGTTAACAGTGTTTTTAAACACTAAAATGATTGTAGTGGAGTTAAAATGTATTGCTAAAGGTGATCCTTACTGTGAATTCGTAGCAAAACCCTTAGCAACATTATCCTAAAACGCTTCTTCTAATGCCACCGTTTTCTATGTCAAATAAAAAAGTGATGAGCTTTTTAGCTAAGCTACAGCTAACACAGTTACTGTTCTTATAACGCCCTTTAAACCTTGAATTTCCTTAACAACTTTGCCTCTGAGTTCTTTAAGGTCTTTAACTTCAACCTTAGCTATAACATGGAAGCCTCATGTAACAACGTGGGCTTCAGCAACACCAATAACTTTTCTAACGCCTTCAAGAACGTCGAATGCCTTACCAGCTTCAGTTAAAATAAGAACGTAAGCAATCATGTTCTCTACACCTATTTTCAAGAGGAGCTAGAAATGGGAATTATTTAAATGTTCAACAAGCTTTTAGCTTGCATATTTCCTTAATTCACAATGTTATTAAGTAGCTAAGTTGTTTTATTCAATATTACACTATGTACTTGATTATTTACAATGCTGTATTAAAGTCTACATGTGTTTTAGTAATTATTTATTTGTACTCTAGAAAAATAAACGTTATAACTACCTAGGGATGTAGTGGTTAAAGGAGATGAGTGCGGTGGTTAGCGACCTGTTTAGTCCGAAGAGCTTAGCTATTATCGGTGCTTCAAGAAACCCTGCTAAAGTAGGTCACACTGTTCTTAGAAATATTGTTGAAAGCGGCTATAAGGGTAGAGTTTACCCTGTAAACCCTAAAGCCAATGAAATTCTTGGTTTAAAATGCTACAAGTCCGTACTTGACATATCCGATGATGTTGATTTAGCCGTAATAACTGTTCCGGCACAAATAGTTTTAGATGTTGCTAAGGAATGTGGTGAGAAAGGTGTTAAATACTTAGTAGTAATATCGGCTGGTTTCAAGGAAATAGGGGGTGAAGGTGTAGAAAGGGAAAAGGAGTTAATCAATATCGGTAGAAAGTATGGTATGAGAATTTTGGGACCAAACTGCCTTGGATTCATAGACATGTTTACTCCTTTAAATGCAACTTTCGCAGCTGTAACACCTAAGAAGGGGAGAATTGCGTTCATTTCCCAAAGCGGAGCTTTAATAACAGCTATTCTGGATTGGTCCATTAAGAGGGGTCTTGGATTTTCTAAAATAGTTAGCTTAGGAAATAAAGCCGACTTAGATGAGGTAGATTTCATTCAAGCAATAGGTCAGGATAGAAACACTAAGGTAATTCTACTTTACGTTGAATCCATCGAGAAAGGTAGGAGGTTTATAGAGGTAGCTAGGCAAGTATCGAAAGTAAAGCCAATAGTGGTGATAAAGGGCGGCATAACGGAAGCTGGAGTTAAAGCAGCAATGAGCCATACAGGCGCCATGGCTGGTAGCTTCACATCATACAGAGTTGCTTTTAAGAAATCAGGTGTTTTAGTTGCTAACACTTTAAGTGAACTATTCGACTACGCTATGGCGTTTAGTAGTCAGCCAACACCGGCTGGTAATAAAATTGCTATAATAACTAATGCTGGAGGTCCTGGAATACTAACTACTGATTTAAGCGTAAAATATGGGTTAAGCTTAGCTAGCTTCAGCATGGACACTATAAGTAAGTTGAGATCTAAACTTCCCCCAGCTGCTGCCATATATAATCCAGTTGATGTTTTAGGTGATGCTAGAGCCGATAGGTATGAGTTTGCAATAGACACTGTGTTAAGCGATGAAAACGTTGATGGATTAATAGTTATACTGACTCCTCAAGCAATGACGGAGCCTGTTGAAACAGCTAAAGCCATAGTGAAAATACATCGTAAATACCCTGATAAGCCAGTTGTTGCAGCATTTATTGGCGGTGATATTGTACAGGAAGCTGTGAAAATACTTATTGAACACGGTATTCCATGTTTCGACCTACCTGAGAGAGCGGTAGTTGCTATGAGTGGGCTATGTACGTATAGAGAATTTCTTGAATTCTTTGAGAAAATTGTTGAGAAACAAGTTAGGTTTTACGATGTTGATTTTGAAAGAGCTAGGAGAATAATAGATAAAGTAAGGAGTGAAGGTAGAAAAGTACTACTTGAAGTTGAAGCTAAAGAGTTTGTTAGAGCCTATGGAATACCGGTCCCCATTACTGTTCTAGTGAAAACAGAGGATGAAGCTGTTGAAGCTGCAAATAAAATGGGCTACCCTGTAGTGTTGAAAGTGGCTTCACCTCAAATACTTCATAAAACCGATATTGGAGGTGTTGTTTTAAACATAAACTCTGACGATGAAGTTAGGGAGGCTTTCAGAACAATACTAAGTAGGGTTCGCAGGTTTGCGCATAGAGCAACACTTTACGGCATTACTGTTCAGAAAATGGTTCCTAAAGGTAGAGAGGTTATTGTTGGAATAACTAAGGACCCAACCTTCGGCCACTTAATAATGTTTGGTTCTGGAGGAATTTACGCAAACATACTTAAGGATGTATCTTTTAGGTTAACACCGATAACGCCGGATGAAGCTAAGGATATGGTTAGGGAAACTAAAGCATACGCTATGCTTAAAGGTGTTAGAGGTGAGCCTCCCGCTGACGTAGCTTCCGTAGTTAACGTGTTATTAAGGTTAAACCAGCTTGTTCAAGACATACCTGAGATAGTGGAAATGGATATTAATCCTCTATTCGTATATGAGGAGGGAGAAGGCTGCATAGCCTTAGATGTTAAGGTAGTAATTTCTTAAGGTGAAAAGTAAATGGTTAAGTCAATATATGTAACTGGAGTTGGTTGCTGCGGTAAAACAGTAATCGCTTACGGGTTAATAAGGAAATTTAGAAGTGAGGGATTGAAGACATCGTATTTTAAACCTATTTCTATTGCCAGGAGGAAGCTATCTACGGGAAAATTTGTTGACACGGACATTATTGCTTTAAAGGAGGCTTTAAACCTTGAAGAACCTTTAGACATTATTTCACCTGTGGTATTGTCTGAAAGATATCTTGAGTTAAAGGATAAAGCAGAAGATATTAAGAAGAAAATTGAGCATAGTTTTCAACTGTTAAGCGAAGGGAAAGATGTTGTAGTTATTGAAGGCCACATGTACCCTGAAGTTTTATCTACTATTGGATGTAGTGTTCCTGAATTAGCTAAAATGTTTGGTTCCAAAGTTATTTTGATTGTTAGCTGTAAAATCGAAGACTCAATTGATATTTTAGTTGATAAAGTAGCTTTGTATAAGTGTTTCTTGGAGAAGCATGGTGTAAAACTTCATGGAGTAATTTTAAACACCATACCGTTACCTTACATTGAAAGGGTAAAGGGATTCATAGCTCCTTCAATTGAGAAGTTAGGCGTTAAAATTCTTGGGTTAGTAAGTGAAAGACCTAGGCTAATAGCACCCACTGTTAGAGATATTGCTGAATCCCTAGGTGCCGAGGTTTTAGAGGGCGAAGAATACCTTAACAATTTTGTTGAGGACTTCCTAATCGGCGCTATGAGCCCCGAAGCCGCTATAAGATGGTTTAGGAGAGCAACTAATGCAGCAATAGTTACTGGTGGTGATAGAACAGACCTGATAATACAGGCAATAGAGACCAGACCTAGCGTAGTAATTTTAACTGGAAACCTTTATCCAGCAATAGGGGTGCTTATAAGAGCTAGGGAAGCAAAAGTCCCAATACTACTAGTACCTTACGACACATACACGACAGTTGAGAAACTTAGGGAAGTTCAGAGAATCATAACATCGGAATCCCTGAAAGTAAGAGATAAAGACATACTTGAAGTAATAGAGAAAGACGTTAAGTGGGAGGAAATTCTAAACGAAGTAGTCAGAAGCTAACACTTTCGTTCAGTTCAAATTTTTTAGACACTCTATGTGTTAACGTTGCTTTTTAATTCACTTGAGGAAAAGTTCTTCTGCTTTCCTCTCAGCTTCCTTATGCTCACTTTCCCTGAAGAATATGTTGTTTTCGAAAAATAAGTCGTCAGAAACAAATTTCCACTTAACTTCTTCAAGAATGAATTCTCCTTTCTCATTAACTCCTATGAAACGTTTTGCCACCCCCCTCCTTAAGTCTATGATGTATAGGCCTCTCTGCTTAACCATGTCTCCTTCTGCTATGTAAAATTCCCAGGGATCTTCCCATCTCCACCTTAAGTATAAAGTGTAAACTTTACCGTCACATTTTACTCTTCTATAGCATTGGCTTGGCGCTCCTAAAAGATTTTCAATCCACTCATTATCTATCCATTCACATTTCAACTAAACTTACCTCTTTCAACCATTACTTTCTTGCTTCTGCCTCTAAATTTTACTCTACTACTTTGTTTTAGTCGAAATATTCATTTAATTAAAACACTATTTTTTCCACTAGTGCATCTAATCATGCTTTGAGAGAGTTAAAGCATTGATCGATGAAGTTGTTGAAGCTAGGATTAGAGAAATTAGGGATGCTTTAGATATTTTGAAAAACATTGTTTCTAAGAATTTTAGTGAGCTTACACTTTACGAGAAGCTTTCAATAAGATACCTTGTTATTCAACTCGTCGAAGCTGCAGCTAGCATTTGTGTGCATATTCTTTTAAATGTCTACGGAGAAATTGTTGAAGGATTCCCTGAGTGTTTCGTAAGGCTTAAGTTTAAAGGCATTATACCTGAGGATTTAGCTTTAAATTTAGCTTCAGTTGCGAGACTTAGAAACCTACTTGTTCACAGATACTGGGTTATTTCCGACGAGAAAGTTTATGAAAGCGTCAAGAGGGAGTTAAAGGATTTCGAAAAATTCATATTTTACATAAGGAAGTTTGTGGAGAATAAAAGGCCATGAGCAAACATGCTGAGTTCAGGTTTTACAGCATTCCCGAGTTAAAGAAGAAAGAGATTCTTAAGACTTTAGGGAAGGAACTTGAAAGAGACAGTAACATAGTGTTCGCCTATGTTCACGGAGGCTTCCTTGAAAGAAACGTTTTTAGAGATGTAGACGTAGCTGTTTGGATTAAAAACTTTAAGGAGGCTTTAAACTATGAAGTACGTTTTTCAGTGTTTTTCGAATTAAAGCTTAAAATTCCAGTTGACATTCACGTACTAAATGAAGCACCGCTACCTTTCAAATACAATGTATTTACGAAAGGTAAGCTACTGTTTTCAAGAAATGAAAAACTAAGGTTAAATGTAGTGAATAATGTAGTGAGGCAGTACATAGATTTACTACTACTAAGAAAATACGCTAACGCGATTAAACATTGAATAGCGCAATGCAAGCATAAGCTAAAACATTGACTTTAGCTTTCGCTTTAGTAATGTGTTTTCTAAAAATTTGCTGTATTCTTACGTTAATTTTTCAGATATTTTCTTTAGTCTTGTAGAAACCTCTTCGCATAAGTCCTTATTAAGCCATATTGGCGGCGTATTAACCCACCTTACTCCGTCATGGTACGACATGGTTATTCTCACTCTTCTCCCAAATTCCGTATCATATATTCTAATCCATAAGTTCACTTTCCTACCTGAAACCCTAAAACCTCCACTTAATTCCCTACTTCCTTTCCTTTCAATATCAACTATAATAGTCATGTGAATCACTTAAAATACTTACTTACGTTTAAGAATAAACTCACATAATAATTTTCCTTACGAAGAAGCCATGGCTTCTTCTATTGTTACTGATGAGTTTAAGATCATGTTTAAATATTTTTACTACCTCTTACTACCTGGTGGTATTGTGGGTGTTAGGAAAATAAGCGTTAGTATTCCCGAAGAGCTTCTGAAGAGATTAGATGAATTCGCTAAAGCAGAAGGTCTTTCTAGAAGCAAAGTTATTGCCTACGCTGTTGAAGCCTATTTAAGTAGGTATCGTGCTAAAGTTGAAGAGATCAAAGGTTATCCAACAGTCTTATGGAAACTTAAAGCTATTGGTGGCATTAAACTTAGGTCTCCTAGGAGAGTTGGGAGAAGAATTAAGGGTGAATGGGTTGTTGAAGAGTTTTAATTACAGGTATGAAGTAAATGGGTTAGATGAGGATGGAGAGAAAATTCCTGACATACCCGTAGTTTATCTTGTTTTGGAAACTAAACGCGGTAGAGCTAGGGGTCCAGCTGTTCTTGACACAGGATTTGATGGGGGAATATATCCTAATATTCAAGTAGTACGCATTCTTGAAGGTTTAAAACCGGTTAAAACTAAGCGCATAGAGAACCCTTTATACGAACCTGTTGTTTGCGAAATTTTCAAAGTAAAAGCAAGTTTAGTTCATCCTAAGCTAGACCATACTATTCCGTTAGGAAAAGTTAACGTGTATGTTCCAGTTGAACCCGAACACTTATCTGACGAAGTTCTTGTAGGTAGGGAAATAATAAATAAATTGAAACTTAAATTAAACGGAACCTGGGTTAATGTTGAATTCCCTGAAGTTTAAAGGTTTACTTAGAAGTAAGGTACTTGTTTTTTAATGCTTAAACGCTAAACGGAGCTTAAATAGTAGCGTTTACTTTTTAAATTAGTTAGAGTGTAGAGTTGAAGGCTGATGTTATAAATTGAAGTATCCACGCTTTATAACGCGTAATTGGAAGCCCTACGATATTGTTGTAGTAACTGAGCTTACAAGGAAAATTGTGTGTAGGAAAGTTGGAGGTGTTGAAGAGAGAAAGTATACGAGCTTCTACGTTGCCGGAGTTTATAGAGGGATTGTTACTGGATGTGTTGTTGGATGTAATTTAAGATGCTTTTTCTGCTGGTCCCCTATTTCAAGGGATTTCCCTGAGTTCTACGGTAAATACTATAGTCCAGAGGAAGCTGTTGATGAAATGGCTAAGCTTGCGAGGAAAAGTGGTGTTAGGAAAGCTAGGCTTTCATGTGGTGAACCAACTATTTGTTGGAGTCATTTAGTAAGGGTTTTGGAGCTTGTAGAGAAATCACCTTACTTCGACTTGTTCATACTTGAAACTAACGGAATAGTTTTAGGCTTAAACCCCGGGTTAATTAATGAGCTAAAGAAGTTTTCGAAACTATACGTTAGAGTTTCGATTAAGGGAGGTACTCCTGAAGGATTCGAATTTAGAACGGGAGCTCAAGGTAGCGCATTAAACTTGCAGTTTTCTGCAGTAAAAGCCCTTGCTAAAAGCAACATAAGATTCCATGTAGCTGCAATGACTGATTCTAGAATTATGAGTAGTAAGGAGAAGAAAATGTTAATTGGGAAGCTAAAGGAGATTGAGCCTACACTTGCTTTCCTAATTGAAGAAGAAAATGTTGACCCATACGATACAACTCTGCTCAGATTAAAAGCAGCTAATGTGAAACTTAGCTGGTAACTGTTTATGGTGCTACATGAACTGCTGGAATGATCGATAATGCTACTGAATGGTTTTCGCTTAACTGCTTAATTCTGTTCTTTAAAACATTTAGCATGTCAATATAGTATAGGAATGATGTTCCTTCTGAACATTTTATTCTCCAATACCTTTTAGTATCTTCTCTAATGCGTTTAAGCCTAATTTCTAAAATAGTGTTTAATTCTTTCTCTAAGGAAACATGTGGTTTAGCGATTAACTGCATGGCTTCAAGAACTGATTTCTCATAGAAGTCTAGTACTGTGTAATCAGCTATTCTTAAATGCAGCTTCCACTGCTTAACATTCAATTTCCCACATACCCTAACTGTTTCAACAGCAAGTTTCTCAATAAACCTTATGAACTTGTTTCCCAAAACGAGGAGAGGCGAAATATATGTTGAAGCTAAAACTAGTGATTCTGAAAGCTCATAAGGTATTTTTGCTTCTTCCGAAACAATAGAGGATAGCTTTTCAAGTTCAGGTATGGGGTAAACTATTTTTCTAAAAGGGTTTCCTCCCAAATACTTTCCAATTTCACCACCGTATTTTTCAATTAATGTCGGCGGTAATCCTAAATTCCTATATTTAAACCTGCTTGCAAGCCACTTAATTGCTTCACTAACGTTTTCCTCGCTTAAATCGAAAAGAACTATTCCTCTAAGATTCTTAACTAATGCAGCATACCTAGCAAACACTGTTTTTCTCCAGTAAAACACTATTCCATAGTGAAAATATAGTTTCTTCCCAATGGTTTTAGGAAATTATGTAAACCACCATTTCCTACTTTTCAAATCTATTACTATGCCTAAAGCTTCAATGCACTTATCCGACATAATT
>CAZLZO010000010.1:0-42731 GCA_964564025.1 uncultured Desulfurococcales archaeon
CTTAAATTACTGTAGCAAATATTAATGCGAAAAGCGATAAAGGCACCATGTATTTCCAGAATATTCTTATTGCTTGGTCTATTCTAAACCTTGCAACCATAGCTTTAATCCAAGTAAGCACAAGAACCACAATTAAATACTTAACAGCAATAACTACTGCTTGAGCCCATATTGGAGCATTGATTAAAGGTGCTGGTCCTCCCAGGAACAAGTATGTTATTAGAAGGGCGTTAACATATTGCTCCATGTCGTGGATGAATATTATGAACGCTAACTTAGGCCCTGAATATTCAGTAAATGGTCCAGCTACTATTTCCTGCTCAGCCTCAGGAATATCGAAGGGTTTATCGAGTAGTTTGCATTGAAGCGAAATTATGGCTACAAAGAGAGCTATAGCCATAAGTATTGCGAGTACAGGGTGAGTCCACATTTTCCATGCAGTCATAGACGATAGGTAAAGTGAATATGCTGAGCCAAAATATTTTGTCGCTAAAACTACGGGTACGAGTACTGATAAGAGATAAACTACTTCGTAAGCTATTGTTAAGGACAGCAGTCTCGAAGATCCCGTTGCGCCGTAAGGACTTGGCGTTAGAAAACCTAAAGCAGCAAGAGCTAATGTAGGCCATACTAGCAAATATATTGCAACTATTATGTCGAAGCTTCCATATACCGGATACGGTGAAATAGGTAGCATAAGTAATACTGCAATTAAAGCTCCTATTGTAATAGCGAGGAGAAATGCTGGGAGCTTAAGATGTCCTCTAACAACGACTATGTCTTCTTTGAAAAACAGTTTAACATAGTCTGCTAAAGGCTGTAAAATACCTTTAGGCCCTGTAATCCATGGTCCAACCCTATTTTGCATTCTCGCATAAAGCTTTCTCCTATACCACTGAGTAAATATAACTACGAGAAAGGAAAACACTATGCCTGGGTATATTAGGGTTTCAAAAACGGGCATTAAAAGCCTTACTAAAAACTCAGACACTTTTAACACCTCCTAATAGCACTATTACTGTGTAAGCTATTATTAGTAGGAGAAACATCCAGAAGAACCAGTCATTAAGTATTCCAGTATGTACCTTCTTCCTAAGCGAATCGTAAAGGGGCTTAAATAACTCATTCCATATTGTAACATACAAGTTAACGTCCGATACTGTTGCAGCTTTTTCATCTATGTCTTCACCACACGCGTATATTGACTTTTTCTCATCTGTAGGCTTGGTTATTGTTTTTGTAGCACTTAGTGAGTAAAGATATAGTCCGTAAGCTACTAAAGCTGTTAATACCATGGATAATGATGTTAAAACAATTACCAATAAAACGTCCATCATATCTTAGCACCCACCTCTACAAGTAGTTTTGCAAATTTATAAGCTGCTTCTATAAATGCCTTAGTATTGGTTACATCACCTATAGCTGGCTCTATAAGTGAGGGATAAATCCATGGAGAACCTATTCCGAAAATTATGCATAAAATTGCTAAGACTATTAATGGAAGAAGCATTGATGCTCCCGGTTCAACTTTCCCATAACTTCTTAATGGAGGCTTACCATAAACGTTGAATATTATTTTGAAGTAGCCCATGAGGGATAGAGCACTTGAGATAATAATCACTATTACTAATGGAGCCAAGTTTAGCTCTAAAAGCGCATTATATAGAAGTAGTTTACTTACGAAACCATTGAATGGCGGAATTCCTGCTAAAGCAAGCGCACCAATGACCATAGCTGCCGAAGTTACTGGCGCAAGCCTACCAACACCAGCCATTTCATCTAAATTCCTTGTTCCAGATGCTTTAACGTAAACTCCTGAAGCAAGGAACATAAGAGTCTTAGCTATTGCATGGTTAACCATGTGATATAATGCTGCCCCTAATGCTAAAGGTGTTCCTAAACCTACTGCGAAAGCTACATAACCATAGTTTAGAACTGAACTATAGGCTAAAACTCTGTTAATATCGTTTTGAGCTATCATTAAAAATGATCCTAAAAGTATTGAGAAAATACCCATTATAGCTAAGATTGTTAATGCAGCATCAACTATAGGGGCAATTTCCTTTGCTCCACTAAGTATTGTAATTAAGTACCTAGCAAGTAAATACAAGCCTACATTCGAGGCAAGCCCTGAAAGTAAAGCAGCAGTTGTTGATGGAGAAACTTGGTAGGCGTCTAAAACTCTAAAGTGGTTAGGTGCAACACCAGCCTCAACAGTAAATGCCCAAATAGCTAATGCTATGAACAAGCTTACACCTAAGGCAACTGGACCTATAGGACTCATAGTTATCGGGAATAATATGTTTCTAAGTTTAGCAGCTAAATCAGCCATGTTAAGTGTTCCAAAGCTTCCATAAGCAAATGTTACACCTATGAAGTACACTGTTGTAGCCATAGAGCCTATGATAGCATATTTTAATGCGGCTTCTAAGCACTCACCTCTTCTATTCCAGAACGATATGAGACCATACGATGATACCGAAAGTACTTCGAAAAGCACGAAGACGTTAAAGATGTCTCCAGTGTATAAGCAGCCTAAAACACCAGCTTCAAACCCTAAGAGAAATGTATAGTACCATTCTAAACCGTCTTCATTAAGTTCAAAATACTTTAACCCGTAAATTACGGCTAACCATATTATAAATGCTGAAACAACTCCTAAGAGAGCAGAGAACTTATCGACTTCATAAACAATACCTATAGGTGGAGGCCATCCTCCAAGCATGTAAACGAAAGGTCCTTCAACAACATAGTATAGCATGTATGCTCCAATAGACGCTAAAGCTAAAACTATTGTTGTTATAGTGAATACGTAAGCATCCCAAACTCTCCTGTTCTTAATCATTAACCCTACCAATGGCATAGCGAAAGCTGCAACTATCGAAATCATTGGCGCTAGTGTTAGTGAATGAATCATTATTGGAGGTAATTGCGGGTACACCATAGCTTTACACCTTAATCAAATATTCTTTTTGCAAAATATTCAAAATCTTTAGAAATATTTTCAAAAGTTGTTTTCTCATCAGGTGCTTTAACGTTAATCCAGTGAACATAAAAGTATTTCCTCTTAGTATCTAAGTCAACAACTACTGTTCCCGGAGTGTTTGTTATTGAATTAGCTATAGTAACTGTTGCGTAATCCGTTTCAACATGGAATGGCACTCTAACTATACCTGGGTTAATAGGCATTTCAGGATGAAGTATTCTCTTAATAACATCAGAGTGCGCTTTAAACTCGGCAATTATTAGGTAGTAGAAGGCATAAGCTATAGCCCAGAACCATCTAACGACATTGTACGGTTTCGTAGCTTTCGATATTAGTAATTCAGCTGTGATTAATGCTACAGCAACCGAAAACACTATGCCATAAACTATGTCTCTAAAAGCAATACTGGCTGAAGCTATAAGGTAAACTATGAAAAGTACTGCTGCAGTTGCAATTATTTTCAGTATTTTCTCGTGGGCTGCCATAGCTAATCACCATTTAAGCCTTACTGCTTCTCTAACATCCAATGTTCCATAAAGCCTGTAAAGCTGAATAGCTAAAGCAGTTAAGAAGGCTGTTACTGACATGTTGATAACTATTGCGGTAAGCACCAAGCATTGAGGTAGAGGATCTACTGCTGTATTCTTAAATGCTATAAGCTGCTCTAATGTGGGATTAAGTGTCGGAAGAATAGGAACTGTGGTAGCACCTCTTCTAAAACCTATGAATATAATGAAAGTATTTGCAGTATCTCCGAAAATAGATAAAGCTATTATTTTCTTTAAAAGATTAGGTCTTCGAACTATACCATAAACTGAAACAGCTATAAGCCCTATTAACGTAAGGTACATGTAAATCCAGAGTATTTGGGACAACGTCATTTCTTCCCTAACACCTCCTTATAGAAGTATTCAGGTATTGAATACATGAGGTATATTACGGTAAAGCCTGCTCCAACAGCTAGGAATTCGAAGAAGTTATAGTAGAACTGGTTTCCTGATAGCCAGAAGTCTCCGAAGCCAGGCGGAAAGCCGAAGTTTGGCGCCCAAACTTTAGGCTGGTTTTGCATAGCGAAAACCAAGATTCCCGATAATGCTATGAACGCTGGAACCAGTGCTACAAGCCCTATACCTACTACGCCAAGAACTCTAATAGGTAACATTAGTTTCGTAGTTACATGTCTCTCCTCAAGGAATATTCTTGAAAACGCAACTAATCCGATAAGCGAAGCTATTGAAACAGCTGCTCCAGCTTGGAAGCCTCCTCCTGGTGTTAAGTTTCCATGTATAGCTATCGAGATAGCTACGATAAGTATGAATGCAACAATGAACTTCGTTATTACCTTAACTATAAGCGAAAGCCCTCTTCCAGAAAGTATCCCCTTAGAAACTACATCCTTAACTCCTGGGAGCCTAAGAACCGAAACCGCACCTATAACCGCTAGGAAGAAAACCGAAGTTTCAAATAATGTGTCGTAACCTCTATAATCCCATACCATAGAGTTCACTGCTTCAGGCGTTGCAGCCCATAACTCCTTCTTAAAAGTATTCATAGCATAGTATAGGTAGAATTGGGCAAGTGGCCTAATATTTTCGGATGGAGTATAGCCTGTAGCACCAAGTATTATAGCAGACACTGTTAATATCAGAAGTATTGCTATACCAGCACCTATTATTACTTCATGTGTTTTTTCTTCCTCCAGTGCTTTAGCCTTCATGAATCCTACACCTTTTCGTATCTTTCAGTTTTACTTATTGCAAAGATAAGTATCATAGAGTATATTCCTACACCAACAGCTATGTAAGCTAATACTATGTCTGGAGCGAAAAGCAAATAATAGGCATAGGCGAAGGCAATAGATTGGCCTGCGGCAAAAACAACAGCTCTAATAAGATCCCTCTCCATTACAGCTAAGTAAGCGAATATTAAAGCTAAGGTAAAGGAAAAAGCTAACAACAGCTCTATTACTAAGGGTTGTTCAATCACTCCTCAATCACCTCTCTATCCTCCTCTAAGTGATCGCATACTTTAGGATAAACAGGAACTGTTTTAGACCTATGTGCTGCTCTCGCAAGAGCATGTGAACCTACGGGCGCTGTTAAGAGAATAGCTATAGCGGTTATAAACGCGCCAGCGGCTATAAAGTAGCGTATTCCTCCTAGATAATCAAGAGATAGTGAAAGCAGTGTAACACCTATTAGCGGGTAAACGGCTCCTCCTATTGATCCTACTGTTGCAGCATGTAATCTAACGAAGAAATTAGGAAACCTAACCATACCTATGGATCCAACAATATCGCAGAAAACGCCAATAAATATTAAGAGCAAACCTATAAGCATCATTATTTCCTGAACTAAAGATAATTCTTGAAAAATGAGCTCCACTTTCAATCACCCATTTCTCTTCCTTCAAGATACTTAGCTACATAAAGGTCAAGGACATAAGCCCAGAGAGCTAAGGATAAAGCTGCAACCATTAGGAACCCTATTTTAAGCAATATTGAAATAAGACCTATGAGAAAACATAGGTCATAGGTTATACAGTCTATAGCTAAAACCATATCGGTAATTGAAGGACCCTTAATTACTCTTACCGTGTAGAGGCTTAATGATAGAATAAACGCTGGAAGCAATGCTATTATGATAGTATTTACAAAGCCCTCTACGGTCATTGGTTACCCCTTGGAGATAACGGTCATTACTCAATGCTACATCATTTAGAAGCAAGGAAGGACAAATAAAAATAACCTATAGTAGTATATGAAACCTATAGGAGATAACTTGAAAATATAGCGTAATCCCGCTCTTCCTTCAATTACAAAATATTTTCAAGAAACACTTGATTTATGTTAAACTATGTTTCTAAGAGGTCTTTTTAAGCTAAGAATTGAGGTATCTATATATTTCTAGGTAGTTCTTATTAGGTTCCCCTTATTTAATATTAGCACGTAAATTCTGTAAGACAGCATTAATGTGGTTGATACAATGGCAATTGTTAAGTGGGCAAGGCTAAGATCACCGTGGATTCTTCACTTTCCAGCGGCAGGTTGCAATGCTTGTGATATAGAAATACTTGCAGCACTCACACCTAGGTATGATGTTGAAAGATTCGGAATACTACTAAAGCCTTCTCCAAGACACGCAGACGTACTTGTAGTTTCAGGGCCTGTTACAGAACAGGTGGCTAAAAGACTTAAAAGAATATATGAGCAAATGCCTGAACCAAAGTTTGTTATTGCGGTAGGTGCATGCGCTATTAGCGGTAACGTGTTTCAAACGTCACCTTTCGTATATGAGGGTGTAGATAAAGTAATTCCAGTTGATGTTTACGTTCCCGGTTGTCCACCAAGACCTGAAGCAATAATTCACGGTGTAGTTAAGCTTTTAGAAAAGATAAAGGGTGGAGGAAATGGGACAAAAAAGTCTTAGCATAAGTGATAATGAAAAGCTTGTTGATGAACTAGTAAGTGCATTTAAAGACAAAGTTCTTAGCGTAAACTGGACAACTCCACGAAGAGTTTACATTAAAATAGTAACACATGCTCATAGAGACCTCATTAAGTGGATTAGAGAGAAATTTCCAAATAGTTCATATCTCGTATCCATAGATACAGTAGATTTCATAGATAGGGGAGAATTCGAAATAAGATATAAGATGCAAGTTGTTCATAACAATATTAAATTAACTCTAATAATCGCAATGAATGTAGCGAGAGATTACCCGAGAGTAAGAACAATTACAGACATAGTTCCAGGAGCAGTTCTTTACGAAAGAGAAAACTATGAAATGTTTGGCATAATATTTGAGGGGCACCCTAATTTAGCGAAATTCTTCCTTCCTGAAACATGGCCTGAAGGAGTTTATCCCTTAAGAAAGGATGTAAGTGTTATTAGAAAGAAACCCAAGGTTTGGTGATAAACATGTCTTCACTTATAAGCTTAGTTGTTGGACCGCAACACCCTGCACTACATGAACCCGAACGTTTCGTTTTTAAAATTGAAGGAGAAACAATAGTTGATGTGGAACCAAGGTTAGGATATGTTCATAGAGGAATAGAGAAGCTTATGGAAACTAAGGAACATACTGAAGCAATATATCTTGCGGAAAGAGTTTGTGGCATATGCAATGTTGCTCACACGCTAAGCTTTGGCGAAGCTATTGAAGAAGCAGCAGGAATAGAGGTTCCTCCCAGAGCAAAATACTTAAGAGTAATAATTCACGAACTCAATAGGATTCATAGTCACCTTTTGCTTTTAGGTGTTGCAGCAGAGCTTATGGGTTTTGAAACGTTATTTATGCTTATATGGAGAGATAGAGAAATAGTTATGAAACTCGTAGAGGATTTAACAGGGAACAGAGTAATATCCTCGCTTGTTATAGTAGGTGGAGTTTCAAGGGACATTAGTTTAGAACTAATACATAAAATGAAGAAGCATTTACCTAAGCTTTACGAAAGGGTTAAGCAATATAAGAAAATGATGGAAGAAGATCCGACATTTACCGCTAGAACGGTAAATGTTGGGTATTTAAGTAAATCTAAAATGCTTGAATTAGGAGGAGTTGGACCTACAGCTAGAGGCTCCTCAGTCAAAATGGATGTAAGAGACTTCGACCCCTATGAAGCTTACGATGAAATACCATTCAACGTTGCAGTATATGATGAGGGAGATAGTTGGGCAAGATTTATGGTTAGAGTTGATGAAACCCTAGAGGCAATAAACATTATACTCTATGCACTAGATCATTTACCCCAAGGACCTATTAGGGTTATGCCTCCAAGAGCCTTTGAAGGAGAGGGATTTGGACGAGTTGAAGCTCCTAGAGGAGAAGTATTCCACCATACTATATGGAGAGGAGGAAGTAAACCATGGAGACATAGAATAAGAACACCAACATACGCTAACATACCAGCTGTTTGTGAAATGTTTAAAGGCTATCATCTAGCTGATGCACCAGTTATCCTTGGAAGCATAGATCCATGCTTCTCATGCACCGATAGACTATATGTAGTTGACGTTAAAACAGGTGAAGAGAAAGTAATACCCTATTGGTATATAAGGAAAAAGTATTGGAAGAGGTGATTCTACATGACCAAAATCCCCTCTTTAATTAAAGAAGTATTAGTAAACGTTTTTAAGAAACCAGCCACACATATGTATCCATTTGAGAAGCCTGATATATCAGAGGGGTTTAGAGGAAGACCTTACTTCCTATGGGAAAGATGCGTAGAATGTGGAATATGTGAATATGTGTGTCCAACATTCGCTATTAAACTTAAGTGGACTGAAGGAAGACATGTCCCATGGTATGACATGAGCAAGTGCTGTTTCTGCCACACATGTATATACAATTGTCCCTCCAATGCCATTTTACCTTCAAAGGATTTCGAATTATCATCATACACTAGACATGTTTATGAAGGTCTTTCCAAAGTTCCGCCAGCACCATTTGAAAACGTTGGAATATACAAGCCAAGATACATAAACATAGATTACTCACGTTGTGTGGAATGTAAGTTATGTGCTGATGTATGTCCAACAAATGCAATAACAATGACCATTAAAGACGGAAGAGTAGTTCCGCAATATGACGTAGACATATGCATACTATGCCACCAATGTGTTGACATATGCCCTACAGAAGCAATATCATCTACTACAGAGTTCCCGAAGAAACCTGAGAAAATACCTAAAGAACTCCCATTATCACCTCTTGAAAAAGCAGGTCTCATAAGACATAGAACTATACTCTTTGACAGAAACATATGTACCGGATGCACTCTTTGCGCAAAAGTATGTCCAACCGAAGCCATAGTTATGAAGGAAATTGGTGGAAGACTACAACCAATATACGACATTAGGAAATGCATTTTCTGTGGTCAATGTTACGAAGTTTGCCCGGTAAACGCCATCTCATTTGAACCTGATCTACCACCAGGCCTTCGAAGGAAGAAGCCAAAGCAGTAATTTTTACACTAAACCTGTAACGTACCATTCACCTTTCTCTTTAATTCTCACTAACTTAATTTAGTTAAGAATAACTTTTCCATATGAGGGCTGAAATTCGTGGTTGAAGTTGGTACAGTAGAATCTCTTATCTCAGTCTTTAAAGAAGTTCTTGAAGGAAAAAGAACATTCGTTTTAGGAGTAGGTAACGAGTTAAGAGGAGATGACTTCATAGGCTCATATATTGCAAGAAAGCTCCTAGAACAGGGATTCAAAAACGCTGTTGACGGAGATCTTTCACCAGAAAGTTTTATTGATATCGCAGTTAAAGAATTGCCTGACATTTTACTAATAATTGATGCTGTAGAAGCCGGACTTAAACCAGGCACTATAGTTTTCGGAAAACTTGATGAAATAATAGAATCTGAAATAATAGTTCCAACAACACATAAGCCTTCATACTCTATGATTAAAGTTTACGTTAAATATAGAAGTCCAAGAACCCAATGCTACTTTTTAGGAATACAAGTAAAAGATGTTAGTTTTGGAGTTAAAATGAGCTCAGTTATTGAGAATGTAGGAAATAAAATAGTGAACGCTTTGTTAAACACACTGACTGAAGTTTAAACGATCTAGGTCAGCATTAGATAATATTATAAATGTCCCCTTAATATAGAATTAATAACTGGGTGTAAAGAGAAAATGACGTATACGGGAAGAACAATACCTAAAGTGCCTTTATGGAAGCTCAGACTTTCAATGATAGGAACATTTGCTATTATAACATCTATAGCTACGCTAATTTTAGTAGCTATTCTTACAGCTCTTAACATAAGCTTCTTCGGAATATACGGCATATTAGGGTTTGTAGTATTCTTTCACGTTCTACAATGGCTTATGGGGCCATACATCATAGATGCAGTATACCATGTAAGGCCTCTATCTGAACATGAAGCACCAGAGCTCCATAAAATAGTTAAAAGATTAGCTAAGGAAAGCGGATTAAAGAATACACCTAAACTAATGATAGCCGAAATAGATATACCTAATGCATTCGCTTACGGAAACTTCTTAACAGGTTATCGAGTTGCTGTAACAAGAGGGCTTGTTGACTCGCTACCCATGGAGGAAGTAGAAGCCGTTATAGGTCATGAACTAGGCCATTTAAAGCATAGAGATGTAGTCGTAATGCTCATGATAAGCATTATTCCAGCAATAATCTACTATATAGGATACATGCTATACATTTCCGGCTGGTTCGGAGGTTATAGGAGGGAAAGCAGGGGAGGAGGTGTTTACTTATTCCTTATAGGAATAGCTTTAATGGCTGTCAGCTTCCTGCTTAATCTCTTCGTATTCTACATGAGTAGGCTTAGAGAGTACTATGCTGACGCGCATGCAGCATTAACTGTAAGAAATGGTGCAAGGAAGTTGCAGAGAGCATTAGCTAGAATAATGTTAATTTCGGGAAGAATTTCAAGATATCTTGGAGAAACAAGTAAAAGCTATAACCAATTCAAAATGTTCTTCATAGCTGACCCTGGAAAAGGCGTTAAATCAAGGTTTATAGGGAACATTGATGAATTAGTTGAAACAATTAAGAGGCAAAAACCTAGCATTCTTGAAGAGCTCTTTAGTACACACCCGCACCCAGCAAAAAGGCTGAAATACCTTGATAACTTTGCTTAACTAACGAATTCGCAGTAATTATCACCTTTAGCTATGCATTTAATTTCATAAACTGTTACATCTTTTTTCGCTATTTCTGACACAATGCCTCCTATTATTCCCCTAAGAAAATTACTTGAAGGTTTTCTCTCATAGGCTTTAGAGCATTCCACAGACCCGTATATGTAGAGAACAAGGTTACCCTTATTTGCATTGAACGTTACAACTTCGTAGTCTTTATAGAAGCCGGAGAGTCTGAGAAATTCTAAAGATAGCATTAGTGAAACATTAGCTGGTACATTATCTTTAGATAAAGCTCTGGCTAACTCTCTACCATAATTGTAGCCTAAATGGTAAAGGAAAACTAATGAAGCAAGACCCCACTTCTTCCTTAAAGACCGTAGTGCTTCTAAAAGAAAAACTCTTGACATTAAAACATTTTCAACGTTTTTTAGCGGTGAAACTATGGAAACCATAAATGGGCTTATAGCAAAGTTTCCAACGACCTTGGCACCATAATTTACCTCTTTAACATCTTTTAAACCACTTAGTTTTCTAACAATTTCCTTAATGCCGGCTAATGGACTTAATGATACCACATAGAAGGCCTTCTGTTGCGCATAATTACCTAACACCATATAGTAAATGGTTTTTACATCATACGTGCTAAGGATACCATTTATTTTGCTTAAGGTATTTATATTAGAGAAAACTATTTCAATGAATTCTATGTTTAAATCCTTAGCCTCAATTATTGTCGGTACATTAATCGTAACCATTAAAAACACCGAAGCAGACTTTACAATTTTAAGGTGCCTTTAGATTTTAAGAATATTTATTCTTCGAAATAGTTAAAAACATTTTGAGAAATGAATATTAAAGCGAAAAATAATGAAGCCTAAGCTTTTAATAGCAGAATTCCTGCTTGCTGAGGGATTAGAGGAACTAAGAGATATAGTTCCAGAAGCTTATGCTATGGTTCGCTCAGCCTATTATGTATTTAAGAACCTAACGGAAACATACGTATTAGTTAACCAAAGCTTTAAGAACCTATTTGAAGATGTATTTACGATAAGCGCTTCCCAAGGCTTCTTAGACTCTTTAGAAAAGCTCTCTAAAAACTTTGACTACGTCTTATTGATAGCTCCTCCGAACGAGCTAATCGAGGCTTCACAAATAGTAGGTAATGAAAAAATATTGGGGCCTAACATAGATGTTATAAAGAAGTTTTCGCTAAAAGACATAGGTTATGGGATTCTGAAAAATATAAGTATAAACGTACCTAACTATATTGTACTGTCCAATGCAAATACTAAATTATGTTCTCTAAAAAAGCTAAACTTTCCAGCAATAGTTAAGCCTGTTGATTCTACAGGAGGCCTCGGTGCAATCTTCATTCGCAACAGCGATAGATTAGAGCAAGCAGTAAAGTATAGTCTGGAATTTTCAAAAGTGAAAAGGGTTATTATTCAAAGCTTTGTGGAGGGTATCCATGGAAGCCTCTCTGTAATTGCTGACGGTGAAAACGTCCTCTTCTTAACGAACAATGTTCAACTCATACGATTTAGTTCAAATGGAAAAGTAAAGTATTTAGGTGGAATAGTTTATTTGAGAAATAAAGAGTTATATTTAAAATCTCTTGAATTAGTTTCAAAAATAATTGCAGAAATAAGTGGTTTTAGAGGATATTTCGGCATAGATGTTGTGTGGTGTTCTTGGGAACCTTATGTTGTCGAAGTTAACCCTAGAATAACAACTTCATTTGTGGGATTAGCAAAGATTTTTGGCGAAAAGTTAGCGTGTTTAATGTTTGAAAGTCTGGGTGAAGAATTATGTAAGGGTAAAGCGTTTCCAAGCAATGATGTTTACGTAGCATTCACAAAGCATGATAATAGGATCATATTAAATGAGTATAGAAGCT
Organism: uncultured Desulfurococcales archaeon; assembly: GCA_964564025.1. Taxonomy (GTDB): domain Archaea; phylum Thermoproteota; class Thermoprotei_A; order EX4484-217-1; family EX4484-217-1; genus DRYM01. The sequence goes on from CAZLZO010000010.1 coordinate 12,521, forward strand.
TATCAGATGCTTTCATAGCCTCGTTACATTAACTATTCCTTTATGTAGGGCTGTTGCAACAAGCACTCCACTTATACCAATAAATTTCAGATAGTACATATCGTTAAGTCCTCTCAAACCACCGCCCATAATCACCTCGATATCTTTACATACCTTTGCTAAATTATATGCTATATCATAATTAAGCCCTTCTAAACTACCTACTCTATCAAGGCATATTGCAAGAATCTTCTTAGGCAAAATCTTTTTCACAATGGATATCGCTGACTTTACAGGTATTTTCCCTTGACTTAGCACTACGAATTCTTCGGAAATATCTAAACTTATCACACGCTTCCTTAGGCGCATTATTTCATTAGCTTTTAAATATTCTGTTCCAATAACCCACTCAATATTTTCGCTATCTTTAAACTCTAACCCTTTCCTCCCTATGTCGATTAAAAAATTTATACTGACAAATTCCTTAGCTAAGCTAAGTATCTTGCCTAAAACCTTACTCTCATTGTAAACTATAGAGTCCAGGTCAGCTATGTAAATAGTGTCGTAACCTCTAGCATAAAATGCTTTAATAAGACCTTCAAGGCTTACGTTATTAGTTATAGTGGATTCTTTAAGCTCAACATAACGGTGCCTTCTTCCTTTATAAGCTAAAACAACTTTTCCCCGTAAAATGTCGATTACGGGGATTACTTTTAATTTCCCCATAACCTATAAAACCTCATAGAGGAATCTTAAAATGCCTCTAAAGAACTTTACTATTTTAGGACTAGATATAGGCGGAGCAAACATAAAGATCGCTAAATTAGAGGTTATGGGGAAAAGAATTATAAGAACCCAAACTACTAGACGGTACTTCCCAATATGGATTAAAGGTAAGGAAGCCTTACCCAAAATTCTAGGCTTTCTAAAGAGAACTAGTAGTGTCTCTAAAAAATACTATGTCTCCTTAACTATGACTGCTGAGTTAAGTGATGTATATAGGGTAAAAAGGGAAGGTGTAAAACATGTTATGGAATCTGTTGCTGAAGTTTTTAACGACTCTGAAGAAATATTCGTTTTAAATGTTAAAGGTGAACTCATTAAATTTTCAGAAGCGTTAAGTAGAGACCCAATGGAATTTGCTGCTTCAAACTGGGTTGCTTCAGGACTTTACATAGGAAGTAATGTGTGTAAAAATTGCATATTTGTAGACATAGGAAGTACTTCAACAACAATAGTGCCTATAGTTGAAGGAAAACTCTATGTTAGAGGCTTAAGAGACCCTGAGAAACTAGTGTATGGCGAACTTGTTTACCTAGGTTTTCTTAGAACAAATGTTTCAGCAGTAGTTAATGTAGTCCCATATAAGGGGTATTTTGCTAAAGTTTCTTCAGAGAAGTTCGCGTTAATGGGTGATGTAGTTAGAATATTAGGCTACATTACTGAGCAACAATACTCTACAGAAACAGCTGATGGGAGAGGAAAAAGCATTAGAGAATGTTGGGAAAGACTTTCGAGAATAGTGTGTGCTGATGCAGAAATACTTTCACTTAATGAAGTAGTTGAAATTGCTAAGTACATTTACGAAAAAGCTATTGAACATGTTTTTGATGCTCTAATGCAAGTTAGAACAAGACTACTAAGTGAAAACATTGATTTAAAGAAGTTTGAAGCTATTGTGGCAGGAGTAGGTGAGAAGTTAGCGATAGAAGCCCTTAAGAGAGCAGGCTTCAAAAATATTAGAAAACTATCAGACGTTTTAGGAAAGAGAATTTCAAATGTTTTCCCAGCTTATGCATTAGCCATACTCACTTTAGACAGGGTGTTATCTTTATGAGGAAAGTAATTGTAGTTAAAGTGAGCGGATATTACGTACTTAATGAGGCTTTTTTAAGAAATATTGTGAAAGCCATTAACAAAGCAAAGGTTACTCCTATATTTGTTTGCGGAGGAGGAATTTTCGCTAATACTGTTAGAGAAGCATATTTAAACTATGGGGTTGATGAGAAAACAGCGCATTACGCAGCAATAAAAGCTATGGAAGTTTCAGCAATAATGTTTTCCCGTAAAATACCAAAACGTGTTTTTGCAGAAACTCTTGAAGAAATAAATTCAGCAATAATTAGAGGCACCATACCCATAGTATTACCTTATAGAATTGTTAGTAAGGTAAATATTCTCCCTGAAAGCTGGGAAATAACAAGTGATAGTATTGCCGCTTTGATCTCTTTGCTTTCAGGAGTGAGGAAAATAGTTTTTGTGAAGAAAGCTCCATCACTAAAAGGCTTTGATAAAGACGTATGTAAATATGTAGATAAGTATGCTTGTAAAATAATTAAAAACTATGGTTTAAGCTCTTTAGTAGTTAATGGTGATCGCGTGGAATCAATTGTCTTAGGATTCATTAGCGTTTAATTTTCTCGTTTATAATGTAGTCAATTATTTTCTTAGCTATATCAACTTTGGTTACTGTTTGAATACCTTTCCATCCAGGTTGACTATTTACCTCTATGATGAACTTTTCACCTTTCACATCTAGGATATCTACTCCGGCAACATCGCATCCGAGAATTTTCGCTGCTCTAATGGCTAATTCCTCAACATCTGCTGTTGGTTTGTAGGGTACGGGTTTAGCTCCTCTGGAAATGTTTGTTTTCCAAAAGCCCAGCCTTTCCCTGTACATTGCGGCTACTACTTGGTTTCCTACAACGAAGGCTCTAATGTCTCTTCCTCCATGTTCAATGTATTCTTGAATATAGAGTACATGTTTCATAAATCTAAGGTCAGCATATATTCTCCAAGCAAAGTCCTTATCTTTAATAAGCGTGGAGCCTAGACCTTTTGATCCGAAAAGAGGCTTGACCACGACCCCTTTCTCATAGTTTAATCTATCAACAGCTTCGTTAACGTTTTCAGTTACAACAGTGTATGGAACTTTTAAGCCATGCTTAGCCAGTAAAGCTAAGGATCTATGCTTATTTATTGCTACCTCTATTGCTTTAGGCGAGTTTATTACTGGAACACCTGATTCTTCCAAGAGATGAAGAGTGTCCATTCTAAAGAAGGCTTGTTCAAAGGAGAGCCTACCTAACGGCCTAACTATTAGTGCCGAGAGTTTTTCTACAAGATTTATTTTTCCAGAGTATACTTTGTAGCCAAAATCACCTATTACTGTATAAAGGCTTCTATAGTTCATGGGGAAAGGCTGATACCCTCGCTCTATGATTGCTCTACTAAGCTGCGTTGTAGCCCATCCATGCACATTCCGAGTAATTATACCTATAGTTATCACTTTAGCTATTCACCCTACACGTAGTACTAAAAACGGTGGTCTAAGAGTATTCCTTACCTTAAATTAATTAGAAAACGGTGAAGTTAAAAATGTAGGGGAAGTAAAAATCGTTTATAGTGGATTATAGGTTATGCTTCTCTTTAACACTTCTGCATTTATGTATCCTGCACTAAACGTTTTTCCGGATTTAACATTGAATACCACATACTTTGCTGGAGCAAACAGGTTCGGGTCTATCTTGTAGAAGTCAAAACCTGCTTCCTTAAACGCTTCGTAAAATGGTTTCCCATAATCTCTTGAAGCAGATGATGGTGCTTTCTTCAATATCTCTTCTACTTCAGAGTCTTCAGCATTTACAAAGTATGTAGCAACTCCACCATAAAGTATCATATCATTTGTTCTACCCATAGCTACTGTTGGATCAGGATGCGGCGGCGCTACTGGTGCGAAACCTGAGCCTGATATAAACTTGTCTAAGTGGAAACCTACCGTATGTAACTTGTGAATTCCTGTTTCAACAATTCTAGCACTTATTTGCACAGAGCCGGCAAGGCTTTGCGTTGGTGTTACTATTATTGTAACATTTGATGGCTTAACATTTGCTGTATCAGCTATTAATTTCACTGCTTCTTCAGGAGGATACTTTCCTGTTTCTAAAACTATTAACGCTTCATCTGATGTATCCTGATACCCTATTTCCTTAAATAGCTTCTTAGGTTTAAGCGCTAAAGCCCTAGCAGGACCGCTTCCCATTGCAAAGTATTTTCCTGCAGAAATTCTCCAACCAGCATATTGTGATGCCATACACGCTATTACTGGGTGATCTGTTGAAACATAAACTGTTGGTAGTTCTAAATCCCCGTAGGCTGTAATTCCTAAACTTACTTTACCTAGCCCTCCCATTGTTGCTTCGGCTACTAAGAGACCTGCCTCTAATCCTCCCTTAGCCTCAATACCTGCATCAATTATTGTTGATCCCAATGGGCCCTCGACAATTTTAACATCGTAGTAGTCAGGGTTGTCTATTAGTTTCTGAGCAACTTTTAACCCGAGCTTATTTACGCTAAGGCTTCCAACCATTCATCTTTCACCTCTTCTATGAATTGTTCGTAGAAGCTCAAGTGCTTATTGGTCTCCTTTAGAATATATAGTTTGCCTGATGGAAACTCTGTATCTAATAGGTCACCCATGAAGAAGTAGAATGGTCCACTTATTTTTTGGCCAGCAAATTTAACTTTAGGCATTATTCCTTCAAATGAGAAACTTGGAACCATTGAGTCTACGTGTCCTAATACGATTATTTTTCCACCTATCATATGTGTTCCAGGCCATCCCGCACAGTTACCTTTAATTAGAATGTTACCTTTAGCCATGTGGAGTCCTGGAAGAACTCCGGCATTCCCTTCTACAAGAATCTTGCCTCCTGACATATGTGCTCCCACTTCTCTTCCGGCATTACCGTGAATTATTATCATTCCGCCGCTCATACCTTTATGGAAGGGTTCTCCTCTAAGCTTACTCCCGACAAAACCTCCAGCATTTCCGAAGACCTCTATGGTTCCTTTTTTCATTCTAGCTCCTAGCCATGGGCCTGCATTACCCTTAATTATCAGTGTTCCACCAGCCATTCTATAACCTGCTAATGGACCTACATCTCCTTCGACAACTATTTTCCCAGCGGTCATTTTTTCTCCAACTCTTCTTAGCTTAACCGTTGAATTTTGAAATATTATCTCTTGTTCTTCAGGTTTCGAAGCTACTTCCCCGCTTACTTCGAATAAATCGCCTACTGTTCTTTTCCTATTTCCTTCATAAACCTTTAATTTGAGAATTTCACCTAACGATTTTCCAGCAACTTTATCGGGAATTATTTTTTCAACTTCCACAGGTACTGTGAAAACGTGTTTTGGCTTTAAAATAAGAGTTTGCATGTGGTTTCACCCGAACTTAGTATGTTTTTATGGGTTGAAGCTTTCTAATTTCTTCGTTAAGTATTACGTAATTGTTAAGTGTTACAGAATACCATTCCTTAAATTTCTCCTTAATATCATCTAAGACTTCGGCTTCAAGCTTTAAATCCTTAGGTGGTTCTACGTAAAATGTTTTACCATAAATTGTCTTTACAACCTTACCGTCTTTAACAACTATTTCCCCATCCTTTATGGTGTATTTAGCATACTTTATTGCCCTAATTAGTCTCTCATATTCTCTAGATGGATCAAAAGTTCTAGGGTCTATATCATATATTGCGATATCAGCGTCAGCTCCTACACCTAAATGTCCCTTAGTTTTCTCAATACCTATTATTCTCGCTGGAGCAACTCTTGTTGAAAGTATGAATTCTTCAAAAGTATACTCCCTATCTATAGCTGGTAATGATAGTCTCTTAATAGCCTTCTTATTTAGCTTAGCCATTTCCTGCTCTCTGGCCTTCCTGCTCATAAGCCAAGCTATTATTTGAGGATACCTTGTAAACGGCCCCGCATTTGGATGATCTGTTGAAACAACAACTCTACTTGCATCCTTAACTAACAATGCTAATTCTAAACCTATACCCCACTGAATAACGTTAGTATAAACGTGGCGTCTAAACTTGTATGGGACAATGCCTGCTGCTGTTTCAGCTTCAACATCTTTAGCTACCCATTTCCACTTAGCAATATGGTAAAGGTAAAATTCCCATGGAGCATCGGCTGTCATAGTTACTGTTCCGCCGAAAATCACTTGACCCATGTCGAAAGATATTCCCGATAGGTTATTTATGAGCTTAGCTAATTCCTCAGCGCCAGACACCATTGTTGCGTAAGAATCTCCTTTGTAAGCATTGAATTGCAGGTGAGCTAAGTGAATACGTAAGCCACGCTTATTCGTTATGTTAGCTACTGTCTCTACGGTTTTCATTGTTGTAACGTAGTTGCCCGGTAAACCTAACATATTTGCGTGAACATGTATTGGATGGGGTAAACCTAGATCTTTAACGGCATTTGCTAAAGCAACTATGATTTCTTTAGGCGTTATTGAAGTGCCGGGTATTACATCGTCTATGCTTAAAGGTTGTGTTGCAATACCTCTTGACCATGCTTCAGCGGAGCCTGGGTCGACAAGTTTTACGGCATAGGATTTCGTAGCCCTTAAGATCCATGATACGAAAGCGTTTACTCTAGCCTGGTCCTTGTTTTCAATGTATTCTAATATGAACCAGTTTGAGTCTAAAAGCAAATTAACTCCTTTATCAACTATTGGCGTGTCATCAAGCTCATGATGCGTATGCCTAGTATATAACGGTGGGCTCGCAGCTTCCATAACTGTAGTCCAACCCATACGAGCATATTTGTAACCTATGTTAGTTACTGAAGGAACAGCTTTTCCTGTTCCAGATCTTCTAACACCTGGAATAGCCCTTATAACCCTGCCTATTTTGTAGTGATCATTAGGCATAAGAAGTCTTCCAGCATTAACCTTAGGCCCGGCAACATGTGTATGTACATCTATACCTCCGGCGACAACAAGGCATCCTGAAGCATCAATTACTTTAGCATATCGTTCATCAACCTCTTCTGGAGGAACAATTTTCCCGTTCTTAACCCCTATGTCCATTACCTCTCCACGGACTCCATTAACGGGGTCTATGACATAGCCGTTTTTAATAAGTATTTCACCCATTTTAAGCTCTCACCCCTAATTTCTCCTTTACCTTATTGAGAAGTAATCGTAAGATTTCTTCATCAGGAAGTATTCCCGAAGGTGGCTCTATTACCTTCTTTAACCTTATGGGTACTTCATCCATTCTATAAGCTGTACCCGCACATTCTATTCCAGCAATAGCTGTTGGTATTACAACTTTCGAAAACGCTGCTGTAAGATTCCATTTAGGATCAATAGTTATTATAGGCACTTTCTTCATAGCTTCAGCTACTTTACGTGGAAAATGAGCAATAGGATCTGAAGCTATACTGAGTAACGCGTCTGCTTCCTCCCTGAGGAAAACATCGGCTGTAGATGTTATTCCAGGCTGGTATCTTGGATATTTTCTTGAAAAATCTACTGCGTAGGGATAACCTGTAGTCCATATAGTTGCCATATCAGCTCCTGTAACATCATAGTGTCCTCTCATAGGGATAACTACCCACTTAGATATCTTGTTTAGATCATGTAGTAGAAGGAAGAGTTCTTCGAAATTCTTCTCCTTAGCTCCAGACATTGTCATTCCTACACCAACAAACATTACTCCAAATCTAGCTGCCATGAGTATTTCAGCAAGCTTAACAACTTTCTCCCTAGGTACTCCTGCAACCTCAGGTACTTCAAGGTCTTTGCCCTGCACTAAAAGCCTTAATGCGACAAGTAACTCATAATCCTTACCTGGCTTTACCTTAACAAACATGTCGGCATGTCTGGCATGAGGAACTGTTCTTACGTCAACAACAATAAGTTTCCTATCCCTCTTACCTTTACGATGTCTTCCAACTGAAAGATAGGAGTATCTTGACGGATGCATTGGATGGGCTTCTGAAACGTTAGAACCCCAATAAACTATTACGTCGGCCCAGTTCTTTATTTGTCCCAGAGATGATTTCGGCATACCTACTTCATGGAATCCTAAAGCTGTTGGACCATGGCAAAATGTTGAGCAATGATCGTAAATGCCTCCAACAATTTCCGCTAATTCTAAACCAAGCCTTGCAGTTTCAACTGTTGTTGAAGACCATCCGAAGAGGACAGGGTACTTAGCGTTTACAAGTATTTCAGCTGCTTTATCAATAGCTTTCTCTAAAGGTACTTTTACGAATTCTCCATCCACTTTAACCATAGGATATGGAACTCTGTTCTCTTGAGATTTCATGATTTTTGAAAGACCTAGCGCACATACATTCATTACTTTAAGTATTCTGTTTCCCTGAACTTCAACTATTAAGTTATCGCAGAGGCTTCCGCAGAAGGGGCAAACAACATCGGTTATTCTCCTTATTTCCCCTTCAGCTTCCCTTTCAAAAGTCTGCCCCATATTAAGTATTGGCTCTTTTTCACCATATATGTTCTCAAGTGTAGTTAGAGGCTTATCCGTTTTAGCTATGGTTACTGGAATACTTTTGAAACCTGGCATTCCCGTACCGTCAGTTTCAGGGTCAACAACTGCTTCAGCCCATGGACCCATGGGTATAAATGCTATACCTTCTGAAACATCAGCTGCCGCTTGAACTTTAACTACAATTGAACCTCCAGGTCCTTTAACTTCTACTTTATCCCCACTTTTTAAGCCAAGCTTCTTCATGTCATTAGGGTTTAGTCTAAGTGTTGAAACATGTTCTAGATAACTCTTTGTAAGTTTGTCTTCAACGAGTGTTCCTTGGATAATCGTCCTACCTGTAATGAGGGTTAAATTAAGGAAAGAAAGTGTTTGTTTAGACAAAACTTTCACCTTGGTTTTTCTAGAAGCTTCGTTTTAGAAAGTAACCTACCACTGCTATGATGGGGTGTTCTTAATAAGGTATCGGTTGGTTTCTCTAATTCTCTAGCTTCCTCAGCAAGCTTAGCAGCATATCTTATCATTTCATGAGCAGCGGCTGCTAAAACAATGTATCTCTGCGGTTCCTGCTCCTTAAAGCATGCTTCTGATGTTAGCTCAGCAACTTTCCTAGCTATCTCATAGGCCGCTACTGCCTTAGCTAAAGCGTACGGATTACTGAAACCTGCCTCCTTCTCTAATCTCTTCTTAGAAAGCTTTATCTTTGGAAGCTCTGGTTCCTTACCCTCCTTTAATGCTTCAACTACAGAGTCTATGGCTTTCGTAACTATCCTTAAAGCTCCAGTTGCCGAAAGTACAGCTAATACGTAAGCATTGAATAGAGCCATTTCTGTTGGGTCAAGGAATTCTCTTCTAGCACCTATCATTGGATCTCCATAAACTATTATGTATCCGTAACCTGCTTCCTCAAATTCTTTTGTTGATTTCTTAACAGGTTCGTCAGATATTATGATTACTCTTTTACCTGCTTCCTTAAGTTTCTTAGCTATTTTCTTAATTACTTTAACATTTGCGGGAGCAGCTACGATGTATAGGTCATGGTTTGCTTGAATAGCTGCCTTCAACAATTCATCATCAACAACCATTTTCGCTCCAGTACCGTAAACTCTAACATCAATGTCTTTCCTATCAGCTCTTTCATCCAGAAGATACTCTAATACTACTGATGTTCCTATTGCTCCAGGTTTTATTATACCTATTTTAACTACTTTCCCCTCTTGGCTCATGAGAAATCACCTTTAAACCTCTATATTTTCAACAGCCTTTAAGGCTTCTGTAAGGTAAATCTTGTAGGGCCCTAGTTTTCCACCGAAATTACCTGCAGTTATTTTAACAACTCCGGGAACCTTTGCTGCAGCTTTAATCCCGACACCCATAGCTTTGGTTACCGCTTTTACTGTTAACCCGTTAATTACTATTTCGTAAACGTTCTTCACACCTTCAGGTATTTGACTATCCGGAGCTATTCCTCTAAGAGTAGGGCAGTACTTATGGTTTGTTGTCGCAGTAAGTTTAGAATACTTTAAAGAACCAACCTTAGAACCTGCTCTAACAACTCCTCCAGGGAACGGCATTATAACTCCTGGAACATGCTTTCTAATTGCTTCAACAGCTTTTACAGCTGCTTCAAGCCCAGCATCCATGTTTTCAGCTAGTATGAAAATGTTTCCTCCAGCAACACCTTTTACAGCAGCTATCGTCTCTTCAATCATGAATTCTCCTTCCATTACGGGGATAACCCACATGTCCCTGCCGAACATTTTAACTTTCTTTTCAAATCCGTCCCCAAACTTAGCTATTACACTACCTATCCTCATTTTCCTCTTAATCTGAGGCAGTCCATCAAAAGCTCTTGTTGTAGGTGCTGTAAGAATGCACTGGCTTACACGCGCTATTACTTGCATTCTTAACTCGGGATAGCTTTTCTGAAAGATTTGAATTAAAACACCGGGTCTCTTATCCGGTGTTTTCTCTGGCGGAACAAATCTCTCTATTCCTGATTCCGCGGGGGACATTATTACTGATGATCCGAAACCTGTTGCTTCAAGCCCAGCTATTTCAGCCCACTTATAATCCTTAGCTGTTATTAGTATTCTTGCAGCATACATTGGAAATGCTTCTGCAAAAGTTTCCTCTATTTCAACTCCGTCAATTTTCATAATTAAAACCCTTTGTGAATATATTGTCAGCTACTTTATTAACTCTTCTTAAAGTTAGGTATGTGTACCAATATGTAGTTAAAAAGGATGCTAAGCTAAATTATGTAAAATTAGTTAGCAATATAAACTACAGCATTTATGGTTTAGGAAATTTGCTTTTAACTCTACGTTCAGCTTCAACTTTAGCTTCATCAAGAATCTTCTTAGCCTCAGAGGAAGTAGAATAAATGTAAGGTTCTACAGGCTCACCTAAAGTATATGATGAAAGCTCAGAAATAGCTGAAACTAAGGATTCATGCACGCCTTCAAGCTCCAACGACATTTCAGGCATTATTCTACCCAAAGAGCGCTTAACCTCCCGAATTATTGGTTCTATTTGAGAAGCTGCCTTAGCTACATCGCCTAATTGAAATATCGTTTTTAGCCTTAACATTGTTTTTTCAAGGGAAAGTTTTGAAACTTCCAGTGTCCTAATAATCTTCCTTAACTCCGCTATTTCGGAAGCATAAATTGAAGCCCTTATTTCATCACCACGCATTTTGGATTCTATAAGTGCATTGTAAAGTTCTTTTTCACGAGATTTTAAATTATTAAGAAACCTGTCTATTCTAGATATTTCCGTATTAAGCTTGTATATGGAATAAGTTATTTTCTTGCTTAAATCCTTGCTCTTCATAATTTTCTTTACATCACTTAATGTTTCATCCCATGTTTCCGGCAAACAACATCAACCTCGAAACTTTACTTCTAACATTGCTTATGATTTAAATGTTAGGCCCCTTACACTCTCTGTAATGCTGTTTTTAACTCATACACTTTAGCCTTAGAAACCCTACCTAATCTCCCATTGTTACAAGCAGCAGTTCTGAAGCCTATAACGTCAAAGCCTAAATTTACAACGTGTTTTACCTGGTTTCTCTTTAAGCCTCCAGCTAAAGCTTTAAGAAGCCCTAATTTTTTAGCTCTATTAACGAATTCTTTAAGGTAATGTGTACTTAAGAAATCAAGGGTTGTCAGTCCATCCTTAATTCTAGTGTCTATCATAACACCATAAGCTCCACCCTTATAAGCTAAGTCAATAATTTTCATTGGAGATAGTGTTTTTATACGTATGTAGTCAGCATAACCTACAATTATAACTTTACTTAGAGAACCCACTGTTTCAGAAACCTCCTTTACAATTTCTAAGCCAAGTTTCTCATCATTAACCTGCAACCCTACCTTAACGTAATTCATACCTAGTTTTGACAGAGTATATGCTGCTAAAGCTGCCATTTCAGGGCAACATGTAATATCCCCTACAGCAGCGCTTAACTCCACTACTCCACCATAGTTTCTACTTATCTCACTAACAACTCTAAGTGATGGAGCACCTAGGCTTCCTCTTTTAGGGTTCTTTATATCTATAATATCAGCTCCTCCTTCAAGAGCATCTCTAACTTCCTCAGGCCACCATACTGAAACTAGCAATTTCGGAGAATTCACTTTACTCTCCTCCCAAGTATACAAGTAAGTTTTAAGATATAGAGGTAGCGTTTAGTTAGCATAGATGAGAGTGGAAGAGGTTTGAAGCAAAACAATGAGTAAGATAACGTTTAGGGAAAAACTCGGCTTGGCCATAACATTAGCTTTCCTAGTTGCTTTAGCTTTAAGCTACATTATTGATTCTTTCCTAGTAATTCCACATTTAGAAATTCCCTTTAAAGAATATTTGGAAAAGGATAGTGATATTGTTAAGGAAACTTTAAACTATGCTCTTTCAGACTTCATAATAATAACTAAGTATTTTTCTAAGAGAGTTAGGGTTATTTGGAGCGCTCCACCTCAGTTAACGGCTGAAGAGTACTTGAAACTTAATCCACTATTCTACATTGTAATGCTTACTGCAATTCCAGCTTTGCTTTCAGACTTTACCGGAGGAAAAAGACTAAGGGACTATGTTATAGAGTACTTAAAACCCATAGTTATTGTGACTATACTTTTCGGAATGTTCAATGGGTTAAGGGTTTTCGGTTCTATAGGCTACTACTTTGCCTTTCTTTCATCAGTAAAATATGAATATTTACCTACAACAGATGAAATAAACTCGCTTGCATTTTACTTTTTAGCTTCAAATGTTACAAAATGGGTTATTTTAGTGGGAATAATTGCCCTTCTAAGTTTTATTCCCCTCCTATACGTAAGTAGAGATAGTATAGCAGGGTTCTTACTGGAGTTTGCAAATCTAACGCTTAATGGAGTATTTTACTTTGCAACCTATGTTTTAACAATACATTTAGCATTAACAGGTAGTTCTTTAGGAGTTTACATTATAGCTATTGCTTCATTAATTATGCCTACAGTTAGACTCATAATGTTACGCAAAAAGGAAATTATGAAATAACTACACATAGATTAAGTTCGGTTAGAAAAACAGAGAAACTTCTATTCTATTAACAGAGTTTATTCTGCACCAAGTAAACTACTGTTTCTAACTATTAAACACTGTTAAATACGGTGGAATTAATGTTTAGCTTGTAGGAGATTAAAATGTTTGACCCTTACAAAATTAGAGAGGATTTTCCAGCAATAAAGAAGAAAATTTATGGTAAACCCTTAGTGTATTTCGATAATGCAGCGACAACCTTAAAACCTAAAGTCGTTATAGAGGCCATTTCAGAATTTTATCGTGAGTATAGTGCTAATGTTCATAGAGGATTACATTTTCTTAGCCAAAAAGCTTCGGAAATTTATGAGGAAACACATGAGGTTATTGCTAAATTCATCAATGCGAAAGCTGAGGAAATAGTGTTTACATATAATACAACATACGCTATAAACATGGTAGCTTACTCCTGGGGTCTTGAAAACATTAAGAAAGGAGATAAAATTCTTTTAACAATAATGGAGCATCATAGTAATATGCTCCCGTGGAGAAGAATAGCGAAGATATGTGATGCAACCATAGAATATGTGGATATAAAAAATGATTACACACTTAACATGGAAGATTTCGAAAGCAAAATAGATGATAGAACAAGGGTTGTTGCTGTTACTTTGATGTCTAATGTTTTGGGGACTATTAATGATGTTAGGAAAATAGCTAAACTAGCACACGAAGTAGGAGCAATAGTTGTTGCTGACGGAGCTCAGGCAGTCCCCCACATGCCTGTGAATGTAAGGGATCTCGGAATAGATTTCCTAGCATTCAGCGGACACAAAATGCTAGGACCAATGGGAATAGGAGTACTATGGGGAAGAGAGGATAGACTTGAAGAAATGATGCCGTTTAGAGTGGGTGGGGATACAATAAAGGATGTGACACTAGATAATGTCATATGGCATGATTTGCCATGGCGTTTCGAGGCTGGTACTCCTAATGTTGGTGGTGCTATTGGTCTTGCTGAAGCAGCAAAATACCTAATGAAACTAGGAATGCAAAACATAAGAAACCACGAAAAACAACTAACAAAACAAATGATGAAATTAATGAGGGAAGAGCTAGATGACTATGTGGAATACTACGGTCCCGAAAATGTCGAGTTCAGAGGAGGCATAGTACCCTTCAATGTTAAAGGTATGAGCCACCATGCAGTTGCAGCATATTTAGATGCTGAAGGCATTGCTGTTAGGAGTGGTTTGCATTGTGCTCACCCACTACATTACAGATTAGGTCTCAAAGGAACAATAAGAGCAAGCCTATACATATACAACACAAAAGAAGAAATAGAATACTTCATAAATGCTTTAAAGAAGTTAGTAAAGAAAACATCGTAACAACACTATACTCATTTCTCTATGTAAGCTTTAAAATTATATGGACATTTAAAGCGTTAACACATTATTTCTAAACAAGGTGTTAAAATAGTAGTTAAATAGAAAATTTCTTAGAAGGAGACTTAGCATGTTAAATGCTACAGCACTTAGAAGAACTATTTTAGAAATCATTCTGAAACATGTAACTTCAGATTGTTTTACAACATGGGATGTTTTAGTTATTTTACAAAGAAACTATAATGAAGTATATTCCAGGCTTATACGCAAATATGGACGTTCAAGATATAGTTTTAGAAACTATCTTGCTTCACAGCTTATGGTATTGGAGAGAAAGGGCTATATTTTCAGAAGCAATAATGTTTGCGGTAAGCGTAAGGGTTTTGTGAAAAAACCTAGAGGTGTTAAATGGGGCTCGCCCTGCATTGCTGAATGGTGTAAGCGGAAAAAGACCATTTTAGATTACATATATGTCTAAGCTGAGTTTTCCTTAGAAAAGAAAAATAAACTGCGAATAATCAATCTCACATGTACCATGTAACTTAGATAAGCTTTGCTCACCAATCCCCCCATGGAGGTAATGTTGCATGTCTGAAAAAAGAAAAGTAGTTATAATTGGTGGAGGCACAGGAGGATCAACTGTTGCATCATTTCTTAGAAAGTTCGATAGGAAATCGGAAATAGTGGTTTTTGAAGCTGGTAAATGGCCAACATATTCCTCATGTGGTTTACCTTATGCCTTAGCTAAGATAGTTGAAGGTTACAAGAAACTTATCGAATTAACGCCAGCATATTATGAAAGACTTAAAATAAAGTATCTTTTAGAAACTCCCGTTATCGAAATTAAGCCTAAAAGTAAAACTGTCGTTTATAAAACTAAGGAAGGCAGGGAAAAAGAGGAAAACTATGACGTTTTAATTATAGCTACTGGAAGCATTGGTAGAAGACTTAATGTTGAAGGTTCAAACCTTAAAGGAATATTTCTAGCAACTACAATAGACTACTTTCTGGAAATGGAGAAGTTCATTGAAACACATAATGTTAGTAAAGCAGCCGTTGTAGGCGCTGGATTCATAGCAGCAGAGGTCGCAGAAGCCTTAGCTGAAAGGGGAATTAAAGTCTATGTTTTACATAGAGGAGAAACTATTTTGAGAAAACAGTTTGACCCTGATTTCGCTAAAACTATTATGAGTTACATGGAGAGACATGGAGTAGTATTTATGCCTGGACGCCACGTTAACAAATATGTTGGCGAAAACGGTTATGTTAAAAAAGTCATTACTGAAGAAGGAGATGAAATAAGTGTTGACATGGTTGTTGAAGCAATAGGTGCAGTACCTAATGTAGGGTTAGCTAAAAGAGCAGGTATTGAAATTAGTGGACAAACAGGGGGAATAAAAGTTAATGAATACATGGAAACCAGCGTTAAAGGAATATATGCTGTAGGAGATGTTGCGGAATCATACAATGCTATTACAGGTAAGAAGGAAATGAGCATGCTAGCTACAACAGCCTTTAGACAGGCGAGGACATTAGTATATCATCTGATGGGTAAGAATGTTAAGTACCCTGGCCACCTAAATACCTCAGGAATTAAAGCATTCGAGCTTTACGCAGGTACAACAGGTCTTATAAACACTGTTGCTAAAAGGGAAGGATTTAATAGCGTAGCCATACCTATGACCTTACCTTCGAATCCACATTACTTCCCAGGTACAAAAGATATTAAGCTAAAGCTAATTGTAGATAGAGATTCAGGAAGAATTATCGGTGCTGAAGCGTTAAGTGAGAAAAACGTTGCTGATTTAATAACTGCAGCATCATATCTTATAATGAACAAAGTTACTGTACTAGACGCTACATTAATGGATTGGTGCTATACACCGCCTCTGTCATATGATTGGAATGTTATAGTTGAGGCAGCTTTCCAAGCTGTTAAAAGACTTAAAATAGTTTAATCATAAATTTTTATGATCTCATATGTTGTGGTTCTTTGAGCAGGTATTCTACCCGCATCCTTAATTAGCTTCACAATAGTTTTCACAGGCATGTTGACTCCCCATGGTGCTCCAGCAGATCTAGAAATGTTTTCTTCCATAAGGGTTCCCCCGAAATCGTTTGTTCCAGCATTTAGTAGTGCTTGAGCGTATTTTGGGCCTAGCTTGACCCATGAAACTTGAATGTTTCTTATGTAATTATTGAAGAATATTCTTGAAACAGCATACATTTTAAGATCCTCTAATCCTGTAGCTCCAGGCCTAGCTACTCCGGATTTGTAAAGCCTAGTATTGTAGTGTATAAATGATAGCGGTATAAACTCGGTGAAACCTCCTGTTTCCCTCTGGATTTCCCTAATGATGTTTAAATGTTTAGCTTTATGATAGCTTGTATCAACGTGTCCGTACATTATTGTTGATGTTGTAGGTATCCCTAGTTTGTGAGCAGTTTTTATTATTTCAACCCATGTTTTAACACTTATTTTCCTAGGGGCAATGATTTTTCTCACTTCGTCATCAAGAATTTCAGCTGCTGTACCTGGCATACTATCGAGACCTGCTTCCTTAAGCATTTTAAGAGCTTCTCTGTAGCTTACTTGAGCCTTAGTTGCGAAATAATGTATTTCCTGCGGGGAAAATGCGTGAATATGGATGTCAGGTAGCTCCTTTTTTATTTCTCTCAGAATTTTAAGGTAATATTCCGGGTCAATCTTAGGATTTATTGCTCCCTGAATACATACTTCTGTTGCTCCTTTCTTCCATGCTTCAATAGCTTTCTTAACTATTTCGTCTATAGGTAAAAGGTAGCTTTCCGGATCCCCTACTGGTTTAGAATATGCGCAAAACGGGCAATTTACTATGCATTCGTTGGTGAAGTTTATGTTTCTATTTATTACAAATGTAACTATGTCTCCAACGCTTTTCCACCTTAAGTAGTCGGCTACAAGATTAAGTACTGTTATTTCCATGTTTTTAGCTTCAAAAAGTCTGGCGGCGTCTTCAACACTAATATCTTTACCACTTAACGCCTTATCTATTATTTTCGAGAATTTAGGGTCTAAATGTTTAAGCATGTTATCTACTATGTAAACCACGTTTTCCTTAGGTATTTTGTACATAAAGTAAACCTCGTTACAACCTATAAAATAGGAATACCGAGAATTAATTAAGCTTTTGCATTAACCATTGCAGCTTCTAATAAAACGTGAACTGCTCTTTAACTAACCCGTTTTCATCTACGAGTCTAAGTATTCTATTCTCTAAGTTCATTGAATACCATTTCTTAAATATGTATTTAGGATATATTGCTAATCTCTCCCTTAATTTAAACCCTAACTGTTCAGTTGTTTCCTTTAACTCTGAAATTTTAGGCCAAGGATAAGCTATGTTTACAAAATCAGGTGTTAGCGGCGATACCCCTCCCCAATCATTTATTCCAGCTAACAAGTAGAGTTGGTATGACTGAGGAGTTAGGTTTGGTGGTGCTTGAACACTTACTTCACCATGGAATATTAGCCTAGCTATAGCTATAGTTTTAACCATTTCATATGTCGAAGGTGGAGGGTGATTCTCCATAGGAGTTCCAGGTTCAGGCATGAAATTCTGAATTATTACCTCCTGTATGTGACCATGTTCTCTATGAATTTTCCTTATTTCGATTAGCGAATCTATTCTTTCCTCCCATGTTTCACCTATCCCTATAAGTATCCCTGTTGTAAAAGGTATTTTCAACTCCCCTGCTTCCTTAATCATTTTTAATCTGATTTTAGGATGCTTTGTTGGAGACTTTTCATGAGGCATTCCTTTACTCATAAGTCTTTCACTTATGCTTTCAAGCATTAAACCCATACTTACATTGTAAGGTTTAAGCTCAGCCATTTCCTTCTTAGAAAGTACACCTATGTTAGTATGTATGAGCATGTTCTCAGTGTTTCTTAATGCTTTCTCTTCAAAATCTCTAACATATTCAACTGTTGAGCTATAGCCGAGTTTTCTAAGAAAACCTCTTGCTTCCTTATATGTGGTTTCGGGTTTTTCACCTGTACTAACAAGTATTTCTTTTGCGCCAAGTTTTTCACCTAACTTAACAATTCTTAAAGCTTCTTCGAAACTTAAGTATCCAGCTCCTTGTTTCCAAGGCTCCCTTCTGAATCCGCAGTAAGCACATTTATTTCTACATAAGTTTGTTAAGGGAACGAAAACTTTTCTTGAATAAGTTATGATGGACTCGTAATGCTTAAACTTTACATGTAAAGCTACTTTCATAAGTTCCAGAGTCTCTACGGGATTGACTTGTGTTAGAAGTAATGCGTCCTCCCTTTCTAAAGGTCTTTCTTTAGCTTTCTCTAAAATATTTGCTATTTCCTCTCTAACCCTCATATCAGTATTCTCCTTCAAAATCTCTAATGGCGCGTTGAAACGCTAATAGTGGATCCATATGCTTCCCTAAACCTAGGTAGTTTCTAAAATAATTAATTTTTCTCAGGAAGCATGGTTTAACGAATCCAACAAAGAATCCTTGGTTTTCATGAAGAAAGACGCCTTCACTTCCTATAAGTTCCCTATGAATTATAGAAACTAATTTTAAATATCTAGCTAACCCTATTTTTAACCTCATAAGGTTAGGAATATAAATTGAAGCTATTTCTTCCACTTTACATCCTTTAGCATCATAAATAATGCCCTCCATTTCTATACTTCTCAAACTATAGTAGGATTTATCTAAAACTTTAAGCGGTGATTTTTCGCAGACAATAGAGATCCTGATTTTAGCATAGAAGCTTCTGTAAACGTGCTCAATAAGTTTTATGTAATCTTCTAAATTAACCTTAGACTCTAAAACCAAGAAAACATTTTGGCATAAATTGTGAATATACGCTTTTTTCTTGGTGAAGAAATCTTTAATGTATTTTATTGCTGAATGCCTTTCGCTACTACTCACATCGTTCACGTATTGGATTTCCAAGAATCCTCCTTTAAACAATGCTTTTCACGTAAGCTTAATTCTTCTTAATAAGGAATATGTCATCTTCATACGCATATAAAGCTTTAACTAACTTGTATAGGTATTCGTAACCTTTCTTCTCAATTAATTCCTCATATGTGTACTCTTCGAAACCTAGTTTTCTAAAGAATTTTCTAGCTTTCAAATTCCATGATCTTGTTGAAGCAAGCACTACTTTAACACTGCGATTACTGAAATAATTTAATGCATAGTTTACTAAAGTCTTTCCTACACCTTTTCCTTGATGATCCGGGTGGACGCCTATGTAATATATTATACCGGCTTTTTCATTATCTATCCTTGTTATGTATGTTTCAATGAAGCCAACTATTTCTTTTCCACATTTAGCTATAAACGTTTTTACATGGCCTAATGCTTTAATAACGTATGTTCTATCGTAATGATTAAACACCTTACTTACAAGTTCTCTAAACTCCTTTACTTCACCAGGTTTTAATTCATCTATCTTTAAATTACATGTCATACTTCACGAACCTTACCTTTTAACTATTGTTTCCTTAACGCCTTTACCAATATTTTTCCGCAATAATGCTATTGAGCTATCTATTACAGCTAATGCTTCACTATACATTTCATTCCTTACTAATGCTTTAATAGTTCTTACGGGAGCTATAGGTATTGCTTTTTCCTCACCTGGCATCATGACTTCTGAAGGTATTTTTGAAATTATCTTTAATGCTTTCCTCTTATCTCCTATTTTAATGCTGAAGCTTAGTTTGAGTAACAACTTCAAGTACTTATACGGAATAGTTATTTCAGGTATAAAGTATGTTTCAAAAGGATTATACTCCTCTCTATAATTTCCACGGTGTATGGGCTTATAAAGCATTATCACTTCTCTAGGATTCATATAAGCCCCTTTAACGTTTACGTAACCAATCTTCCTCAGTGTTCTCCTTAGAAACTCTATTTCATATTTTAAATTCATATTGACTTTTTTCTCGACAAGACCTTCAATTATATGCTTAGATGTTTCAAGAGATTCCTTAATAATGTTTATGTCTAAATTTTCTAAAACATCCGCATTTGTATGGTATATATCGGCCAAATCATTCATTGTATTTATCGTTGCTGCAGGAATACCCTTTTTAGAGAAAGAATATGAGTCAAAATATGAACTATCATATTCTACTTTAACATTTCTACCTACAATTTCCCTTATAAGTCTCCTATACGCTACACCAGATGCCGATATAACCAATTTACCCTTACCTACAGCATCCCAGTTAAATACCGCATAGATTTCTTCGCTCATATTCCTCTTTAAAACAATGTTTTCCACATACCATCTTGAACCGTAAAGCCAGTACCACTCAGTAGATCCAGGACCACTACCTTCCTCGGCTGTGAAACTTAGAAATCTTAACTCACGTTTTAAGCTATTCTTCCTAAGATTCTCCGCTAGGTACATAAGAAAACATAGACCCAATAGGTTATCTGAAACTCCAGTAAGCCAGTGATCATGATGTGCTGTAACGTATACTTTCTCGTTATCGCTTTTACCGTTAAATATTGCTTCAAAATTTAAGCCTGAACTTTCATTAGTTTTTGTTTCAACAATAATCTCTACTTCAACAGTACTTTTAGAAGCTAGTTTAGCTAGTTTAATCCCGTCCTCTCTTGTTAGCGAAAGAGCTGGAATTGGGGTGTAACTACATGTTTTAAAGGAGTAGCCGTAAGTTCCTTTCACAACTATTCTCCTAAACCTTGAAGGGAATCTATCATAGAGAAGTAGAGCTAAAGCACCTTGTTCTAATGCTTCAAGATATTGATGTTCTGCTTCATCAGGGTCTTTAGCCCATTCTGCAAGCACGATTTTTCCTTCAATATTTCCTGTTTTCGTGAAGCCAAAGTTTTTTATGTGGAGAAGTTTTCCTCTGATGTGTGATGATGTAGAGTAGGGTAAGGCAATAGCACTTACTTCTTTAGAACTAAGGATGTTTTTAATGATAATTTTCGAATATTTCTCCTCCCATGAAGCTACAGGTATTGAATGGACTATTATTTCATCAGCATGTTTTTCAAACTCCTTCCTTAACCTTTCAATAACGATTTTTTCCTTAGAGGAACCGCTAACAACTTCCCCTATGCTAACAAGTTCCTCAAGGTTCTTTAGAAACTCTTTTTCCAGCATGAGTAACAACCGTTACCAGTGCTCAGAAAAGATTTTTTCATCATTGAATTCAGCTAGGAGGGCCTCTTAAGTCTTCATTGCCTTTCAGCTAAAGGGTGTTTCCTCACATTTTTCGGATGCTGAAACCGGGTTCATCACTACTAATTGCTTTTAATTGTAAGAGCTATTTATAGTTTTAATGAAACTGTAATATTTACTGTAACTTAGTGTTTCAAAAGGTATTTCGGAATACCTTAGTATAGGCGTGTATTTTACATTGTAAGCTATTCCAGCGTAAACTACGTTAGGTATTTCATGAAGTGTTAAGAGGAATTCTTCTCCAGGCTCTATGAATACTTTTTTAACATAAAGACCTCCCTTATGATCTAATACGTTAATTCTTCTCACTCTTCCATCTTCACTAATAACACTTACTTCAACTATTCCTAATGGGTACTTAGAATATATTGTGAGTACTGCTTCATCACCTCTATAATAGAATATGTTCGCATCTATAGGGTAAACAGCCATGCTTACAAATGTAGGGCTTTCCGTAAGTGTTGGAGAAATAGTGATCAATATTTTACCATTAACTCCTAATGCGAACACTAACTTATTCTCCTTAGTTATTAGGGGGGGTGCATCACTACCTAAAACACCTATTATAGGATATTGTGCCGAAATAATTCCTCCAACAAATACTCCTGAATTGTTAAATGCCAATAATTTGACATTAGAGTTTTGTCCTTTAAATAATGTCTCGACTACTGCTCCCTCATATTTCTCATTTAAAATTAGCCTGTAGGTTCTCCAGTCCCCACGAGATGCCCCACTAATCCACCCCATTCCTTCATACATAACATTGTTTTCCATAGGCTCCCTAGTTTCATACGTAACTACTACATGCTTACTTTCATTAACGTTTTCACTTGCAAAAACTAATACAGGTATTACGAGGGTTTCTTCATCAGCACCGATTACTTTGAGCTTTGCTTCATAAACACCATTACCTAAAATATCTTTGTTAGCTAATATTTTCACTTTAGCTTCCTTAACGTACGGGTTTATGTAAGTTAATGAAGCATTTATGTAGTCTACCTTCTCCCACTTAAAGTATTTAGCATAAACGTTCACTTCACCCAGGGGGGTTGACGTAATGCTTCTTACTCCAACAACAAGTTTCTCACCATACTTCCTCACATTATCTATTGTTGTGGTTAATCTTAGAATATTACTTGACGAAAACGCGTGATTTATAAGTGCAAATTCTCCACTTCCCATATCAACTTCTCCATCACCATCTGTATCGTTCCATAACCCTAAAACTGCTATAGCTAGATTTCCTATGGTATAGTCTCCTTCATTTAAGTACTCGTTTATTCCGTAAAGACTATGGTTAATGTATATTTCTAAGTAATCTGCTTCTACTGTAAGAGGAATTTCTATGTAGTTATAGTTTTCAGTAACATTTACTTTACCTATAAGTGTTGAGTTAATTAGTTTAAGTGATTCGACATGTAAATTTAGAACACGTAGTCCCTCAATGCTTATTGTTTCTGTGTAATTGTTTTTACTTGTAAGTAGTGCTTCAACAGGGTTTACGGTAATACCTGAAGACAGATATTCCAATGCTTTACTTACGTTTAGCTTACCCCAGCCTTGGGAAAGTGGATCGTAGCCTAAATCGTCTGCTGAAAGGTAAAGAGTTTTCTTAATATTCTCTATAGTATATGGTTTTCCTTCCTTACGAAGCTTCTCAATAATTAGTGCTACTGAGCCACTAACTATAGGTGTTGACATGCTTGTTCCTCCAAAAACGTCTACAGCGTGAATTCCGTTACCTACTCCTCCAAGCGCGGGTAGCGGAACTATAGTGTAAGCTCCTGGAGCAACTATGTTTGGTTTCAAAGACTCCTTTAATATGGGTCCTCTGCTACTCCAAGATACTACTTCATCCTTCAAACCTTTGGGGAAAAGTAAGCCATAATCCCATGTTCTCACTTCTCTTTGGAAAATAGTTGTTGCTCCTACAGTTACTGCTTTAGATGATGATCCACCTATTAAAACTGTTCCATAACCTGGCCCGCTATTTCCAGCTGCGTGAACTACGAGAACCCCTAGGGATGAAATGTAGTCTTCATACTTCGATATAGGGTCTTTTCCCGGAGCAAACCTTTTAATACCGTATGCGTTTAGAATATCCCATTCAACAAGACCCCAGCTGTTACTTATAATGTCAACTCTGGGTTTTCCAGTGTAAGTCCAGTTCCACGGGTAAACGTAGTTGTGTCCGCTTAGCCACATTTCAGCTGTAATAACGCTTCCCACGTAGAGTCCTGTTGCGGCAGCTATTTTAGCTTCAGGAGCTATGCCTTCTGTTTTTATAATTCTCAAGTACTTAACGCCGCTTTTGTAGTAGAACATTAAGTAATTTACTTTTTTACCAGCTATTATGCTTGCAACTGATGTTCCATGACCTATTGGATCGTAGAAAAAGTCAACATATCTCCCCTTAGGGTCTAATCCAGGATATATTCCTGTTCCAGCAGGTTCCCAAGCACGTTCCTCAATTATTCTATATATTGGCTTCTCCTTACCTATCAGTCCGAAAACATCGTAAACGTAGCCAGCTATCACTCCTATGCTGAATTCAGGGTAACCGTCACCGTTTTCATCTATGTAGGCTAGTTCATCACCGTATTTAAGGGGTTTTTCATCTTTAAAGCTAAAATCGTAAAGTGCGGGATTAGCGGGATATTCTAAGTAGCCTATTGCAAACAGGAAGTTTTTAAGAATATACCATGTTGTTGAAACATCAACGAACACTGTATCGTAAACTCCGGGTTCCTTAGAGTCTACGAGAACTACTGGTGCAAAGTAAGCTACGGAAAGTTCAGCATCCAACCATAAATTAGTTTGTAAAGCTACTTGAACAAATAATCCAAACTTATACTTACCACTAACACTTTTCACTGGCGGAGCAATCCAGTTCCTATGAAGCTTAATTTTACCCACGTAGCCTAGTGGGAAGTAAACGTAAAACTCCCTATCCTTAACTTGAAGTACACCGTTAACTTCTTCAACATTAAAATCTGTTATAGTAAATCCCAACATATCCGTATCGAGAAGCAGCGGTTTGCCGCTTTCATCCCTAGCTACTTTATCTAAACCCAGTGAGGGAATTGAAAAATCAACTCCCGTATCAACAATACCTACAGTAACCCCTTCACCTGTGAGACCATACTTTTCTCTAACCGTTGTAACACCTATGTCCTTTAAAACATCAGTTAATGTTGTTGTAGGCTGAGGTTTAACATATTTAAACATGTATCTTACATTATCTAGGAAATTTACCTTCAAGCCTTCTAAGCCGCCAATGTTTAATGAAGCATATCCTCTACTAGGTAGTTTAACGAAGCCCTCTAGTTCTAAATAATCTGGAATTACAAGCAAATATTCATTAAATTTTCTAATTTTAAACTGTGGCTTATAAGCTAAGGAATTTACGGGAACAACTAAAGCTAATATTAACATGAAAACTATAATTATGGCTAATAGTGCCTTCTTAAGCAAAACACATCCCTCCTTAGAAAATTCCTAAGCAAGACCCCGTATTTATTTTCTAACGAATATGGGACTTCAATAAGGTCGGCTAATACATGATTGAGACTAAGTAATGTTATTAGGGATAAACTTATGCCATCTAAAATCTATTATTTATGTGGGTGTGGGTATGGGTGTGGGTAAAGCTAAGATAGATAAAAAGTGGAGAATAACATTACCTGCAGCGGTTCGTAAAGGTCTAAAGCCAGGAGACGAAGTTATTGTAGAAGAGCGTAGCGGTGTAATCATCATTAGGAAAGCCATTGATTTATTAGAGGAATTTAAGAACATTAAACTATACGTGAAAGATAAAGAGCTAGTTAAAGCCGACGCTAGTGAAGCAAAACATGTTTACGGGGCTTTGAAGGAATGAGAATTATTGATTCCGACATACTATCTTATGCGCTACTCGAAAACCATATAGCAACACCATACACTAAACCCCTCATAGAGAGAGCTTTAAAAGGTGAAATTAAGGTTTACGTAACGGCCACTACATTACTTGAAACGTATAATGTACTTTACTGGTACTATCATGTAAGACCGAGGAGAATTATCGCTAAGAAAATAATGTGTATTGCTGAAGGCTTAACCTTAATTTCACCTTCAAAACATGGCTTCTACAAGGCTATAGAGGAAAACGTTCCATTAGGAGACACACTGCTTGTGGCAACTGCCATAGAAAACAACATACCGATCATTGTTTCAAATGATAAGCATGTGGAGAAGTTAGCGGAAAAATACGGTTTAATAATAGAAAACCCAATACCTAAGAAAATAAGAAAGCAAATGGCAGAGCAATAATTAGGGAGCATACTACATGGTTGACTCTATGGTTAAAGCTTTAGTAAAAGAGTTTTAATTTGAAAAAGCTAATTGCGAATTCTTTTAGCTGCTTCCCTATATATTGGATCTAGAAATCTATAGTTTTCTATTATGCTTAGTTTCTCCAGTTTCCTTATTATTCTTGTTAGTGATGATTTAGGTATTGTTACGCCTTCTCTTTCTTCAACATATTTTCTTACGGAACTCCAGGATTTAGCTCCCTCAGCTATCGCTTTTAGCACTAACTTTTCCCTTCTACTTAACTTACCTAGTTCGTTAATGGCTAATTGTGTTGCCATGTTAAGTATTTTATTTAGGTTCCTAATTCCATCAGCATATGATTTACCGTAGAATACAAGCCACCCGACAATACCGTCAAATAGTTCTACAGCTTCTTCAATAGCTTCCCTACTTACGCTTATATTTAGCTCCTTAAATCCTTGCTGTAAGAATTTTAGTGAAAGATCTTTCGGAAACCTTTCAACAAGCAGTTCGAAAGCATATCTACCGTATAGTGGTGATTCAGGGTTTTCTATGCCAACAAATTTTCTTAGTAAACCTATTTCTGAACCGCTTAAAATTACTGTTATGTTTTCTAAGTTGTCGTAAGCATATGCTATTGCGGATTTTATTTTCATCGAAATAGGTGGTTGAATAAGTTGGGCTTCATCGAAAACTATAACTACTCTTTCACCTTTCCTATTGAGTTCTTCAAGTAATCCTATGAGACTTATTGAATCCTTTCCTTTCCACTTAATTTCAACTTCAACACCTAATATTTTAATTCCACGAATGCCTTCAACGAAGCTTTTCATCTTACCTATATTATCCGCTAATCCTTCACTAATTCTTCCGTAAAGATCAGATTCTCTCAACACGCCTCTCATATCTATGTAAATTCCACGCCATTTTTCAAGAAACGATTTGAGAAGAGATGTTTTACCAACCCTTCTAATACCCAAAACCAGTATTAACGGATCTCCCCTATCCACGACTTTATCGAGGGTTCTAAGTTCTTCCTCTCTATTGAAAAGCTCTTTCCTAGAAGTTTTAGGTCTAAGGTCAAAGAGCAAAGTTCCGCACCGGAACTTTGTTCCACACCGGAACTATTAAAATTTATGTTACATAACTTCAACTCTAAAATGCTTTCAGCTTAAAATTCAAGGTTAAATAGGTGATTAGAAATCTGAGGTTGAAATAAAAAATTAGTTTTTATTTTTAAGGTTTTTTATTTAGCTATTTTCCTGTATACTAGGAATACTGCTACTATAGCTATGATTAATCCTAGTATTGATATTCCGTAGAGTGCTGGTAGCTGTGCTGTAACTCCCTTTAGTCCTTCAACTGTTGTCTTTAAGTCTTCAGCAGTCTTCTTCAAGTCGCTTACCGTTGTCCCTAATGCTTCAACTGCCGAAACTCTGTCCTCTAAAGACTTTATTCTTCCTTCAAGACTGCTTACTTTGGTGTCTACACTGCTTACCTGCGTGTCAACATAGTCCTTCATGTCTGACTTTGCTGTATCTATTGCGCTCATGAGCTCTGATCTAAGAGCATCTAAATCATCTTTCGTTGCAACATTTGCTAGTTGCTCCTGAAGTGATGCTATTTGATCCTCTAACTCTTTAATATAAGCTAGGAAGCTCTTCATCTGCACTGTTCCAACACTATTTTCTCCTGTCTGAATTGTAAGCTCTTTCTTCACTGTTACATACCCTGACTTCTCAAATACGACTGTTGCTGGACCTATTTCAGCAGATAATGTGAAGCTTCCATCACTACCAGTTGTTGTTTCATACGTTGTCCCTTCAATGTAAACTTTAACGCCAGCTAATGGTTCATTGTTTTCGTCAACAACAACACCGGTAACTACGGCAACAGATCTGAACTCGAATGTTGTCGAAACAGTTCTTACACCATCACTAGCTTCCACAGTGTAGACACCGTATTTCTTATACATTCCATAAGGTAAGCTTGATGGTAGCTTAAGGGAAGTACTCCATTGCCCAGTTGAACCAGCAGTTGTCTGTAGTGATGCAACCCATGTTCCATCGGGATCGTAAACTTTCACAACAATTGTTGCTCCGGGAGCCGCTGTTCCGAAAATTACAACTGTTTCTCCAGGGCCGTAAGCATCTTTATCTGTTTGAACAGTTAATGCTTGAGCAGACACCGTAGACATTACTGCTAATGGTGCTAGGAGTAGTAGAAAAATTATGAAATATGTTATTTTTGCTTTCATTTTACTGTTTCACCTCATCGGTTTTTACTCTGAAACAGTTATTGTTAATGTTAAGACTGGACTGTACGCTGTTGGTTCTGCTACGCTCTTCCATACGAACACTTCTACAGTATATACTCCAGGTGCTGTTGGTGTCCAAGATAATGCTGGTGTAAAGCTGTATCCCGCAGGTACTGTGCCTTCAATGTAGCTTAAGTAGACTACTACTCCAGCAGCATCCTTAACCTGCACTACGTAAGCAAACGTTCTCTCAACAACATCAATGTTCTCTAGTGTAGTGGATATTGCAACCATCTTACCAACTGATGTTTCATTAAGTGCAGTACCTGTTGTTGGATCAACAACCGATGGTGTAGTTATTTCGAACGGTTTCTCAACAGGAATACCTACAGTAGCTATCGCAGTAAATGTCTTAGACTCCTCAGTAACGGCGTAGTCTGCTGGGTATGGGTCTTCAAATTCTGCATACACTTTGTCACCGTACTTAGCGTAAACTCTATCAGCTCCGAAACTATCAGATATTAGTACATAAGCTTCAAATACACCAGTGTTAACATCAGTTTCATAAGCGTTAACTGTTACACCCAATGGGTCGCTGTCAGTATATACTGTTAAAGTGCAGTTATCTATTCCGTCTGGACGTATGTTCTGGTCAGGATCAACTACTGTAATCTTAGCTATTTCACCTATATCATAGTATGTCTTGTCGAAGGATACTTCAGCATCCCATGACTTAATTACAGCCTCTACAGTTACAGTTGTGGCTTCGCCCGATGCATCTGCCTCATCCTTATAAGCAACAAGTATTCTCTTACCAATAGCGTCCTTGGTGCTCGGTAGCTGATAGGATGTATTCGTGAATACGCCAGTGTTAATTCCTGTTTCCTCTAATCTTACAGGCTCCGTTGTTATGCCTTCTACCTTAATAGTAACATTAACGCTATCTTCATCCTCTAAGTTGGTGTTTAAGTCAGGCTCAACCAAAGTTATATTCATTATTGCTCCGGGACCGTACTCTGCCTTGTCTAGCATTAAGACTCCAGTGTTCGTCTTTATCGAAATGCTAACTTCAATATCCATTGAGCTCCAAGATCCTCCGGGAACGGAGGCAGATGTTGATTCATCAGTATAAGTGAATGTTACAGTGTCTCCAGGCTCTAAACCTTTTAGGTCATCTTTTCCAATAGTGAATGTTCCATTGAATATTCCACTGTTAGGCTCTGTTTCCTCAAGTGTAAGCTCTCCTGTAACGTTGTTCTCGAAAGCTACAATTACTTCCTCCTTTTCTTCACTATCTAGGTTAGCGTCTGGGTCATAAACTGTTATAACAATGTCTTCACCAAAGTTTACGGAGAGTGGAGTTACACTCATAGATGCTGTTGTAACCCTAAATGAAGCCTCTGCATAAACATCCTTATCTGATTCGAAGTCTCCGCTTCCATCAGCATCATACCATACTCTAACTTTGCCGTTAATGAGCTTTGTACCGTAAGTTGTAGGCACTTCGAAGGATCCTTCGAAAACTCCTGTGTCAACGTCTGTCTCTCTTAAAGTACAGTTGAGCTGTTCTTTGGAGCCATCGTAAAGGATTAATGTGACATTAACCTTTGCTTGTTCTCTCTGGTCTGGGTCATCATTAAGATCAGGTGCTGTAAATGTCACATAAACTGTTACAGGTTTGTCCTTTGGTGCCGGATACGATGCTCTGTCAAGCTCAATGGTTCTAGTTATTTTAACTAGCTTAAACTCTACCTTAGCTGTTTCACCTGAAGTCCAATCTACAATCTTAAGTTCGAAGACGTCTCCTTCTTCAACAGGTTTGCCGTCAACCTTCATTTTGCTGAAGTTTAGTTTTGCTACAAATTCTCCAGTATTCTTGCCAGTTTCTATGAATGTAATGTTGCCGTAGTACTCTACATACTTGCCTTTAGTTTTATCATATAATGTGACGTTTAGGAATGGTGTTGTAGTGTTCCACGCGGTTGCGTAAGCTTTAGCATTTAACTTCTTATGGTTAGATACTGTTATATTGTATGACTCAACAGTAGATGCATCATCGTTTAAGTCTGGATCAACTAATGTTACTTTAACTGTTTCATCAATGGTATATTCGGATTTGTCTGTAGAGAGCGTTGGTGCATGTAGTGTTAGGTCGAAGTATCTTTCAGCACTACTGCTATTAACCTTTATTACGAACTCT
>CAZLZO010000011.1:0-2255 GCA_964564025.1 uncultured Desulfurococcales archaeon
CTGGCATATGTCTGGAGCCCCCGTGGTCCGGGGTTCAAATCCCCGCGGCCCCCACCAAATAAACTCATGTCTTATCTCTCCATAGTTATAGTTAATGTTGGATGATTTGATATATCATCATTTATCATCATTTTAGCCATATATCGGTGCTGATAGTTAGGTGTTTGTAGGTATTTAGTACATCAGATTAAGGCTTCAGATTTTACTAGATTTATTGTGCTTTATAATGTAGTTACATATAGGTGGAGATATGACTAAGGTTATTCAAGCTGAGTGTTAGGAATGTGGTTCTAAAGCCTTTGAGAAGCCAGATCTCAAAGAAGGTAAAGAGGCTTTACCACATATTATGAGATCTAATGAGAGAGGCCGGGAGCCTAGGAAATGCTGTGGCATGCTGAGTAAGGCTCCTGATGAAGAGATAGAGAGGTTGTTACTCGAAGCTGTATTTGAGAATGTTTAACGATGAGGTAACAGTGTTGAGAATTCTAGATACAAATGACTTCATCCGCTGCTTCCGAGAAGACGCATTAGCTGATGAGGCAGGAAGCTCTTAGGTACACGCATAGATCTTGCCATAACTGTAAGTATACTGTGATGAAGTAGCGCTTATGATTATCCGTAGGTTATCGCTTGAAAGCTGAGGATAAGAAGACTAGATAGACTTAGAGAGAGTGTAAGAGGACAGAGAAAGAGAATAAGCTTCACTAAAGACAAGCTTAAGAAGTTTATTGAAATGCTAAGAGAGTTCAGCATAACTATACTATAAAGATTACGCAGGACAAGAGAACTCATAGAAACAATGGAAAGGTACAATATAACACCAAGCAATACAATAATAGCGCTAACATGCAAATATTATAACATAGACTCAATACTCACGTTTGATGAAGCCTTCAAGAGAATACCAAGACTTAAAGTGGTACCATAATCTCAGCTAACTAACAGCCATAAAAGTACATAAGGCTACATATCTATCGTATGATCTAGAAAAGGAATTAAATAATCATCTCCAATACCTATATAACAATTAGCATTAGCCCCATAACCTCTCTGTCCTCTCTAAGATGAATATGGGTTTTTCAATCATTTACATTTTCAAGCTTTAATTACAGCCATTCTTTAGCTTTATGAATTTCCTTCTATAGGCATACCTTATCACAATTTTACGTTCTACATTGTCTCAAGCTGGGGAGACGATTTGCCATGCTCTATCACATGGACTAGGGAAATTCCTAGTATAGTAATTATAAACATTTATAAACATTACTTGTTATCTCTAATAAGCCTTCTACTTAAGGTACTTATATAGCTTCGAGGATAAATATGCCGTTATTACTATGAATCTATCGTTTTCCCGCTTATAGATTACGATAATCACCTTATCATTGATCTTTTTTACACATCTATAAACTCCTTCTAGCGCTTCACTCTTATCTGGATTTTGAATGCATAAAACTACTAGCTCCTTACCTATGCCTCTCTGACGTAATCTTTCAAGAGAATGTAGGCTATAGACTATCTTCACGTCATAGACACCAAAGCCTCAGGACCTTCTATCAGTAGCTTGAGTAAGTCTAACTTACGCTTCGAAACCCATAAAACCTCGATCCCTATTACTTCATTATTCTCATCAAGATCAACAATTATTCCGGGAGCAACCTCGTCGGATTCCACAACCTTTTCATCTCTCAACCGTATATAGAGAGCATCTGCAGTCTTATCATACTTTATATGAAACTCTACTGGCACTTCACATACCCACAATACAGTAAGAGTCCGTGAGGCAAATATAACTTACCGTTAAGGTCTAGTCATATACATGTCCTAGGTTTTAATTGTTATGTAGCCCTATTAAGTAATATTACATAAATTTAGCGCTATGAATTCACGTAACCATCTTGCTTAAGATCATAATTATTTCTTGATAACGTTATCTAAGTCTAAATTATTATCAACCTTGATGTTGTGAAAAACAATTTCACATAAGCCCTACTCTCAACTATGATAATTGCTACCATAAATAATAGCGTTAATCACCCCTCCTTAAATATATTTAAAAAATAATTCTCTACTTTTACGCTCTTAAACTAATCTCGAGAGTCATGTATTATTAATGGTGTACTTTATCTTAAAGTATTATTAATGAGTTTTGCTTATAATGTTTGATATTTTAACTATTACTATGGGGGTTTCTGATGAAATTGAAGAAGACTCTATGCTATAGCGCTACATGGATTTCTCTCATCATGGGTATC
>CAZLZO010000011.1:2355-6723 GCA_964564025.1 uncultured Desulfurococcales archaeon
CTAGGTCTTATACTAGCCTTCTTCGGCTTAGCTTTAGCTTTTGGAAGCATACCTGCCCTTATCGTAGCTCTAGCTTTAACATTTCACCACTATTACTTAGCCATTAAGGAGGAGAGGGAAATGCTTAAGAAGTTTGGTGATATTTACGCTGAATACATGAGGAAAGTACCAGATCGCTTCCTACCCATTAGGAAGATTATTAAAGCTCTAAGACATAAGCGTTAATTAGTTCGAACTCTTCCTATTCTTATTATATTGAAATACCTCCTTATCCTACTTAAGTCCATGGAGCCTCCGTATCTATGATAACGCCTTACTGTTAAATAGCTGTCCCTCTCATAGTAGAATTCCCTATCATCGCCATTACTATACTTCTCTCGCGTTATCAATATCACTCCACTAGGTTTAAGTACCTTACTAAGTTCACTCATCAACTGCTCTGCATCAATCAGTAGTATGTACTCAAGTGATTAAGTGATTATATAGTTAGTAATGTATCGAAGCTACTATCCTTAAAGGGCAGCTTACGTGTATCAGCAAGAATGGCTGGTATACCTTGGAAATTTACTAGTATTACATTATTTGAAGGAAATATATTAGTCCCTAATCTGTTCAACAAGTCTTAAATCCCTATCACAATTACACCCAGTACTAGGCACTTTTCTTAGGCTTCTAATAATATCCCTTAAACCCGTCTAGGTAAAGAGATTCAAGCTCACTACTATACTCATTACCGCATCTCTCACTAAGTAAGGCTGTGAAGTAGGTACTTCATACATTCTAAAGCTTAAGTCTAGGATACCTACACTACCTATGCCAACCTTGAATACATTAAACCAAGTCCTCTCAAAGATCTATAATATCCTTAACGCTTTAGGCCTTAGGTCAGGTATACTTAGAAAGTAATTGCCTAAAGGACATCTTAAGTATTTTAGAACACCAAATAATTCATTTTTACTAACTAAATTTAAGAACGTTTAACAATCTCTTTCAAGAAGTTCAAAGTATTTCTCTCTAGTTAGCCCTGCCTCTTTTATGATTACCCTTACAAGACCGGGTTTAAGCTTCCTACCAGGATGTACAGGTACAACAATTCTGGTTCGCTGTTCATTCATGAGTATGACGTGGGATCCCTTCTGTCTAACTGGCCTAAACCCTACCTTGTTAAGGATTTTAATGAGTTTATAAGGGTCTATAGGGGTTATCCTAGGCAATAGCCTTCACTCTCTGAACACCAACAACTTTCTGACGTAGCAATTCCTCCTTTTCCTCATCACTAAGAGTCTCTAAGTACAACTCTATAGCTTCCTTAACGTTCCTTACTACCTCATCTATTGTATCACCTTGTGTATGACAACCTGGTAAAGCAGGTACTAGAGCTACATAACCTCCACTCTCATCCTCTAGGATAATAACGTCGAACTCGTAAACCCTTTCTTTCTTCATGAACAACCTCTCCAAGAACAAGTAGTACGTTAACAAATATAAACTTAGATTACCTATTAAATCTCTTCGATAATTTTATTGAAGTATTCCAAGTGGAAATCTGTGTAGTAAGTCTTAGGTATAGTTGTTATATCATCCATGAGTTAATAGCGTGCTTGAATTCAGCTATGAATTAGAGTATGCTTCCTTGTTATATCAGCTATATCGCATCGATGTAGCTTCTGTTATATTGCTGGAACCTCCATGGTTCGGGATTCAAATTCCTACGGCTCCATTAAATAAAACTCATATGAGTTTTAATGGAATTATATTTAGTGCTATGCGTCTTGGTATATCATCATTTTTAGGCCGGCATATTAACTATGAACTCTCCTTGACGTATCGGATTCTACGTTACGCATCGAATTCGCAGATGAATTATTTAGGTAATAGTTCCTGGTTTATGTGGGGTGTATTGATTTGGGAAGTATACTTGGTGATGTACATTATAGGGTATTTGATTACCTATGGAACGTGAAGAATGTTTGCTCCTAGAACCTCCGAGACAAAGCTGTACCAAATTAATAAGGTCAAAAATAGGATGAGAAGAATAGCTGACATTAGTTGATTATATTGGTTTTCTTGATAACTGTTATCAATTCGGATAACTATAAGGGGGTCCAAGAATATAGCTAAACATGCAGAGATGGTTGTTATGGGTAAAAGTATTAATAGGGGACGATATGGCTGGAGGTTTTATCTTAACAAGATACTTGGTATTTGGAGGGAGAAGGGTGAATCTCTGACATTTAGTGAGATACATAAAGAATTTGTTAAATTGGGTATAGTTTCTAACGAGAAATACAAGGCTTCAACACATAGAATATTGAAGCGGCTTGTAGAGGAAGGGTATTTAGAGAGGAATAGGGAGAAGTATAAGCTAAAGGTTTCTCCTAAACCCTTCGATATTATAGGGAAAATTAGTGAGGTTAGAGAAAAGTATGGTGATGAGTTGATCTATGAGTGGCGTGTAGGAGGGCGTTTCTGGGCTCTTGCAGAAGGAATGATACTTGGAATGCCTAAAGAGGTTGAAGAAAATAGTGTATATAAGTTCATATTGAATGTTCTACTTATAAGATTGGCTCAAATATTTGAGGCTCTAGAATCGTTAGCTGTAGCAGCTAAATTGGCAAAACGGAGAGGAAAGAATATAGTAGATGCCCCTATACCTAAAACAGCTATGAGAGAATTTATACTCAACATTATACCTTATATCTTAGGGGATCGCTCTGGTATTGACGGCGATGGTCTAACTACAGAGGAATTAATAGAAACTTACAAGTTGTTAACGGATTCTTTACCTAAAGAGATTAACGGACAACCTGTAATGAAAGATCTAATAAAGAATTATTTGCGTTTTGGAATGGAGTTATATAGAAAATCCGCCAACATTATGAGAGAGCTTGATGAAGCTATGTTCTTAGGTGGTAAAGAAGCCGAGGAGAAAATTAATGAACTTGTAAAGATTGTCCTTGTAGCTTACCCTTCTGAACGGGTTATAGATAAACAATATGATGAGAGAGAATTGTATGAATTACTTAAACACTCAATCGTGAAGGGATACACTGATGCTCTTCACCTAGCTCATATGAGAATATATGAGGAGGAAGTTGTCTTCCGAGTTCTTAATTATCTCGAACCCATGTTAGGTAAGGAAAGAGCTCGAGTTCTTAAAAAACTCTATAGGCTTGCCCGTGCTGGCATGATACTTGATAGTGTAGTAGCTGAATATTTAGACTTTAAGGAGCTTAAGGGTAAGCCCAAGTATATTCCGTTTAAAGACGCCTTAGATAAAGGAATTCTCATAAACCCGTTTGCAGGTAAAAGCGAAGAAAAAGTTATAGAAGGGCTTAAAAGACGTATTGACGAAGCTAAGAGGAAGTATAATTATACTATAGAGGACATGGTCAAAGGTATATGGTTAAGTGACTGGTCATTGAATGTAGCGCCTAGGTTTACGCAACTTTATTACAGTGGTGTAAAAGATATTGTTAACTTCGTAGAAGAAACTATAAAAGAGACCCTTGAAGCACTAGGAGTAAAAATACCAAATAACCTAAGTTATCTAGTGAAGGAAGGATACGATTTAGTGAAAAACCTTGATGCCCAATTAGAAAAAGATACAGAAGTATTCCTAAAAAATCTCAGGTCTAAATAAAGCCGCATTACTAGCATAATAATCACAAACCATTCTTGACGTATCGACTTCTATATTCAGAGCTGGACTCGATCTTGCAGCAAAATCGAGGAGGATTAGATTAAAGAAAATAGAGGCATCTTAAACAACGTCATTAAGATACAATGCTTAAGTTATGAATCTATTCACCCTTAAAACGTAGGTATCATGGAACAATATTTTCAGAAAATTTGCCATAAAGGTTGATGAGCAGGCTAACATCATATTTTAAAGCCAATAGGTATCCGTAAATCTTCAATTAATGTCAAAAATTATTTTCCTTATGAACTTGTATCTAATGATATAGCATATTAGATATGTGTCATCTAAGTGAACTCTAACGTATGTTTGAGCCTCTTCGACTCGGGGTTCAAATCCTCCGCAGTTCAGCCGCCATAAATTCGTGTGAGTTTTAGTTTACTCCTAATTAGTGGAGTTTATCTTGGTTCATAATAAAATTCATAAAATAATCCATTTTGTAGAATTAATGATTAAGACTGTTAAGGTTAATAAAGTATAGGTTTTCAGCTAAAGGTGTTTATAGCATAAATTACTTTAATCCATGAGCTGTCTTTGTCACTTTTCGTAATAGCATATATTATGGTACATTAGTCTTCTAAAAATACTTTCAATGTAGTTTATTATGGCTTCAGCGAATTTTAACCCTTTATTAGGTGAAGCTTTTAAAGGATCTCCTATAACACCAT
>CAZLZO010000011.1:6823-41491 GCA_964564025.1 uncultured Desulfurococcales archaeon
GCGAATTTTAACCCTTTATTAGGTGAAGCTTTTAAAGGATCTCCTATAACACCATATTTGTAGAAGTTGTTGTGTTTCTTGTAGAAGTCAAGATTCTTAACGAGATTGTCATCTATTGCCATGATAATGCTTGTTTCCCACATGCCTGCATGCTTATCTATGGATGTGTTAATTAGACCTAGTTTTCTGAGAATCTGTGATGCATGGAAAATAGCTATTAGGGTATCATATTTCTTACATAGGTAATCACATGCTTCAATAATGGAGTTCTTCATCTCGGGGCCTCCGTGACCCATAACAATGATGAACTTCTTCTGACTAAATGATATGAAGTGTTCAAGAATGGACTTTAAATATTCTCTAAAGACCTTAACTGGTATATGTACGTTTCCTGGCCTTACAGGAACAGCTATAGTGTATGTTATGGGTGGTAACGATATCCAATTGTTTCTTTCAGCAAGCTTATCAGCTATAAACTCTGCAATCAGTGTATCAGTGTTTATAGGAAGGTGAAGCCCATGGCCTTCAACGGAACCTATGGGAAGCACTAAAGGCTCTCTTTTCCTCTCCATGTATTCTTTAAGCTCAACCCATGAAAGGCTCTGAGGATGCATGAACCCATCTCCAAGCATTTCTCATGCAAATTCAGATTAAAAAGAATAGGGCTTAGAGCCATATGATCCAGCGTTCAAATCTCAACTAACTTGAACTATTTCTACATTATAGCTGGTTTTTTGCTAAGTCTCAATACTCATTATACTGAGGTATTAACGCATTTCATTATTTTTCTGTAGAGATTCTTAATATTCTTTAAATCGTTTGTTTTTAGCGTTTTGCAAATTATTTTTAAGCATTCTAAAGGAACTATGGAATCAGGGAATTCCCTATAATATTTTACCCATTTAGTGTCATTACAGAACCTTAATGCCTCATCTATCCTAGCTCTAATGTGTGCTTCGATAACATCATAACCTTGATACCTGTATAGTATCTCCTTAAGTTCATGGAAAAGCACATACTCTTCATAC
Organism: uncultured Desulfurococcales archaeon; assembly: GCA_964564025.1. GTDB lineage: Archaea > Thermoproteota > Thermoprotei_A > EX4484-217-1 > EX4484-217-1 > DRYM01. The sequence continues at coordinate 7,852 of CAZLZO010000011.1, forward strand.
TCCTTTAGCCTTTCAGAAATCCATATTCCATTTAGCGGAATTTTGAGTTTATCCGCTGCAGGAGGATAGATGATTTCACCTTTGTAAACCACTCTATAACAAGCATTATAGTTTTCGATGATTTCGTGAGGAACATATCTAACTTTCCATTTCAGTCTCTCAATTTCTCTCCTAACGCTTGTAATCAAGGTTTCATAAGCCTCTTGCATTTTTATACAATACAATAATACCGTGATTAAAATGTTGCGGAAAAGCGTAAAGGCGATTATCAATAGTACCTCTCTAAGAGCTTAAAGTACTTTTCCTATTAATTAAAAACTTTAGGTTAAACATCCTATTGTAAGATATAGTACTTGGCCATTGATTAACGTCCACGCAATAATGGGTCCCACGGAGTTTTTAGTATATTTGAATATTGAGCCTAGTATGAGAAAGTATATTGATACCCTAATGGCATTCATAATTCCTCCTTGGGGTGAAAGAACTATGTGTGATAGCCCGAAAAACAACACTGTAACTAAAAGCCCTGGTGAAATGGTTTTACTTAGCCCATTAAATATGTAATCTGTATTCACAATAAGCCATGTTATAAAGAATACTTCTAAAGGGCCATAGGCTAGTGCACCTAAAATAGCATACCAGATGTTGTAAGGAAATTGTAAACTAAATTTTTCAAATTCCATGTCGCCTAAAGTTATTCTTAAAGCAAATATAACTGCTATTAATGGAATTGATAATAGTATGCTTCTTACTAACTTTTCTCTTCTTAAACCATACATTTTAAGGCCATCTTTACAAAGCATAGTAATAATTAATGGTAAGCCTCCCACACCAACAACTTCCCCATAAGATGCTAAGTAGGGTTCATTACTTAACATATTAATTATTTGTTCAAAAACTAATGGTACACCCTTAACATAAGCTATTAATGCAATAGTGCCAATAGAACCTAAGAACATCCAAATCCATACGATAATAACCAATAAAGCTCGTTTACTACAAAGCTCTTCCCAGCCCATCAACTTCTACCCTAGTAATTTCTCTTAAGGAAAGTTGTTGCTGCAATTATCTTTGTTTTCTAAGCGTTTCGACACTATATGCTGTCAGTTCTAAAACTAGCATTTAAAACTAATGATGAAATAAATAATTAATAAGCAACATTTTCGTTCATGTGGAAACATATTATATGGGAACACGTTTTAAGTAAATGTGGAGAGGTGTTTTAGTTTGCCGTTTAAGGTTATTGTTGATAGGGAGAAGTGTATTTCGTGCGGGTTAGCGCCATCTATTTGCCCTAAGGTTTTCGTGCTTGGCGAAGATAATGGCAAGAATAGGGTTGTTGAGGAGTATAGTGTTGAAACCACGGAGACTTTGTCCATAGGGAAAGTGCCTGATGAGCTTTATGAGTGTGTGAAAGAGGCTGCTGAAGCCTGTCCTGTTTCAGCAATAACCGTTGAGAAAACATAGTTTTTTAGCATATTTTAAAACATATTTTACTATTCAATTTAAGCAATAGCAATTTATAGTTTCACGCAAAGCTTTCTAGCTCACCGATATTCTAAATCAGCAATGCTTCTAAACCCAAATTTTTCCTAAGAATAACTCATTTTACCATGTATTTCTTTTATCCCCTACATGCCGAGTATCGCTTATGGCTTCTTGCTAGAAATATTAGCGTAGCAAGTGTTAATAAGGTAATTCAGTATGTACTTTTCGTAGTAGCAACATTGTAGCTTAAGGGGAAATGCTTTATGGTGGAAATAGGCAATATACTGGACTCTATACGTGCTGTTAAAAACACTGTGAGAACGGGGTGGATGTTGCGTGGAATCCCGGCTTCTATAGGTGAAACTGTTGCTGAACACATTTTTGAAGCTTCAATTATAGCTTACATCCTATCTAATGAGCTTAAAAGGAGAAATGTGAACGTAAACGTCTATAAGGCAGTAACTTTAGCCATGTTTCATGACTTACCTGAAGCATTTATTGGAGACATAGTAAGACATGTTAAAGAAGCAATACCTGACACTAGAAAGCTTGAAGAAAATATTGCTAGGGAAAAACTTGGTAACGAAGTAGCTGAGTTAATTAGGGAGTTTAATGAAATGCAAACTGTTGAAGCAAAAGTTGCTAGACTCGCCGAAACCCTAGCAACATATGTTCAAGGAGTTAGATATTTAAGCAACGGGTATTCACATGTTGTAGATATTGTTGAAAACACTCTTGAAGAAGCTAGAAAGCTTACCCAATCAGAGCCTTTAAGCAAAATAAGCGATGTTGTTGAAAAAATAGTTTTGAAAACTAAGAGGGTTTGATGTTAAGTGAATAGGGAATGCTGTCCTAAAATAGTTTTTCTAGATTTAGACGGAACAGTGTGGTCATCACTTGATATTTCAGCTCAGAAGCCCCCTTTCAGAAAGGTTTCTGAAAACAAAATAGTAGATTTTGAAGGCCTCCCTATAGAACTTAATTATGGCGTGAAAGAGTTCCTAATATGGGCTAGAAGGAACGGATTAAAAGTGTGCAGTTTAAGCTGGAACATTCCCGAAATAGCTATTGAAGCTTTGAAAGCTTTCGAAATATTTGAAATGTTTGACGGACACTTTATCGAATATCACCCGTATAAAGGCATGCTAATGAAGAAGGTGTTAAATAATTTAGGTTTAGACGTTAAGCCATGCCAAATAGTTTACGTTGACGATAGAGACATACACTTAAAAAATGTTCGCGAAGAAGTAGGTGATGTAGTTTTCATTCAAATGGGCGTTAACGTTAAACACTTTTTAGAGTTAAAAAGCGTTTTAAAGAATCTGTTGAGGGATAAGTGTGTTTAGGGAATGGAGAGTACTAGGTCTCGATCTTTCTGGTTCGCCTAAAAACCCGACAGGATACGCTATAGTGATAGATGGTGACTTAGTAGAGTACGGTATAGTTCATAGTGATGAAGAAATAGAGTACATTGTGAGAAGGTTAAGACCCAACATTGTCGTTATAGATGCGCCACTATCTCTTTCACGAGGATTTAGAGAGGTTGATAAGGAAATGCTTAAGCGAGGATTTAAGCTCCTACCGCCAGGATGGAAGGGTATGAGGAAGCTTGTTTTCAGAGCTTTGAAAATAAAAAATTACTGCGAAAGAAGAGGAATTAAAGTTTTAGAAACTCATCCGAGAAGTGCACTTAAAAACACAGGGTTAGAAGATATTAGAAATGCTTTATCAAAATTCGTTAACATAGGGGAGGATGTGGAATTAGAGAAACTTAGCAAAGACACATTAGACGCTATCATTTGCGCTACAGTAGGTTGGGCTTATGCTAACAGAAAAGTAGAAGTAATTTCAGCAAAGGACGGTAAAATATTTTTGCTTAGAAAAGTTGCTAACGCTTAGTACTCAGGTATGGCCTTTAAAATCATTCCCTCTAAGGTTATTGGCTTAAGCTTTAACGATAAAGAGTATGCTTGAGATAGTTTCGTAGAAGACTCAGCATATATTGTGTATAGAGGATCACCTTTTTTCACCTTATCTCCAGCTTTAACATGTATTCTAATTCCAGCTCCCTTATCGAAAGGTGCGCCAGCAGCTCTAGCTATAAGCGTTATTGCTACGTTATCTACATGTGTTACATAGGCATCTGTTGGAGCCTCAAATGTCACTGTCTTGTCTCCTAAAGGTATTTCATCCGGTTTTACGTTGGGATTACCGCCTTGAGCCTCTATTATTTCCTTAAACTTTTCATACGTTCTACCCTTATAGAAGAGTTCTTTAGCATATTCTAGTCCAGTACCGCTTTTCGCTATACCCGCTAATTCGAAAAGCAAACCAGCAATTCCAAGGGCTTTCTCCACAAGACTTCCAGGTCCTTTTCTATCAATCATAGATTTTAGGGCTTCTTTAGCTTCCAATGCTGGACCTATGTAGTATCCTACTGGCTGTCCACCATAAGTTAATGCGCATTTAGCCTTCATTCCCAATCTTGAGGCTTGATCTAGGAATAGTGAGGCTAATTTCTCTCCCTGATCCATAGTCTCCACTTTAGCTCCTTTACCTACTGGAATATCTACTATAAGGTAGGAAACACTCATAGCTAGTTTCTTAGCTAAAATACTTGCAACCATTTGTGTTTGCGGATCAATCATTAATCTATGCTCTATATGTATGAAAATGTCGTCAGCAGGAGCCAAATCTAAGGCTCCACCCCATGCAAGTAGCCCCTTAGTTTTAGTTGCTATATCCTTTATTTCAGTAGGTGTGAGTACTACTGGAGCAAAAACCTCCATGGTGTCAGCTGTTCCTGCAGGACTTGTTATAGCCCTACTGCTTGTTTTCGGTATTAAAAGACCTGCTGAAGCCACGGTTGGCACAGCTATTAAGGCAACCTTAGAGTTTCCTGGAACCCCACCAATACTGTGCTCATCGTGCACTGGTTCTTCAAACTCTATTCTTGCTCCAGTATCAACCATAGCTCTAATTAATGATTCAAGCTCATCTGAGCTCATACCGTAAAAGTACTGTGCAAGGAGAAAAGCTGCCATTTCTATTTCTCCCAAGCTACCGTCAACAACGTCTTTAATTATTGCACGTATTTCCTCAGGTAAAAGCCTTCCTCCATTAAGTTTTTTCAAAATATAGTTTATTGAAATAGGCTGAGTAATTACTTTAACACCTACTTTATCTCCATCTCGAACCCCTAATTCATTAGCTAACGACCTAGGTAAAGCTATGTGGCCTTTTTCAACAATTGTTTTCGAAACAAATACCATGGCTGTCCTAGATTTATCACCGAAAGTAATTCTTACTCTATCGTATGGTTTAATTGTTTTGAAATAAGCGTCTTCAGCATTTATAATAACTGTTCTTACCCTTCCTGAATCGATGTCCAATGTTTTCACAGTTAATGTCATTCCAGTAGTTTCCATTTCGAATAATTTACCTCCATAAATTTACTTAAAACATATGGGAAAGGCAATATACTACTTTGTTCAAACAGCTATTTTTCTTTAACCTATGTTTACGTAAAACATTTGTTAGCAATGTCCTTTAGTAGCGTAGAGTATTTAGGTATAGTGTAAAGTCTTAGAACAGCATATGTTGTAGGTAAGAAGCTAAGTAAAGTAACACCTTTTAGGGAGTAAATAGGTATGCCTTTGCTGCGAACATTTTCAACTATGGAGACCGCGTTTTTTCTTGAAAAGAACGCTATTTCCCCATAGTATATTAGTGTTGTTTTTTCAATATCTGTTCCGCTTAGTTTTTCTTTAAGACACTCTCTTAGTTTCAAATATTTTTCCCTAATAACTTCTTTAGAAAAACTGCTTTCATTAAAAACAATTTTAAACGGTCTCCTATAGAGGAGCATGTCTACGAGTTTTCTTTCAACATCATTTAGCCTAGGGTCTTTCCTGAATTTCCTAATTAAGCTAAAGACGTAGTGGTCGTCGAAAAACACGAATTCCTCAGAAGATATCATTTCACTTAATTCTCTAGGGCCGTACACTCCCTCTTGAGGACCCATTTTCTCGTAGAGAATAGAATATATTTTTGAAAGCAACATTTCGAATCCTATTACAGATTTATGCATGTAAACACTTCTATACATGTGGAGACGGGCGACATAGAGGTTTTCTATTGACTCTAATCCTTTCCTAAGAATTGCAAGGTTTCCTTCATCATCAACAGTTAAAGTATTGACTATTCTTTCAACATCTATGTTTCCATAGGCTACGCCTGTATGCATAGAGTCTCTTAATAGGTAATCTAGTCTATCAGCGTCTACATCGGAAGATAAAATCATGTTGAATAACTTGTTCCTATGTGTTCCCATTATTATATCGGATACTTCTTTAGGCTCGTAGCCTTCATTTTTTAAGTAATCTCCAATAGTTGTTTTCTGAATTATTACGTTACCTAGTTTTTCATGGCCTAGCTTTCCTAGTGATAGAAAGAAGCCTTCTAATGCATGTGAAAGAGGGTAGTGTCCTATGTCATGTAGTATTCCGGCTAGTCTTAAAAGTCTTATTTCATCGCTGCTTAGAAGACCTTGTTTACATAGGATTTCCCCTATTTTCCCCACTACGTGCTTTACTCCTATTGAATGGCTGAAACGGGTATGTGTTGCTCCAGGATATATGTAGTATGTTAAACCAAGTTGCAATATGTTTCTTAGTCTTTGGAAAATGGGATTATTTACTATTTCCTCCTCGGTTGGTGTTAGATTTACGTATCCATGTAATTCGTCATATATTTGTTTTACACCATTAACATAGCATATTCCCATATTCATCACTATGTTGTTTAAAGTGGGGAAAATGATAAACTTTATGTAAAGCAATGCTCATTAGTGTAGACTCAGTAGTAGCGTTAATTAAGGTGGTTAAAAAGTGAGGTTTTGCCCTAAATGCGGAAGCATAATGGTTCCGCGTAGGAGAGATGAGAGAACATATGCTGTCTGTCCTAGGTGTGGTTATGAAGAGGAACTTACAAAATCTATTGCTACATCTTACGTTATTAGAAGAGAAATTAAGCATACTGATAAGGAGAAGCTTATTGTAATAGATGAAAATGTTAGGTTACCTAGAATAGCATCTATAGCTAAGGGGGTTGAGTGTCCTAAATGCGGTAATAGAGAGGCATATGTTTGGATGGTTCAAACAAGAGCAGCTGATGAACCTCCAACAAGGTTTTACAGATGCACTAAATGCGGATATACTTGGAGAGAGTACGAGTAATAGCTAAACTATTTCAAGTAAGTCGTCTAAAAACTCCTCAATAACGTCTTTAGTTACATGGGGCATGAAAACCACTCTTAACCCATCAACTACGGGGCATCTATAAATTATCCAACCTCTTCTTCTAAGAGCCTTAATGAGCTCGCGGCTATCAGTATCGAAGGGTTTGAAACATACAATGGGTGTTTCAGGTTTCCCAAAAGTCTTAAACTTTCCTGTTCTCTTAATTTTCCTGTAGAAGTCTAAAGCTAATTTATAGCATTTCCTATGTATTTTCGCTATTTCCCTTAACCCTACAAATCGTAGTATAGCATAGACTGATGCTATTGCTCCACCACTTCTCGTACCAGTTAATGTCTCAGAAGGCTTATGATTAAGATATTTTGGTGCGAACCTAATGTATTTGAGTATTTTCCTGTTTTTAACGAAAAATCCGCCTGAAGGTATGGGTGTGAAAAGCGTTTTATGCGGATCAGCTGTTATTGTGTAAACGCTTTCAAGCCTGAATCCTTGGAAATCAACCGTTTTAATGAATGGTAATATGAATCCTCCATATGCAGCATCTACATGTATTGGTACTTCGTTTTCATAAGCTACCTTAGAAATGGAGTTTAAATCATCAACAAAACCCAGCTCTGTTGAGCCAGCGTTCGCAACTATAGCTATTGTTCTTTTTGTTACAAGATTTTGAATTGATGTTACATCCATTTTTAAGTGCTTATTTAGTTTAGAGTAAACAACTCTTATGTTTAAAGCATTAGCTGCTTTCAGTATTGAGTAATGTACTGTAGGTGAAACTATGATTTCCGGCTTTCTAATATTCTTCATTTTCAAAGCTAAGTTTCTAAGTAACCATAGGGAGAGAAAGTTTGCTTCAGATCCTCCAGAAACTATGTATCCTCCACATTCGTTACTAACGCATCCTAGAATTTGGGAGAGTTTTCCAATAACATATTTTTCCATTTTAGCTAAGTTTTTGAAAACACCGTAGTCTCCAGCATTAGTGTCGATAAACATGTAGAAAGCCTTTACAGCTACACTATCAGGCGTCGTTACCATACTGCTAAGAATTCTCCCACTACTATAGAATGGATCCTTAGCTCTAATTTGGGCTAAAATATCCGATAAATTCATTGTTAAAAGCCTTGATGAAGAAGTATTGTTGGTAGCCGGGCGGGGATTCGAACCCCGGTCACGGGGGTTCTTCCGCCAACAGTTAGGCGGCCAAAGCCCCGCATCCTTGACCGCTAGACGACCCGGCTTCAAGAAACAAAATAATCTTAGGGGAGTTTTAAGTGTAACTATTATAAAGCAAACGTTTATTAATCTTCATCCCCCGTTCTTTTAAGGAAGAACAGGGTGGATTAGAGCTTATGGTTGACCACTGGGTTATTAAATTAGCTGATAAAGTTGTTAAAGAAAAAGGGGAAACTGTAGTTATTGCGGCAGGGATAACTACAAGTGGTCCACCACATTTAGGTACTGTTTGTGAATTTCTGTATCCCTGGGCTTTAGTTAAAGAGCTTAGAAAACGTGGTATTGAAACGTACTTTATCTTCGTAGGGGACATTATGGATGCTTTCGATAGTATACCAGCATCGTTAAAAGAGTTCTATGAGGAATTAAAGCCTCACTTAGGTAAGCCATTAGCTCACGTACCTGACCCCTATGGTTGCCATGGAAGCTATGGTGAACACTTCTTAAATGAAACAGCCGAAATAATGGGGAAATTCGGTGTGAAACCTGATGAAATAGTAGGTTCTAATAGGCTTTACTTGGAAGGATTTTATGATGACTACTTAGTGTTTTTCATAGAGAACTTAGATTTAGTGAGGAGAATATTGGAGGAAACATCTTTAAGAAAACTACCTGTAAACTGGAAGGACATAGTGTTGCCTGTATGTGAGAAATGTGGAAAAATAGCTACGACAAGAGTTTTAGGCTTTAACTTAGCCGAGGGAACAATAGAGTACGTTTGCAATAAGGACGTAGGATATGCTAAGGGATGTGGTTATAGGGGGAAAATAAGCATTAAGGATCACATGTGGAAGCTTGTATGGAGGCTTGATTGGCCAAGTAGGCAGGATTTCTTAGGAGTAGATGTTGAAGGTGCGGGAGTAGACCATCACACTAGAGGTGGAAGCTGGGATACAGCAGTTGCAGTACATACTCAGCTTTTTAAGAAAAAACCGCCTATAGGTTTCAAGTACGGTTTCATACTTCTTAAAGGTAGGAAAATGAGTAAAAGTAAGGGATTAGGTGATTTAAGCTATATGCTCTCTCTAGTTCCTCCTGAAGTGCTGAAATACTTTCTTTTTAAAGGAAATCTCGAAGAGAATAAGAACTTTAAGGATGATTCGTACTTTCTGCTTAGACTTTATGAGGAATTTAGAAACATAGGTCTTCTTTTTGAAAAAAATGTTGAAGTAAGGGATCCAAGTTTAGAGAAGAAAATATACGCATACATGCTTGCTTCAGAAACAGATAAGGCAATGTTGCATGTTAGCTTCGTAGATGTGCTTGTGATTTACCAAGTATATAAGGACTGGAATGTTGTAGTGGAGAAGCTTGACCATCCCGAAGAGGTTTATAAGCTTAAAACATATGTCGAAAATTGGGTTAAGTTAGATATTATACCTAAAGAGTATAGGATCAAATTTAATCCCCAGCCAGTAAGGAAGTACGTTGATGTAGTGCGGGAATTTGCTGAAAAACTAAGTAGTAAAATGAGTGATGTTGAAATCCACAATTTAGTCTACGAAGTAGCTAGGGAGCATAGTGTTGATCCTAGGGAGTTGTTTAAAGTACTGTACAAATCAATTCTCGGACAATCCTATGGTCCAAGGCTAGGCAGATTAATTGCAGCAATAGGTGTTACTAAAGTTAAAGAGACCTTACTAAAGCTTACGGAAACATAATTTTAACGCCGTTTACAAGAAGCTTCATGAAGCATTTATAAACTTTATCGAAAGGTTTAAATATCTTGACCTATAAGAGGACTTAAGGCAGAAGTGGGATTCTATATAAGTTTAACTTATGAAATTTAAGGTGGTTAGAAAAATGGTAGATCCAGGTTTTCCTGTTGAGAGAGGAGTAAGTGGAGACGCTGTTATGAAGTGTCCAGTTTGTGAAAGCACTAATATAATTTATGATCCTGAACGTGGTCAATATGTTTGTGCTGATTGTGGAACCGTTATTAGTGAAAAAGCTATTGATCAAGGTCCTGAATGGAGAGCTTTTACTCCTGAAGAAAGAGAGAAGAGAAGCCGTGTAGGTTCACCTCTTACACAAACAGTTCATGATAAAGGTCTTTCAACAATTATTGATTGGCGTGATCGTGACGCTTTCGGTAGGCATTTAGAACCTAGAAGGAGACTTGAAATTTTACGTTGGAGAAAATGGCAGATAAGAGCAAGAATACAGTCAAGTATTGATCGTAATCTTGCCCAAGCAATGAATGAGTTGGATAGAATAGCTTCACAACTTGGCTTACCTAGAAATGTGAGGGAGGAAGCAGCTGTAATTTATAGGAAAGCTGTTGAAAAAGGTCTTGTAAGGGGTAGGAGTATAGAGTCTGTTGTCGCAGCAGCAATATATGCTGCTTGTAGGAGACTTAAAATACCTAGAACCCTCGATGAAATAGTAAAATACACTAAAGTTGGAAGAAAAGATGTTGCAAGATGTTACAGACTCTTATTAAGGGAGCTTGAACTAAAGGTTCCAATAGCCGACCCTATAGACTATGTTCCAAGAATAGGCGCTTTGCTTGGGCTAAGTGGCAGTGTCATGAAGAGAGCGGCTGAAATATTAAAGAAAGCTGAAGAAAAGGGAATAACTGCAGGCAAAGACCCTGCAGGATTAGCGGCTGCAGCAATATACATAGCTTCTCTTCTAGAAGATGAGAGAAGAACCCAAAAGGAAATAGCTCAAGTTGCTGGGGTAACTGAAGTAACTGTTAGAAATAGGTATAAGGAGTTAGTTCGCGAATTAAAGGTTCCACTACCTCCACAATAAAAAAAGTAAAAATAAAAATAAAATATTAACGGTTGAACTAAGGTAATTTAGCAAAAATACAAACAATTAAATACCTACTTTTTATTGGCTTATCAGCCATTCTATGCTTCCTTAACATATACATCCTTATAGCTAGTCAACTATTATGATGTTTTCCTCGGGAAAGCCCATTTCCACTAGAAGCTCCTTTACCCGTTCCTTATGATTCCCTTGCAGCTCTATTCTACCGTTTTTAGCTGTACCTCCACATGCAAGTTTTGATTTAAATTTAGCAGCCATTTCCTTCAAATCTATTGATGGATCATTGAGTCCTTCGATTATTGTTACTTCTCTACCCCACTTCCGCTTCTCAACTCTTATGCGTATCAGCAATTCCTCCTTAGCTATTTCCTGAAATAATTCCGGTGGAAGACCTCCTCCACCTATTCCTAGGTCTTCAAATTCAAACATTCTTTTAAACCATCCACCCTAAAATTTTGGTTTCTACGAAATAGATGTTTTTGGAAGAACTTATAAATTTTTATAGTAGATATTACTTGAGTTAGTTGAGGGCATCTGAAATGTCCGTAGCTGTAAAGTATAAGTGTGCTAACTGCGGAAGAATAATAGATGCTAAGGAATTAGAAATTCTCCCAGGAATAAGATGTCCATATTGTGGAGCAAAAATACTTTACAAGGTAAGGCCGCCCAAGATAAGAAGGGTAAAGGCTATTTAGAAATTGTTTTAACGTAATGATACGTTATTGCTTCCTTAATCACCTTAGCCGCCAAAAGACTTGTTACATCATTCACATCAATTATTGGGGAAACCTCAACAACATCTAAACTTAAAAGCTTCTCATCAACTATATTGTAAAGTATGTCGAAAATTAATGTCGGTATTAAACCTTCAGGTTCCGGATTATCTACTCCCGGCGCATAAGCTGGATCGAAAACATCCATATCAATACTTATATGAACGCTCCTACATTCGCTTAGAAAACTTTTCACAGGCTTTAAAATATTACCTACTGTATTTCTTAACATTTGCATGCTTGTAACATATCTTACATTCTTTGATCTTATGAATAAATATTCTTCTTCACTAAATGCTCTAACACCTAGAAACATTATTTTTCTTGTACCAATTATTTCCATTATTCTTCTCATAATTGATGCATGGGATAGCTTATATCCTAAATAGTTATCTCTAGAGTCAAAATGGGCATCAAAAACTAAAGTACAAGGACTTTTTTCTCTAAGTCCTCTTATGATACCGTAGGTTATGCTGTGTTCGCCACCTATTAGTATGGGTATTTTTCCTGAAGCAACTATGTCGCTAACAACTTCGGAAATTCTATTAAATGTCTGCATGGGGTCTCCGGGAACAACTGAGATATCTCCTAAATCAGCTACTGGGCACTTATCGTAGTCGAAATTTGCTCTTAAAGAAAACGATTCTATAGCATCCGATGCTTCTCTTATACGAGTTGGTGCTAGACTAGTACCTGTCTTATATGTTAATGAGTGTTCGAAAGGTACACCTAGTATAACATATTTTGCTTTCTCGTAGGGTACGGTGAATCCTCCGAAATACCTTTTCTCATCAGATGTGTAAAGCTCTATTTTAACCATAAACTTCATCTCCGGCTTCGCATAAGCGTTTTTTAGTAGCGTTATCTTAGTAGTAATTAGCACCATATTAACATAATGCCGCTTAAGGTGCTTAAGTGTTGTCTGAAAAAGACCTTTACGAGAAAATAGTTGAATTAGCTGTAAGGCGAGGTTTCTTTTGGCAATCCTATGAAATATACGGTGGAGTAGCAGGTTTCGTCGACTTAGGCCCTTTAGGTAGTGTTTTAAAGAAGAACATTGAAAATAAGTGGAGGCAATGGTTCATACTTAAACATCAGGACATGATAGTTGAAATAGAGTCTCCAGCCATAATGCCAAAAGTAGTTCTTGAAGCAAGTGGGCATTTAGAGCACTTCACAGACCCCATAGTTGAATGTTTTAAATGTGGCAGAAAGTTTAGGGCAGATCATTTAGTAGAAGAGAAAACCGGGAAAACTGTTGAAGGGCTTAGCTCGGAGGAGCTAACATCAATAATAAATGAAAATAATATCAAGTGTCCTGCTTGTGGCGGTCCCTTAAGCGAAGTAAAAACGTTTAGCTTACTTTTTAAAACAACAATAGGGCCTTATAGTGAAAACATAGGGTTTCTTAGGCCCGAAGCCGCACAGGGAATGTTTGTAGCTTTTAAGAGAGTTTACGATTCCATGAGGGGAAGGATGCCTTTAGGTATAGGGCAAATAGGTAAGGTTGGAAGAAACGAAATCTCACCTAGACAAGGTGTTATTAGGCTAAGGGAATTCACAATTATGGAGGTTGAGTTTTTCTTTGACCCTGAAAATCCAAAATGCCCATTTATCCCTGAGGTCGAAAATGACGAAATAAGGCTAATAACAGCGGAAAGCAAGGTTAAAGGCGAAGATAAGGTCACAGTGATTACTATAAGGGGGGCTTTAGAGAAAAACTACATAGTTAATGAGTGGTTAGCTTATTTCATGGCGTTAGCTCAAAAATTCGTAAGCGAACTAGGAATACCATTTGAAAAACAAGTTTTCGAAGACAAATTACCTCATGAGAGAGCACATTATTCAACACAAACATTCGATCAGCTAGTAAAGGTTTCTAGATGGGGCTGGATAGAGGTAGCTGGGCACTCGTACAGAGGGGACTATGACCTAACGAGACACATAGGATTCAGCGGCAAAGATTTAACAGTTTATAAACAATTTAATGAGCCTAGGGAAATAGAGGTTAATGAAATAAAACTTAATATTGAGGTTCTTAAGAAGAAATATCCTAGTGATTTTGAAAAATTAGTTAGCGCTTTTGAAAGAAAGGATAAAAACATAGTGCTTGCTGAACTTAAAGCTAAAGGCTACATTGAATTATTAGGGAGAAAGCTTAGTCAAGAATTTTTCAATGTCGTGAAAATAAAGAAAGTTGCTAAGGGCAAGAGGTTCATACCTCACGTTGTTGAGCCTTCATTTGGCGCTGAACGCTTACTTTACGCTACATTAGAATATGCTTATTCAGTAAAGAATGGAAGAGTTATTCTAAAACTCCCTAGAGACATAGCGCCGATAAGTTTAGCCGTATTTCCCCTCGTCTCAAAAGCGCCCATAATCTCTAAAGCTAAAGAGGTTTATGAGAACTTTAAGAACATGGGGTTGAGAGTAATATATGATGAATCAGGGAACATAGGTAGAAGATACGCTAGAGCAGATGAAATAGGTGTCCCCTTAGCAATAACTATTGACTATCAAACTTTAGAGGACAACACCGTAACCATTAGAAATAGAGATACATGGGAGCAGGTTAGATCACCAATCAATGAAGCATATATTAAAATCCCACAATACTTAAAATACAAGCTAAAATTTGAGGACCTAGGAGTGCCTGTTAAGAAATAGTTTTTATTTTTAAATTTTAAATATGCCTTAGATTAGAAAGGAATCTCAGATAAAGGCATATAATGCAAATGTAAGGTGTTTAGTAATCATGTCTGAAAATGAGAAAGAGAAAATTATTGAAAGAAAAATAGATATAAAAGCATTAGTAGCGGTCATACCCCCAGCTAGTAGCTTGGGAAGAGGGAAAATTAGACGTGAAAGGAGGATAAGAGTGAGAGCTGTAGCCGAAGTTAAGGAGGGATTTGCAAAGATAAACCCTACATTAGCTAATGAGCTAGGAATAACCAGCGCTTTAGAGATTGTTGTCGCTAGAAAAAGGAAGCTTAAATTAACAGCAATAGTTGATGAAAACATACCGTTCAATGAAGTTTGGTGCAACACTGGCCAGCTTCGTGAAGAGGGCATTGCTGACAATAGTATCGCAACAGTTAGAGCTGCTACTAAATAGGCTTACTCATGTCTTTTAAAGGTGTGTTTTAAACAATGTACTATTTTGTCTTAAAAACTTATAGCGAACTTGAAGTCATTATAGAAAAACATAGTAAAAAGCTTCATGAAGCTAACATTAGCCTTAAAAACTATCTTAGAACAAGTAGTGAAATTCACTTTAGAAGGTTTCTAACGTTAATTGACCAATTAAGAGCGGATAGAAAAATTATTGTTAATATAGCTAAGAAAATTTCTCAAATAAAGTTAGATAGTATGAGCCAGGAAGATTTAAAACAAATACTTGAAACACTTGATTACATACATGCACTTCTTGACTACCATAGGCTTGTCGATTTAGATGAGGAATTTAAGCTACTTAGTTATGCTATTGAAAACTCTGAGAATAGTATGCTTAGTTATTATGTAGAAACATTTGAAAAAGACATTTCAGAGGTAAGGAAAAACGTTGCTGAAATAGATGACTGCCTTAAATCACTTAAAACACTAATAACTACAACATTAAAGAAGATAAGTGATGAAAAATTCATTAGCAATTACGTTAAAAACTTGTCGTTCAAGTTAAGCTAAAAACTTAAAGGCTTAACCCTTCTAACTACGGAAACTATTCTTCCTAAAACTGTTCTTTCACTAGCTACTTTAACTATTTTAACTTTCACTCTAAACCCGTAATATTTATCAGCATTTTTAATGAGAATTACAGGGCCATGTGGTAAAGGATATGCTACATTGAATCTTTTATCTTTATGATACTTATTAACCACAATGGCTTCAACTATTTTTCCGACAAGTTTCTCCTTACGCATCATATTTACTTCATTAGCTGTATTTACAATAGCTCTACTTAACTTATCCTTAGTAATAGGTGTTCCCGGCGGGAAGTTTTCAAAAGCTGTCCCAGGTAATGGAGTAAATCTATATGTTGTTATTTTCTCAACACCTAATTTTCCAAATTCCCTTATCATTTTCACTGTTTTCTTTACTGTTTCACTATTTTGTCCGGGAAGCCCATGGATGAAGTAAATGTAGGGTTTAAGTCCATATTTAATAAGAATCTTGGTAGCTTTCAAAACATTGCTTGGAAGAGCGGGTCTTCCAATAAGTTTGGCATGAGAATCTGAACCTGTCTCACATCCCATATGTATTGGTGTGTTCTTAAAATACTCTGATAACAGTTTAGCTACTTTATCGTTCACTAAATTTGCCCTAATATTTTCTAAAAGAACAGTGACTTCACCTGCTGAAACTTCTGAAATACTAAATATTTTCTCAAAAAGACTTCTTAAAGCATCAATGTTTGCCGGAGGATTATGGGGATCAGTTAATGGTTTAGGTTCAACTAGCCAGTCTCTACCGTAATCTAAAATGTCAGACGCGCTCAATGTTATTCTCGTAACTCCGAGCCTTATAAGCTCCTTTATTTCTTCAACAATAACGTCAACGTTTCTTGAGCGGGTTGGACCGTAGAGAGCTGGTACTGAGCAGTAACCGCATCCTGGAGGAATATTGTAGGGGCATTTTAGCCTTTTCTCCAATGGTCCTTCAAAACATAAGTTGCAGTTTGCACATTTCACTTCTGCAGAAAGCTTAATTAATGGTCTATAGAAGTTGCTGCATCCCCTTAGAACTTCTACGTATACTCTATAAGCCCAGTATTGGGGATAATCTTTAACAACTCTCGTAGAAGGTTTGTAAGTGTTAAGCATGTTTCTGGGCAGGAATTCCCTAGCACCTGTAAACAGAGTTTTCTTCCCTACTCTGAACACTATGCCTTTTATTTTGGAAAGAACTTCAGGTGAAGGTATGGTTCCTTCTTTTAAACCATTTTCTAAAAGTTCGTTAAGGGTGGCTTCACCTTCCCCATAAACTGCTATGTCAAATCTAAGATGTCTAATATGTTTTATGCCGAAAACTATTGGGCCACCTAAAATTACAGGGCCTTTTGCTTTTTCTTTCCACAAATCTATTGCTTTCTCTACGGCACCTATGTCTTGGCTCATTGCACTAATTAGTAAAATATCATACTCCTTGATTTTCCTTAAGATTTTAATGTATTCTTCGAAAGGTTTCACGTTAACGTATACTTTGTGTTTCTCCAATACCCCAGCTATTGACCGCGGACCCACACCTATAACGTCAACTGTGCTTAGTCTCTTTCCACTTCCTCTACCTAAGCAGTCGACAATTAAAGCTTTAGTCATGGCTTACATTCTTTTTCTTAAACTTCTCCCTACTAGCTTTTAGCATGCAGCTAACTTTTAAATACTCGTACCAGTAGAACTCAAAGCGGAACCGCAAAGCCATACCCTAAATGAAAAACCTAAACTACCGATACCGAGCATGTAGAGGTCCATGTAATGTCATATTATGATCCGTCAAAAATAGGTGTTCGAGAAAGCATTGCGGAAATGACCGTAATAGAGCTTCTACAAGCACTCACTAGAAATGCGTCTGACTGTCATAAGGAAGTGTTTAGCTTACTTGAAGCATTACATGAAGGAAAATACGAGATAGTTAAAGTTAAACATCAACATGCATTAAAGTTTAAAGACAATACTGAAGAGGCTAAGTCAAAAATAATAGAGTACTTAGTTAGAACAATGCCTAGCTTAACGTATAAGGACTTGTTTAGAAGCATAACATATAACGTTGAAAGAACTGCACAGTTAATGGCGGGTTTAGCTCATAGACTAGCTATTATAGCAAGTAACAGCATCGAAATACCTAAGGAATTTACTGAGAGTCTTCTCAATTTCACAAAAAGGTTTATAGAGGAATTTGATGAGTTAAGGGAAGGAATATTTATGCTAAATGTTAATCCTAAGATAACTGTTGAAAAGGCAAGAAACGCTATGAAAATGGAAGAAGAGCTTGATGAACAATACAGGTTGTTTACGTTTAAACTTTATGAAAGATCCTCTGGAAACATGATGGCAGTACTACTATTAAAGGAAATAATAGATATAGTGGAGGACTCAGCGGATTTAACAAAGGATGCAGCTGAGGAACTAATGTATTTAGCAATGCATAAAGTTAGTTAAACATTTCTTAAGGTTTAAAAATGAGTTCTAAGGATAAAAAGATTCAAGCACATTTAGTAGGTACGAAAGTCATTATTTGGGACATTAACGACTCTAGAAAAATTTTCTTAAGCGGTTTCTACGGAAAACCTTTAGGCATAAGGAAACCTAAAAAACCAAATGAAATAAACTCTCCCTTAATACTATCATTAATTGAGGCATTATACTTACTTGAAAAAGGTGTGCTGGAAATTTATGATGTGGAAGGTAAGGTAAGTTTCGAAAAGCTTCTCAATGTGTGTTTAAAAAATGTTCCAAAATGTATTATGTTGTATAATGTTTACAGGGAGTTTCGTGAGAAGGGATATGTTGTAAGGTCAGGATTAAAGTTTGGTGCAGACTATGCAATATACGAGAAAGGCCCTGGAATAGATCATGCACCATATCTTGTACATGTTCTTTCAGTAAATGAGAAAACAAGTCCTATAGAGCTCGTTAGAGCAGGTAGGCTCTCCCATTCTGTGAGAAAAAAATTTATTGTAGCTGCAACTAAAAGTGAGCTAGGAAGTAAGGTAACGAAAATAATGTTTAAATGGTATAAGCCATGAGTCTTTTACTAAGGACCATGTGACAGTTAAAGACAGTACTTCTCAGAGGTGTCTTTCTTTGAAAAACAATTTCAACAATAGGGTGCCTTCTTTTTCGCGGGCTCCCTTTAGAGTAAGAGTGGAGAAACGTGAAAAGAAGCCTACTAAGAAACTATGTTCGCCTCTTTGCCCATATTTTAAATGCGCAAAAAACGCATTAGTCATTTCAACAAAGTTCTATAGGGGAAAACCTAAAAAGGTTGCCATTTGTCGCTGGACAGGTGACTTATGCATAGGTGCGCGGTGCCAATACGCTTACTGTGTTAAAAGAGCTATGCTCCCTGATGGTACATGTGGTTTAGAGGCGAGAGAAGTAAGGTTCCATGATCTTCTTGAAGACATAGAGAAGGAAGAACTAAGTAAAGATGTAAAAAGCATTTTAACTAAAAGGTTCGGTAAAAAAGATCTACTTATGGAGTAAAAGCTCAGCGATGGGACTTAGACGTCATCAACCTATAAAATTCCTGGAGCCCCGAGCTCATCATCGCATTAGAGCTTAGGGTTGCTGAGCTTTTCCAGTTTCAGTCCTGCGCGGGTTCTTCACAGATTATTCTCCGACCTTTCGAGCATCATCATCAAATACTATTTCATAATTTACCTCTGGAATAAATATTTCTAATGCTGTAAAATTATGTGGGAGCTAGGAGTGAGTAATATACGCATAGAAAGGTTGTCAACTGGAGTTGAGGGTTTCGATAAACTTATTGAGGGAGGTATTCCTAGAGGGTTTTTCGTAGCTGTAGTTGGAGAGCCAGGTACAGGTAAGACAATATTTTGCATGTCATTCATAAATCAAGGCATAGTTGAAGGAGACAAAAACGTTTATGTTACTACTGAAGAATCAAGAGAATCAATAATAAAGCAGGCTTCACTGTTCGGCTGGGATTTTGAGAAAGCAATTGATGAAGGTAAATTAGTAATTATTGATGCCCTCATGGGGTCTCCTGGCGATATCTGGTCATTAACTAGTTTAAGTGTTGAAGATCTCGTAGCTAAAGTCATTGAGGCTAAGAAAGCATTAGGGTATGGTAGAGCAAGACTTGTTCTTGATGCACTTTCGGCCTTCTGGCTAGATAAGCCAGCTATGGCTAGAAAATACTCATACTTTATTAAGCGAGTTTTAAGCAGATGGGATTTCACAATACTCGCTGTTTCACAATATGCTGTAACAACATCTTTAGGCTTCGGCTTTGGAATAGAACATATCGGTGACGGAATTGTTAGGTTTAGGAAGGCTATTGTGAAGGGTGAGCTTAAAAGATACGTTATTGTCGAGAAAATGAGGCAAACAAACCATGATCTAAGAATGTATGAAGTTGAAATAGTTAAGGGTATTGGTATGCGTATTAAAAAACCTACAGTTTATAGGAAAGAAGATACAGCCTTACCTAGAAGCGTTATTGAAAAAATTATTGAGTCTGAAGAGAGAAAATATTATGAAATACCCTAATTTACCATTTAGGTTCCCAAAGTTTCTTCCGGGATGATTTAGTTAAATTCTCTAGTCTTTCAAGCATTATCTTCTTTTCTATGCTTGCTACAAGTCTTCTCGTTCTAATAACTACATCGGGGTTTACGCTTATACTGTCTATTCCATGTCTAACAAGGAACTCTGTAAACTCTGGGTAAACACTTGGTGCTTGACCACATATTGAGACTGTTCTTCCATATGAGTGAGCTACCTCTATTAAGTGAGCTACTGCTCTTGTAACTGCTAGGTCTCTCTCATCAAAGTACCCTAGTCTTCCAAGTATTGCTGAGTCTCTATCAGCTCCTAGAAGTAGCTGTGTTAAATCATTACTTCCAATGCTAAAGCCGTCGACTAATTCGCTAAATTTATCGGCTAAGAATATTACAGAGGGTACTTCAGCCATAATCCATACTTTAAAATCTTTTGATCTCCTTAGGCCTTCCTCTTCCATTATTTTAAGTGCTTTTTCAACTTCCCATGTAGTTCTTACGAATGGTAACATTACCCATACATTTGATAAACCGTATTCCTCACGTACTTTTCTTATTGCTCTTAATTCTAGTCTGAATCCTGGCTCGTATTCTGGTGAAACATATCTTGATACGCCGCGCCAACCTATCATTGGGTTTCTTTCTTCAGGTTCAAATTCTTCTCCACCCTTTAATCCTCTGTACTCGTTAGTTTTGAAGTCGCTAAATCTCACTACAATAGGTCTTGGATAAATTGCTTGAGCAACTTTAGCTATTCCATCTGCAAGCTTATTTACGAATTCATCAGGCTTACCTATTTTTATTAAGTATAATGGGTGATAGGCTATCCAATCTGAGATTATGAACTCTATTCTCATAAGTCCTATTCCGTCGAAGGGTAAGTCAATATATTTATCGATCATATCCGGTTCTCCAAGGTTCATGTAAATCTTGGTTGCTGTAACAGGGAATATTTCATGCATTACTTCCTTAGGTATGCCGACAGCTGCTACTCCGGGAGCTGCTACCTCCTCTTTCTTCATGAGTTCTTCAAGCCTACCTTCATACACTATTCCGTGTGTTGCATCTACTGTTACTTCCATTCCTGTTTTAAGAACTTGTGTTGCATTCTTTGTTCCTACAATGCATGGTATTCCGAGTTCTCTTGAAACTATTGCAGCATGAGCTGTCATTCCTCCTTCATCAGTAACTATTGCTGCTGCAAGTTTCATGTAGGGTACCCAGTCAGGGTCTGTCATTTTAGTTACTAAGATGTCCCCTTTCTTCATGAGTTTAGCTGCTTCCTCAACAGTTAACGCTACCTTAGCGATACCTATGACTACGCCCGGGCTGGCAGGTAAGCCTCTTACAAGAATCTTTCTTTCAGCAGGTGCTTTCATAGGTGCAGCTGCTTTCTCCTCAACCTTAGCTTCCTCCTTAGCCTTCTTAGTGCTCCATACTGTTTCCGGTCTTGCTTGAACAATAAAGACGTTTTGCGGATATGGTAGGTCTTGGTCTATTGCCCACTCAATATCCATTGCTCTAGCGTAATGCTCTTCTATTTTCCTAGCTAATTCAGCTAATTTGATTGCTTCTTCATCTGAAATGGATGGTGCGCTTCTGAACATATCATATTTCCTAATTACCTTTGCTACCTCAGGGTATTTTTCAGCTAATTTCTTAAGCTCCTCTTCGCTGGCTGGTAGTTCTACTTCAACGTTTCTTCTACTTACTGGGTCAAAAAGTAATGCGACTGTTTTTTCGTTCACTCTCTTCTCGGTTATTTTCAGGGTTTTCTTGTCAACAACTATTTCGTCAGGCGTTACTCTTCCTTGAACAACTGTTTCACCTAAACCCCAGGAACCCTCAATAACTATTACGTTTTCATTTCCTGTTACAGGATGTATAGTGAATATAACACCTGCCGATCTAGAGTTAACCATTTTCTGTATGGCAACTGAAATTAAAACTTTTGAATGATCAAATCCCTTACTTTCACGGTAGTATATTGCTCTAGCGGTCCATAAACTTGCCCAGCACATTTTAACTTTCTTAACAACCTCGTCTTCACCAATAACGTTAAGATATGTTTCCTGCTGCCCCGCAAAACTTGCGCCAGGTAAGTCCTCAGCAGTTGCTGAGCTTCTCACAGCAACTCTTACGTTTTCTAAACCTAATCTGCGATTAAGTTCTCTATAAGCTTCTCTAATTTCTTCTTCAATAAACTTAGGCATAGGCGATTCTACTATTAGCTTCCGTATCTTCTCACTTGCCTTCTCATACTCCTGAGGATCACCCTTCACTATAGTTTCCTTAAGTATTTGAGCTATTTTTTCGGAAAGCCCTGTTTCCTCAAGAAATCTCTTGTATGCGTAAGCTGTTATAGCAAAACCTGGAGGTACAGGTATCCCTGCACTTATCATTTCTCCTAAGTTCGCGTTTTTCCCTCCAACTATAGGTACATCTTCTTTTCTTAACTGCTCAAACCATAGAATTATTGCTTTAGATTTATCTACGGGTTTGGTCATGACTCGCAGCCACCTTAGTACCTAACAATTTTTTCTACTCCATAGTTCTCTAAATATCCCCTATATAACTTATTTATATACTTTGTTAGTTTGTTTCTCTATGCGAAAGAAACAGGTCTTAAATGAGATAAATTTTGTCTTTACTTTCACTTAAGAAGTCATGCGAGGTCTGAAAGGGAAATCCCTCTTGGCTCTTTACTTCCCAAATATGTTTTAGCTATTTTTCCAGCTATCTCCTTAAGCTTCATCATTACAAAATGTTGCTTCTTACCTATTTCTTCAGCTGTAGCCTCCCATGATTTTGCTTGAAGAACGCGTGAAACGAGAATATACTCCTCAGTTCTTGAGAGTTTTACTTTAAAGTTAGGATAGCATATAAAGTATGCTCTAGCGAGCTCATACATTACGTCACAAGCTGCTTCATAGGTCATAGGTCCGTAAGAATATATTCTTAATCTATCCCAAAGTATTGGGTCAAGCTTGGGTTCATAGTTTGGATCTATTGTTCCGCCTGATTCAAGAATTAGTAGAGCAACATCAGTTTCCAAGTTTCTATAGCTATCATGTAATGCATTTATAACCTTGAGTTTAAATGATTTATTAGCTATTTCTACTATTTTCTTAGTTATTTCAGTGAGAGGATGTAAAACTAAAACTGTGAATTCCCCGCTTATCGGGTTCCTATCGGGTGACATATGTACGGGAATAAATCCATTTTTAAGCCAGAATCTAAGCAGTTGCTCTGTTACACCAAATCCTGCACCAACCCAGTCATAGCCTTTTTCACGTGCTTCCTTAATAATATTCTGTAAGGCAAAACTTCCAATACCTTTCCTCATGACATCCGGATGGGTGGCTATTCTAACAATTCTCCAACCAACTGTTTTACTAAACTCCCTTATTCTAACATGTTTTAAAACTCTATCAGGAATTATATTTCCAGGTATTCTGCCCCCCTTAAGCAAGTCATCAACCATGATGTCAGGTATTGGTCCTTCCTCAGCAAGCTGTATGGAGCATACAATTTTACCGGAAGGAGTCATTACGGCTCTTATGGTGTGATGAGGAGCATCAGCCATCATGCCTAAGTCGTCTGGTTCGTTTCTGTAATGAGCTAAAACATATATTCCAAAGAACTGTCTTAGCAGTCTCTCACCAGCTTTAGAAAACCATTCTTCTAAATCAGGTTTTATGTACACTAAATTACCTTCCTCTATATGTTTAAGGTCTTCATCTGTGAGTTTCTCAGGTTCAGCATCCAGAAGTAATGTGTCAAATTGCCATTTCTCTATAGGATCATTTTCAGAATACCTTATGGGTTCATACATTTCATACTCTACTACTTCCGTCTTAGTGTCACTCTTAATGTACTTAAGGAATCTTATGGAAAAACCTCTTCCAGCGCCTTCATATCCATGTATGGTGCTAGAGAACATTATTCTTTTATGTTCCTTCCATATCTTAAGCAGCATGGGAACCTGAAGTCCTGCTGCTTCATCAACAATTACTAAATCAGCTTTCATTTTTGGAATGTTGATAGGTTCCCAGTATTCAACACTGAATCTTTCAGATTTAACTTCGATTATTTTCTTCCTCTTCTTAATAACTTTATAATTGAATCCGAGTTTGTCAAGAGATTTCGTGAGAAGCATCATAAAAGATTGAATATTTGCGGGTTTAGGTGCTGTTACTAAAACCCTAACTCTATTCTTCACTTTTCTAAGTTCATTTATGAAGCCAGCAACGGCTATTCCGAGAGCACATGATTTACCGCGTCCTCTATTAGCTGTTAGAATAAGTACAAATTTTTTTCCACGAGGTTTTTCAACGAATTTTTCAGTAAGTTTCAATACGTTTACTTGGTCTTGTGTAAGTGTTAATTGGTAGAGTTCTTTAGGGTATAGTGTTTTCTCAGGAATACTTAGCTTTCTCTCCTTAAGTTTTAGAAGTTCAGGAGAATTTTTCTCTCTAAAAGACTTAATGGTTTTTCTATCATCAATATCGTATATGAATATTCCTTCATGTTCAAGGAGTTTCCTCTTAAACCACTTCTTAAATACTTGCCTAACTTCATTCTCAGGATGCTGGGGTGTTGCCAGTTCACGTTGAAAAATTGTTAATGTTTTTTCCCACTCCTTCCAGTTAGGGGTTAGGAAAAGTATTAACCCTCCCCCTCTCACAATGCCTATAAGCCTTCCTATATCGTTAGGTTTAAGATTCGTTGTTAAATCAAGAACTAGTATATCGTACGTTGTTCCCAAGTATTCTTCAGAATCCTTATAATCAACGAGCTCTACATCTAATTTCTTGACTTTCTTCTTTAAAATATCCAATGCTATATCAGCTTTCTTTCTCTCCTTAGGTAAATCTTTATGTAGAAAATAAGCTACTTTAGGAATTGTTTTAGCAGTATTCTTCCAGAGCTTATAGAAAGTTAGAATTGTTTTAGCTAAAAAGAGTGCTTGTTTTTCAAAGTCTGAACCCGAAATAATAATCATTCTTCTATGGTTTAATCTATAAGCTACTTTAAGTGAATCTTTAAGTTTTTTAAGCAACCTAATGTAAGATGATGGAATAGCCTTACTTAACGTGAGAGATGCTTCCTTACCGGTTTTTGACATTTCCTGCCTCCTCAACGTTAGCATTACAATGAAGGTTCTTTGAAGGAATGTTATGTTAAAGTTGCCCTTTTAAGCTCATAAGCTAATCTCTCGTATTTTTCAATATCCTCCTTAGTTAAGCTAGGAGGTATTTTCTTTAATGCTTCAAGAAAATGCTTCATTTCAACAGGTCTAGGCTCAAACTTCTCTCTTAAAGCCACCATTGCTGCTTCTCTACATACTGCTTCAATGTCTGCACCCGTATATCCTTCTGTTAGCTCAGCTAACCTCCATAGGTCTACGTCTTCCGCTAAAGGCATTTTCCTAGTGTGAACCTTGAAAATCTCAAACCTACCTCTAATGTCGGGAGGAGGTACGTAAATTAGTTTGTCGAATCTTCCTGGTCTTAGTAGTGCTGGGTCTAGTATGTCCGGCCTATTAGTTGCTGCTATAACTACAACATTCTCCAACTTCTCAATACCATCCATCTCAGTAAGAAGCTGGTTAACTATTCTATCGGTAACTCCCGTAGTGTCTGTCCTTACTCCTCTTCTTGGAGCTATTGCATCTATTTCGTCGAAAAATACGACACAAGGTGCGGCTTGCCTAGCTCTTCTAAATGTAATTCTTATAGCTCTTTCTGATTCTCCAACCCATTTACTTAGGATTTCAGGTCCCTTAATCGAAATAAAGTTTGCTTCACTTTCTGTAGCAACAGCCTTTGCCAATAGGGTCTTGCCTGTTCCCGGAGGGCCGAAGAGAAGTATTCCTCGCGGAGGCCTAATCCCCATTTTCTTAAATATTTCAGGATGTTTAAGAGGCCACTCAACTGCTTCCCTTAGTTCTTGCTTAACGTTTTCTAAATCTCCAATGTCATCCCAGTGTACTTCAGGTACTTCTACAAACACTTCTCTTAGCAGTGTTGGCTGTATGAACTTCATTGCTTCAAGAAAGTCTTTTTTAGTGACTTTGAGGTTCTTTAAAAGATCTGGGGGTATGGGCTTTGAAAGATCGACTTTTTGCGTTCTAATGAATCTTCTTAAAGCGGTCATCGCTGCTTCCTTACATAATGCTGCAAGGTCAGCTCCGGTATAGCCATGAGTTAACTCAGCTAATTCATCTAAATTAACATCTTCTGTTAAAGGCATGTTTCTAGTGTGAACTTGCAATATTTCTTTTCTACCTCTCTTGTC
Source organism: uncultured Desulfurococcales archaeon (assembly GCA_964564025.1). Lineage (GTDB taxonomy): Archaea > Thermoproteota > Thermoprotei_A > EX4484-217-1 > EX4484-217-1 > DRYM01. The sequence continues at coordinate 33,927 of CAZLZO010000011.1, forward strand.
TGGTGGTCTAATCTCTATTTCCCTATCGAACCTACCGGGTCTTCTAAGGGCAGGATCTACAGCATCAGGCCTATTAGTGGCACCTATTACTATGACTTTGCCCCTTTCCTTCAAACCGTCCATTAAGGCTAAAAGCTGTGCTACAACTCTTTTCTCGACTTCTCCCGTTACCTCCTCTCTTCTCGGTGCAATGGAGTCTATTTCGTCTATGAATATTATTGCTGGAGCGTTTTCTTCAGCTTCCTTAAACACTTCTCTTAGTCTTTGTTCGCTTTCTCCATAGAATTTACTCATAATTTCAGGACCATTAATAGCGACAAAGTATGCTCCAATTTCGTTTGCTACTGCTTTTGCAAGCAAGGTCTTACCTGTTCCAGGAGGACCATACAAAAGAACACCCTTAGGAGGCTCAATACCTAAGTGCTTAAAGAGTTCTGGATGTTTTAAAGGTAGTTCTATCATTTCTCTTATTTTTTCCTTAGCTTCCTCTAAATCACCTATGTCCTCCCAAGTTACCTTAGGAACTCCTCTTACGGCTTCTTCTTTAACAGGTTCTTCTCTAATGTGTACTTCTGTTTCTTGAGTTATGAAGACGTTAAGTGTAGGTTGAGTTGAGGTAACTACGAATCTTATTGCAACATTAAATACTGGTATTGTAAGTACTTCTCCTCGTGAAACAGGTCTCCCCATTAAAGCACTTTTTATGTAATCAACAAATTCAGGTGAGAAACGTATAGGTTCTGTTGGTGCTAGCACCACTCTTGTAGCTGGCTTTACATCTCTAGCTCTTCTAACGGTTACGAAATCCCCTATTGTTACGCCTATTGACGATCTTATCATGTCATCTATCCTAATAATGCTCTGACCTTCATCACGTGGATAAGCTGGCCAAACTTGACATATTGCTGAACCCTTTGGTCCTTCAACCTCTATGAAGTCTCCTGGAACAACACCTAAGCTTCTCATGTCTGCTCTGCTTATTCTCGCTATTTTCCTGCCTCTATCACGAGGTTTTGCCTCAGCAACCTGGAGTTTAATTTCACTAGACACTTTTACTAACCTCACACTCTAACAGTCCTAGGTAGTTAGTATATATGCGCCTATTAAACTTTAAGCAAAATAGGTTATTCAATAAATTCTCTACACTAAATTCTAGAATTTTTAGATAAACTTATTTAGTTTTGAAGAGAGAATGGAGATTTGGTGGCAAAGAAATGCCCTTAGAAAGGGTTAGAACAGGAATTCCAGGAATGGACGAAATACTTCACGGAGGAATACCTAAAAGAAATGTAGTGTTGCTTTCCGGAGGTCCTGGAACAGGCAAAAGCATATTCGGCCAACAATACCTTTACCATGGATTATTGAATGGGGAGCCCGGAGTTTTCATTGCTTTAGAAGAACATCCTGTTCAAGTTAGAATTAATATGTCACAGTTCGGCTGGGATGTTAGAAAGTATGAGGAAAAAGGGCTTTTCGCAATGGTTGATGCTTTTACAGGAGGTATAGGTGAAGCTGCGAAAAGGGAAAGATACGTTGTAAGAGATCCAACGGACGTAATGAACTTAGTTGACGTACTTAAGGAGGCTATTAGAGATGTAGGCGCCGTAAGGGGAGTTATAGACTCTGTTTCGACACTTTACTTAACAAAGCCTGCTGTAGCTAGAAACATTGTAATGCAGCTTAAGAGAGTGCTTTCAGGCTTAGGAGTGACTTCAATATTAGTGTCCCAAGTCTCTGTAACTGAAAGGGGCTTTGGAGGGCCTGGTGTAGAGCATGCCGCAGATGGAATAATAAGGTTAGATCTTGATGAAATAGGTGGTGAGTTAAAGAGGTCACTCATAATTTGGAAAATGAGAGGTACGTCGCATAGTATGAGAAGGCATCCATTCGAAATAACAAATAAAGGGATAATAGTTTATCCCAACAAGGTTCTCAAAATAACGCGAGCAGGAGTTTATGAGGAACAGGCCTGAAAAATAGCTTAACTATTAACACATGTTTTTCATGAAAGTTTGCTTTTCTTAATTTTAAACGGAAAGAGGAGCTTTTAAGGTTGTATACGTATTACATATTAGTATGCAGGAAAATCTTGACATATTGATAAACATGATTGGTGAATAGGAGTTTGATAGAGGCTCCTCACGGAATATATAGACATGGATGCATAAATTGCGGAGGAGAAACATCGGATTTACGCTTATTCCATATGCTCCCATGTGAAAGATGTTTGCCTCTTCACGTTTCAGACGCTACAGCTTTCATGAAAGAGCCAAGCCATATAAAAGTGATTGAGCTCACGGAGAAGCTTGGAAAACTTAGGAACCTACGTTTACTTAAAACACTTATTTCCGAACTTAACGAGGTAAATAGGCTCTTCGAAAAACTTATAGGAAATAAAATGTGGAATGCCCAAGAAACATGGGCTAAACGTGTTCTTAAAGGACAAAGTTTTTCGATAGTTGCACCAACTGGTGTCGGTAAAACAGCGTTTGCTATGGTTATGGCTACGTATTTTGCTCTTAAAAATCAGAAGTCATACATTATTTTGCCTACAACCCCTCTCGTCATTCAAGTCTATGGTAGGCTTAAAGAGTTCGTAGAAAAACTTGGTGCTAGCGTTAATGTCATAACGTATCACGCCAAGCTTAGTTCTAAAGAGAAAAAAGAGGCTTTAGAGAACATAGAGAAAGGAAATTTCCACATATTAGTGACTACTTCGAGATTTCTAACGGCTCACTATGAGAAACTTCTAGGTAAAAAGTTCAAGTTCATAGTTGTTGACGATGTTGATGCCATACTTAAAAGCTCCAAGAATGTTGACAGAATACTTATGATAATGGGATTTAGCCAGGAAGATATTGATTTAGCATATAAGCTAATTAAGGCGAAAAGGAGGATTTCAACACTTAAACCTGGAACAGAGGATTATCAGAAATTACTTAGGGAAATAAGGAAATTACAGTTTTACGTTGAGAGAGCATCTAAAAAAGCGGAAACCGTACTTATAGTGTCAAGTGCTACCGGAAGACCTCGCGGTTTACGTGTAAAGCTTTTCCGGGAACTCTTAGGTTTCGAAGTAGGGACAAGATCTGAGTTTTTAAGAGCAATAATAGATTCTTACGTTAAACCTAAAGATAGTGTTGAAGATGAAGTTGTAAGAGTAGCTAAATTGCTTGGTAAAGGAGGTTTAATCTTTGTTCCCGTAGATAAGGGAGTAGAATATGCTGAAGTCTTAGCTAGGAAGATAAGTGATGAAGGCGTTAGCGCTAAAGTATTTACATCTAAGGAAATTAAGGCTTTAGAGGAATTTTCTAAAGGAGAAATTGAGGTCCTTGTTGGTGTAGCAACATATTACGGTGTAATGGTCAGGGGACTTGATTTACCTGAAACAGTTAGATACGCTATATTTGCTGGAATACCAAGGTTTAAGTTCAGCACAAAACTCGAAGAGCCTCATCCGTTAAACATTATGAGAGCATTAGTTATTGTTAGAGAGGTTGTTGAAGAACCTTCGGAAAAGGAAATTATTGATAAATTAATTGTTAAAATGAGAAAGTATCTTGCAATAGCTCCTCCTGCTGCAGTAAATGAAATAGCTGAGAAGCTTCGTGAAGGCAAGGAGCCTGAAACCGATGTTGAAAAAGTATTTTTTGAAGCATTAAAGCATGCGAGAAGACTTATGGAGGATCCGGAGGTTAGACGTAAAATAAGGGAGCTTAAGGAAATAGCTGTTACTGAAGAAAACGGGAAAATGTATATTCTAGTACCAGACGTTATGACGTATATTCAAGCTAGCGGTAGAACATCTAGGATGTTTGTTGGAGGAATAACTAAGGGACTTTCTATAGTAATTGTTGACGACGACAGACTATTTTATGGTTTAAGTAGGAGGTTCAAATGGATTATTGAGGAAGCTGAGTTTGTGGAGTTCGAAAAATTAAATGTTAAAAAGATACTTGACGAAATAAATAGGGATAGAGAGTTAGTTAAAGCAGTAAGAGAAGGAAGGGTGAAAATAGAGAAAGCCAGAGAATGGTTTAAGACCGTTCTCCTTGTTGTGGAATCACCTAATAAAGCAAGAACTATAGCCAATTTCTTCGGCAAACCCACTATTAGACGTAGAGGGGATCTTAAGGTTTACGAAATAACTACTGGAAAATACCTTCTTATGATTACAGCTACTGGAGGGCATGTTTTTGATTTAGCAACTACTCCAGGGTTCCATGGAGTATATACTCCAAAAGATAATTATGTAGACACTTACCTTCCAGTATATGATACTATAAAGAGATGTTTGGATTGTGGTTACCAATTTACAGAGTACCTTGAGGAGAAAGGGAAGGTATGTCCTAAATGTGGAAGCAAGAACATTAGGGACTCATTAGATATCATTAATTTCATTAAGGAATTAGCTGAAGAAGTAGACCTTGTTCTCATAGGAACAGACCCAGACACTGAGGGAGAAAAGATAGGATGGGACATTGCAGTTCATTTAAGACCCCACGCTAAAAAGCTTTTAAGAATAGAGTTTCACGAAGTAACTAAGAGAGCAATAACCGAGGCCTTGGATAATCCCAGAGAATTCAATAGGTTTCTTGTTGAGGCTCAGGTTGTTAGGCGTGTTGAGGATCGTTGGATTGGTTTTGAGCTTTCAAGGAGGCTTTGGGGTGTTTTCGGAAAACACTGGCTATCAGCAGGAAGAGTACAAACACCAGTACTAGGATGGATAATAAAACAACACAAAAAATGGAGAGAAGAAAGAGAGAAATATGTAGTGGTTACTGTAGACAACTTATTTAGGCTTGAAATACCTAAGTCTGAAGTTAAGGGTGGTCTTGAAAAGGCGGGAGAGGTGAGTGTAGAAGTTATAGATATGGGTTTTGAGGAATCAACGATTTCACCACTGCCGCCTTTCACGACAGACACCATGCTAACTGAAGCTTCCCAGAAGTTAGGGTTAGGAGCCAATGAGATAATGCAGCTAGCGCAAGACCTCTTTGAACAGGGTTTCATAACTTATCACAGAACGGATAGCATTAGGGTTTCAAGCTTTGGACAATATGTTGCAAAAGCTTACCTTGAAGACTCTTTCGGTGCGGAAGCCTCTGAACTTTACAAGCCAAGGGGATGGGGTGTTGGTGGAGCTCATGAGTGTATTAGACCAACTAGACCTATAGATACTGAAAGATTACTTAAACTTATAAATGAGGGAGTAATAACACCTATAAAGCCTTTAACAAGAAATCACATAAAACTATATGACTTAATATTTAGGAGGTTTATAGCTAGTCAAATGGTTGAAGCTAAAGTCCTTAAGCAAAAAGTTAATGTGAAACTTTTAGGTACTTCAAGGGACTTAGAGAGAATTGTTAACATAGTTAAACCGGGATTTCTCAAAATATACCCTATAGTGAAAACTGAGTCCTATGTAAAACCAGGCAAGTATGTAGGGAGAATAGAGATTGTTGAGAAGCCGAAAGTTTCACTCTTTACACAAGGAGATGTAGTTAAGTTAATGAGGGAAAGAGGTATAGGTAGACCATCAACATACGCTAAAATAATTCAAACACTTCTTCAAAGAAACTATGTTATCGAATCTAAGAGAATGAAAAAGCTTATACCAACTGATTTAGGTATTAAAGTTTATACCTATCTTTCTCAAAATTACTTCCAGCTGATTTCAGAGGAACGTACCGCAATGCTTGAGAAAATAATGGATGAAATCGAGGAGGGAAAGAGAGACTACGTAGAGGTGCTGAATGAGCTTTATGAAGAAATAAAATCTATTCCTTAGAGGTGCTTGTATGTGAAAATAGCTGTTTACCATTATAGAAATAAGGTTTTAGCTAGAAGATACAATACAGAGAAAGTAAATAATGCTGCAGATGAGGCTAGGAGAAACGATGCTACATTACTCTGTATTTCTCCTCTTATGAATATTTCCGACCTTATAGGCATTTACCAGCTAAACAGAATTAAGGCTATCGTTAGAAGCTATGCTGGAAGAATACCCTCGAATGCTATTGAGTCTCTAGTTAAGATAGCTGAAGAACACGCAATATACTTAATGGTTGGAGGAATTCTTGAAAGAGCAGGGCCGAAACTGTTCATGACATCGTTACTTATAACACCAGATGGAAGAATCAAAGGTAAAGTTAGGAAGGTAACTATTTCGAAGGAGGAAGCTGCTCTAGGATTATCTCCTGGAAGAGTTCAAAACAATGACCTCTCTATTCAAAAGCGTGGAGTAGGTGTTTTAATAGATACGGACCTTTTAGCTCCAGAATACGCTAAGTTGCAAAAAGCTTGGGGAGCAGAATTCTTTGTTGTCTTCTTTAAGAGAAGGCTTAGAAAAGGAGATTCACACTTACTTGTTAAATCCCTAGCGCTTGCTAGAGCTCTTGAAACATCTTCACCCGTAATTTTATGTGGAGGAATAGTAGAGCATCATGGAGAGGTATTTTACACAATACCTTCACTTATAGTTTCACCAACAGGAATTAAGAAGGAAGCTGTTAGTGAGGAAAAATTAATGATTTGGGATCTTAATGAATCATTTAGCGAAATAGATGTCATTAACATTAGTAATATTAGTAATACAGTGTTAGCTGAAGCCTATAGAGAGTTAGCTAAAATCTTAAAATATGGCAGGTAAGCAGTTATTAACTTTTAAGCGACATTAATAACATAGTAGCTTAAAATCCTATGTTAAAACTAGTTCAGGGTTATCACATATGGAGGAAAAACCCAAAATAGACAAAGTTGTCGGTGTAAAGGTTTCCTCAATTAATGATATAGCGAGGTTTGCTATGTCTCTAGTAAGTCTAGGACAAGCACCTTACATTATTAGGTTTAGGAAAGACAACAAAATAGTATATGGTCTTTTGGCCGTTTTCAGGGATTATTATAAATACTATGGACTACCTCTACTTTACTATCATGTGGAGGAGCATCGTGAAGAACATGATAATAAATACTACATACTTATTAGAAGCGATGAAGCAGGGGAAAGAGTTGAACTTTCCGAAGGAACAAGACCCGGCTGGGTTGCTATCCCTATTTTAGATATTAAGGTAATTCCTGACTTCTTAGATATAGAATTAAAATAAGGTTGATTACTTAGCTGCAGGCAAGTACACTATTACCCTTCTATTTCTAGAGACTTCTTTAATAATGCCCTTCTTAGCTAATTGTTTTAACACTCTTTTAGCGTTACCATATGTTATGTCGAATCTACTCATTATAAGGTACGGTGTTATTACTTTACTATTTCGTACTTCTTTTTCCACAGCTTTTACGAGTTCTTGAGTAACTATTACTGATCTCTCTCTTTTCTCGGTTTCAGTAAGTGTTTTTGTAGGTTTCTTTTTCTCCTTTTCCATCATTCTTCGGGTTCTTTTCTCAATAGCTGATATAGGTTTCTTATGCACACCACCCATACTATTGTTTCACCTCTTCTCCACTATCCCTCTATGATATTCACTGTACTATATAAGGGTATATTATTGCCAGTATTACGTTTCAGTATTACTGATAGTTAGGCTTTAAAAGCAAATAAGCACCAA
>CAZLZO010000012.1:0-40497 GCA_964564025.1 uncultured Desulfurococcales archaeon
CCTCACCGCAAAGCGGGTCATCAAGCCACCCCATCAAACAAGTAGAAGCGATTAAAAAAATTAAATGCATCATTAAACCTAAAACAGCCTAAGATGGTATTTTCTGAAGTTTTTCTATCCTTATACCTAAAGCACCTATACTGTAGGTAAGCATTAATGCCTTCTTAGGCATGTTTTTACATTTTATAAGCTCCATGAGATAACGTGGTTCGCCGGAAACTACTTCAAAAGCTAACCTTAATACTATATTAGCTACCTTCTCCACCATCATAACTTCTTCTTTAGCCACTATGCTTGGAGATATAGCTAAAGCAAGAACAGAATCATTAGTTTTAAGGGCATTCTTCACAAACATTACTTCGTTATAATTCAGTCTTATTTTAGCTAAGGAGGCATCAACTAGCACTAAAGACCTTGACGCTTCCTCCACAATTACTTTAACTATGTCCTCAAAGGATTCTGCTTTTAAATACCTCCAAAGTTTTCGATAAATAAGCGTTCTTATATCTAGACCTACGTTTATTGAGGCTTCAAGATATTCCTCAGGTTCATCATTAACTACAATATATAATACCTTATATCTGTAATCTTTTGCAGCAGAAAACCCTATTCTGTGAAGTACAAGATAAGGATAAGTTTCTACTTCGCCCTCCATTAAAATAAGGTAGCCGGGTTTAATGGCTCCCACATATTCATCTAATGCTGGAATCCCCAGTCTGAACATAATTTCTGAAGACATATTCTCTATCACTATTTTCTAATGAAACTAAGGACGTATTTAAATATGGTGAAAAAGAGAGAAAATTTTTGGTAAACTTATGTATATTCTAGGAGATTAACTTTAACTAATTCATTTACAATATACTTTACGGGCTCTTCAAGCTCGCTGCGTTCTAGACCTGTTGACTTCGCTATTTTATCTATAATTTCGTTTACTGTTAATTCTCCATCGCATAGGAGCCATACATAAAATGCTGCAGGGTTTAATGAGTAAGCATGTTCATCATTTAATGACACTATGTACCCTTCTTCGCCTTTACCTACTGGTGTACCTTTTCTTAGAGGTTTCTTTTCTCCTAAGTTTTCAACGCTCATTCAGCGTCCTCCTCTTTTGCCCTTAAATGGACCCTTTCTCCTATAGCCTGAAGAGTACGGTTTACGGTATCCTTCTGCTTTAGGTGTTACTTCAGGCACCTCCTCCTTTGAAATCACGTCTTCATTGTTTATCTTTACTATTTCACCCTGCTTACCCACATTGAGCTGTGCTTGACCCCTGAACGCTGTTACGAATGCGTTTCTTATTTCTAAAGCTTCACCTTCCTCTATAGTGCCAGCCTTCTTACCCCATAGTGTCATTTTTGTTCTTCCAGTTTCGTCGCCAACTATTGCTTCAGAAATTATTCTTGAACCCTTCTTAGTCTGTATGATTTTTGGCTTATATGCTTCTAAAACACGTACTTTAAGATTTATATTATCCATTCCAGGTTTTAGATCTTTTATTTTAACCTCTTTTTCTTTGGACAAATTTTTCCTCTCTACTTTTAGCCTTGATAGAGCCAGCAAGAAATTCTTCTTGCTGGCTTCTTTGTCTACCTTCTCCCTATACCTATATAAGGATTATGCAACAATTTCTTCACAAAGAGGCCTAAATGGAGTATTTTAAAGTATAGCAATATAGATCCCAGCTATTTCCACAGGCAAACCTATTATCATGAGCTGCCAAACTATTTTCTTGATTATGATTTTCTGAGCACCAGCAGCATGAGCAAAAAGAAGCTTGTTAAGTATGGCAGATCCTGTTGCAAGAAGAGCTGACGCTAATGCTACATTTAAGGTTATTTTGCCAACTGACAATAAAGAAAACACCGTGAAGATTAGGGCTTCAGCACTAACGAGACCACCAAATATAGATGAGAAGAGAACACCTAACTCGCCAAACGTTAATGTAATATATGTTGTCGCAACCAACATTGCAACGAAAACAAGTAGGGCTTTTAAAGCTATAGAGTAACTTATGGGTTTCTCAAGAGAAGGCATCTTAATCTTCTTATTAGATTCAATAGTTACTGCAACTATTGAAAGCTTAGTTAGAAAATATCCTATTAACGCGGCTAACATGTATGATGTAATAAATATCATAAATGCTTGGATATTTACTTCATTAACACCTATAGTCATTAAAGCCATAATTAACGTTAAAACAATGTTTCTAAAAACCATTGCAGTAGTTGCTGTTATTATGCTTCCAACAGCCACATTTACATGGAGCTTCATGGACTTTACAAGCCTAACTATGCTTACAACAGCTGCTTCACTATTCACGAGTCCTCCAAAGAACGAAAAGTACTGCACTGCTTGGGGACCTTTAATCTTAACTAAAAAGTAACCTATGTACGAAAATACCAGTATCACTACGAAGAAAACATAAAGGGCTTTAAAGTTTATCACATGGAATATAGGGTCATAAACATCTCTTACAAAGAATGGACCAAAAAGAAACACTATAATTCCTATTTCTAAAGCTGATAAGAATTCTTCGTAAGTTATAAACTTTATAAGCGCTTCTATTCTTAACTTTATAGCCAACATGAATGTTATGAAAACCGAGGCCGCTATAGCTTCAACGAACCTATCTAAGCCTATAAGTAAACCTAAAGTAAAGCTTAGCATTAATGCTATTGGCGTTGTGACTCCGCTATCCTTTATTATGAAAAGCCTAAATATTTCATATAGGAGAATAAGTGTTACAGCGAAAAACGCTAGTAAAATAGAAAGTAGCTTAAACTCCTCATAACCAATAACGGTTACTAATGAAGGTATCGTTATAACGAAGCTTCCCAACATGCTTATGAAGCCGAAGCTTCTAACCCCGGGGGGTATACTTGATTCTCCCTCCTCCTTAAGAAGAGAGCTTCTAGCCTTCTCTCTTTCCAACCCTATCAAGGCACCGACAAAGAAACTCAGAATTATCTTTATTAGTAACTGTAATTGCCCTGAAGCCGCTAATGCTTCATAAATGTTATAGGGGACTTGCATTTTTAAATCACATACTTATTCTAGTTTAAGCAGTATTTTTCTAACAGATAAGTTATATTTATGAATTTTCTAAACCCAAAATAATCATGGGTGCTATGGTCAAATGTCTGAAAGGTTTAGAATAGAAATAGTGCAAATACCTTTACCTGAAGGAACAAATGTTATTATAGGGCAAAGTCACTTCATAAAAACAACTGAGGACATTTATGAAGCCATAGTTAACAGTTGCCCTTCAATAAAATTTGGTTTGGGATTTTGCGAAGCAAGTGGAGATAGGCTCGTAAGACATGAAGGAAACGATGATGAATTGAGAAAACTTGCAGCAGAAACATGTTTAAAAATAGGCGCTGGCCACGTTTTTGTAATTTACATTAAAGGAGGTTGGCCTATAAACGTTCTTAATGCTCTTAAGAATGTCCCAGAAGTCACTAGAATATTTGCAGCAACAGCAAATCCTATACAAGCAGTAGTTATTGAAACCGAACAAGGTAGAGGCTTACTAGGGGTTGTTGACGGCTATAAACCCGTAGGTATAGAAGACGAGGAGAAAATTAGGGAGAGAAGGGAGTTTCTAAGGAAAATAGGTTATAAGCTGAAGTAGGAACGCCTACAATACTTCAATAACACTACTAGTATCAATAAAGCCTGTTATTTATCTTTGTTTTTTAGCTCTTCCTAACAGCTATCATGTCCATAGTGTGTTCAGCTATATCAGCTGTTTCATTTAACATACTCTTAAGACATTCCACAACCATCCTTAATGTTGGGGTGTCTTTATCGCAAACATCAAGATTTAACATTACGTTTTCTAAATCTTCTTCGAGCTTAGCTGTTTTTGATGCTCTCTCTATAGCGCTTAAGGCCATATTATCGTTCATACTGTAGAATGCGTTCATAGCTTCATTAAATATCTCTATAATAGTTCTTGAAAGGTTCTCTATTTTCGACTTTAAAGGTTCATAGGGTTTCTTTGCAAGCTTAATTGTTTTATCAGCAATGTATGTTGCGTAATCAGCTATTTTCTCAATGTTTCTAGCTATCATGGAGAGATTTATTGCATCAGCGGATTGCTCAAGACCTACGTCAAGCATTATCCTTCTATCTTGCAATGATAAGTTAAGCTGTCTTATGAATAGAAAGTAAAACCTATCTATTTCATCATCCCTTATTATAACATCTCTTGCTAAGTCCTTATCAAGATTCATAAAGGCCGTCATAGTGTCTTTAAGCATACTCCATACTAACTTATGCATTCTCTGAAGAATGTGAATTACTTTAAGTTCCTCAACATTAACTATGACTTGTATTACTAATCCTTCAGGAAGATCCTCAACAACCTCTGCACCAACAAGGTATCGTCTAATGAAGTCTCTAAGAACCTTCTTATCCTCTATTGGTGCAACACCATCTTTAACAACAAGTTTTATTATGTCGCCTCCTGAAACATATGCAGCAACAAGCATTCTAATCGCTCTACCTAATGACCAGTCCTTGCTTTTAATAGTTAAAATAACGTCTTTCTTCCTTGAAGCCTCCTTAAGAGGCATTAAGAGCAATGTATTATCGTTTTGAGCATAGACAACTACGGAATCTCCGGGTTTTAGTCCGGCATTTATTACCCAATGTTTAGGTAAAGACACAATGTACGTTGAACCCCCAGTTACCTGTATTTTACGTATTTCGCCGAATTCCCTTTTCTTACGCGATGACAAAGTAGTTCCACCTGTTGACGAGTATTTCTTGAGTTTCAATACCCTTATGTAGTTTATTCGTAGCACCTATATATTTCTGTAGTTTACAAAGAGGAAGTTTTACAACGTCGTCATTCTCGCGTTTAAAACGCATTCATACTGTGTTCGTGTTAGCTGAAACATTTATGAAAAAGAAAATATTAGAACTTAAAAGAGGTTGAAGTAAAATGATATACGGCCAAGCATATACCGTAAACTATGATTCTTATTTAAAAAGCCATCTCTCTTTAGGCATGTTAAGCTCCTTAGCTGATACTTTATCGCTTCTTTCGTAAACGTAGCCTTTAACTATAACGACAGGTATTTTCTCCTTACCCTGACCTGTTAGAAGCTCTGTTGCAGATGCTATTTCATCTGCAACAGCAATAACTGTAACCTTAAACTTATACCCATAAGTATCGTCCCTTCCACGATAATCTCTAAACGGGTTTATTCCTGAAATCCCTATTGCCATATTTATCATACCATTTCTTAAGGGTCTACCATAAGTATCTGTTATTATGACAGCTACATCCTTACCCGTAAGCTCTTTTATTCTCCACCTTATTTTCTTAGCTGATTCATCAGGGTCTTTAGGTAGTAAAGCTACTACTTCCTCACTTCCAGCAACATTTGTAGCATCTATTCCTGCATTAGCACAAACTATTCCATGACGTGTTTCTACAATTAAGTGGCCTTCTTTTGTAGCCTTAATCACTCGCTTAGATTCTCTTAAGACAAGTTCAACAAGCCTAGGGTCTTTACCGACATGTTTAGCTAATTTTACTGCTTTCGCTGAGGGCTTAATATGCTTAAGGTTAACTATTCTTCCCTCAGCTTTAGACACTATTTTGTGTGTTACGACAACTATATCACCATTGTCTATAGTTACTCTTTCACGTTTACACGCATCAACTATGAGTTTACCTATATCGTCACCCTTCTTTACTTCAGGAAGAGTTTCTAAACCAATAAGTGTTAGTGTCTTAGCCACGATTTCTCACCTTAACCATCTAAGCGGTTTAATATAGTCTCTGCCTTTAGCTTCAGCCGACCCTATAACTAATCTTAAGAATTTCTTCTCCCCTACTTTATCATAAACCTCCTCTACCTTACCATAAGCAATAAATTCTTCATCGAGATCTAGCAATCCTGAATATAATCCTTCAAATGTAACTACCTCTCTTATTTCACAATATTTCTTTGCACCCTCAATTACCTCTACATCATCGATAGCATATGTACCTGGAAGAAATATTGACAATTTATTCTCAACAACTCTACCTCTTATTTTAGCTAAACCTTTAGGTAAGTACACTCTATCGCCATATTTTTCACTAATTTCATGAGGTAAAAGTATTGGATGTAATGAAAATATGCGGCAACCTTTATACATGAGCCTTGTTCTCTTTTCAACATACATTCTAAATGCCTCTTTAGGCGTTAATGGATGATGTTTTGAAACTTCAAACGCCCATTTTTTAAGAACATCTTCACTAGGTAAAGCTATTATGTTTTGTTTCTCAGTTATATCCTTAATTATTTCAAGAAGCTTCCACGATTCTCTAATGCCATAAATTGTTAAGTCCATGTCAGAGTATTTAGGGTTATGAATTCTCAAAAGTATGGAGCCTGAAATACCAAAATAGTTTAGTTTAATACCTGATTCATTACATAAAAATTCCGTAAGTTCCACTAAATCACGCTCTAATGCATCACTTGTTCCTTGCTCTACGATTTCCTTCAACCTGGCTTCAGGTAAATAATGCTTACCTATTTCGCTCAAAGGGATTCCTATAAATTTTATGTTGAAAACTTCATCATAGTATATGTAGTGGGGCTTAGTTTTTTCAAGAATTTTAAACGATTCTGCTACAGCTACACTACTGTAGTACTCTAATACTCTATTATACCGTATACCGCCTCTAAACCATATTGTTCTAATGTTTTCCTTATTCGAGGGCACATACTTTAAGTATGCTAAAACTCTATTCGGTGGATGTACATAACCTACTACACAATACATGAAACCATCTTTATCTTCAATAAAGTCTCTATCTAAGAAAACTCTTCGAAATGAAGTAGTCATTCGTTGACCCTCCAATAATTATTCTATAATGGCTGAACGTACCTTTATAATACACCTTTTCTAATTTACCTTTAACAAGCGCTAATTCTCCTGTGAAAACTTGTTGACAAAACCTACCTCTAAACGAAACAACCTCTTCTACCTTATTTTTGCTTATCTTTTCCTTTAAGGAACCAGTTTCAAGTATCCTTAAAGTTTTAACCTTGTATTTTGTGGGAGTAAATATAGAATCTGAGTCGTCAACTACTATAACTTCAGCAGTAACATTTCCCAAGTTTTTATAGGTAAACTCCCCATATCTTGGTAGCTCATAGGGTCTTTTAACGAATCTTATGAAAAATTCTCTACCTTCAAAGAAACCTTGAAAAATCTTTCTTTTTTCATGTTTAACAAAAGACTCAAAACTCATAACTTTATATGCCTTTCTAAATTCAAAAAGCTTCCTATACTCATCAACACTATGTCTTCTCAATATGCCCTTCTGAAAGAGGTCTTTAAGGGCATTAACAGCTTTTCTAGACTCTGCAGAACCATAAATTACTATGTCAATATCGCTATCATCTTTATATAGTCCAACCATTAAGGAGCCACTTATCCCAATAGATTCCATATTAATGCCGGATTCCTCAGCTAATATTAATGCTAATTTGAGAGCTATTCTCTCTAAGGAGCTAAGCTTATCAGATTTAAGAAGCTTTTTAAGAAATTCAGAAGGCATATAATGTTTAATAATATTGTTTAACGGTACCTCACTTATGTAGTCATCAAAAACTTCATCATAAACGAGGTATTCTTTAAGCTTGTTTCTAAGAAAACCATAACGTACCTTTAAATCATATATTTTCTCATAACGCTTCCCATCCCTTACTCTATTACCAAATTTCGAAGGTAAATATCTAGGGTAGGCAACAACTTTTCCTGGAGGATGCTCATAACCTTTTACATCAAAAATTATCCCATACTTGTCTTCAACAAAGTCTCCTTCAAGAAAATGTTCGCTTATTTCTAAACACCTCCGAAACAAATTTATAAGTAAAGGTCTCTCCGCCTAAGGTAAGTACTTGCTTTAAATCTTCCAATACATCAACGTCTAATGATGTAGTACTTGATGAGTAAACTATTACATTCAGTTTTCTCTTAACAGCCTCTTCTAAATGTTTTCTAAAACTGTTTCTTCCATAACGTAGTGGTATTATGTTGGGAGGGTGTTGGAAAATTATATTAGTTCCGCCATCAGATGAAGGAACTAAGACAACGGTTCTCCACATACTACCTAACTTAACTATTTTACATATTTCACTAGGTTTCACTAATGGCGCATCAGCAACTATTACTATTACAGCTTCAGAATTTAAAACATCAGTAGCATATCTTAATCCCTTTCTTACAGCTTTTATTTGCCCTTCGCCTTTATCCTTTACAAAAAACACGTTTTTTACATAATCAGCTCTTTTAATTTCATCGCCTGGAGACACTATAACTATGTTACTTACTAATTTACATGAAGATAATGCATAGATAATGTCTTTTAGCATTTCTAAAGTAAGTCTTTCCCTTTCAAAAGAACTAAGAAAACTTGATAAGCGCATTTTAGATGTTGAAGGATTCTTTACCGGAATTATCGCGGACACTTTCATTTTACGTCTTCTCCCAAATTCTTTGCAAACTCCATTATTTTCCTAGCTAACTCCACTTTATCTTTAAGAGTAGCCATTAACGTTTTAGCCGTAATAACCTTTATTTTAAATTTATCTTCAATAATAGGTTTAATGTCCTTATCAGCGATGTCTATAACTAATCCATCAATTATTTCCTTATAGTATTTAGCAACACCTAATGGTGTAGGCTCAAAGCCATGTGCCCTCATGAATTTATCGGCTGGTCCGGAAACGGGCTTATTACCTATTATCGGGGAAACAGCTATTACAGGCGCTTTTGCCTCTTTAAGTGCTTGGAGAATTCCTTTAACCTTTAATATGGGGCCAATGCTATTAATGGGATTGCTGGGACCTATTATTATGACTTTAGCTTTTAATATTGTTTGAAGAATTTCTTGAGTGGCTTTAGCTCTCTCTATTCCCTTAAAAAACACTCTTCTAACTCTCGGTTCAAACCTGTATTTTACTAAGTACTCTTGAACATTAAGTACTCTACCATCTACTGTTTCAACGAATGTTTCAACATGCTCATTGCACATAGGGTAAATGTGTGCTTTAATGCCCAGTTTTTTAGTGATATACTTAGTAAAGTCGGTTAGTGATAAACCTTTGTTTAAAAGATGCGTTCTAATTACATGTATTGCTAAGTCTTTATCTCCAATGTTAAACCATGTTTTTTCTAAACCATATTTTCTAGCTTGGGAAAGGAAATTAAAGGTGTCGCTTTTTAAACCCCAATACTTCTCTTTATCTAGAAAATCTGCAAATAGATAGATGATAGTATCTAGATCTGGTGATACGTAAAGTCCATTCCAGTAAATGTCATCTGCTGTATTGACAATAACGGCTATTTCGTTATCGCTTACTATTTCTCTAAAGCCTTCAATAAGCTTCGGTGTTCCTGTACCTCCGCTAAGAAATACTATCATATCGTTATCCTCATGGTGTGCTTAGCTTATGAAGAGGTAAATAGGTTTTATTAATGTTAGTACTCTATAATCCATGTTGTTTTATCTTTTGAATCAAAAAGTTTTACCCCGACTTTTGAAAGAGCTTCTCTTATTTTATCTGATACTTCATACTGCTTCCTCATTCTGAACTCATGTCTCACAGTAACTATAGCCTCTACTATGCTGTTTAGCTTCTTCTCAACATCTTCTGCACCATAAAAATATTTGTCAAGTACACCTAGAACCTCATTTATTTCCTTAAATACTGAAAATACGAGTAGTGCTAAAGTGTAAAATGGGCTTTCTTCAAGCTTTCTCATACTAAAACTTATTAGTTCATGAAGATAAGGCATGGCTTTAGCCATGTTAAAGTCGTCATTTAACCCTTCAAAAAACATTCTCTTAAGAAAAACTATTCTATCAACAACTTTCTTAATTTCACTTTCAACCCTATATGGGGGTTCCCCACTTAAAATTATTCTTTTAGAATCTTCAACAACTTTAACTAATCTATTGTACAGTAATTTAGTGTGTTCTAGGCCTTCCCATGTAAAATCCATGGGATTCCTATAGTATGAGCTTAAGAGGTAAAGTCTCAGAACTTCCGGCTTATATTTCTTGAATATTTCATGAACCGAAATTATGTTACCTAAGCTTTTACTCATTTTTTCTCCTTTAATAGTGAGGTATCCTACATGAAGCCAGTATTTAACCCATGGTTTAAGTCCAAATCTAGCTTCGCTTTGGGCTATTTCATTTTCATGGTGTGGAAATATTAAGTCCTGACCTCCCCCATGAATATCAAACTGAGGCCCTAAATACTTACTACTCATAACTGAACATTCAATATGCCACCCTGGTCTTCCAGGACCCCATGGACTATTCCACCAAGGCTCCCCAGGCTTAGCTTTTTTCCACAATGCAAAGTCATATGGTTTCTTTTTTTCCTTCAAAACCTCTTCCTCTTGCCTCCATTCCTCCTTAAATTTCCTTTTAGATAGCTTACCGTAATCAGGGAATTTATCGACGTTAAAGTAAACGCTTCCATTACTTTCATAAGCATATCCCTTACTTATGAGATCTCTTATGAACTCTATTATGTCCCTTATGTGCTCAGTAACCTTAGGCATAACGTGGGGCATTTTAATATTTAACTTTGAGAGAACTTCAATAAACTCGTTAGTATATTTTTCCGGAACTTCATTCCAACTAACATTAAGTTCTCGAGCTTTCCTAATTATTTTATCGTCAATATCCGTAATATTCATAACATGAAATACTGTGTATCCTAAATACTCTAAATACCTCCTTACAAGATCAAAAACGACATATGTTCTAGCATGCCCAACGTGAGTATGATCGTAAGGTGTAGGTCCGCAAACATATATTCTAACAAGTCCCGGTATTAGCGGTTCAAAAGTCTCTTTCCTTCCTGTTAAAGTGTTAGTTACCTTTAAAACCATGAATATTTCCCCTATTATTCCCTTACTTACTATCTTAGCTTTAGAATCGGTTTAAATTAAAATTTATGGCATTCTCATTTACTATAAAATTACGGATCCTAATTTCAATTATCCTAAGAAACCTCATTAAGGCTTAGTCCACATATAATCAGTGCTAATATAAGCTAATGTGTTATAGTGTCATTATGATTTTAAGAAATAAATAAATTCCGTACCCCTAAGAACACTATGTCAGAGTCTCCCAACAGTATGAGGGATACTATTGACTCTAATGTTTAGTAAGACAATAAGTAATTTACTTTCTAAAGTTAAGATAACTCATCAACACGCTATAGTATTTAAAGACATAGTTTCTATAGATGGACACTACGAGAACTCTATAGTGCGCATAGTTACTCATGCTCATAAAGATCATCTCTATGGATTAACTGTAAGTGTTAAGGAAAGCTCTCTAATAGCCATGACCAAGGCTACACATGATATTCTCCTCGCCTTAGGCTACCGCTTACCTAGAAGCAAAACATTACCTTTAAATTATGGGCAAGAATTCAGAATAGGCGATTTAACTTTATCTTTGCATAAAGCTAAGCATATTATTGGTGCAGCGCAAGTTTTAGCCGTAGATTCTGATAATTCAAGACTAGTTTATACCGGAGATTTCAAATTACCATCGACACCGATTTTGGAAGCAGATCTTCTCGTAATAGAAGCAACTTATGGTAATCCTGAACATACAAGACCCTTTAAATACGAAGTTGAAAGCCTCTTCATAGACCTGGTTAAATCAAGTCTTCCTAAAGGACCTGTCTACATTTTTGGTTACCATGGAAAACTTCAGGAAGCTATGGAAATACTTAGATCTGGAGGAATAGAAGCACCATTCATAGCTCCTAAGAAAGTTTATGATGTAACACTTGCAGCTATGAAGCATGGGTTAAAGGTTGAAGGACTTTACTATGATAAAACATTGGAAGCTGAGGAAATAATGAGAAGCAAGTGGTACGTTTACTTCGCCCACATGAACACGTCGAAGAAAACATTTTACCATAGAGTTTCTTCTTTAAGCATTGTCCTTTCCGGTTGGGAATTTAAAGAACCACTTAGAAGAATAAATGACAAAACGTATCTTGTCGCTTTAAGTGACCATGCAGATTTCGAGCAACTACTTGAATATGTTGAAGAATCTAAACCGAAAGTCGTAGTAACTGATGCTTCTCGTGAAGGCTCGGCTCACATGTTAGCTAAGGAAATTAGAAGAAGGTTCTCAATACCGGCCATAGCTCTTCCATAATGTAGCATAAACGTTTTTAAGAAGCTAAGAGAAGCTAACGTTTTGAGCGAAAAAGTGAAGAGAGTGAATACATGGTTTTAGCAATATTCAAAGATCTTTGCCCTAACTGCGGTAGTAACATAACCTCTGAAAGATTAGAAAAAGGTTTACCATGTGAAAAATGCTTACCTGATCTTACCTTAAAATTCCCCATAGTTAAAGGCTTCCTTATTAACGTTTGGAATGTTGAAGAAGAAGTAAATAGGATAAATGAGCTTTTTATTCAAGCAATAGGTTCTAAAATGTGGGGTCTTCAGAGACTTTGGGCTAGGAGGTTTCTTAATGGTGAAAGCTTTGCTATGGTAGCTCCTACGGGCAGTGGAAAAACGACTGCACAAATAATTTTTAGTCTTTATGCTTCATCAAACTTTGGAAGTAGGGTCTTAATATTACTTCCAACAAGCCTTTTAGTTCATCAAGTGCAAGGAAAAATTCTCGAAATACGTTCTAAACTAGGCTTTAATGATGTTTTAGTAGCAACCTATCATAGTTTACTTAGTGAGAAACAGAAGCAAATGGAGCTAGCTAATGTCGAAGAATCATCAATAATTATTACAACACCAATAAGCTTAATGAAGAGAGCTGAGCTACAACAGAAAATAAACATAGCTTTCATAGATGACGTAGATAGCTTCCTCAGAAGAAGCAAAAGCGTAGATGTAGTACTTAGAATGCTTAACGTTACTTCCGAGGAAATAGCGCTTATTGAAAAAGCACAGAAAATGGAAAGTGAAGCAAGAAAGCTTTCTAGAGACAACCCTGAAGAGGCAAGAGAACTTTTAAACAGAGCATATGAGCTAAAAAGGAAAGTTAGAGATAACGTAAAGGGACAAATCATAGTTAGCGGAGCTACACAAACAGCTAGAAGAACAAAGAGAGTTAAACTACTTAGTTCACTCTTCGGATTTACAGTAGGAGGCAAGGTTGAAGTAGGTAGAAATATTGTAGACACGTATCTTAAACCTTCAACATCAGTTGAAGAAGCAGTTTTAGAAATAGTTAAGAAACTGGGAAGCGGGGGATTAATCTACGTACCCATGGATAAAGGAGCAGACTATGTTAAGAAAATAACCGAATACCTTAAGGGAGAGGGGCTTAACGTTGAAGCTTACCTCGGCGCTAGAAAGAGAGTGTTTGAAAAATACGTTTTAGGAGAAATAGACGCTTTAGTCGGTATAGCTTCCTATAGAAGTCCTTTAACTAGAGGAATAGACTTACCCGAAAGAGTAAGGTACGCTGTTTTCGCTGGAGTACCTAAGTTTAAAATAAGAATTAGTGTTGACGAGTTTCAGCCTAGCCGGTGGCTCATACTTCTAAATGAAATTAAAGACGCAATATACGATAAATACCCAAGAATGTTCGACAGAGTTCTTGGAGGCTTAATTAGAGTAAGAACAGCTACTAGAGATGTTTTAGAAAAAGTTAGGGAGGCATTAGCTGAAAATAAAGAGCTTGAAGGATATCCTGAATTTGTTCGCAGAATAGCTAAGGAAACTTTAGATTTCCTACATAATGTATTGAAAGATAAGGACGTACTCGAAAGGCTAAGGAGAAGCCCTACAATAACGTTTGGAGGTAAGGAAGGAGAATACTTCTTCATAATACCTGATGCTACGGCATATATTCAAGCAAGCGGCAGAACAAGTAGACTTTATATTGGAGGATTGACTAAAGGCTTAAGCATCATAGTTATTGATGAGGAGAAAGCCTTCAACTCTCTACTTAAAAACCTAAAGTGGCTTTTAGAAACAGTAGAATTTCATAACTTTAGTGAAATAGATTTGGAAAGCATAATAAAGGAAATAGATGAAGACAGAAGAAAAGTTAAACTAGCAATCGAAGGTAAATATAGACCTAAAGAACATGAACTTATGAAAACAACGTTATTTATTGTAGAGTCACCTAATAAGGCAAGAACCATTTCTAAAATGTTTGGCAAACCAACGAGAAAAACTATAGGATCTCTGCAAACTTATGAAATCATAACAGAAAACAGACTTATGATAATCACTGCAACAGGAGGTCACATTTTAGATTTAGTAAAAGATGATGGAGTTTTTGGAGTAAGGGTTGTTAATAAAAAGTTTATACCCATATACAAGCCAATCAAGAGATGTATTAGATGCGGCAGAGATGTTCCGGAAGAGGAAGATATTTGTCCCTATTGTGGAGGAAAAGTGTTTGTTGAAAGTAGACCCGTCATTAACGCGTTAAGACAGCTTGCAAGCCAAGTAGATGAAGTTCTTGTAGGAACGGATCCTGATAGTGAAGGTGAGAAAATAGCATGGGACATCACGTTACTACTTAAGCCTCTAAATAGGAACATTTGGAGAGTAAGGTTCCATGAAGTCACTAGAAGAGGGCTTCAAGAAGCCCTTTCAAAACCTTCAACAATAGATGAAAACCTAGTAAAAGCACAAGTTGTTAGAAGAATAGAGGATCGATGGATAGGATTTAGTCTAAGCCCAATACTATGGAAGGAATTCGGAATAAACTATCTCTCAGCAGGACGTGTTCAAACACCGGTTCTCGGATGGATTGTCGATAGAACTGAGAAAAATAAGAAGAAAATAGAGTTAATAACGCTTAAACCTAAAGGAATAAATCTCAAACTAATATTCAAGGCTCCTAAGGGATCTGGAGAGCGAATATTAAAGAAAGGAAAAGTAGCAATAAGCAATGTGAAGAAAGAAATTATTGAAGTAAATCCGCCACCCCCTTACACAACAGATTCCATGCTTTCAGAAGCATCAAAGATTCTTAAAATACCTGCACCTTCCATTATGGATGCTGCTCAAAGACTTTTTGAAGCAGGCCTTATAACCTATCATAGAACTGATAGTACCACTGTAAGTAATGTAGGAATAGCTATAGCTAAAGACTTTATAACTAGAGTTTACGGTGAAGAATACTTTAAGCCGAGAAAATGGGAGAGGCCAGGAGCCCATGAATGTATTAGACCTACAAGACCTTTAGATTCACGACAAATAAGGTCCTTAAGGGCAGCTGGGGTTCTTAGACTAGCCGTTCCTCTAAGACAAGACGACTTTAGACTTTACGATTTAATATTTCGAAGATTCATGATGAGTCAAATGGCGCCAGCAAAGGTTGAGAAGATTTCGTTCAAACTTGTATTTGATGATATTGAAAGAGAATTTACTTTTACTTCGAAAGTGTTGTTTAAAGGGTTCACAGCACTCTCCAAATACTATGTCATGGAGGAGGCAGCAACAATAACTGAAGGAGAATATGAAGTTGAAGACTTAAGCGTCCGCTTAGTTCCGGAATATCCTCTTTACTCCTATAGCGACGTAGTTGATTTGATGAAGGAAAAAAGCATAGGCAGACCATCAACATATGCTAAAATACTTCAAAATCTTAGACGCCGAGGCTACATAATTGAAGTTGGAAAAGGCAAGCTTGTTGCAACAGCTCGAGGCAAAGAAGTTTTTCAATATTTATCAAGAAAATTCAATGAATTAGTTGACGAAGAGAGAACACGCTTATTACAAAAGAGAATAGACGATATAGAGCTGGGAAAGACAAGTTACATAGATGTTTTAGAAGAATTCTATAGGGAAACAAAGAATGTTTTGTCAGAAGCCAAGAAAAGGGGAGTTGTTTATCCCACATTTAATGAAGAGTATTTACAATAGGTAATTAAGCTACAACTTCTCTATTCTAACAAAATCTGTAGCCGCCTTTCTCATACCGCGAATAACAATAACTATGTCTCCTGAAGTTAATTCTCCCCTCTCCTCCAAAACTTCGCTAGCTTTTTCCCAAAAATTATCGGGGGAAGAATCTCTTAGATAACATGGGTTAATAGCTCTAAGTATTTTAAGCTGTCTAGCCACTCTTCTATTATTAGTCACAATATACACTGGTACTTTGGGCCTGTATCTCGAAAGTCTTATGGCTGTAGCTCCTGAGCGAGTAAAAGCAACAATTTTAGCGCCTAAAGACTCCGCTAATAAAACTATTCCTTTAGCAAATTTATCATATATTGTTTCATTTATTCCATTAATTTTTTTCTCAAAAGGCGAAGCAGCTTCAATTATTTTTCTAAGCCACCTAACAGCTTCTATAGGATATTTCCCTACGGCCGTTTCATTTGAAAGCATTAATGCGTCGGCTCCCTGTTCTACTACCGTCATTATGTCAACTACTTCACTGCGCGTGGGTATAGGGTTGTTAACCATGGATTCTAGGAGTTGAGTAGCTACAATTGATGGTTTACCATAAGCTAAAGCCCTATTAATTATGAGGCTCTGTATTTTAGGTATCTCAACAAGTTTAAAATACATCCCCAAATCTCCTCTAGCAACTAAAACAGCATCAGCTTCTTTAACTATTTCATCTATCCTTTCAACAGCGCTTTTTGTTTCAATTTTAGCGATTATTTTTATATTCTCCCCTCCAAATTCGTTCAAGAGCTTTCTTAATCTTTCAATATCACCTGATGATCTTACAAAGGATAGAGCAACAAAGTCAAATCCTTTAGAAACGGCATATTTCACATCTTTTATATCTTTTGATGTTAAAGCTGGGCCTAATATTTCCTTACCCTTTATTGCAAAAGTTCTTTTAGACTTAATTACACCGTCGTTTAAAACAAGGCATTTTATTTTTTCGGCTAAAACTTCTTCAACAAGTAATGCTATTTTACCATCATCTAGAAGTAATTCATCACCTTCCTCTATTTGGTTGTATGCTCGCTTATTAGGTAAAGGTATGAGCTTAGATTTCGCATCTCCTTTAAAGGAATTAATAATGTAAATTCTTTCTCCCTTTCTTAAAATAAACTCTTCAACATCACCTAGTCTGATTGTAGGGCCCGCGAGGTCGGCTATCAAAGGTATTTCTCTCCCAAACTTCTCCTCTACATATCTTATATGGGATATTGCTTCATCTCTTTCCTCATATGTGCCATGTGAGAAATTGAATCGAAAAGCATCTACACCTTCACGAACAAGCTTCGTAATAACATCTAAGCTCATAGACGAAGGACCTATTGTCGCTATTATCTTAGCTCTTCCCAACGAATATTCAACCTCCCCTCTAATCTCTCGTTGTAAAAATATTTAAGTAAGCTAGTTTCATCTAAACGTTGGAATCTACCGGTAACTATTAAAGCCTACAAGCTTTATAAGCAACCCATGTTCTCTTCTAAAACAAAATAATTGAAGAAAAGCTTAACATGCTATAATAGGGTGGTAAGTATAAGAAGTAATCCTTATAGGAGTAGAATAGAGGCTTTAATAAAAGTTTGGAGCGAAATAACTTCTTCAAATAGGAGGGATTGGACAAGGGAGGAACTTGCAGACCTTGTTTTTGCAGAGTACTCTAAAAGAAGAATAGAGCCTTTACGTGGAAAGCAAAGACCACCAGACATTTTCGAAAAAGAACTTTCAAGCCTCTATTATGTTGGAAAATATGGCTTAGGCTTATCTGATGAATATCCGGAAATATTTGAAGGACCTCTCTCACTTGAAAGCAAAATTGATAAAATACTTGGAAAAATAGCTGACAATGAAGACTTTAATTTAAGAGATTATTTAGGGGATTTAGATAAAAACACTTTGATAAAAATACTGCGTGTTCCATTTACAGGAGTGATTCTGGGCTTCATTGATGAGAAATTGTTTTCGGTTTTCATGAATAAATTGACTCAAGAATATCCGGAATTTGAAGACACCATTAAGAATTACAAAAGATTCTACATAGCATTTAAACTAGCCGAGTCCATAGCTAAGAGGGAGGTTAGAAATAAAGTTGCAAAGGAAGCTCTTAAACATGCAATAGCTGTTAGAATAAATTCGCAAAAGAATATGCCTAGTGATAAATACGTCTACACTATAGCGTCGGAGGTTTTCAAAATACCATCGAAAATTTTACAAAAAATTCTTTCACTACATTCTAAGCAAAAACAGCAGAGAAACTACGAATAATTATTATGTTTTTATTGTTTTCATCTAGGGGTTTTAGATTTCTCTATGGGAAAACATTATTAATACCTTTATATTAAAAGTTCACGAGTATTAACCATTAATATGGAGATGTCATTGTTATGGCATTAGAGCATCCAAAAACAAAGTTCGTCACGTACAAGGGACCGTTTAGCAGAATAATTCCCGTAAATGTTTTCGAAATAATCAACAATGATCTATGCTCCTACTGCGGCTCATGCACTGCTGTTTGTCCTACAAAAGCTGTTAGCTACAAGTTTGATGAACCAGACTCGCCCATTGTTAAGGAGGACCTATGCATTTATTGTAACTTATGTTCTATGGTTTGCCCTCATGTAGCTATGAATAAACAGTTATTCGTTGAGCTAATAAATCCCATGGAAAAGTATTTAGCTAGGACAAAAATAGAGAAACTACATCCTGTAATGCAAGATGGAGGCATAACATCTACATTAATAATTACGGCTCTAGAAGAAGGACTTATTGATGCGGCATTCTTAGTAGCAAGAGATGAAAAATGGAGGCCCATTCCAATAATAGCGAAGACTTCTGAAGACGTAATTAAGGCAGCTGGTAGTAAATACGTGTATAGTCCAGTAAATAACCTCTTAGAAACACTTGCTTTCACCCATCCAGAATTACAGAATGTCTTAATAGTTGGTTTACCATGCCAAATTAGGGCTATTGAAAGAGCAAGAGAAGTTGGGTTAAGAAAATTCGTTGATAAAGTAAAGTACACTATAAGTATTTTCTGTTCCGAAAATTGGCAATGGAGTAAAATGATTGAAATGATGGCTTCAGCAGGGTTAAAACCTGAAGATGTTGCTAAGCAAAATATTAAAGCGAAATTCTTCTTCTACCTAAAAGAAGGTAAAGTTGTTGAGTTTTCTCTAAAAGATGCTGCAAAATACTTAATACCTGCTTGTAAACATTGCCCAGAGTTCATATCATACTATGCAGATATAAACGTGGGAGCTTTAGGTCTGGAAGGATGGAATGCTGTTTTAATAATGAATGATAAAGGAAAGGAGCTATGGAAGGCAGCTGTTGAGAGAGGATATATAGAGCACAAGGCTCTTCCTGAAGAAAGGTGGACTAAAATAATTAACTTTGATATGAGAAAGAAGAGGTCTGCTTGGAGATTTATTAAGAAATTCTACGGTTTAGAAGCTGAAGTAAAAGCACAGCAACAGGAGGCAAAATGGTATCAAGAATGGCTTGCGAAGAAAAAGGCTAAAGAGGCCGCGAAAAAGAAATAATCCTATTTTAGACAATAACGTTATTTACTAATCATCTATTTTATTCTAAAGTTAAAACTTTAGAATACGGTTACCACCTAAACACCAGTAGGTTTTTACATTAAAGTAGACAATAGTTTCTCGGTATAAGGGTGAGAGGAGAGTGAAAGCATTAATTCTAGCTGGAGGCTATGGTAAAAGGTTAAGACCTTTAACTCAAGAGAAACCTAAGCCCTTAATTGAGATCAAGGGGAAGCCTATTCTCGCATGGCAGTTCGATTGGCTTAAAAAGAATGGAGTTAACGAAGTAATTTTAGCTATAGGTTATCTTAAAGAAAGGATAATAGAGGAAATAGGTAGCGGCAAGAGATACGGAATTAAAGTAGGCTACGTCGTCGAAGATGAGCCTTTGGGAACAGCTGGTGGTTTAAAGAATGCAGCGCATTTATTAAGCAATGAAAAATACTTCTATGTTTTAAATGGCGACATCATAACTAATCTAAGTTTAAGAAGATTAAGTGAAGTACTAAATGAGGATACGGTAGGTGCAATAGCTGTTGTCCCCTTAAGATCGCCTTATGGAATAATAAGGTTTGATGAAAATACTGGAAGGATACTAAGTTTTATAGAGAAACCTATTCTTCAAGAATACTGGATAAACGCTGGTGTTTACTGCTTAACACCTAAAATTTTTGAGTATCTGCCTGAAAGAGGAGACATAGAGAAAACGGCCTTTCCAAAATTAGCTAAGGAGGGACTATTAAGGGCTGTAGCATTTGATAATGTTTTATGGAAGAGCATAGACACACATAAGGATGTTGAGGAAGCAGAGAAACTTTTAAGCGAAAAACCAATTTAACACACTTAACCAATTTTCTCAGCCAGGTAACCGCGAACATCACTCCCCTTAGGGGTCACACTCCCCGAAAACTCATCATCCATATCTCTTTTTACAGACAAAATGTTTATAAGCCCATCTCATAATCTAAACTTCATGATTAATGCAAATTTTAAATCATGACTTCAGAGGGCAGCCGCTAGTGTTTTTAGAGAATATGGGAAAGTTAGTATACGTTTATGGGCCTATTGGAATATTTCTAGTTTCTTTCCTTGGTAACGTAGTACCCTATTCAACAATACCTTACTTAATATTTATAGTGCAATATGGTGCTACAGTAAGAGAAGCTATAGGAATGGTGGAAATAGCCATTCTAGGTGGCATAGGAGCCGCCTTAGGAAAAGTAATAGTTCTACTTATAGGCTCAGCTACAAGAAAAATCCTTTCAGAAAGTGCTAAGAAAAGCATGAAACTCTTCATGAAACTTGCTGGGAAAAGCGTTTTCATAGCAGTAATGATTTTCGCTGCAACCCCTCTTCCAGACGACATACTTTACATTCCATTAGGAGTAATGGGTTATAGTCCATTTAAATTCTTTGTTGCGGCAGCAATAGGTAAAACAGTTATAACGTATATGGCATTGCTTTTCGGCGAAACAATTAGATACCTTGTAGGGGAATCGTCAATTGCTACATCAATTGTTTCTATAGTTGCAACATTAGCTCTTATGCTTTTAATAGTTAAGGTTAACTGGGAGAAAATAATTGAAGAAATAGTTGCTAAAGGGTGGAGAAAGTTCATTATATGTTTAATCAAGAACCCTTCAACGTACATTAAGTCAGAAAAACGCCGCTAAAACATTGCTTAAATCAATTTTAAATCCGTAACTCTGCAAGGTCTTTGTTAAACCATAGGTTACTGTAAATATGTGGTCTAAGGTTGCTGAAACACCCATGTGACCTATTCTAATTGCTTTTTCAGATATCTCACCTAACGCTTTACTTATCAGTATCCCATAGTTTCTCCATAAATCATTAACTACTTTTTCGCTTGAAACATTAGATGGAACGTAAGCGACCGTAACTGTAGGTGACGCTATTTCATCAGATTCAGCTACAACACGTAAGCCCATGGTTTTCAAAATCCTTCTAAGAACACTGGATACGTAAACATGTCTTCTGAATACATTTTCTAAACCTTCTTTAAGTATTCTGGAAACCGCAATTTTTAGTCCGTAAAGCAAGTTCACGGGAGGTGTTGAGGGTAGTCTTCTTTTGTTCTCCCAGAAATCAAGCCATACCTTAAGGTTTAAGTAAAAGCCTCTAGCAACTATCTTTTCCATGTTTTCAACAATATTCTCACTTAATGCGACAATAGCTAATCCGGGAGGCATATTAAGAACTTTCTGTGATCCAAAAACTACTGCGTCAATTCCTTTCTCGCCTCCAACACTTAGTGGGATCGCGCCGGCTGTTGATACAGCGTCAACTATTATCCTTGCGTTACTATTTTCTCTCACAATTTTCGTAATTTCACTAATGTTAAACATTGTTCCAGCGGATGTTTCGCAATGTGCTAATACAACATACTCTAAATCACTGTTTCTCCTCAGGAAATCCTCTATTCTATCTAAACCAGGTATTTTTCCTTGCTTTTCTCTTATCACATAGACGTTTCCACTATAGTATCTTACAAGATTTTCTAAAATGTCTCCAAAATACCCTGCTGATAAAACAAGAACCTTTGAGTCCTTTTTTATAAAGGTTGAAATTACTGCTTCTAATCCGACAGTGGAGCCTCCACCCATAATAACGGTTTTACCTTTAACATTTAACAGTTTTTCAATAAGTTTAACGTCTTCTTCATAGATTTCCTGATAATTAGGTAGATTTGCTTCTTCAGAAGTTATTGCATTAAGAATTTCTAAGGGAATTTCAGTAGGACCAGGTGTCATAATGTAGTATTTCTTACTAAACATGGTTATGCACCCTTTTCAGCTGGTTGATCCTTCATCACTAAGTCAGTCTGGAGAGTATTCATCTCAACCTTATGCGTTTAACATTTAAGTCTCGAGGTACATATAAGTTTATGCCGCGCGGCGCTGTATTCCCCTAAAAATTTAGGGGAGTTGATGAAGCTTACAAGGGATGAGCCTTAAGGCGATGATGGATTCATCTTGAAAAATATAGTGTTAACGATTTTTAGTCTATTTAAGGATGTATAATTTTGATAAGTTTTATTAGTTCTTTAAAGCGATTCTGGAAAATAGTAGGTGTAGTGGCTTATGAAAGCAGTTATTTTAAAAATAAACCCTAATAAGCCTGAAAGAAGCATTTTAGACATTGCCATACGAATTCTACTCCGTGGAGGAGTAGTTGTTTACCCCACAGACACTGTTTACGGGTTAGGAGCTAATCCCTTCAACGAAATGTCGGTGTTGAAAATTTATAAAGTAAAGGAGAGAGAATTTAATAAGCCATTACCCGTACTTGTTTCAGATATCAAAGTAGCACTAAGGCTTGGAGTTTTTGATGATATAGCATTAAAGTTAGCAAAAACGTTCTGGCCGGGACCGCTAACAATAGTTGTTAAAAGAAAAATAGGTATTGCCAGTTTAGCTCTTGGAGAACAAGAGAAAGTAGCGTTAAGGATGCCTAAGCATAAAATAGCATTAAAACTTGCTTCATCTTTAGGAGGTGCAATAATAGGTACAAGTGCTAATAAATCAGGGTTTAAAGCTGCAAAAACAGCTAAAGAAGCTGAAGAAATGATTGGTGGAAAAGTAAATTTAATCCTTGATGCAGGACCATCCCCGGGAGGAATACCCTCAACAATAGTTGATATTACGGTTAGACCTTTTAAAGTAATCAGACTAGGTCCTATAAGTGTAGAGGAAATAGAGGAAGCAATAGGGTAATAGTATATGAATCCCTTAGAAAGACGAGATAAAAGAGAAAAATTAGCTTTCTTACTAAGGGAAAAAGGGTTTTACGTAAGGTTACATGCATACGAATACTTAGTAATGGTTAGAAACAAAATACTTTGCTCAATATATGTTCATCCAGTAGCTAATTTATGCATAATAAACTACAATAAAATAACTGCAAAAGGAAATGAAAATAAGCTTAATGACATAATTAATGCAATAAAGGAACTTGCACCAAACACTGAAGTAGTTGTAAATAAAGTTCCTAAATGAGGACATTAATAGTTGAAGAAAAAACTCATTACATTAATGCTTATAGGCAACGTAGATAAAAGGAAAGTATTTAATATTCTATCTGAAACTATCAGTGTAGGGTCAAATGACATCATTTTTGTATACGTTATAAATGAAATTTCAGATATGGTAAAAGCTGTTAAGGAAATAACAAATATTGTATGGGACAATAAGGTAATTATAGTAGCAGCTTTAAAAAACGAAATTAAAGAATACTTAAAAACACTTGACACAGTGGTTCATAGCAAGGTTTTAAACCAAGTCTTCCTAATATTATGAAGAATAATTTCATATGTTTAATAATGTTAAGTCTGCCTAAAAATGTTAAATTTATATTTTACTTTTACTAATAAAGATACGTAAGAGAGGCCCTAAAACTATGAGTAAAATACAATATCTTACAAGAACTCTTCAAGAGTACTTAAAGTCTATTTATAGGCTTAAGGTAGAATACGGTAAGAGAGTAATAAGGGTAAAAGACATTGCAGCTGAACTTAAAGTCACTATGCCTAGCGTAACAGACGCTATGAAGAGGCTTTCGAAACTAGGTCTCGTTTACTATGAAAGGTATGGTTTTATTGATTTAACCCGTGATGGTGAAAAAGTTGCAAAAGAACTATATGAAAGATGGACAGTATTGAAGCATTTGCTTCATGATATTTTGGGTATACCTGAGGATATGGCAAGCGCTGATGCATGTAATATGGAGCATGATTTATCTAAAGAAACAGCTGAACGAATAGCTTTACTAACATTATTTATAGATAATTGTTTAAGTGATGAGCTTAAAAATAAACTTAAAGTATTCATAGAAACGAGGAAATGCTGAAATACGGTGTAATTTGATGAGTAAAAGAAGAATAAGTGCTGAAGTTAAAAATAATCTCAAAAACCTCGTTTTTCTTATCGAAGCCCTTGATGGTTTTAGGAGGGGCAGAGGAGTTTCATTATCAATTATTGAGAAGGCATATTACAATATTACTCTTGACTTACCTATTAAGTGGAAGAATCTTAAGAGAATAATTCAGTCTCTAATAAGGTATCCTATGAAGGATGGTCGTGTATTTAGACATTATAAAAGGCTTAAATGGGCTAGGACATTAACGAACGCCGGAATAGCAATTATAATAGCTGGAACAGCAATAGCCTTAATTTTTGGAAGAAGCGAACTAACCTTATTAGCTTTGCTCTTGGGTGTAGGGCTCGTGTATTCAATGTTCTTTCTAAACTGGTATTCTCTAAAGCAAATATATAGATACTATGATGAACATGCTGATGAACTAGCAAGTAGAACGAAAAAGCTTAAAGATGCAGCACAAATACTAATAAACATTCTACGTGAGGAGCTTTCTAGCAACGAAATTAGCCCTACCAAATATCCTTTAAGACTTTACAATATCGATTACAAAGGTATTGAAGTTATTTCAAAGCCAAAGTTTTATAGGAAGACGTATTTATGTATTGTTTCAACTAAAAAACCTTAATCAATTTCAGGTTCAGGGAGCTTAAATATTTGGTTTAGAACATAATACCTTATTTCATCAGGTGATGGTAGAGTCCTTATAAGTTTGCCATTGTCAATGTATTTAATGAGTTTAGGTTTCATTTCTGAATAGCATACCTTACATTTATGCTGCTTCTTTAAGTTGAAAACATCAAGTTCTCTTTCATTAATATGGTTAGGGCAGACATATAGTTGCTTTGCTCCTGGAAGTTTACCCCTCTTCGCCTTAGGAATCCATTTGTCTCCCTCGTAGACCTCAACTATATCTGCGCTAATATCTATGGACTTAGGTGATGCTATTGCTGTACCTACACCAAAACCGTCAACGATATCTCTAAGTCTCCTTACAGACTTCTCATTTATTCCGCCACTAACAAAAATCTTTACGTGCTCATAACCATTTATGTCTAAAGTCCACCTTACTTCTCTCACTATTTTCGCCATATCGCCTCTTCTACTGCTTGGGGTATCAAGTCTAACACCGTAAAGCCTTTTTCCTAAAAGCTTTGCAGCCATTAATGCTTCTTCACGCTCATCATAAAACGTATCTACAAGAGCTATGCGTGGTACATTCTCCTCAACAATTTCATCGAAAGCTTTCCATGCTTTAAGCTGGTCTCCAAAAACTATAATTAACGCGTGAGGCATAGTGCCTTTAGGTTCGACATTAATGTATTTTCTACTTAAAACCCCCGAAACTCCATCAACACCACCGATGTAGGCTGCTCTGTCAGCCATGGGCTGTAATGCCGGATGTAAAGCTCTTAATCCGAAGAATAGAACTGTTTTTTCTCCAGCTATTCTCTTTATCCTTGCTGCGGCTGTCGAAATACTTGTATAATGCCTAAGAACACCTAAAAGAGCTGTTTCATAAACTGCGAAATCTGCATAATTTCCTTCAATAATCATTAAGGGTTCAAAAGGTTTGAACAATGTACCCTCAGGTAATGCCCATACATTAACAGGTTTTCCTTCTAGAATTCTAAGGGCTTCTTCGAGACCAGTAAAAATAGCCCATTCATATCCTTCAGGTAAACTGTAGACATGAAATTCCATTCTAACCTTTACCTTATCTAAGCCTTTTTCCCTAAGGATGTGCTCGGTTCTTTCAAAGTAAACATCAGTTGCCTTTCCTGAAAATATTTCCTCAGAGGATGCAACATATAGTTTCATTAAATCACCTACTACATTTAAGGCTCTATAAAGGTGTTATGAAAAGTGGAATTTAAACTTAATCAGTAACCACTTTAGTAACTTAGTATCGAAAATATTATAGAAGGAAAGGTGATGAAGCTCTGCCGCAAATGACCTCATAACTAAGGGATGAAGTTAAGAACCCCTGTCTGAACATTCACTTCTTAATAATTTTCTTGCTAACTTTAAATCCCTAAACGTGTTTACATTGAGGAATACTTTTTCAGGTTCACTAG
Source organism: uncultured Desulfurococcales archaeon (assembly GCA_964564025.1). Lineage (GTDB taxonomy): Archaea > Thermoproteota > Thermoprotei_A > EX4484-217-1 > EX4484-217-1 > DRYM01. The sequence continues at coordinate 26,456 of CAZLZO010000012.1, forward strand.
CTAAGCAATAAACGTTTATAAAGCATGGTTTTTCCAAAAATGAAAGCAACGCTCTTGCCCTTCGTAAACCCTTAAAGAGGGCATATTGTGAGGCTTTTAAAAGCTTCTTACTCCAGTACGCTGAAACTAATGGTTCTATATAGCCATTAGGCCATTTTGGAATAGAAGCATCACACTCACTTAGTTTATTTATAAGCTTATTTATAACATCTATTGTCATTAAAGGGTAATCTGTAGCTAGCACCGCTACAGCATTTGACGAAACATATTTAGCACCAGTATACATTGCCACAAGGGGGCCATCCTTGAAGTCTTTAGAATCCACAACTATTTTTACATTAAATCTTCTAACTAAGCCCTCTATTCTCGCTTTTTGATTTACATTTTTAACTACAATTATGGTTTCATTGAATTCTCTAGGTACACTTAGTCTTTCAAGAAGATGTTCAATTAACGTTTTACCGCATACTTTCAATAATGGTTTAAAGTAAAAGTTTATTCTTTTCCCTAAACCTCCAGCTAAAATTATTAGTGATTTCTTCATAGCGTTTTTTCCCTTAACCTTCTCACATAATTCATAAACTTACGTACTCTTTCAACACTTACAGGGTTTTCGGTAATTCCATTCTTTTTAAAATATGTTCCAATAATGAAGCCATCAGCATGATTCCAATACTTTTCTATGTTTTCAATAGTTATACCGCTACCCACTATTACCGGTTTACTTGTTGCTCTCTTAGCCCTTAATATTTCTTCTACTCTAGCTTCCTCTCCAGTTCTCGAACCTGTAATTATAATCGCATCTGCAAAACCTCTTTCTTCACAATCTTTAACTATTAACTCTAAATTCACATGTCCTATAGGAACAGCATGTTTTACATTAACATCAGCAAAAACCCATACATTTTCAGCTTTAAGGTTTCTCCTTTTCATAGCTAACTCTCTAGCCACAGGTACAATTAGACCTTCAGGTGCTGAAAGAAGCTGACATAAACTGTTTACTCTTATAAAATTAGCTTTAACAACATGCGCTATGGCTAATGCTTCAACACCTGAGTTTCTTAGAATATTGATGCCTATTGGAACTTTAAATTCCTTCTTAAAAACATAGGCAACAATAGATATTGCTGCTATTGTTTCCGGCTCCTTCACTCTAATACTGAAGGGTTTATCTCCAAAATTCTCTATAATTAATGCATCAACGCCTTCTTCAACATATTTTTTAGCATCGGACAAAGCTCTTTCAAGGATACTATCGAAGCTTCCTTCGTAATTAGGTGATCCCGGAAGAGGAGGCAAGTGAACTACAGCTATTATTGGTTTATTCTCGAAAAACTTTCTTAATAACATGGTTTCACAGCTCTTCTTAAACCGCTAACATTAATTAGGAATGCCCTTATTTAAATTAGATTCTTGAGGATAAAGTATGAGAGCCTATAGACTCATTGCAGATTCTGGTAGAGTTTATGTTGAACCTCAGAGATTATCTATAGTAAGTGAAAAAGATGTTTTGATTAGAATAAAATATGCGCTCTTAACTGATGTTGATTACTCAATTATTCTTAAAAAAGTTAAGAGACGAATTCTTTCACTACTTGCTCTAGGAAGAATTGTTGATAGAGGTGTGAAGGTACCTAAGAATGTTATAGGTAAAAGCGTTATTGTGGGCCCTAAATGTAACTCCTTAACATATGTCATAGATATTGATGGTTTAGCATCAAGCTATGTATCCGCTCCCATAGAATGTATTCAAGAGGCCCTGGTAGAGGACCCCTACATACTAATTGCTCCATGCATTAACAAAATTCTACTTTCAATTAGAGCTACGAGAAAAAGGGGGACATGTAAAAACATAAAGTATGTGCTCTCTAAAGAAAATATTTTAAGTAAGCAATGGATTACGTGGGGTTTTAGTCCATATCCTCTAAACGAAAATGTTCACACATATGTTTCATGCTTAGATGCGTATTTAAAATACAGTATAGACCCTGAGTTCTTGTCTATAGTTAAAGAAATCATAGACTGTGTTTTCGTTGAAATAGAAAGAGAGGATTTAGTTGAAATTTTAGAGAAACAGTTAAAGGAAAAACTTGTTTTCATTGTCTTTTAGTTTTTCGTAAAAGCCCTCTACCAAGCTTTTTATGTGCTTCCGCAAGGTGGCCTGCAGCTAACGCAGCTAATAAGCTAAGCTCACCTGCTAAAACAGCTGAAGCAACTATTTCGGCAAATTTCTTAGCGTTCGTACCGGGAGGATTTCCGGAGCCATAAACTCCTAATATTTGTAATGCTTCCTTTTGTGTAGGAAGCCTTGTACCTCCTCCTACGGTACCTACCTCTAAACTCGGAAGAGTTACTGAAATGTATAAGTCACCATTATTTAGAATTTCAGCCCAAGTATATCCCATACTACTTTCAACAACTTGTGCTGCATCCTGACCTGTAGCTAGAAATATTGCCGCTATAATGTTAGCATAGTGTGCATTAAAGCTTATGCTTCCAGCTCTCGCAGATCCAAGTAAGTTTTTCCTAATATTAACCTCAACTATGTGTTCAGGCTTTGTTTTTAAAACGCTTTCAACTACCTCTCTCTTAACTATAGCTTCCGCTACAACAGACTTGCCTCTACCATGCAGCATGTTAATTAGTGAAGGCTTTTTATCAACGCACATATTTCCGCTTAGCGAAACACATTTTGCCTTACCAAATTCTCTCTCAATAAACTTACATATTCTATCCGTTGCTATAGTTACCATGTTCATTCCCATAGCATCGCCAGTTGTATAAACACATCTTAACCACACATTATTACCTACGATAAAAGGCTCGATTTTCACGAGCTTACCATGTCTCGTGGTAGATTCCGCTTCAGCCTTTATTAGCTCAAAATTTTCATTAACCCATTTTATTAGCTCTAATCCTTCCCTAACAGAGTTCACATGGAATATTGGCGCTCTAGACATTCCATCATGAAATATTCTGGCTATAGCTCCCCCGCTTTCGCTTATTGCTTTACAACCTCTGTTTACGCTCGCAACTAAGGCGCCTTCAGATGTAGCTAAGGGTATATAAAATTCCCCTTTAGCATATTCTCCATGTATTTTTAGGGGGCCAGCAATACCTAGTGGTATTTGAATAGCTCCTATAGGGTTTTCTATATTCCTACCTACTACTTCAACCCAGTCTATTGTAGTGAAAGAGATGTTTGAAAGAGATATTCCGAGAATTCTTTCAAGAGCTAATCTTCTAATCAATGTCGCTTCATTACTATTCCCAACTATTTCGTCTAATTCATGAAGCTTTATTTCTCCTTTAACTACTTTTTCAAGAATTTCCTTAAAGTTCTTTTCTGAATTCATTTTCCATAATCAGCCCTCTAACGGTTTAAATTTAACACCGTACCTTATTAACCCTAATTTTCCATCTTCAACTATTTTCCTTAAGACAGCCTTAACACGTATTCCTGGCTTTATTTGCTTAGGCGTAACGTCCGTTAGCGAAGCTAAAATTCTAACGCCCTCTTCAAGTTCAATTATTGCGAAGATCATGGGTGCATAGTCTCTAAAACCATCAAGTACAACATGCTGAACAGTGTATGTTAGAACCTTACCTATACCGCTTAGTTTAATTCTTACTAACTCACGGCTTCTACAATTATCACATACTATTCTTGGAGGATAATGTATTTTGCCACATTTGTTACACTTCGTTGCTTCTAATACATAATGTGCTTTTCTTTCTCTCCAAGTTCTAGGAATAGAGAATTTCATACTCATACTAAATCACCTTTTAAGAATAATTACTGTAACTGTTGTTCCGAGACCTCCTATGCTTTGTGCTAACCCTATCTCTCCTTGAACTTTTATCCCTGGATAGTCGCCTCGAAGCTGCATGGTTACTTCAGCTACCTGGTATACACCAGTGGCTCCTACGGGATGTCCTCTAGCTTTTAATCCACCGCTTGGATTTACCGTAGGTTTGTCTCCGGGATGAAATCTCCCTTGAAGTATTTCCTTAGGCGTTTTTCCCCTTTCACTAAAGCCAAGGTCTTCAAGGTTTATGAAACCTAACACCGTAAATGCATCATGCTCCTCAACAATATCAATTTGCGAAGGCACTACTTTAGCCATACTATATGCCTTCTTAGAAGCCTCAATGGTAGCTTTAAGTTTGAGCAAGTCTTCTCTATAAGCTATGTATATGTGATCAGTTGCCATACCTACACCAGCTACTTCAACAGGTGTATCACTTAATTTCCTAGCAAATTTCTCGGAGGCCAAAACTATTGCTGCTGCACCATCACCTATAGGGCTTGAATCCAATAACCTAATAGGATCAGCTATCACCATAGAGTTCTTCACTTGCTCAATAGTTACTTCAAAAGGTAGCTGCGCGTAAGGATTTTTCGAAGCATTTTTATGCATAAGAACAGGCCATATAGACATTTCATCTCTGGATATACCGTATTTTTCCATGTACATTCTCATAACTAATGCATTAAGCCCTGTGAAACTTATCCCATAAAACATTTCGTATTCGGCATCCGATGCTTGAGCTAGCCCTTTCGAAACTATTCTCGTAGGATACTCTGTTTCCTTCTCAACACCACCAACCATAACTATGTCGAAAAGTCCTGAAGCAATAAGGGAAATTCCCGTGTATACCGCTACCCCTCCACTGCCACATGCTGCTTCAACCTTAAAGGCAGGTATTCCTCCTAATCCTGCATAATCAGCCAGTACAGCGCCTAAATTGTCTTGTTCGCTTAAGGAACTACTCATCATGTTTCCTACAACTAATGCTTCTACTTTCTCATTTCCTATGTCTTCTAAAGCTTTCAATGAAGCTTCAGCAAAAAGCTCTCTTAAACCTTTATCAAAAAATCTCCCTATTTTAGTGAAACCTACTCCTACAACATACACTTTTCTCATAGCCTTTACACCTCAAACTTTTCAATTATTCCCCTGAACTTTGCATATAATGAGTAGTTTATGTATTGTTTATTTTCAAGATAGTGTTTAACTGTGGGGGCGAGATTGACGCGTTCTTCAATTCCATCTTCAACAATAATACTATATGCATCGCTTCCTGAACCGCTTCCAAAAGGCACTAAGAGGATACGTTGTCCAGGTTTTGCTGTTTCTAAAACAGCAGCTAAACCTATGAGTGCTGAACCATTGTATGTATTGCCTATCCATGGAGTTATGAGCCCTGGAAGAACTTTTTCCTTAGGAAAGCCTAGTTTAGAAGCAACTTTAAGCGGGAACCTACCATTTGGTTGATGAAATACTGCATAGTCGAAATCTGAGGGTTTAAGACCTAGGGATTCCATAAGACCCTTTGCCGCAGAAATTATGTGGTGAAAGTATGCTGGGTCTCCTGTAAATTGCTCACCATGGAGCGGATAGGGACTTAAAGGTCTTCTCCAAAAATCAGGAGTATCCGTTATATAACTATATGATCCCTCAAAATACGCTATAGTCTTATTTCCTCTCTTAGCTAAAACGTAAGCTGCTCCACCACTTGAAGCTGTAAACTCTAGTACATCACCTGGAGATGCCTGAGCAGTATCTGCTCCTATGACTAAAGAATACCTTATCATGCCCGAGCTTATAAGGCCTATAGATGCCATCATAGCTTCGCTTGCAGCTCTACATGCAAATTCCAAGTCAGCACCTAATGTTTCAGGGGTAATTCCTAAAGCCTCCCCTATTACCGTTATCGAAGGCTTTACAGCATATGGTTTAGACTCAGTCCCTACGTATATCGCCCCTATTTCCGAGGGATTTACTTTCGCCCTAGCTATGGCATTTTTTGCTGCCTCATAACCTATAGTTATAGTGTCTTCATCCACTCCTCCAACTGCTTTTTCAAAGACATTTAAGTTTTTACAGTAGCCTGGCTGAAAACCCCACATCGCCTCTATTTCAGAACACTTAAGTCTGTACTTAGGTATGTATACGCCCCACCCGGCTATTCCAACATCAGTAATAGGTTTCAACAAAAACATCACCACATCATATCCCTTAAATGTTAAGCTGAATCTAAAGTAAATGTTTAATGTTTAAAAGAATTTTCTGCAAATAATGGATCTAGGACAGATGACGAAAACATTTTATATTTCTGCTTGCACCTTTCACTGAGCGAGGGAAATGTTCATACTAAAACCCAAGATTAAAATGAATGCCTACTTGCTCTGGGAGCCTTTACTTAGGCTAAAGTATAAACTCGGATTTAAGAAATACGATATACTTGTTGACATAGGTCTTTCAGATCGCTCTTTTCAGAAATATATGAAAATAGTTTTGTCTAGAAAAACAGTTGAAAAAGACATTGTTGAAAACCAAAAATCTCTGCTTAAAGGAATTATTTTAGAACCTTCACACAATTCTTCTGAAAAACTCCTTAATGAACTCCTTATGTATGCTTACGAGTTGGAGTTAGCTTCTAAAAGGCTTAGAGGAGAAATTTCGGAATACGCTAAAAAGATTTCCATGTGGAATAAGTACATGAGATTTCCTGATGAGTCAGCAAGATCGATAGTTAAAATGTTAAGAAGAAAAGTGTTCGATAAAGATGGCATATTCATGCTTAAAGGCCTTTTGAAGGAAGGTTTCGGGTTGTCAGCGAAAGTAACACTTGACAGAATAGAAATACTCAGCGGTAGTGGACAAGTAGTTTACTTACCACTCTATTTAACTTTAGAAGGTGCAAGCATAAACGTTTATGATGCAACATACCCTAGAAAACATTTAAATGTACCTTATACTTCACTACTTAATAATGATGTTGAATTAATGAGAGAAATTACTAAAATGCTTAGGAAACCTACCTTTTAGCATAAAGCCAGCATGCAACGTAATGTTCTCTTTCAACTTCTATTAGTGGTGGTTCTTTTCTATCGCATGGATCAAACCTGTAAGGACATCTCGGATGAAACCTACAACCCGGAGGCGGATTTATGGGGCTAGGCGGTTCACCTATTACTTTAATTTTAGGTTTCTTCAGTGCATATTCAGGATCCGGAATGGGAATTGACGATAGTAGCATTTGTGTGTATGGGTGTAGTGGTTTTTCGAATAATTCATCTGAAGGTGCTAATTCAACGATTTTACCTAAATACATAACAGCAATTCTATCGCTCATATACTTAACAACACCTAAATCATGAGAAATGAAGAGATACGTTAAATTCAATTCTCTTTGGAATTCCTTAAGCATGTCAAGTATTTGTGCTTGAACGGAAACGTCTAGTGCTGATGTTGGTTCATCTAGCACAACAAATTCCGGCTTAATAATTAATGACCTAACTATAGCGATTCTCTGCCTTTGACCACCACTAAACTCATGAGGATATCTGTAAAGGTGATGACGTTCGAGACCAACCCTTCTAAGCCATTCAACTATGAATTCTTCTTTATCCGGAACCTTTATGTTATGTACTTCTAATGCTTCATTTATTATTTCAAAAATAGTCATTCTAGGGTTAAGCGATGAATACGGATCCTGAAGTATTATTTGAGCTTTTCTCCTGAAGTTTTTTAAGGAATCACCTTTAAGCTTAAAGATGTCTTTGCCTTCAAAGTAAACATGTCCAGCAGTTGGTTCTAGAAGCCTTAAAAGAAGCCTTCCAGTCGTAGATTTCCCACATCCAGACTCTCCCACAAGACCTAGCGTTTCTCCTCTATATATCTTAAAAGTTATTCCATCAACTGCTTTTACATGGGCTTTTGTGAAAAATATCCCTTTTATGGGAAAGTATTTCTTCAAATTTTCAGCTTTAACTAGTACTTCAGACATTTTTCCTAATCACCTTTACTTAACGTATAGCCAACAAGCTACCTTATGTCCCTCTTCAACTTCTATTAGTGGTGGTTCTTTTCTATCGCATGGATCAAACCTGTAAGGACATCTCGGATGAAACCTACAACCCGGAGGCGGAAATATTAAGTTAGGTACCGTGCCAGGTATTGACTCTAACTTTTCAATTTTCACTAGCGGATTAGGTACAGCCCTTAATAATCCTTTAGTGTAAGGATGCATTGGGTTCTTAAATATTTGATGAACAGTTCCTATTTCAACTATTTTTCCAGCATACATTACTGCTACGCGGTCGCACATTTCAGCAACAACACCCATGTTATGTGTAATTAGTAGTAAAGTCATTTTTTCTTCCTTTCTAAGTTTTCTTAAGAGCTCTAGTAATTGTGCTTGAATAGTAACGTCAACTGATGTTGTGGGTTCATCAGCTATTAAGAGCTTTGGTTTATTAGACAACGATATTCCGATAACAACTCTTTGCCTCATACCACCTGAAAGCTCGTGAGGATAGTTTTTAACGCGCTTTTCAGCATCAGGTATTAGAACAGACTTAAGTATGCTTATTGCTTTTTTAAACGCATCTTTCCATGTTGCAGTATTATGTGCAACCATTGTTTCAGCTATTTGATATCCAACGGAATATAGTGGGTCAAGAGCCGCTGTAGGATCTTGGAAAATATATGCTATTTCCTTACCTCTAATTTCTCTAAGTTCTTCTTCGCTTAGCTTAAGTAAGTCAATGGGTGTTCCGTTTCTGTAAAAAAGAACTTGCCCTTTAACTATTTTTCCTGGAGACTCTATGAGCCTAGTTAGCGCTCTTGATGTAACGCTTTTGCCACATCCTGTTTCTCCTACAAGGCAGAATGTTTCCCCTTCATATATTTCAAAAGAAACTCCAGAAATAGCTTTAACCACTCCAGCGTATGTGTAAAAATGCACATGCAAGTCCTTAACTTCAATTATTTTTCTCCTTAAACTTTCTACTTCCATGTATCGTCACATCTCTTGCTTCTTTTTCTTTTTAACTTTAAATTCTATACTTCTCCTAGTTCTGGGGTCGAGAACATCTCTCAAAGTATCTCCTATTAAATTCCATCCGAGAACAGCGAGAAATGTTGCTAAACCTGGAAATATTACAAGCCACCATCTATCGGGGAAGTATTGTGCGCCATCATAAACTATTTTACCCCAGTCAACCATTGGATCTTGAGCGCCTAGCCCTAAGAAGCTTAAGGCAGCTTCCATAAGAATTACTGCTCCAATATCTAATGTTATTAGAACAAGTACTGGAGATATTATGTTTGGTAGAATGTGCTTGAAAAGTATTTTCCAAGTACTTACACCTAATGCTCTTGCAGCTTCTACATAAAGGTTTTCCCTAGCACTTAATACACTTCCACGAATTATTCTAGTATATGCAGGCCACCAAACGAGAATTATGGCTAAAATGACTGAAAGTATTGGCGCGAAGTTAGCTGCATCCCTTATATCAGCTGCGAAAATTATTGAAAGAACTTGTTTAAGAATATTGCTTTGAATAATTATTGGACGTATTCTCTCAGGCAATACTGAGGCAAAAGCTATTGCTAAAATTAAGGCGGGAAATGCTAGGAAAATATCTGTTATTCTCATTATTACTTCGTCAACTTTTCCTCCAAAGTAACCCGCTACTAAACCTAAAAGTATTCCTACAGGTACACCTAAAATTATAACTATTAATGAAACAATTAGCGAAACCCTTGCGCCATAAAGTATTAGGCTTAGAAGATCTCTACCATATTTATCCGTTCCTAGCGGAAAGTGAAAGACTTTCACTATTTCGCCTTGATCGTTAGTTATAGTAATTGATGCTCCAGGGGGTACGAGGTAAGTATCTGGGTATTCTATGTAAAGGAATTCACGATAACTATATGGCGCTAAGTAAGGTCCAAACAAGCCTATGGTAATAAACGATATTATAAGTATAGCTCCTATTATGCCGGGCGGTGATCTATTGAAAGCATAGAACATGAGTTTCCATTCGTCTATTTTCGACTTATTCTTTTCAATCCATCCAGGCCTTACTTTATTTATAATGTTAGCTACTCCATCAACAAGTTTATCACTTAACTTATCAAGAAATTTCTTCTCATATGTTTCTTCTGAAACTATGGAGGACGCCAATACCTAATTACCTCACTAATACCTTACTCTAGGGTCAATAGCAGAATATGTTATATCAACTAAGAGATTTACCGTAACGTATAGGAACGAGAAGAGTAAAGTTGTTCCTATTACGGCGGGCATGTCTAGGTTACTTATTGCTTGCACAGCATAGCGCCCTACTCCAGGTAATCCGAATACTGTTTCAGTTATGTAAGCTCCTCCTAGAAGACCTCCGAACTGTAATCCTATAACGGTTATTATAGGAACCATAGCGTTTTTGAAAGCGTGCCTCCATATCCACCTCTTAGGCAAACCTTTAGCTTTAGCGAACTCTATAAAGTCTGAACTAAGAGCGTCTAAGAACGAGTTTCTCACAATACGTGCAAGAACTCCTGCAGCACCTAAACCCAATGTAAGACCAGGTAGCCAGAACCTCTTAATTATTTGCATGAGTGTATCGAATTCCCCAGCAAAAATCGCGTCAAACAGTGGTAAGCGCGTCATTATAGGACATGTGCCTGTTTCATAACATTTAGGAACAGGAACTCCTGCTAAAGTTGTCCATCCAAGGTTTGTGAAGAAAATCCATATGAAAATGTATCCTATCCAAAATATAGGTAATGAAACACCTATTAATGCAAATATTCTAACAAAAGTATCAAAGAGAGTGTTTCTTTTCAAGGCTGAAATTAATCCTAACGGAATACCTATAGATAGAATGAATATTTCTGCGAAAATAGCTAATTGTAAAGTTGTAGGGAACCTTAAAAATATGTCATCAAAAACATATCTACTAGTTAAAGGATCTACAAGAGCTCCTTCATGATTTGGATTTATGAAATAATTAATGATGCCTTTCATTATGAAAACGTATTGAATATACCATGGATCATCTAAATGGTACATTCGCTTAATTCTCTCGATAACTTCAGGTCTTGCACGTTCTCCTCCAGCCCACGCTCTAGCTGGATCAGCTGGAATAACATTGGCTATTAAGAAAACAATAATGGTTACGCCAATTATGGTTGGTATGAATGTTATGATTCGCCTTATTAGATACTCTTTAAGTCCGGCCATAGCTAAGACCGTAAGCGAAGTTGTTATATGAAGAGTATCAAATTTACAGACATAAGAAAGTATCTAATAAACTTTATTGACACATAAACTAATTTAGAATCTATAAAAGAAGTTATGTAAAAAATGGTTGTGTTTTTACTTTTAGGGTTTAAAACCGTAAGTTTGCTCCCATATTGTAGCGTTCCAGTAGTATGGGTTGAATTCTAACACTATGTAGCTATCTACTTCGTATTCCTTAACGTAGTATGGTCCTGTACCTACTAGGTAGTCCTTTACTAATTGATGTATTGCATCGTCTTCTCCTGGCTGTACATACTCAGCCCAAGCCGATGGGTTCTTGCCCCACTCGCTGGCTTCCATAGCTTCTTCGTATTTGTTTCCAAGCATGTACTCTGCAGGTATAACCATAGTGAATGGGTCTGCTAGTATGCTTAAGAATGGCGCGTATGGGCTGTAAAGCTTAAACATTACTACTCCTGCTGTTTCTCCTTCATACCCGAAGAAGCTTAGTAGTTCATCTAGTGAATGTACCTCAGCTGCTTTACCTCTCCACTCAACCTTTAATGGCTTCTCTGAAAGTAGACTATTGAATTCTTCTTCAGTAAGCACCTTAGATGAGTTTACATCTATAAACTCCGATATCATCCATGTTGGGTCTAGCTGTGATCTAGCTAGCCTCCAGAATTCGAAGAGAACATCGGTAGCATCTATTGGATATGTCTTATCATTCCATGGATCATATGCTACAACACCGCCTCTAATTACGAAGTACCATTCCGTACCTGATTCGTCATGAGCCCATGCAACAGCAAGATCCGGCGATACTTCCTCTGTTTCTTCTTTCCAATAGGTTACTAAAGTGTCTCCTACCTGCAAGAATATTTCCCAACCGAATGTCTCATAGCTCTTTGCTGGATCAAATGTGTCAGGCCAGCCTATTGTTGCTATAACATATGTTTCTGGATTATTCTTGTAATCCTTAATACCGATGTCAGCTACTGGTGCATCAGAGTGCTCCCAGACTAAATCATATCTATTAGCTAATGTTGGATGATAGTATATTCCTCCAACCCAGTTCCAATATGTTCTAACAAATATTTCTTGTCCAAGCCATAAACCTGGTACTTCATAGTTTGAAATCTGGAATACTGCTTCATAAATTGGTTTCCTCAGTGTAACATCTGCTGTCTGTCTACCAGCAATTATTAATGCGTCAGCAGTAACGTTTCTATAGAAGTACGGGTTAATGAATGAGAAGCCCCAGCCTTTCTCCATAGCTTCCTCGATGGTAAATGTTGCTTCCCAGTCAGGTACGTACTGAACAACTATTATCTTTTTACCTGTCAGTTCAGGTACAGAGGCACCAGTTCCCTTCTCGCCAACAACAACATAGGCTTCTTCGGTATCAAATACTTTAGCGTCTTTGAGTAAATTAGATATTTCAGCTGATGATTCAACAGTTAAAATGTTTACTTCTTTAAATTCTGTGCCACCATAGAATAGTGGTCCAGCGTAGTTGTCTGGGTCAAGGTAGTCCGGAACCCAGCCTATAGTGTAGTAGTCGAATTCACCATGAGCTACCTTGCCTAGTAGTACTGGCCAGTTTAGCGGCTGAATAACTATGTTGAAACCTAACCTACCCCAAGTGTTTGCTAGTAGAGCTGATACCTGTGCTCTCTGATCATTACCTATGTTGTAGTATATTGTTATCGTGTACTGTGATGGATCAATACCTGATTTCTCAATAAGCTCCCTAGCTTTGCTCATATCGTAGGTGTAATCAATTACGTTGTGTTCAGTAAACCCTATTAGACCCTTAGGTATTATTCCTCTAAGAGGAACTAAGAACCCAGCATATACTTTATCGTAAATTGTCTGATATGGCGTAGCCCATACTAGAGCCTGTCTAACTAGTACGTTGTTTAATGGTTCTTTGGCTGTGTTAAATACACCATATATTATCGTTAATGTTACGAAGTTGGGGTCTCTCTCAACGACTATCTCGTAGTTTCCTAGCTTAGCTCCTTCAACATCTTTTAATCTATCCAATGGCACGACCGCTCTATCAGCTACTCCCGCTTTATACAGCTGTATTCTTGCAGTAGGATCGTTGTTTATTATGTAAATAACTCTCTTATGGAATGTTTTAGTTACTGCAGGAGTAGGCGAAGGCGATGGCGGAGGCGTTGTTTCTGTAGGTGTTGGCGATGGTGAAGGCGACGGAGATGAAGATGGAGGTGTCGTCTCGGTCGGTGTTGGAGAAGGCGACGGAGATGGTGAAGGTGTTGGTGAGGGGCTGGGCGCGGGCATCATGGCATAGTATATTCCAGCTATTGCAACCAATATTAATATTACAGCTATTGCTATTGCAGCTGTTTTTGAAAGTGCCATCTTGAGCTTATGGTCCATGTAATTTTACACCCTAAAACACTTTTTCGTAGTATTCACTCAATTTAGGTTTTTACGTAACTTAAATATTTTATGCTTACATCAAAGAAAGTACATGCAATTTACTCCAAAACAGTGTTTTAAATACGTTGCTAAAAATACACGAACGTACGGGCAGAAACTCTAGATTATAGCTTTCTGTATCATTGTATGTCCTTCTATACCTCTAAGTGCAATTAGGTATGCTGATACAGTATGCCTATCTAGACCATACCCCCTCATTATTTTAACGTGTTCCTTGGAGTTTGTCGTTCCTCTCGGGCTTACATAGTCTACTTTGATTGCATAGAGTGGAGCTTTTATTGCTACCATCTCTACTATACTACTCCTAAATGTCATAACCTTCCAGTTACAGTTCTTATATAACCTCCTACCATTTCTTATCCATAGTAATTTCAACTTACCTAGAACCTCTGGGTTTTCTAGAAACAATGTCTTCACTCCATGATGATAGGCATATTTTAGCATCTCATGTACAGCCATACCTATCAATACCCTTGCTTTTCTCTTTGGATAACCCTTTCTAGAAGCATCCTCAAACCAGAAGGTCTTGA
>CAZLZO010000013.1:0-36551 GCA_964564025.1 uncultured Desulfurococcales archaeon
CTACAAACTATATTTTAACTAGAGAATACATATTTCTAACTATTTAGCAGGAAAAATGCATAGATTTGAGAGATAATATATAGTTTTAAACGAAATTCCTCTAAATTAATGTAAGCTTTCCAAGAATTCTCCTATCCATAAGTTTACTTACATTTATACTGTACATTAACTTACGGTGAAAAGCTCTTATGAAGAATAATGATCTAAGTTATTTCATGGATAAAGAGAGAGTTTTTCGAGAAATATGGTCAACAATTAATGTTAAGGGTAAGGTAATTGTTGATTTCGGTATTGGTGAATCTACAGAGTTTCTTATCAAGCTTGGCGCTAAAGTCATAGGGGTCGACAATGACATTGGGAAAATAGTTAAGTACTCTAGGCTCAATATCCCACTCATTAAATGCGATATTTTGGAATTCCCATTTAAAACTAGGGTAGCTGATGTTTCCATATTCTCATTCATCCTTCACGAAATAAACCCTAAACACCATGTTAACGCTATTAGAATTGCCAGGAAAATTTCATTTGAAATAGTTGTTATTGAACCTTCTCCTAAGGGTTGTAAAGCATATGCTGAGTATGCTAAACTTTGGAGAGAAGCAATGCGTAATGTAGGGTTATTTGAAGAATATAGGCCTTTGAAATACTGGACTAAACTTATTGAGAAAGGAGGTTTCGAAATACTTAAGGTTAAAGTTGTTAAATGGAAAGCAAAAATACCTAACAACGTTCTCGAAGAAATATTTACTAGGGATGCTGAAGAGTGGAGAAGGCTTGGTGTAAGGGAGGGATATATTAGGAGGCTCCTCCAACTTCTAGAATATGCTAAAGAAAAGGGTATGAAATGGTCTAACATCTACGTAATAGTAGGTAAGCGTTAGCGAAGGTGTTCAAGACTGAGACGTAAGAGAGGGATTAAGCCTAAAGCAGTATTCAACATCGTGAAGTCTCTTTACAAGAAAATTTCCTCAGCTAAGGAAATAACTGTAGTTTTCAAACCAAGTAGAAAGAGTAGTTCAGTTTCATCCTTACCTTTCAGTAAAAAAGTAAAAATAACTTTAAACACTAACCCGGAAGAACTTATTAGAGAAACAAATATTTCCCAAACAATTCTCTCATTAGCTTACGGATACACGGGAAACATTTCTAACTTAGCAGGTTTAGTTGTAGCATTAGCAATTTTCATAGCAACGATACTTTCAAACATAGCTAGTATTTCACATATTGAAGGCTACCTTATGGCTTTAATTACAGGGTCACTGGTATCTCAAGGAATAACAGCTTTGAAACACGCTAAAAGAGCATATTCTGAAGAAACAGTAAAGCTGCACATGGAACTTTACAGTTTAAACATGGAGTATAAGCAAATGGTTTCAACAATAACGCACATACTAAAACACTCAGCAGAGGCTCTAATAAACAAGAAACACAGTGGAACATTATTATTCCAACGCAAAGTATTCAGGTACATGGTGAATGTGAAAGAAAACACTGTGAAGTATGTTCAAATATGAAACCTAGAGAAGCTTAAATACTATATTAAGTCTCGGTTCCAACTCCCTAATTACTTCGAAATGCTTGTCAAGAGTAACTAATGTGAAACCGTTATTGAATGCAATAGCTGCTATTAAAAGATCTACAGCTGGTAATGGTCTCCCATATTTACGTAACTTCGCCTGCCACTTAATTGCTAGAATATAATCCTTCTTCGAAGGATAAATTATTGTAGACACTTTAGGGATGACTGGAGGATACTCTATTGCTGTAAATATCGTTATAGCTCCTGGGATGAACTTTAACTTCCTCGAAGCCAATAACTCTATTACTGCGCTTGTGTCGTAAATTTTGTTCTCTTCCATTCGTCCTCAACCATTCTCCTGTAATAATCCCATTCCCTGTGTTCTTCTAAAACCTCTAATTCGGAAGAACTTAAACCAAGCCTCCTAAGAAGCTCAGTAGATGTTTCCTTAAGCCTTGTTTCCTCAAGTTTTTCAATATACTCCTCAATAGCCTTCCTAACAACCTCACTCCAGTTAATTTCCTTAAACCTCTTCATTTTCTCATATAGCTTCTTAGGAATTCTAACGCTAAACATGACATTTTCCAAAGCAACCACATTATTAATACATGTATTGGCATGTATATAAATGTAGTTTAAGTTAAAACCTTAGTAGAGCCAATTAAGCATAGTGCTCTAAAATACTATTATTTTAAGTAGATGTAACTACTGCCTAACTTATTGTATGCAAATACTTTCGTTTTGAAGTTTCTAAGGAAATTTGCTATGTCCTTCAGTATTTTAATGTTTCCATGTAGATGCATTGGAATTATAAGTTTTGGTTTAAGTTCTTCTATTATATAAAATACTCCCCCGAGGTTTTCACATATTTCACATACATCGATGAATGCTATGTCAAGTTCTCCTACATCATTCCTTACTTCACGTATTGTTTTTGAAAAAACATTCCACACTAGCTCACCTATTACAGATGGTAACTCCTTTCTTCTCCAATCGGCGTTATCTCCTGCAAAATAGATTTTTATGCCACCTATTTTTAGAAGGAATGATACCCCTAGATCACTACTACCATAGGCTTTACCTTCTATATCCCATATTTCAAACTTGACTCCCTCATTTACGACTAAACATTCATTCAAGCACTTCTCTGATTTTTCAGCTACATCAGCTGAAACTATACATTTAAACTCTTTAGCTAGAGTTCTGAATTCTAAAAGTTCCTCTGAAAAGTGGTCTAAATGTGAATGCGATATTAGAATTGCAAGTTTCTTACCAATAACTTTTCCTTTAACATATTCCCTTGCTCTATTGCTGATTATTTCTGGGTAGTCAAAAAGTATGATTTTATCATTCCATTCTATGATGAAGCAGTTGTGGAAAACATATGTTATTTTCAGCTCCATATTGCTCATTCCTGTAATGTTTATAGTGTTTTCGGACAAAATATTTTCTTAAGGTGAAAAAATGGTTGAAAACGAATTCTTAAGGTTCTTACTTACTAGGAGGAGTATTAGGAAGTTTAAGAAGAAACCTGTTGATTTAAACTTAGTTTTAAAAATACTTGATGTCGCAAGGTATGCTCCTAGCGCTAAGAATTTTCAGCCATGGGAATTTATTATTGTAACAAATAGGGAAATTAAGGATAGGCTTGCGCAAATACATAGATGGGCAAGCCCCATTAGAAAAGCTCCTTTAGCAATAGTTGTTATTTGCGATAAAAATGTTTCACCAATATCATACCAGGTTGAATGCGCTAACGCAGCAATGTACATTATGCTTGCAGCTCATGCTTTAGGATTAGGTACTGTCTGGATACAGGCTCTTAGGAATGTAAGTGAAATTCAGGAGCTTCTGAAAATACCTAAGGAGAAAATTCCAGTAGCAATTTTAGCTATGGGATGGCCTGATGAAAAACCTGAACCTAGACCTAGAAAACCCCTTAAAGAAATAGTTTACGAAAACCTCTATGGCAGGAAAATAATGGGTTAGGAGAGTTACTTAAAATGGATTAAGTGGATTACTCCTCATTTATTATTAAGGAAAGGCGATGTTGGGAAATATGTTCTATTGCCTGGAAATCCTAGGAGAGCAAAGTTAATAGCTAAAATGATGAATGAAGCAAAGCTTATTTCAGAAAATAGGGAATTCACCGTATACACTGGTAGCTATGATGGAGTAAGTGTTTCTGTAGCTTCCACTGGAATTGGAGGGCCTTCTACAGCTATTTGCTTTCGAAGAACTATTAATTGCTGGAGCAAGAGTGTTTATTAGAGTAGGTACATGTAGTGCATTAAGGAAGGGTATGAAGGTTCCATCAATAGTTCTCTATATGCTGCCGTTAGAATGGACGGTGTAACTAAGAGATATGTTGACCCAGAATACCCTGCTGTAGCAACTCCAGAAATATACATGGTATTAAAAAGGGAGGTAATGAAGCAGAAGGAATTGAAAGTTTATAGTGGAATAGTTGTTTCCGATGACGCATTTTATTTGGAGCAAGAGAAAATCATGTATTGGGCTAAGAGGGGAGCAATAACTGTTGAAATGGAGACTTCAACAATATTTACGCTGACGCAACTTAAGAACGCTATGGCTAGTGTAATACTTGTAGTTGATGGAAATATAGCTGAAGGAACAGGTAAAGCAGTAAAAGGAGGCATTGAAGATAAGGGCGAATATACGGAGGAAATAATGAAAGCTATAGAGTTAGAAATAAGGATAGCGTTAGAGACAATAAAGAAACTTCACTCGAAACTTCAATAATATTAAATTATTTCCTTATCACCTTTTAAACATTAAATTCTCTATGATCCTAAGACCACTTTATCTTCCATCTTTATTAGCACTCATAAGTAAAATTTATGTATATTTTCTGGATAATTTATAGATAAAAAATGGAGTTTTGGTGTATACTATGCGTGAAGTACGTATCGTAGTGCCTGATGAATTAGATAGGGTTTTAGAAGGCGTTATTGCTACAGGGCTTTTCTCAAGTAAAGCTGAGGTTGTTAGAGCAGCATTAATTTACTTCCTAAACATACTACCTACTACAATAGGTAGAGGATACGATGTTAGCAATATTTTCTCTCCTGAAGGAAGGGTTTTACAGTTAGAATATGCTCTTGAAGCTGCAAAGCATGGAGCGCCAGTTTTAGGTATTAAAGCTAAAGATGGAATAATTTTAGCTGCTGGAAAACTTGAAGCATATATAGGCATTTCTAAGAAGGGCCCCTCAAAAATTAGGAGAATAGGCAATGTTCTTGTCGGTTTTACAGGTTTAGGTGGAGATGCAGAATATGTCTACTCTAAAATTAAGCCCCAAGAGAAACCATGGGGAATAGCTAAGGAAATATCTAGGATACTTGAAGAACACGCTGTAAGACATGATGTAAGACCCTTAGGAGTAGTTTTCATTATTGGAGGAATAGAGGAGGAACCTAAACTATATGTTACCGAACCAAGTGGCACTATTTCAGAATACGAAGTTGCATGTTGGGGTAAGGGATATAGTAAAATACTTTCACTAACTGAGAAAGAATACTCACCTAAAATGACTTTAGAAGAAGCAGAAAAATTAGCGGTTAAAGTATTAACCGAAACAGGATGGAAGGATTTAGAAGTAGAAAAATTAAGAACCTAACTTTTTTACTCACCCATTTTCTCTTTTAAAAATATTATTGCTGGGAACACTATTTTTGCCATATCATTAACTCTCCTTATGGCATGCCCTATATCGGGTATTACATGTAGTTCGAAACTCTTATCTTTCTCCTGCAGTAAGCTAACATACTTTAGCACAGGTTTCAAAGGAGTTCTACTATCGTTTTGTGGATGAATTATGCAGAGCGGTGCTTTGAGATTATTAGCATATGTTATTGGCGATCTCTCTTTAAGAATTCCCTTATTGTTAGCGAAAAGTGTTTCAATAAATTTCTTAAATATTGCATCACTTAACTCATACATTTCTTCCCAATCAGTAACTCCTGCACCAGCAACACCACAGCACCAAATATCTGGCTCCCTAACCGTAGCTAGAAACGTCATGTAGCCTCCGTAACTATAGCCCATTATAGCCACTTTAGATGCTAAACCAGCTTCCTTAACGAACTTAGCAGCATATACTATGTCTTTAAGGTCTCCTCCTCCAGGATCTCCTATGTCAAGATTTCTAAATACCTCACCATAGCCTGTTGAACCTCTAAAATTAGGTGCTATAACGTGGAATCCTGTTGCTACAAGGGAAGCTATGAATAAATTCCATCTATTAGGAACTTCCCACCATGGACCACCATGCACGTAAACTACTGTGGGACCAGGTTTTTTAGCAATGTTTGATTCAATAATGTATGCTGGTATTTCTAACCTATCAAATGATTTATACTTCACAAACCTTACATTACCGAATCTTTCCTTAACGTCCTTGGAAAGTTTATTATCGATAATTACCTTTGATTTCCAAGATTTAAGATCCACTTCATATATTCGGAAAGGCTCCGTTAATGAGGAATAGGACAGGTACGCCTTATCATTCAGGAAAGCCATGTTTTCAATGTATCCTTCCGGTATTGGAAGCTCCTTTCCGTCAATAAAAGCTTTAGTTACCCCATTACGCTTACCTATAGCCCATATGATGTCTTTCCCTAACCACCCATAATTTACATGCTCTATCGGAGAAAACTCATAGTAATCCTTAAAGCTAAACTTTGCTTCTGTAAGAGCATTTTCTTCTACATCGTAAATTACGAGCTTCCCATCCTGGCCTAAAGCATTTGTTTCAAAAAGAACCTTTGAACCCATAATTTTGGGTAATTTATTTACACTACCTTCCTTAGGGGTATATACTTTTAACTCTCCCGTCCCAATGTTTAAAATGAATATTTCGTAGGACTTAGGGTTCTTTGCTAATTGACCATAGCCTACAGCGTATTTTCCATTAACATCAGTTATGAAAGCTAACGTATCTAAGTCAATTAGTTTTTCGACTTCACCAGTAAACCATATTGCATATACTGAAACTTTCTTCTCCGTTGAGCCAGTATAAACTATTTTTTCATTATCATATGCTATTCCAAAAATTCTAGTTAGTGGTGCTTTAGGAAGCTTTGCTTCCTCGCCCGTAGCTGTTATTGCATGGATTTCCTGAATTTCCCTACCACCACTAACATCTTTCGTGTAAATGGCTACTGAAGCTCCTTTACGTGGAGTAGCTACACTATGTATTCCCCCTTTAGTGAGTCTTCTTCTCTCCATAGAAACTAAGTCTAAAGCCCATAGGTCAAGTGCCTCTTCTTCCGTGGATGCGTAAATTAGTTTTGTATCAATACATCCCACAACATAGTATGAAGGTGTTCTGACTATTTCCTCAAGAACCCGAAGAATTTCCGTAAACGACATTTTAAGAACACCTAAATTCCATGGTAGAAATAAAATCTAATAAGCCTTCTGCTTTAGCAGAACAAGTTTTAGCTCGCTTACCAACATATTAAGTGATGGTGGCTTAGATGATTAAGCAGGTTTTAGCTACTGCAATGCTGGTCTTAATATTCATGACCGCTTATTTGCCAGCGGCTATAGCTGAAGTAGAAATAGTTAAAGTTGGATCTATAAATTTAAATTCAGATTACTCATTAGCACTATGGAGTGGTGATGGTGAACTATTAGCAATAATAGCTTATTGGGAAAGTCCTTTAACAAAACAGTTTTATTCTAAAATAGGTGTTACTCTAAAAAATGGAACTATTCTTTGGACAACAGATAAGCTTAAAGGCTTTGCTAAAGTTTTATGGAACCCAAATAATAGGGTTTTAGCGGCTGTTCTTAAAGATAGCTTAGAAGACTTCGACATAGTAGTTTATGATGCACTAAGTGGTAAGGTTTTAGGAAAGTATGAAGGTAAGGGTGTTGAAGTAGATATAGCATGTTGGAACCCTGACGGTTCACAACTAACATTTCCTATCTACAATCTAAGCGGTAAGTTTATGAAAATAACTGCTTATAGCGTTAATTTATCCGGGAAGCTGTGGGAAACGGAGAAAATAGAGAGAACCATCGTTTCATGGATTGAATGGAGCCCTACTGGAAAGAGAATAGCTGTTTCAGCGCTTAAAATCTTAGATGAAACAAGCTACAATTCAACATTGAAACACATAATTTACGTTTTAGACTCTAATGGAGAACTTTTATGGAAAAGAGAACTGTTTAAAACAAAAGCTAACACATTGCAAATTGTTTTACCTAAATGGAGTTTAGATGGAGAATACCTTGCAATTGCCTCACTTCACACATCAAATACTGTAGAATTGAAAGTTTACGATGTAGAAGGCAATGTTATTTGGAATAAAACTTTGGTTAAAAACATGGAAAACGTAACATATGCTTCTCTCACTATGGAATGGGGGTCTAATGAGAAACTAGCGTTAGCCATAAGTTACGTTAAGGAAGAAGCTTTTTTAAAGGGAAACATTTTTGTTTTTAATATCCAGGGGGAGCTATTATGGCATAGGACATTTAACTACGTAGTAAACAATGTTCGCTGGGATTATACTGGAAACTTTCTTGCAGCAACATTGCAGTTAAACAAAAACTTCCTTCTGAAAATATTTAACATGAATGGAGATACTGTTTTGGAAACAATAATTCAAGGACCATATGTTGATATATCAAAACAAAACATTCTTGCCATAAGCGGCACAGATAATGTAGTGATTTATAAGCTCTTCAAAAACAAATCCTGGACTATAAAAACATTTAAAACATCGTTTACCACAGATTCTGAAGAAACATTTTGGCAAAGGTCAGTTCTTCCTATAGTACTTGCTATAATCATTGGAAGCCTATTTTACCTTAAGAGAAAAAAAGCAACGCAGCTCATAGGTTAAGAATGTAATGTTGTTAGAGTACTTAATTAAGCATTAGTTGCATATACTATACTATGTAACGTGGAGTGCATAGTTTATGATACTATTTTGGAAAAGAGAAAAACCGTTAGCTAAAGCCTTAGAGTTTCTTGAAAGAGCATTAGCTAAAGTTAAAATTTCTAAGAACATTGTTGAATCGTCAAAAGGGAAAGTAGATAAAATGCTTATTCTTTCAGCTTTTTCAGGATTTCCTGTTTCTTCAAGAGCCATGGCCTCAGTTTATTTCAGCTCAGCTTTAGGTGACGTTAAGAAAGCTATTAAAATCCTTAACAAAACATCTAAGAGCATGTATGACAGCGGAATTTCCGAGATAGTTTCTTCTCTTAAGAGTTTGGAAAAAGAAGAAAACGCAGAAGCGTTTGAAAGAAAACTTGAAGCAATAATTAACAAACTAAGGTTTTTCGTAAGAGTATAAGAAAAAATGTAATTAATGTTATTTGTATACTGTAAGCATAACTAAATTTTCATAGCTAATTTTCTTAGGTTTTTAGCTATTTCCTCAAGTTCAGTTATAGCTTTTTGTAAACGTAATGTTAGAAGTTGTGATGAGCCTGTTTCTTCATGGGCTGTTCTCTCAAGTTCCTCTCTTAGATAATGTATTTTCTTCCTTGTATTATTGATGTTTCTCTTAATCATTTCTTTTTCAACTTTTCTAAGGCTCTTCACTGTTTTCTCAATATCATTAAATGCTGAGTCCATGTATAGGTTAGCTATGTTTCTTGATGAGGCAGGTATTCCTATTATTGCCGACTCCATAAGTAACTTATCAACTCTTTTCCTCTTAGCTACACTAACTATTGTTTTGGCAAATTCTATTTTAACTATGGCAGTCTTTAATCTTTCAGCCTCCCTTCTAACAACATCTTCAGCTCTGCATTTCCGAAATATCAATACTTCACACCTTTATTCCTCATGCTTTGGCGGAAACTTTAAAGTATATATACGTATGCTAAAGTGACGCCTTCAAGAAACAACAATATTACAGTGAATAATATGATAACATATCCCACACTAGTTAAACACGTTTAACATGTTAATTTTAAATGATTAATTTAAAAACTATGGATAATTTAGCAAGCTACACTATTACTACATAATATCTTTACTAACTTTAAATACCACGGTACAATTGAAACTATTGATAATATCTCGGGAATAGCTGCACCTTTAGGTATATCGAAGCTTAAATGAATTATCCATAAAACTATGAGGAATAAGCATGTAAGAACTGGAATAGCTGTTTTGAATATTTTTGAGAAAGCTATTAAGAGAAGCGCTAGTGAAGCGAAGAAAAATGCTGAAACAGCAAAATGTATGTAACCGTAGGATTCGTTCAAAATCCCTATTAGTAGAAGAAAGGAACCTGCTATTTCCATTAGATATGCTAGCATACTATTGAATTTTAAGACATCGATTAAAGCATATATTACAATGAATATTCCGCTTAAGAAAAGCCCAAAATTAAATACGTAAGCTACATTGCTTCTACTAAAATCCCCTAAATCACTTAAAGCATTATCTAAGAGATTAAACCATGGAGAAAACGCTATAGAATACGATATTGATAGTAGTGCAATAACCAATGCAGCAACACCTCTTAGGTAGCAGTTCTTACCCAATAATTCCACCTCTTACGTGTAGTCTTCAAATATATCTTGGAGTAATGTCTTCATAAAGTATTATCGCTGAAAATACCTTATGGAACTTGTACGTAAAAACGCTAAGTACTAGACCTAGTACAGAATTCTGAATACTATGGTGGAATCACATAATTGCTTAATTATGAAGTATCATAAGTTTTTAAGTAAACACTTCACTCTTCAACCATGTTTAATATTTTCGAAGGTTCCTCATAGCTTATGTAGTCGGAGATTCTTGTTGATGTTAAAGCTATCTCGCCTAGGACTTCCATGAGTTTTTTGGAGTCACTATTGCTAGTTAACATGAGCTTAACTGTTTTAATAGTGTTTTCCACTATTTTGCTTTTACATTCACCGTAGAGGCTTTCTATTTTCTCCCTGCTTTCTCTATCCAGTAGTATGCTAGCTTTCCTTATTGAGCGCAATTTGTTGAGATTAAATGCTGCATAGCCTACAACATTTTCTGCAACAAACCATTTCGGATCATTTTTTACTCTACCGTAAATACCCATAATGTCAGGTATTTTCATGAAATCCCCTATACTGTCTTTTGCGAGAAAAGAGTCTGCAAGTTCCTCAACATACTTAACTATTTCGTTACGGCTTAACCCATTCATTACCTAATACCCCTAATTTTACGCAGTTTATATTCGAAAAACTTTTGCCCCCTATGCTGCCTAATGGTTAAGTGCGCACCTAGTATGTACTGCCTTACAATTTCCTTCTTAACTTCATTAATAAACTTAAGTGCCCTTTCAGCTTCTCTTCTTTCCCTCTCGCTTACAGTATTCGTTTTAAGCACCTCTTTAGCTTGAAATTCAATGCAGAGCGACATGATTATTATGTCAAGTACTTCTCCAGACCTCGTCTCAAAAATATCTATCGACTTAGCCTTCCTCAAAAGTTTCCCAGCAGTCTCATCAAGCCTCAAATCTCTCCCCAGGCATTATTTAACAAAAAATTGCTGTCAAGTATTAGAAATGTCGACGTTAGTATTTAAAATGTGAAGAAGAAACACAGTGTAAAACGACATTTGATAATTGGAACTCGAAATTACCATGTTATTATGAAAAATGGGCTTACACAAGGTAAGCTTTATTAAAAAGACATGGTAATTGGCTGAAACATCTATGCCATTAATAACCATGTTATAGATGAGAAACTTTCTAATCATTTTGGAAAATAGAATATATCGAAGTTATAATTTATTGTAAGATTAGGGAATTCACCCTATCCTATAATTAACCTTTACTATGCTGATTAAGGTGAGCTAAAATATTGAAAGTGAGGTTAGAGTTAAAAGTAGTCCTTGTGGTTATGACCATACTTTTGGCTATTGTAGCTAGGTTTTTCGGTGAAACATACTCTTTGAACTCACTAAATTTGGAGTTTAGAAACGCTATTCAAAAAGGTAATGGTGTGTATTTCGAGGCCGCGGTTACGAATGAGTCTCCATACACTTTTCACGATGTTATGTTAAGTTTTCATTTTGTATGTGAAGATGAAGTGTTTTACCAAGTAACTTTGAAAATAGGAAATGTTCCATTCTTTTCTAAAAGAAAAGTTGGTATAGAAGTACCTAAACCACCATGCCATGTGGTTAAAATACTTTACTCCATTAGTATGAAAACATTTTACGGGTTAAGGGAGTGTAGTAAGAAGTTTTCTGAGGTAGTAAACATTGCCTCGCCAAGGAAGGAAACAATGTTTCTAGTTGATTCATTACCTAAAAAGGTGAAACGTAGCAGCATACTTTACATTACTGGAAAACTTATTGTGAAGGAAACAGGAGAACCTATAGCTAATGCTAAAATTCTCGTTTATGATTATGATGAAGGTTTAGGTGATGACTTATTAACCTACGGTTACACTGACTCCGATGGGTACTTTAGAATATCATGGTTTGCTAAAAGAGTTGATTTTCCTGACATGGACGCTGAAATATACCTTGTTTTTGAAGGAAACATAAGGTACTTACCCGCAAGGTGGCCTGAAGAGGGATATTATAAGGTATTAATTTATGAGCCCGTATATCCGCCTCCAGGTTAGTAAAGATATATTTTAGCTTGAGGAGCAATTTCCCTAAGTTTTTGGGCAACTTCTTCGGAGTCTTCATGAATTTCCACTATTTCGCATTCTGAAATTTGAAGCCAACTAATTACTGAAGCCTTATATTCATAGTCTTTCCGCTTATCTCTTTTCCTCCTAAAAAATATCTTATCATAAGGTATATTGTATTTTTCAAGCTGCCTCCTTGTTTCATCACCCTGTATTTCAAGAACTCTACCAGTAACAATAATTACTTCATATCCTCTCCTCTTAAGCTCCCTCATTTTCTCTATCACATCAAGTCTTGGAACGTCTAAGTACATGTATTTTGGTGAGAGAAATGCTTTCCAAAACCTGTTTCTTAATTTAGGGTTGTGCCTTATGTCGTCTAAGCTCTTAGCACCGATTTCTTCAAGAGAAGCCTTAATTCTCCTCGAAACGTCGAAAATAACACCATCAAGATCAAAAATAACGCATTTACGCATACTATCAACTTCCACTTAGAACTTAAACACTCATCTTACAGGGAAATTGTGGAAGGCCGGGAGACCCGGGGTCATCGCACGCCCTTCGGCGGCCTTAACCCCGGGCAACGCCAAAACATCCTTATTAAGGTGGGAAAATAAATACTTTACTTCATTATTAACTTAATCTAACTTGGTTCTAACAGAACCATTGTTTCAACAAATGATGAATTTAGCATATACTTTTATTTCCACCTTATTAAGGTATCATGGTAGAACTAAAGATTATATAGTTTAAAGGTGGAGTTCATACGATATTTAGGAGCTTTTCATTATGAAAGAGGTAGTGAATTATCATAAAGAGATCTTAGTTAAGTAAGTCTTCAAACAGGCTATTCTTTAAAGTTGAGTTAATATGATTTTGATGCTTTAAGGATGCTGTAAATTTAATTTCTCATACAGTGTTTTGGAAAGGCTATTAAGAGGAAATTACCTAGTTTTTCTCTGGTTCTCTAATATTAACATTATTTTTTCTACTATTTCGTCAACATCACTATGCGAAAATATGGAGACTTTAATGCCTGAGCCTTCAATCATTTTTACAAGGTTTTTCTTAAACTCCTTACATACTATAATTTGCGGTATCTTGGTGTCTAAGTAGAGAGCAACAGCCTTAATAAGCTCTATCGCAACTTCTGTTTTACAAAAATTTACTGCACAACAATTGTTTTCTTTTATAATTAAAAGGTCAAACTCATGTGTAACTCCTGAAAAGCCTTTAACCTTATAGGATTCCTTAATTGTAAATCCTTTGCTAAGAAGTTTGCTTACTAAAAGCTCTTTCAGATGTTTTATATCCAGTTTTGACACCTTTATTCGAAATATGTGTAATCCTCAGTATTAGTGTACAATGTTAGTATACATATGGTTTATTGAAGTGCATTAAGTATTATAAAAATTATTTTCGCTTACTTATTAATTTTTTCTACATTTATTAAGATGCGACTGAAAATAACACGATGACCTTAATGTTAGGTAGGTAATATTCGGCTTTAAGAAGTCAGCAACACACGGATTCTTCATTAATCTATATCAGGCCCTGCAGATGTCATCATTTTCCACTGTTGTTACTTCTTCCTATATTTTAAAGGGTTTCGTTTTTAAGAAAAATTAGGTAATGATTGTATTTTTAGCTAAATATCTGTTTCACTCTTCTACGTGGTTTTTTCCTTGAAGTTAGAGATCTAATTGCTTTTGCAACCTTATATTCTAGAACATATTTTCCTATAATCAACATGTTCCCGTTAATAACAACACTAGTTCTGAATTCGGATCTAAGTTTTTTACCTAATTCTTTTAAATCAACGGAACCATTCTCTATAATAACTATTGTCTCCCAACCCCCATCATCATTAACTCTATACAGACATGAAAATTCCGTCAAAATTCCGACACCCTCTAAGGTTCTAAAGGGGCAATTGGCGCTGACTAAATGGCGCCAAGAGGGGTTTGTGGTAAGGTAAGGAAGTAATTAGTTAAGTTCTTTTCCCTCATGAAATTTTGCCTTCTTTTTTAAGGTATTTATTATTTCATGTTTCGACAATAATCTAAAATAAAGATGGTAATACCATAGGAAGAATTTTTAAGGAGAACAAGTGGTTTAAAAAAGACCCTTTTTAAATAAACATGAGCTTTGTTTGGAAAATAAGCGATATCAGAGCAGGGTTCTTCAGCATCACTTTATTTTAACTTAGACACTGGCGGTCTCATCATTCAAAAATGTTTCTGCAAAAGGCATATTTTATTTGTTTTGGAGGAAACAGTAAATAGGGCATAAAGGTGTGAAGTGGTTTATTGAAGATTTCGAAGCACTTAGTTTAAATAAAGAGCTTTTAGAAAGAGAAATTGAGAAAATAAAGGGGAAAATCCTTGAAGCATACTATATTGCTAACGAAGTTGAAGGAGAAGTAATTTTACCTCTACTAAATATTTCATTCAATAAAACGAGGCATGTTGAAGTTCAAGTCCTTTCTAATTCAATACTCATTCGCTTAGTGAGGAAACTTAAGGCTAGCAAAAAGGAGGAAATCAGAGAAATAATTTACATTGGAGAAGTTGAGGTTCCAGGTAAAATACCTCATAAACATGAACATTCTACAGTAGAAGTTAAGGTTAAAGTAAATTGGTTTCAGGATTTTTTAAAGAAACTAAAGGTTAGCGAAGAGGAAAAGAGAGCATATATAAAAAAGGCTAATGAATCTTCTGAAAGAATATTTAAGGCCCTAACACACACTAGAGAACTAGAAGCACAAACAATAATTATAATTGATGGTAAAGTAGAAGAACTTTTTGAAACATCAATCTTAAGAACAGTAGAAATACTAGCTGAATCCCCTGAAAGAGCTTACATATGCTTTACAGAAGAACGTATAAGAACTGGAACAACATTACAACATGTTTTTAGAATAGGTAAATTAAACATCGTTTTAGCTTCAAAATAATGCCCTATCCTATTTTCTCAATAGAGACGTAAATCCAAGGTGTTTCGTTAACCCATTCTATGGGGTAAGCCAATTCTACCTGAAGAGTGTCAACTATTGGAACAGGTTTAACGATATTTGAAACAGTCAAATAGGCTGCGAAAGTGTCTCCATATATTTCAACTAAACTTTCATAACCTAAATTAATTATCTCAGACCTATTAGTATAAATTTCTAAAGTTTTGTTAATGTTAGTGTAAATTACCAACTCTTCTCCACTATCAATATTCAGAATGGTGATTTTCGATTTTGACATGTTAAATACCATGTTTAAAGGTTTCATAGGTGGAGTCTCATTAGCTCCTGTAAGCCTGTATGTATTATTTAAGTAGTTAGCGACTTGAATATTGAGCCAATTAGGGTAAAGTGAAATTCCTGTTTCAGCATCATACATTTTTCTAGAATAAGAAAGGGTTAAGCTAATTGTTCCTACATTTGACTTAACACTAACTACAATGTAGTCGTTCTTTTTAAGTGGTGGATCTATTTTAAGAACAAGCTTACCATAGTATGATCCTCCTTGAGTTGAACATAAAACATAGAAGTTATTGTAGCCGACTTTTTCATATTTTTGCGCAAAAGTTTTCGAAGAAACTATTGTAATGTTTCTTTGAAAACCTTCCATAGTGGTCGTTGGTTCATTAGCGTTACCTTGTTTATGCGTAGAAAACATGTAATACGCTATTGCAGAAGTCAGTATCGCTAGCAAAACTATAAAAATAGCTAACATTTTAGCTAAACTCATTGGTCACAACCGCTGGAAAATATGTAAGTCTATACTATAAGGTTAACGAATGCCGTTAGAAAAATGTCTGCAACAAATACAATATGTTATTTGAAGCATAATCTACAAAGGCTATGGTAAATAAATAGCTTAAATGTGGTTTTTTCCGTCAATTTAATAAGGTGATGTGTCTTTTTTGCTAAGAAACGATATTACCGGTTAAATGGTTTCTCGATAAAGTTATAAGATATTTAACTAAAACACTAATGTTGAGCTAAGCAAGGGAGAATGTATGTTGCAACTAGAGAGTAAAGTGCTAATAGCTAA
Source organism: uncultured Desulfurococcales archaeon (assembly GCA_964564025.1). Classification (GTDB taxonomy): domain Archaea; phylum Thermoproteota; class Thermoprotei_A; order EX4484-217-1; family EX4484-217-1; genus DRYM01. The sequence continues at coordinate 16,181 of CAZLZO010000013.1, forward strand.
GGAGTTCTTTGAAAAGCTCAATGAACCTGAGCTTAAAGTCATGTGGAATCTTCTCCTGCTAAACGGTTTCTTCGTAAATCATGCAGCACAAATAGTTGCTGAATTTTCCGAAGATAAAATAGTTTATGAAGGAGAAAATATTGTCGTATACTTTACGTCATCACTTTCAGGGGATGCCCTTTTCGCCTTAATAGATAGAGTCTCCTTAAACTATCTTTTAAGGAGGAAGGAAAAGTTAGACTATAAAAAGTTAAACAATAGATTCAAGAACCTACTCTATACGAAAACACCACTTTCAGTAAGTAGGCTTAGAAGATGGCATGGCCAGATATTTTATAACATACTTAGGAGGGAAAATAAGTTAAACCTTCTCGAAACACTGTGGTTCATAGAGAAAAGTAGAAACATATACAAATTAAGAGTTGATTTGCTTAAAACTCCTCCAATAGATTTCAGCATAAACGTTGTTGCAGAAATAGCTGATAGAAACTTCGATGATGTAGAAAAATATTTAATAAAGAAAATAATTTAGAGCCCTTTTCAAAACAGCTATTTAATGGTATGAGCCAGCGTATTAGGAGCATTAGGTTTAAATGTATTAAATGCGGAGGGTGCTGTAAACTAGAAGTGCCTATTGTACTAAGCGATATAGAATTATGGGTTAAGCTGAGAAAATACAGTATTCTAACTAGAGTTGTTAAGAAGGAAGCATCTTTAATTCTTAGAAAATACTTCAGTATTAAATACTACTATACTTTTGAGCGAAAACCCTCTGGAACATGTGTTTTCTTAGAGAATAATAAATGCACAATATATTCGGTAAGACCCTTAACTTGTAGGCTGTTTCCATTTGCTTATTCCGAAGAAGATTTAGAACTACACCCATGGGCTTTAAGAAACTGTAGAGGAATAGGTAAGGGAGGACCTTTTAACAGGAGAGAAGTGAAGATATTAAAGTTATTAGCTAAGAAAATTTTTACAGAACTCATTACACTACCATTCTATAGCACATTTATTGAAGAAATCATTGTGAAGGCAAAGGAAAAATGAAAAATAAGTTCATGTTAAAGTTTAATTATTCATTGTTGGTGAATCTCCCAACAGTATCTTGCTAAAAGATATTTTAGAAAAATACCTATTAATAACAACTTTAATTAGTCTCTTAAAGATCTTAGAAAACATGTTTCAACAATTTGTTCAATTCTTTTTCAGAAGCGGTCAAGTTCTTCATCCCACTGAAGTCTGAGGCTACCTTTTTCATCACATGCTTAGCCATAAACTTTATGTTATTAAACTCGTTTATAAGTAATTTTAATAGTGTGAGATGTTAAAATATTATTTCATAGTGTTTACTGCTGAAGAACAGGATGTGGATAGCGTATGAAGTTAAGGAACTTGAAAAGCGAAGCCATAATAGCAACCATAGATGAAATAGTAATAATTCTAGCACTCATAATACTTGTTCTTGCAGTACTAGTATATCTCGGAATAATTACGCCGAAAATAGCTACAGCCACGGGGCTAACTGTAGTACTAATTGCTATTCTCTTAGCAATCTCCATAATTAAAGTTCAGAGAAGAAAACCTGCCATAGGACCTGAAACAATACTTGGCAAAACAGGTCTAGTAAAATTCATTTCTTCTAAAGGAGAACTTGTTGTAGAAGTTGAGGGAGAATACTGGATAGCTAAAGCATTAGACTCTGTTAAGCCAGGAGATATAGTTAGAGTTATTGATATAGAAGGTTTAAAGCTTAGGGTAAGAAAAGCATAAAACCAATTGCTATTCTTAGCTGTTTTCGAAAAGCGTAGTGCTACTACCGTTTAAGGATTGAGAATTAATGAAGGTAGTTGAAGTAAGAAACCTAACACTTTCATATAACGGTAGTAAGCTTGCGCTTAACAATATAAGCTTCGATGCCGAAAGAGGAGAATTTATTGTAGTTCTAGGTCGAATAGGTTCAGGAAAAACATCACTACTTAAAATTTTAAGCGGATTAATACCTCACGTATACCCAGGCAATGTTAAGGGAGAAGTTTATGTTTGCGGAAAAAACGTCTTAGAAGAAGGTATAGAAAAAATTATAGGATGCGTTGGTCTGGTGATCGATGATCCTTCTAAGCAAATATTTAACCTCACAGTAGAAGACGACATAGCTTTCGGACCGCTTAACATGGGATGTAGTGAAGAGGAAATTTATGAAAGAACAAGGTCAGCTATTGAAGCTTTAGGACTCAATGGTTTAGAAAAAAGAAATCCCAGAGAACTTAGCGGTGGTCAGCAACAAAGAGTTGCATTAGCAGGCGTTTTTGCTTTAAGACCAAAACTGCTTGTTCTCGACGAACCCATATCCATGCTCGACCCTTTAGGTAAATTAGAAGTTCTTAAAGCTCTCAGAAGGTTAAACAGAGACTATGGTGTTTCATGCATAATTACGGAGTCAGGGAACGACCTAGAAGAGGTTATAGAAATAGCTTCAAGAATAATAGTGCTTGATGGAGGGAAAATAATTGCTGACGGAGAACCTGAAGAAGTTTTATCATCTAAAGTCCTAGAGAAAGTAGGTTTTGAAACACCATTTAAGGTGAAGCTTCACTCAAAACTTAATAAATTAGCAGCTATGAAGTTCGAAGACCAAGCTATTTTCGATAAAATAGCAAAATACCTCACAAATAACGCTCTTACAAAGAAAACTAGAAAAATAGCGAAAAACTCCATAGAAAAACAAGGTGCATCTAGAAAACCCATAATTGAAGTAAGAAATGTAAGATATGTTTATCCTAATGGTGTTATAGCGTTAAAAGGTGTTTCCTTAAGCATTTATGAAGGAGAAATGTTAGGAGTGATAGGGCAAAACGGTTCCGGAAAAACAACGTTAGCCCTAGTTATGACCGGTGTTTTTAAACCTTCAAGTGGCGATGTTCTTGCTTATGGTAAGAGCATCTGGAAATATAGGCTAAAGGAAAGAATTAGGATTATAAACTATGTGTTCCAAAACCCTGACAATCAGTTATTCTCAGAAACTATAGAGGATGAAGTAGCTTTCGCGTTAAGAACTTTAAAAATACCTGATACTGCAGTTCGTAGAAAGGTTGAGGAAACCCTTAGAATATTTGGTCTTGAAAAGTACAGGAGCATGAGTATAAGCGGGTTAACTAAGGATTTGAAAGCGCTTACAGCATTAGCTAGCATTTACATTTTAGAACCTAAAGTCCTAATAATAGATGAACCTACCAATGGTCTTGACTTTAATTCTTCAATTAAAATAATGGAGGTTCTTAAGAAATTAACGTTAAAGGGCAAATCAGTTATCGTAATATCTCATAACATGAAGTTGATTCATAGATTCTGCAATAGAGTAGTGGTTATACATAACGGCCAACTTCTTCTTGAAGGAAAACCTGAGGAAGTGTTTGAAAAAGTTGAAATACTAAGTAAAATATCTATTAAGCCACCACCAATTTTTGAAATGGCACACGAGCTTGCTACTAAATTAGGCGGTAATGCTAGAGAGTATAGGTTAATCTTAGAGAGCATTATCGAAGGCGATTAAGGTGCCTATGATATTTGAGTATGAACCTAAAAATACACCTATACATAAACTTAATCCAGTAACTAAAGTAATAATGCTTCTATCATTATTCATAGTGTTAACTTTATATTGGGATCCACGTTTCGTAGCTATAGTAGCTTCCATAGCATTAGTTCTTTACGTAATTTCCAAAACTCCTAAGAAATGGTTACTTATAGTATTACCTATTGAGTCTATTAGGTTTATTGAGTCTCTCATTTTAGGAATCTCGCAAGCTAAAGGCGAATACTTCCATTATCTTCCTCCGGAGCTTGCAGAAGAAGTTATTATTAAGATAGGGCCTTTAACAATAGTTTATGGCGGCATTTTATGGACAATTTCAGATATTTTAAAAATTCTATCAACAATAATGCTTACTTTTTCATTTATTTATACAACATCTCTCAACGACATAGTTAAGATGCTTAGTTACTTTAGAGTGCCTAGAAAAATAATCTATGTATTCATTGTTTCACTAAAGCTTGTCCCCGACATCTTAAGAGAAATAAGCACTACATTAATAGCTCAAAAGCTAAGAGGCTGGGAGCTTAGAACTAAAAACCCCTTTAAACTTGCTAAACAAGCTGCTCCATTAGCTTATCCGTTTCTAAGGAAAGTTATAGGATATGTCGACACATTAACAGCTATAGCGTACATTAGGGGATTTGGTGTGTCGCAGAATATCAAGTTACGTTGGAAGCCTAGCTTAACATTTATTGATAAGGCAGTTATTATGATTTCTTTATGTTTATCATTTATAGCAACATACTTTGCTTTAAGCTATGGTATAGGGCTTATCTAGCATGTACTCTTTGATTGCATTATATATTTTTCGATAAGCTGTAGCTATTTTTCGATACTTCACAACCTCTTTACTTATCGGAGTATATGTTTTAAAACATTTTACAAGTCTCTTTACAACATTGCTTATAGGTTCATTATTCAAGTAACTAATGGTTAAAGAAGCAATACCTAAAATAGATGACTCCGTTATTTCAGGCTTACATGTTACAGTGTCAAACACGTTAGCAACTAAGTACGCTATCCTCTCAGAAGCTAAACCTCCACTTACTTTTATTTCATCAATACTAATCCCTGTTATGCTAAGTTTATTTTTAAGGTATAGTAGTGCTGACAAAACCAGTGCTTTCTTCACTACATCTCGGGAAAGGCTAGGTGAAATGTTGATAAGCGACATTCGCGTTAAGATATTGTAGCCTTTACGTATCATAGGTATTACCAAAGGTATGTTTTCATCTTCTTTACCGTAATGCTTAAATGCACTTTGTATAAAGGTGTATGCATGACCTATTATTATTGCATCTACAGCTAAAAACATGTTTTTAACTATATGATTTAAAACATTACTGTCCCTTAAAGCTTTAGCATCTTTTTCCTCTATAACGCTTAGTAATGCTACAGTATATCCAAGGTTTAAGTTCGCACATTTAGGTTGTAAACAACCAACACCTAAGACGCTACATATAGCATCTGAAGGTCCCACTATAACCGGGAGTTCTTTAAAGCCCATTTTTTCAGCTATAGTTTTCCTAAGATATCCTATAGGTTCAAAGTGTGTATGCGGTTTACCAAGCAGGTTTTCGAAGAATTCCATATCTACATTTAAAAAGTTACTTAAAGTATTAATTCTTAATTCAGAGGAGTCATAGGTTCGCTTGCCAGTAAGCATATATCCTAAATACTCTTTTAACCCTAATACCTCATTTAATTTCCTGTTTTCTTTCAATATTTGGATAAGTTTTGCTTCAAAAAAGTTTAAGCCATGAAACTCCGTTTGTTTTAAATGCTTTGTTTCAGCATATGTTGTAAGGTCCTCTTTTTCTTCCTTCTTAACGATGTATGTTGGAGCATGTGACGTTATTCCTATTACTTCTATTTTTGATTTTATATGATAGGGTATTTTGGAGGCTTCTTCTATAACTTTTTTCCAAAGAAATCTAGGATTCTTTATCTTAATAACTTTCCTCCTACTTAGCCATAGTATTTTTCCTTTACAATCTATAACGGCTATTTTGAGATTTACTGTTCCTAAATCTATTGCCATTACTGCTTTAGTGGTCACTATCGTTGCCTCCTTAGGCTTATGTTTTTCCTAATAGAAAAATTTAGATTTAAGTATGAATATCTTCAACTATACGGTGCTTATTGTGTTGTTTAATAAGGAAATTAAGCCCACAGTAGCTTATGGAGTTATTGTTGCCTCAATAGCTTTAGGAATTATTGCAATTGTTGCAGCAAGGCCTTGGGGTCCTGAGCTTGGACCTAGCTTTTCACCAGCTAGAATAGCGTTAGCGTATGTTGCAACGTTTCTTACATTATTTCTGCCGGGAATTATTGTTGCTTCACTCTTCATTAAAGATCCAAGGTTTAAAATGCCGCTGATGAGAACTAGGAAAGCCGAGAAAAGTATGTTCTCTACATACACGTTAACTGCGGCTGCTGTGGTTGCAGCTGTTTATGCTGTAGGCGGAATATTAACTGGTGTTAACATTGACTTACCTGCTTTAATTACAGGGTTTACAGCAACATATTTTGGCCCTGTTGTTTCTCTTATAGCGTGGTTTGTTGGATTCTTTGTAAGGTGGGCTATCGGCGGTGCGTCTTGGCTTAGGACGGCATTACTTGTGCCGACCCTTGCTATGATTGATTCTGGAACTTGGGCTTTAGCATCTTACATATATTGGAAAGTTGTAAGGACATTTGGAAAGTACTCTGTATTTAAAGTGGCGTTAGGAATTTTTGCGATGATTCTTGTTCATATGTATGGTTGGCTTTGCATATATGCTGGTGTTCTTAATCCCGCGCCTGCAGCTGTAGCTTACATTGCCTTTGCATTTTCAACATGGTATCCGACAGCAATAGCTTTCATAGTTCTTGGAGCTATAGTTGGAGAAGCGGCATATAGAAAGGCTAGAATTTAGCTTAAAATTAATAATAAAAATAGTGAATGTTTTTAACTTATAGGCTTATTTTTCCCAGTCTCTTTAATGTTAAATACACTTTTTCCGGTGTTATAGGTAATGAAGTTATCCTAGCTCCTATAGCGTTTGCTATAGCATTTGCTATTGCTGGTGCAATACCATTTATTGATGGCTCACCTAGTCCTTTAGCTCCGAAAGGCCCTCTCCTATATCCTGCTTCAACCCATACTGGAATAATCTCTCCTGGAGCATCCATTATTGTTGGTATGTAGTATGCATATAGGTTAGGATTAAGAACTCTACCGTTTTGGTCATGCACTAATTCCTCCATTAGTGCATATCCTATACCCTGTATTGTTCCTCCTTCTGCATGAAGTTCGGCACCAACTCTGTTAATAACTTTACCTATATCGTATGCTGTTACTACTCTATCTACCTTAACTTTTCCTGTTTCCATATCAACCGTTACTTCCGCTACTATTGCTCCGAAAGTGTATGTAAAGTAGGGCTCTCCTTGGCCTGTTTCATCCTCCCAGACTGCTTTAGGTGCTCTATAATATCCGAATTCTTGTAATGGTACTCCTCTCCAGAAGCATTCCTCAACTAAATCAATCCACCTTATTTTTCTTGACGGATCACTCCTACAATAAACTTCTGGTGCATGTATTTCTATGTCATCTGGGCTGCATTTTAATATGTCAGCTGCCACTTGGTTTAATCTTTGCCTTAACTTATAAGCTGCTACGAGTGTTGCATTACCTCCCATAGCTGTTGATCTTGAAGCTACTGTGGGTCCAGCATCCGGGGTTGTTGAAGTATCAGGTTGCTCAACTCTGAAATAACTTAAGGGTACTCCAAGGATTTCAGCCGCTATCATTAATAATCCCTGTGTGGATCCTTGACCGAAGTCTGTAAGCCCTGTTCTGAAAGTTATGCTTCCGTCCCTGTTTATTATTAGTGTTACTGAGCTATAATCGGCACCTTCAGCTCCAATACTATTACCATGCCATAGTAGGGCTATTCCTATGCCTTTCCTTAGGGTTCCCGTTTGACTAGCATACCTCTTTCTCTTACTAAACCAGTCTGCTGCTTCAACAGCTTTCTTGATAGCCTCCTCAAGACCTACTCCATGATCTAGTAATTGACCATGAACAGTCCTATCACCATTTCTTATGATGTTCTTTAACCTTAATTCAACAGGGTCCATGCCTAGTTCTTCAGCGAGCTTATCCATTTGCTGTTCTACAGCAAATGTTATCTGTGGATTACCGAATCCTCTAAATGCACCAGCGTAAACGTTGTTTGTATAAACGGCTACTCCTTCAGTATGTACATGAGGTATTTTGTAAGGCCCTGCTGAGTGAACTATTGCTCTCCAAAGTACGAAAGGACCGAGCGATGCATAAGCTCCCGTATCAAGTATTATTTCTGCTTCGACAGCGGTTAAAGTGCCATCTCTTTTAGCTCCATGCTTATATCTAGCTATCATCGGATGTCTCTTGCTATGGCCTATAATCGATTCTTCTCTCTTATGAACTACAAGAGCAGGTCTCTCAGTAATTAGCGCTGCTAATGCTGCTTTTGCTCCTATTTCATTAGCTACGTCCTCTTTTCCTCCAAAACCTCCACCTAATGGTGGAACAACAACTCTTACTTTAGTATAAGGTAAGCCTAAAACCCTAGATATCGCCCTTCTTGCCTCATGAGGACACTGTGTTGAAGTTATAACCGTTACACCACCATCTGGTTCGGGAATAGCTAATGCTACCTCCGGTTCTAAATATGCGTGCTCCTGGAACTGCGTTCTATATTCTCCTTCAACTATAACGCTTGCTTCCTCAAAACCTTTCTTAACGTCTCCCTTGAGTATTCTAAACCTAGCTATTACGTCAGATCCTCTTTCATCATGAATTAACGTATGCTCCTTTTCTTTTAATCCACCAAAGCTTACGATATCTAATGGATTCGTTATTACAGGTAGGGGCTCATAATCTACGTGAATTTTTTCAGCAGCTTCCTCAGCAATATATGGATTTTCAGCAATAACTAATGCAACAATGTCACCAATGTATCTTACTTTCTCATAAGCTAAAAGGGGCTGATCGGGTAGAACATACCCGACATCGTTTACTCCAGGTATGTCTTTGTAGGTTACTACTTTAAGTACTCCAGGTACTTTTTCTGCTTCTGAAACATCTATTTTCTTTATTCTAGCATGAGCATATTTTGCTCTAACAGAGTAAACATACACTAAGTTCTTAAATAAGTACGCATAGTCTGCAGTAAATTTAGCCTTACCTAGTATCTTAGACAATGCATCCCATCTTTGCACGTATTGACCTATTAGCCAGAATTCCTTCTTTTTCTCAAACATTTCCTCTACAATTTTAACATATTCTGCTTGGGGTGAAGCCATGCATGAACCACCTTAACATGAATTATTTTTTAAGGTCAAAATAGACTTGCCCTTTACGAATATATTCGGCAGCAAGCTTAACGGCCTTTACGAATCTAAGGTAGCTTCCGCATCTACAAAGGTTCCCTGATAGAGCATATTTTATTTCATCTTCTGTGGGATTCTTGTTTTTACTTAGCAGATAATATGAAGCCATTATTACTCCGGGGAAGCAGAATCCACATTGCATAGCATAAGTGTCTAGCAGTGCCTTTTGAATTGCATGTAGTTTACCAGGTGGAGCTATTCCTTCGAGTGTAAGTATTTTTCTTCCTCTAGCTTGGATTGCTAGAACTAAGCATGAAGGTACAAGTTTACCATCCATTATTATAGCACAGGACCCGCATTCACCACGTCCACACCCCTCTTTAATGCTTAAAAAACCTAGCTTATACCTTAAAACATCAATTAATCTTTCGTAAGGTTTCACATTTACTGTATAGTCTTTTCCATTAACATTCAATGTTATTGTTATTTCAGGGTATTCTTCAACTTGAACCATACTTTACACACCTCCTTCTATGCGGGATTTTGCTTTAAGAAGAGCTCTTTTCATCATAACTTTTGACATGTCAAGTCTGTACTCTGCTGAAGCTCTGTAGTCGCTTTTTCTCTTCATTTCCGTAGGTAATACTTCATTGTATGCTTGCCTAATAACATCTAAGCTAAACTCTTTACCTTTCAAGAATTCCTCAGTTTTCTTTGCTCTTCCAGGTATTCTTCCTGAAACTCTATCGAAAGCTATTCTAACATCTCTTATTATTCCATTCTCTAATTGCAAATATGTTGCGCATGTAACATAGCCTGTTATTATCATTTCTCTTCTATCAAATTTCATGAAGGCTGTTGAAGAATTTTCCGGAGATTCACTGAATATTATTTCATATATTAATTCGTTAGGTTCTTTAGCAAGAGTCCTCTTCTCCACAATAAGCTTCTCCAACGGAACAATTCTTTCGCCCTTAACACTAACAAGCTTTACTTGAGCTTCTAAAACATGTAGTAAAGTTACATAATCCGAAGCTGACACCGCAACACCTATATTGCCTCCTATAGTAGCTAGTGCCTTGAGCACTGGAGATGCGAACTTCGCTGAAACATCGGCGAATCCTAAGTATCTCTTATCCTTAACAAGGAATGTTTCATCTAAATCGGAAACCGAAGCTAAAGCGCCTATCACAACTTTCCCGTTAACTCTTTTTACGTATGATAATTTGTTCCTAAACCCTGAAAGATCTACTAAAACCTTTGGCCTTATTTTACCCTCCCTTATCTGGATTAAAATGTCAGTGCCTCCGGCTATTGGAAGAGCGTCTGGCGCGTGTTTATCAAGATATTCTAAAGCATCATCAATACTCTTAGGAATGTACACGTTAAAGCGTGGAATACTGCATCATCCTCCAAGAAGGGCTTTCTTCGGACTAAAATCTGAAGGGTTTTTATTTAAGAATTTCTATGAAGCATTAATGTGCTCAATAAAATTAAAGGGAATACCAATTATTTAAATAAATAATGTGTTTTTAAGTTAGTGTTGCCTCATGTGATTGTTAAATACTTGATTAAATAAGGCTGTTTGAAGCATTAGTGTCTACACATAGATAACTATTTCACGCGAAACATGGTTTTCAAGGAAAATCCTATAAGACTCCTTAAATAACTCTTAAGGTTAGGTTGGAATTTTTCATAAGGTGCTAATTATGGTTGACTTGACAGTTGAAATTGCAGGGTTAAAGTTTAGGAATCCTGTACTCCCAGCAGCAGGACCTCCTGTGAGAGATGGTGAAAGAATTAGGAGATGTGTTGAAGGAGGGGCGGGCGGAATAGTTACTAAGACGATTTCTGTAAAAGCAGCTGATCCTCTAATACCTAGACCTCATATGGCTGAAGTTAAGGGAGGATTTCTCAATATGGAATTATGGAGTGAACTACCTCCAGAAGCATGGTTTGAAAGAGAACTTAGAATAGCTAGAGAGGTAACTAGGGCTGCAAGTATACCTTTAATTGTGAGCTTAGGATATAGAGCTGAAGAAATTACATGGCTCATAGAGCAAGTGGACGAATACGCAGATGCTTATGAGCTATCAGTCCATTACATAGGCAAAGACCCTACGCCAATGATGGAGGCTGTTAAAGCAGCTAAGAAAACAGGTAAGCCAGTGTTTCTAAAGCTAAGCCCCCATCCGGGAATAGATCATGTATTATGGGCTAAGAAAGCAGTTGAAGCAGGTGCTGACGGTATTACAGCTATAAACTCTTTCGGACCAGTACTTGCTCTTGACTTAAGCACTCCATTACCCGATTACTTACTTAAGGGACTACCTGTTATGGGTGGACCCGATGGGACAGGATGGCTTTCGGGAACAGCTTTAAAGTATTTAGCACTAAAAATAGTTTTTGACCTATATAAGGAAATGCCCAATACGCCCATTTTAGGTGTTGGAGGAATTTCTACTGGAAGAGATGCTATGGAAATGCTAATGGTTGGAGCTTCAGCTGTGCAAGTATGTACTGCAGCAATACTTCAAGGACATGAGGTTTTCGGTAAAATAGTTAAACAGTTAAAAATTCTCATGGAGAAAATGGGCTTCAATAGCGTAGAGGAAGTAAGAGGCTACACGCATAGAATATGGAAGCAGAGATGGATAAGATATGTTTCAACACCGCCACTTTACTATCCAGAAAAATGTACTGGATGTAAGCTTTGCGAAATAAGTTGCCCATATGATGCAATTAAAGTTGTTAAGGGGAAGGCAGTACTTTATGAAGACAAATGTTTTGGATGTGGAGTATGTGTAACAAGGTGTAGATTTGGAGCTTTAGAAATGCAATACTAAACATTAGTTAAAAGGTTAAAACCAACTTATTTTTCTGTAAAACCTTATAAGTCACTATTTTAATGGTTAAAGCTTAGGTTAGTTAACTAATGAAACATAAGCTACTACTTCCTGAAGGAACAAAAACACTAATGTTAGGTAATGAAGCAATAGCTAGAGGGGCTTTAGAGGCTGGAGTAGGTTTTGCATCAGCATATCCTGGAACACCTTCAAGCGAAATTGTTGAGTCGCTACTAGAGGTCGCTAAGGAAACAGGTATGTATGTTGAATGGAGCGTTAATGAAAAAGTAGCTTTCGAAGCAGCTTATGCTGCAGCACTCAGCAACGTTAGAAGCCTTACAGCTATGAAGCATGTAGGGTTAAATGTTGCTTCAGACCCCCTAATGACATCGGCATATATAGGTGTTGAAGCAGGTTTCGTAATAGTTTCAGCAGATGACCCGAACATGCATAGCAGTCAAAACGAGCAGGATAATAGATGGTATGGGCTTCACGCTTTCATACCCGTTTTTGAACCCTCAACACCTCAAGAAGCAAAAGATTTAACAGCGTTTCTCTACGAGTTTTCGGAAAAACATAAACATCCAGTAATTTTAAGATCCGTAACTAGAATAAGCCATACACACTCAATAATTAAGCTAGGTAGGATAGTTAAGCCAAAAACTAAAGGATTCTTTATTAAGAATCCTAAAGAAAAAGTCGCCATACCACAATATGCTAGAGAAATGAAGGAAAAACTCGTCAGGAAATGGAAGAATATTAGAGAGGAAGTTGGAAAGGTACCTTTCAACAAAGTTCTAAATCCGGGAAAAAGAAACGTAATTATAGCGTCAGGTATAGGATTTTCTTATGTGTATGAACTTTTAGAGTCTAAGAATCTCTTAAACTCTTTTACCTTGGTTAAAATAGCATCAGCCGTGCCCATACCTAAGTCAATAATATTAGATAACCTTGTCAACGCGGAAAAAGCATTAATAGTTGAAGAAGGCGACCCCGTAGTTGAATACCAGGTTAAAGCATTAGCAGCTGAGGAGGGAGTTCGACTTGATTTTTACGGAAAAAACATTATTCTTCCCGTAGGTGAACTAAGTTTTTTAAAAATAGCTAAAGGTATTAAGAAAGCTTTCAACGTAAACGTAGTTGTAAGCGAGGAAAAAATGCATGTAGGAGTTAAGGTTCCTCAAAGACCTCCAACACTTTGCCCTGGCTGTCCATATAGATCCCTATATTATGCACTTAAGCTTACACTAGCTAAGCTCAAGATTAAAGCTGTTTTCAGTGGAGACATAGGATGCTATACTTTGGGCGTGAATAAACCTTTTGAAATGCATGATACAGTAGTTGACATGGGAGCAAGCATAGGGTTAGCTAATGGCTTCTCACACGCATTAAGGAATAATACTTTAATAGTAGCATTGATAGGGGATTCGACATTTTACCATGCTGGAATACCTCCTCTTTTAAACGCTGTAGTTAATAATGCTCCCTTCTTAACAATTATTTTCGATAATGAAACAACAGCTATGACAGGGTTTCAACCCCATCCCGGCTCAGAGACTTCAACTTCAAGCTTAGGTGTTCACGTAAGGGTACCTATTGAAAACATTGTTAGAGCTTTAGGAATTAAAGAAACCTACATTGTAGATCCTTATGATTTACAGAAAACTAGGGGGATTCTTGAAAAAGCTATTAAACACGTGTTAGAGGAGAGAAGAGTTACTGTTGTTATAGCTAGAAGACCATGTGTACTATACAAGCCCCCTCCTCTGAAGGAACAATTGTTTGTTGAAGAAGATAAGTGCATAAAATGTAGGCTTTGCTACGACTACTTCACATGTCCAGCTATAGTTAATAGGGGAGATGGTATAGCAAAGATAATTGATAGCTTATGTATAAACTGTGGAGCATGTGTTGAAGTATGTCCTACTAATGCAATTAAGGTTGTAAGGAAATGAGTAGAATAAATATTTTGATTTGTGGCGTAGGTGGTCAAGGACAATTAACTTTAGCTAAGCTTTTAGGGGAAGCAGCAGTAAAGTGCGATAAGGAAGTTATGATAGCTGAAACAAGAGGCTTAAGCCAGCGCGGCGGAAGTGTTGCTGTATATGTAAGAATAGGTAACAGAGTTTACGCGCCACTTTTTAATAAAGCCGATATTGTTTTAGCCTTAGAGCTCATTGAAGCCGTTAGAAACATTAAAATGTTTTCTCATGAAACTTTAGCCGTAGTGAATAGCGAAGTAATTAAACCAAACATACCTAACGTAAAGGTACCATCAAAAGATGAGCTTATTGAAGCACTTAGAAAAACTACTAAAAACCTCTTTATAGTGAATGCATCAGAAGAGGCTAAGAGGGCAGGTTCTCCTAAAAGCGTTAATATAGTAATTTTAGGGTTTCTTGCAGGCCTTAATATTTTAGGGGAAGTGGGGATTTCAGAGAATTGCCTTTATAATGCCTTTAGAGAGTCAAAGTATTTTAAAATTAAAGCTAATGTAAAAGCATTTAATAGGGGTTTGTGTTTAGCGAAAAACCTCAAGAAAAATTACTAGCTACTTGCGGTATTATTAAGAACACAAGCTTTGCTCCACCAGATATTAACTCTTCAATTTCTAAACCAGCTATGGCACCAGCTTTTAATTTTACTTTTCCACCACCTATGAGGTCAGATATTAACTCTTCAACGCTTGGAGCATGCCCTATCAGTAATGTATTCTCTTCGAGCTTAAGTCTCTTTAAAGCTTTAATGCTTAGTTTTTCTGGTAAAAGCTCTGCTGAAATCTCGTAGTTGATGCCGTAAACTTTAGCTATTATTTCAGCGGTTTCTTTAGCTCTAAGCATAGGACTTGAATATATTTTTGAAGGCTTAAGAGGTAAGATTTTAGCTATGTGTTCAACATCTTTTCTGCCCTTATCTGTAAGCCTTCTTTCTTCATCTTTTAAGCCGGGTCTCTTCTCCTCTGCTTTACCATGTCTCATAATTAAAAGCATCACGAGAAAGCATCACCATTAAACATAGATAGTATACTGTGGGTTTTAACTCTTCCCAATGATTACTTATAACGCTTGAAGAAATCTTTATTAGAGTACTCGAAAATAAAAGTAACTTACTAAGTAGTGCTTTTCTGTAAGCAGATAAGTGTAAACTATTTTACTTTTTCTTACGTTTCAAATAGAATAAGTTTTTATACTTGTATCCCACTTTCTTCCCACTTAGATTTAAAATTGTTAAAAAAGGTGACAGGTGAATTGCTTTATATCGGATAGCGGAAATATACTCGGACTACCACTAATAACATTCACAATAGCCTTCGCAACCCCTGCAACAATATTCCTTATTCTAACATTGTTAGCGGTAGTAAAGAGAAGAAGAGGTGGTTCTAGGAAATGACTGAACTACTTCTTGTAATACTATACTTAGTAGGTATGATGATAGTTGGCATATATGCTTCAAGAAAAGTAAGGTCTATTAGTGACTTTGTTAACGCTGGCGGTAGCTTAGGTTTCTGGGTTTTCTCACTACTCATGATAGCTTCCTTGGTAAGCGGAATGACAGCATTAGGTGTTGCTGGCTTAGGATACGTTTCAGGATATGCTACATGGTGGGAGCAACTAGCTGTTCCACTATCTCTAGTATTGTCAATACTGCTTTTCGGCATGAAATTAAACAGGCTAGCTAAGGAAAACGGAATATTGACCGTACAAGACTACTTAGCTTTTAGATTTAATGACACTAAGGGTTTAAGAGCTGCTTCAGCCATTTTTTCAGCATTTGTTAGTGTAGTTTACCTTATAGGGCAATATGTTGCTATAGGCATAATTTTCAAGATAGTATTAGGTTGGGACTACAGATTAGCAATAGTCGTTTCACTAATTGTTACATTAGCATACGTTGTAGCTGGAGGACTATTTGCAGTATCATGGACTTCGTTTATCCAAGGGCTAATAGTCATAGGAGGGCTAACTGTTTCAGCAATTCTAATAGTGAATAATCTTGGAGGACTAGAGCATGTTAACAAGGTTTTAACTGAAATAAGCGAAGGACCTTTCGCAGGGTACTTAAATAAGCCTTGGGGTCCCTGGGAGGTACCGCTTATTTCACCGCTATTCCTATTTACACTCTTTGGATTAACGGTGCCCTTAGGATTAGCTGTAGCTCCCCACATAATAAACAATGTAATGTCGCTTAAGGACACATCACGTATGAAGTATTTGCCACCAGTAATGTTTGGCTTAGGTTTCCTACTGCTTTCGACAGCTAAGATAATTGGGATTTCGGGTAGGGTTGCCGAGTACTTAGGGATAATAACTTTACCTAGTCACCCAGTAATTCCAGGTTCGAAACTAACTGATGCCATATTTCCAGTTTTAGCTAAAGCTGTTCTACCATACGAAGTATACGTTTTCATAGTAGTAGTTATTTTAGCAGCGGTTATGTCAACTACTGACAGACTGCTTTTAACTTTCGGCGTAAACATAGCTTACGACATATATCATAACGTAATAGCTAAAGGCAATTCGTCAGCTAAGAAAATCAATTTAATAAATAGAGCCGCTATTGTCTGTGTAGGTGTGTTAACAGCATACATAGCTATGAGCCCTCCGCCGCTAATAGCGTGGCTTATATGGTTAGCTTTAGGAATAATGTTTTCCACGTGGTTCCCAACGCTTTTCCTTAGCTTATACTGGAGAAAAACCACTAGAAACGCAGTATTATGGGGTATGTTCGTAGGTTTCATATCAACAATTATCGTAGGATATGCTGCAGCAAAACCACCATTAGGTTTAGGCATTAACCTTACGGTTGCCGGAGCGCCAATATACTTTCCTGTCATAGGTTTTCTAGCGTCTACAGTTACCATAGTTATTGTTAGCATTATTGAAAACTTGAAGATGCGTGTTGAAAATGAAGTTTTGGAGTGAAAATGAAAAATTAAGTAGGAAGGAAATTATTGACTTACAAAACAAGTTACTTAAAGAAACTATTAGAAGAGCCGCTAAAAGCATCCTTTACAGGGAAAAGCTAAGAAACATAGATATTAGTAATGTAAATGTTGAGAAAATAACTAAACTACCTTTTACAACAAAAGATGAATTAAGAAAGCATTACCCATACGGTGCTTTAGCTGTACCTTTAAGAAATGTTAGAAGAATTCATTCGTCAAGTGGAACCCTAGGGAAACCTGTTTTAACGTTTTATACAACAAACGATCTTGAAGTATGGTATGATTTACTTGCTAGAAATCTTTGGGCTATAGGCGTTAGACCTGGAGACATCTTTCAAAACACGGTAGGCCATGGGCTATTCACCGGAATGGGATACATGTTCGGTGCTGAGAAAATAGGTTGTATTGTAGTACCTTATGGTCCTGCAGGTCCTGAAAAACAACTTAAAGCAATGATGGAGCTTGAAGTAACTGTTTTCCACGCAACACCCTCTTTTGCTCTAAAACTCGCAGATTTAGCTGAAGAATGGAACCTAGTTCCAGGCAGAGATCTTAAACTTAAATTAGCGGTGGTTGGAGCAGAGTTTTGGACAGAGCATTCTAGAAAGAGAATAGAGGACGCTTTAGGGATAGAAGCATATAATAATTATGGATTAGCTGAAGTCGGAGGCCCCGGAGTCGCTATTGAAACCCCGGAGCATAAGGGATTAATGCATGTTTGGGCAGATAACTTCCTAATTGAAGTTATTGATCCAGAAACAGGAGAGAGTTTAGGTGAAGGAGAGGAAGGGGAATTAGTGATAACTACTCTTCGTAGAGAAGCAATGCCCTTAATAAGGTATAGAACAGGCGACATAGTGAAACTTAAAGGATTCGATTGTGGTGAAAGACCAGGTCACCCCTTAATTTCGTGGTTTAAAGGAAGACTTGATGACATGGTTAAAGTTAGAGGTGTTGGCTTATATCCGGAAAATGTTGAAGAGGTAATAATGAAGTTTAAAGAATTAAAGCCAAATTATGTTATTATATTAACAGAATACGATAACATTAAGGTCCTTGTTGAAGCGAAGAAAGGACTTGCTAAGAATTTGAAAGAATATTTAGAGGAAAGAATAGCTAAGGAGTTAAAGAAAAAAACTTTGTTAAAAGTAAACGTGAAAGTTGTAGATTCTAACGAAATAGAAAAATATGTTTCAGTGAGAGGAAAAACAAAAAGAATAGTTGATCTAAGAACCATTTAGGTGTTCACACACGTGGTTTCAAGAAGAAAATATGGTTTATTAACTGAAGAGCAATACAAGGTTTTACAATTGAGAATTAAGGGATACACACAAAGAGAAATAGCCGAAATAATAGGTACTTCAAGAGAAAATATTGCAATCATAGAGAAGAGAGCTATGAGAAACGTTAAGCTAGCTGAAGAAACACTTAACGCGTATAAGGCCTTATTAGCAGTAGCTAAAGTAGTAATAAAACCTGGTACGCATCTCGTGGAAGTACCTAAGCTAGTTATTGAAGCAGCAGACAAGGTTAAAGTCAAGTTAAAAGCGAATTTTACAAGAATATATGATGAAATAAGGTTTAAAGCAGGAAATAACGTACACGGAACAAAAGTTGTGAAGCCAATAACAATATTAATATTTAGAAATGGCGACATAAGCGTAATTCCAGCCTAAACCATACCTTAATAATTTTTAGTTTTAAACATAAAAATACATAAAGTACGCTTTCTCCTAACGTAGTTGGTGAATTCATTTTGGTTAAAGAATATGACATTATAGCTTTTGGTACAGGTTCAGCTATGAACATTGTTTCTGAAGTAATAAACATGAATCCTAGCGTTAAAGTTGCTGTTATAGAGAATGAAATGGTTGGAGGAATATGCTTAACTAGAGGATGTATTCCATCAAAGAAACTTCTTTATGCTGCTGAAGTAATGCATGAAATTAAAAGAGTCCATCTCTTCAACATCCATGTTGAATCCGTAAAAGCAGATCCTAGCGCTTTGCTTCAAAGAGTTAGGGAAGAAATAAGGCATGAAAGCTTATTGATAGAAAGAAGCTTACGTGAACACCCAAGAATAGACTTGTATAAAACCACGGGAACCTTTGTCGAAGACTACACAGTGGATGTTGGAGGAAGAGAGATTAGAGGAGAGAAAATACTTTTATGCACAGGTTCAAGACCCTACGTACCATCCATAGAAGGGTTAAGCGAAGTAGGCTACATTACAAGCAAGGAGTTCTTTTATTATTTAAAGAAAATACCTAAAAGCATAGCTATTGTCGGAGGAGGCTACGTTGCCTTAGAACTAGGGTTTTTCATGGCAATTATGGGTTCTAAAGTAACAGTAGTAGGTAGAAACCCTAGAATTCTGCCTACAGAAGAACCGGAAATTTCAGAACTCCTTAAAAGGGAAATGATAAATTACATGGACATTTACACGGGCTACGAAGTTGTTGAAGCTTCACGTAGAGGAGGGAGAAAAAGAATTCATGCTGTTCATAGAGAAACAGGAGATACTTTAGAAATAGATGCTGATGAAATATTAGTTGCAGCAGGTAGACGTTCAAATTCCGACATAACTAAGCCTGAGAAAACAAGTGTTGAAACAGATGCAAAAGGATGGATAAAAACTAATGAATACTTAGAGACATCTAAGGAAAATATTTGGGCTTTCGGAGACGCTAATGGTAAATACCTTTTTAAACATGTTGCAAATTATGAGTCAGAAATAGTGTTTTACAATGCCTTTCTTGGAAGAAGAATTCCCATAGACTACCATGCAGTTCCTCACGCTATTTTCACATACTCTGAAGTAGCAAGCGTAGGTATGAAGCAAGAAGAGGCACAAAAGAAGCACGACGTACTAGTAGGATATTATAAATATGAAAATACTGGTAAAGGAGATGCCATGAGAGTTAAAGATTACTTCGTAAAAGTAATTGTTGAAAAAGATACATATAGAATATTAGGAGCCCACATAATAGGGCCTCATGCATCAATACTTATTCAAGAAATAGTAAATTTAATGTACACATACGATATGTCAGCAATACCTCTACTTAGAGCAATGCACATACACCCAGCTTTATCTGAAGTTGTTCAGAGAGCATTCTTCAATTTACGTGAACCTGAAGCTTGGTTAGCACATGAACATTAGTGGTGTTGGCTTGTGGATACAGCGCATGACTTTAGAATTTTAGTTGCAGAAAACGCAATAGCAAGGCTAGAGAAAATATTGAAACAAAAGGGCCTACCTTATCCTCATAGGAAAGAGAAAGCTCTTGAGATTCTTTCTAAAATCCGCAGCAACCTTATGGCAGTAAAGTATTCTTTCATGCCAGCAAATCTTTTACTAAACTATCCGCCACTTAAACAAATACCCAAGTTAGCATTAGATTTCGCTAAGGAGGTAGCTCCGCCAAAAATGTTTAAGCCAAAGGATGTTAAGGAAAAGCTATTACTTTCAGAAGTAAAGTACTGTTTAAGAGTGCTTATTGGACTACCATTAAGAATAAGGTTGGGAGAAGAGAATAAACCGGAGAACTCCATTGACATTTTAGGTGTTGAAGTTCTTTCCGTAATGAAGCATCCTAAAGCTTCCAATCTTAAAATAACTAA
>CAZLZO010000013.1:36651-38777 GCA_964564025.1 uncultured Desulfurococcales archaeon
CCATAGAGTATTTGGGATGTAATAGATTTACCTTTCATCTCTATGTTAATGGTTCTTATGCCTGAATCTTTGAAGTATTTGTCCACATAATCTAATATTGCTAAGCACTTAGTATCTCCTCCCATTGGTTCTCGTAGAATTATTGCAGAAAAGTTTTTGAAATATGGCTTCTCCCATCCAACAATGTCGTTATGGCCCCATTCCGGAACTATTTCTACTTTAGCAGGTATTTTCGAGTTTTCGTTAAGCTCGTTCTTAAACCTTACAGCTAATGGAGCATATTTCACACATGCCACTATTACTGGTAATGTGTTTTCAATATGGTCAGCTATTTTCATGACGAAATCGTCTTTAACTCCCTGTTTAAGTAGCTTCATAGCTTCTTTAAGCTCATTCCTTGTCACTATTTCACTATTCAAAAGCTTATTTAGAGAAATAGCTAAAGCCGTAAACATTGATGGAAGTGATGCTCTAGGAACGAGTCCTTTAACAACTTTAACGTAAAGTACGTTATTTTCTAAAGCAAGTTTTTCAAGCACCCCACCTGAGGATATAGCTAATAATTTAGCATTAACTTTTAATGCACGCTTAAAACATTCGATAGTTTCTAAGGTGTTTCCTGAATAGCTAATTGCTACAACGAGGTCTTTACTTGAAACCCATTTCGGAAGCTTATAGTCTTTAATAACGACTACTGGTATGTTTAACCTATCAGAGGTAGCTGTTTGATATAAGTCTCCAACTATTCCGGAACCACCCATACCAGAAATAATAATTGAACGAGGCATTTTAGGAAGAGAAGCTATCTCAAGCTCTTCCATAACCTTAAGCTGGTTGAAAATCTGTTTGTACCATGCAAGGTAATGTTCCCTCATAAGATACTTCACCAAGCAATTATTGTATAAACAGAAACATTAAAATTATCTTTAACAAAAGTATTCCCGAAAAATTAAGTAAACAGCCTTAGGTGATGTAAGGCCATGGTTAAATTAGTTGATGCTTTAAAAATGGAGTTAGAAAAACATGAAATAAAACTGTTAGACATTTACAGATATAATGCATCACGAAGTAGGAAAGAACATGATGTTTTAAGGGTGTCTTATGGAGGAAAAGTATTCCTTATAGATTTAGGAGCTGTAAAAGAATCGCTAAGCCTTACTGAAGTTGTTAAAAAAGTTGTTGAAACCGTTGGTGCTAGAAAATAGCTACACACATGTTTCAATTAATTTCTTAAAATTTAAACTTAAGAGCTTCTTCTCCTTTCTAGTAGAAAAACATATTAGATACGTAGGTAAGGTATAGGCTTTAAAGCCGAAAGGCTGGTTTAGGGGAGCTAACGTGAAGACTATACTTGTAACTAATGATGATGGAGTGTATAGTCCAGGGCTTAAGCTACTTTACGAAGCAGTTAAGGATTTAGGGAAAGTTTACGTTGTTTCACCGGAAGTACCTAAGAGCGCTAGTAGCTTAGGATTAACACTGCATAAACCCCTTAGAATAACTAAGCTTCAAATAGACGATATGGAAGTTTATGCTGTAAACGGAACACCAAGCGACATAATATATTTAGCTCTTCACGAAATAGCTAAGAAAATAGATCTTGTTGTTTCAGGAGTAAACGTAGGAGACAATACAAGCATACAGGTAATTTTGTCTTCAGGAACCGTAGGTGCAGCAGCTCAAGCGTCGTTAGAAGGAATACCTGCAATAGCTTTTTCAGTAGCTGTTTCATCAGCTGAAGAACTTGAAGAAAACATTGAACTTCAAAAGCTCATAATTAAGATTTCCCGTGAAATAGTTAAGTACATTATTGAAAATGGCTTTCCATATGGAATAGATGTTTTAAACGTAAACTTCCCGGGAAAACCAAGTAAAAAACCTACTGTAAAACTTGTTCCAGCAGCAAAAATGAGATTCACAGAATATGTTGAAAAAAGAGTTGACCCAAGAGGGAAAGAGTATTTCTGGCTCTACGGTCACCCAAGAGAACCGCCTCCAAACACGGATGTTTATGTAGTTTTTCAAGAAGGAAACATTGCTTTAACACCCTTAAAACTGGATTTAAACGTTGAGCCGAAACCTCAACTTTTAAAGAGTATGATAAAGGAGCTAAATAAGCTAATAAC
>CAZLZO010000014.1:0-7755 GCA_964564025.1 uncultured Desulfurococcales archaeon
GCCTCAAAAGCTAAAAAAGAGACATAAGAAGGAAAATAAGCAAAAATTCTTTTTTTATCTTAACATTCATAGCGTTCAAAGCCCATGGATTACCGTAAACGCTTGATACTACGCCTTATTTTCATCAAAGCTTCCTTCCGAAGTAAGGATCTCCACCTTATCCAAGGAACCCACCTGTTCCTGTGTGTTCACGGTGATTACTAGGGTTAGCAACAGAATTACCCGTCTAGAAATGTGTTCGAAACCAAGAATACCAATACATATACATATATGAGCTCAAATCTACCTCTTAGTTCCCAAACTACATGAATCCTGGTGTACTCGAGGCATAGCTCCCTAGAAAGCTCGGAGAGCTACGCACCTAGGTATCTCCTGATTGCTTCACCGTAAAGATAGATCCTATCCCTAAGAAACTCAGCAAGACTCTCACAGCGGATCTCCCCAAGCCTGTTCTGGCCATCACCAAGTTTCACTTAACAGACAGTCCTTAAGAAGCATCATTAGTTGATGGTGTGTGGCGGGCCCGCGGGGATTTGAACCCCGGACCACCAGCTCCGCAGGCTGGCGCCCTATCCTGGCTAGGCGACGGGCCCTTTTTGTTCTCACTTTTATTCATAACGTAGAACGTGGTTTTTTAATGTAACTTTTAAGAGGTATTTAAGTCTCGTTTATGTGTTAAGTGGGGTTCCACTTTTAAGTGAGCATTAATTTAGTAGTAAAGTGTGTAAAGGTAGCAGTAAGCGCTAACCTAATGTAACATTGCTTCGAAACAGTTTGAGGTAATAATTTATGGGTCATCAATTAAGACTTGATGACTTTTTTAAAACTAAGAGTAAAACATCTAAAGCTAAAAAATTAGTTAAGACTAGCATTAAGCATGTGGAAGAAAATGTTAAAGCTTCGCCGCTTGAAGAGACAATTAATGAAATCAAGAATCGAAAAAAAGAGGGAAAAAAGACCTTAGCTAATGTGAAGCCGGAATTAAGAACTCCATTAGAACCTG
Source organism: uncultured Desulfurococcales archaeon (assembly GCA_964564025.1). Classification (GTDB taxonomy): domain Archaea; phylum Thermoproteota; class Thermoprotei_A; order EX4484-217-1; family EX4484-217-1; genus DRYM01. The sequence continues at coordinate 1,004 of CAZLZO010000014.1, forward strand.
AGGTACTTACTCCAAGAAATACTGGCCCATGTTATTTGCTTTCCGTACAATATGATGGTAAGAATCAGAAGGCAGTTTTAAAACTATATGATCCTAAAACACATAAAATCTATTTATGGTATGATAATACCGGACATATGCCCTACTTTCTAACAGATCTTACCCCAGATAAGGTAAACGAGATAAGTAGGATAATAAACCATCCATCTTTTAGCCATTTAGAAAGAGTTGAAAAATACGATCTCCTCTACGATAGAAAAGTTCACATGACAAAAATTGTAATGAAAGACCCTAAATCAGTAGGTACTGTTAGAGAATATGTTCCTAAAGCTTGGGAGGCCCACATAAAATACCATAACAACTATATTTACGATAGACAACTTACACCAGGAATACTATATAAGGTCGTTAATGGTTCTTTAAAGCCTGTTGCCGTTAAAATACCTACTGAAATATTAGAGAAAGTTGAAGAACTATTTAAGAATGAAGATGTAGATATAAAAAAGTATGTTAGAGAATGGCTGCCACTATTCCAAATACCTCCTCCTGATTTGAAGAGAGTAGCTATAGATATAGAGGTTGTGAGCGAAGCTAGAAGTAGAATTCCTGATCCTAAGAAAGCGAAAAATGAGATTATAAGCGTATCGTTAGTGTCAAATGATGGTCTTAAAAAGGTCTTGATTCTCGCTAGAGAAAGTGTTGTTTTCGGCAACAAGCCACCCAACTTCCCTGACGATGTTGAAATAGAGATTTTCGATAATGAAAGACACTTATTAGCTGAAGTATTTAGAATAATCAACAGTTACCCCATAATTTTAACGTTTAATGGAGATAACTTTGACCTACCATATCTCCAAAATAGAGCTAAGAACTTAGGTTTTCCCGAAAAATACTTACCTTTCATAATAACTGAGGAAGAAGTTAGACATAAAGTAGCTATACACATAGATTTATACAGATTCTTCAACAATAAGGCAATTCAAGTATATGCTTTCGGAGGAAAATACAAGGAATTCACACTTGACGCTATAGCTTCAGCCCTACTAGGGGTTTCGAAAATAGCTTTAGAAACAGTTGTTGGCGAATTAACTTACAGTGAGCTTATAACTTACAACTTTAGGGATGCATGGTTAACACTTAATTTAACTACGTTTGATGATAACTTAGTTATGAAATTGATTATTCTAATGATGCGTATTTCTAAGCTATCAATGGAGGAACTCACTAGACATGCTGTTTCTCATTGGATAAAGAATCTTTTCTACTGGGAACATAGAAGACACGGCTATTTAATACCTCTTTCCGAAGACATTTTAGCTATGAAAGGTGAAGCAGTAACTGAAGCTACGATAAAAGGTAAGAAATATGCTGGAGCAATTGTTGTTCAGCCTCCTGCCGGAGTTTTCTTCAACGTTCTCGTACTTGACTTCGCATCACTATATCCAAGCATTATTAAGAAGTGGAATTTAAGCTATGAAACAGTAAAATGTCCTCACTCAGAATGTAAAACCAATATTATACCTGAAACTAAGCATTGGGTATGTAAGAAGAGAAAGGGACTAACATCTATTATAACAGGGCTTCTTAGAGACTTTAGGGTTAAAATATACAAGAAGGCGGCGAAGAACAAGGATTTACCTGAAACTGAAAGAGCATGGTATAGTGTCGTAGAGAAGGCAATGAAGGTATTTATAAATGCATCATACGGCGTCTTTGGTGCCTCTACATTTCCACTGTATTGTCCACCTGCTGCTGAAAGCGTAACTGCAATAGGAAGATTCGCTATTAAGAAGACCATTGAGAAAGCTAATCAGCTAGGTTTAAAAGTGCTTTATGGGGACACTGATAGCTTATTCCTTCATAATCCTCCTGAAGACAAAATAGAGGAACTCATAAAATTTGTTGAAGAGGAATTAGGATTAGAAATAGAAGTTGATAAAATTTATAAATATGTTGCATTTTCTGGGAGAAAGAAAAACTACATTGGAGTGTACCCTGACGGCTCAGTTGATGTTAAAGGCCTTGTGGGTAAGAAGAGGAACACACCTGAGTTCATTAAAAAAGCATTTTATGATGTCTTGAAAGCCGTAGGCGGCGTTAGGAATGAAGCAGAATTTATTAAAGTTAAAGCGATAATTAGGGATATTGTTTTAGACATTTACAATAAACTTAAGAATAAGGAATTAACGTTAGATGAAGTTGCCTTTAAAGTAACTCTTTCTAAACCTTTAGAATCCTATGTTAAAACAATTCCTCAGCATGTTAGAGCAGCAAAAATGCTTAAGGAGGTAGGTATGGATGTGCAAAAAGGTGATGTCATAGCTTTCATTAAGGTTAAATCGAAGCATGGGGTTAAACCTGTTCAGCTAGCTAAAATAGATGAAATCGATGTTGACAAATATGTGGACCAAATAGAGAGCACATTTGAACAACTCCTTGACGCGTTCAACATAGATTTCAAGGAAATTATCGGTGTAACTAAGCTTGAAAGTTTCTTTAGCTAAAAATTAAATGCAAATAAATTTCAATGAATAATCGTTGGAAATAACTTTACTTAATTCTTCAATATTTTTAAAGGGCCTTTTCTTAAGAATTGCTATGCTATCTTTTCTTGAAATACCTGGAATTAAAGCTATTAATCGTGGAGAAGCCTCATTAATTCTTAAAGGATACGGTACCCCGTAAACTGATCTATGGTTGTGATTAACTATTGTGAAGTCCATAAATACCCCTAGCTTTAATTTCTCAGGTACCTTAATTATTAATGGATAACTTCCAACTTGTCTAGCATAAGTGTAGTTGCCTATGTGTTTTTCAGTATAGACTTCGCGAAGTATGGTGCCTGCTGGTACAAGCCTCTTCATTAATGGGAGTTCTATTTCCTTTTTCACTTTTTCTTTAAATATTTTGAAAAACCTCTTATGCTTTCTTATGACCTTATCTCCTACATTCCACATTTTAGTTGCTGGAAACACCATGACCTGCCTTATGTTTATTCTCCTTATAATTAGTCCTTCATCAACTATTTTCTTTAGAAATTCAAAATTTATTTCATAAGTTTCTTTAGTTTCACCCTTTAACCCGAAGAGAAGGTTTACTCCAGGTAAGAGTTCCGGTAAACCGTTGTAGCCTCTTACATTACCAACTTTGTTTATTATTCTTATTGCTTCTAATGCTTCCTCCATTGTAACCTTTAAATTGTTTAGCTCTACTACCTTTGGATCAACGGATTCCACACCAAAAGCTGCTACATCCCCTGGAGTATGGTATTTAATTATTATTTTTGCTACTTCAAGAGATTCTTTAGGATTATTAGCTACTGTTCCAGGATTCACATTATCTATGTGTAGTGTTTTAATGTTTGGAGCAACGGTTCTTATTCCCTTGAACAGCTTCTCTATTTCAGAAGGCTCAGGTTTTGGAAATTCCTTTTTCCCAATTTCCCTGGACTTGTAGACGAAAATGTCGGGTTGTCTACCTATTCTGAAGAATCTAACACCTAACTTGTAAAGTTCCCCAACTTCCCTGACGATGTCTCTTTGATCTCTAAATACAGGTAAGCCGTAAAGCGGTTCTATGCAGAATGAACATCCTCCAGTAATTACTCTGGGGCATCCTCTATAGGTTTCTATTTCAACAATAAGGTTTTTACCGTAGTTAGGGTGTTGCGTTACAATGTGTGTTCCTTTAAGTATGAATTTCTCTATTTCTTTGTAGTTTCTTCTTAAAGTGTAGGGGTTTACTTTCTCTAAACTATTCTCCTTAATGATTTCGTGAATAACTACTTCAGGGTCTCCCTTAACTAACATATCGAAGTTTTCCTTAATTTTAGTAGGTAGCTCGGCTACTTTTCCTCCTTCAATTCCTATTCCAAATCTTGCCGCTGGACCTACAAGTACTTTGTAAGGTTTATCAATTATTCTAAACCATTCACTTAGCTCATTTATTGTTATGGGTTTTCCTCCAAGATATTTTCCGGGGACTGTTACGCCCGCAATAACAATTACTAGGTCGTACTTATCTGCTTCTGCAAAGAACTTGTAATCAAGAGCCCTTGCTTCATCAACAGTTAAATACCTTATTTTAACATCTTTTCTAGCGGACCATATTGCTCCGGCAATGTATCTTGGATAAACATCTATGTATGGAGGTACACCTAATCCTGCAGGTTCGTCAGTGTATCCGTCGAGTATAAGTACTTTATTTATTTTTGAAATACTCCCAGCCTCTCTTAGTAATCTTCACTACTTTACCGTTCTTACGTATGTAGACGCCTTTTCTTGGTAAGACTCTCCCTATTATTTCAAATCCCGAATGGTTTTTTAAAACCTCTTTAAGCTTGCTTTCACATGTCTTTTTAATTACAAGTATTGGGTAAAACTCTTCTCCACCGTAGAGAGCTAATTCTAAAGGATCTAAACCATATGTTCTTGCGTATTCTAAGGCTTCAGGATCTATTGGGACGTTTTCTACGAGGAAACCTACATTATTTATCTCCATTAACTCTGTTAAAGATTCAGCTAACCCGTCGCTACTATCTATGGATGCTAAAACACATCTTCTTCCTAAATAATGTATGAGGTTAAGTGTTTCCATGGGTACTTTAGGTTTACGTGTTACTTTAACAACTTTTCCCCACGAGTAAATGTTTACTTTATTGTAGTGTGCGTGTAAGGCAGCACCTGTCAACCCGTATTTACCATATGATATGACAAGGTCTCCCTCACTTAATCTCGCTTTCCTTGGCACAGGCTTTTTCTCCGAAAAACCTATGCATGCGACACTTATCCATTCTTCGTGTGCTTCGTTAAGGTCCCCGCCTAAATACTTAACATTATGATGACGTGCTGAATCCCTTATACCTCTAATTATTTTCCTTAGAACTTTTAAACTCCTATTTTTTCTAAGCCCTAAAGATGTAACTATAGCTTCAGGTTTAACACCTTTAACTATGATATCACTTATTGCTGAAGCTGAAGCTTTCCACCCTAGATCGTAATGGTTAAGCCAGTAGTACTTAGCATATTTTAAAGTGAAACCATCAATATTGAAAACAACATATAGGTTATTTATTTTAAGAGCAATAGCATCATCGTTAAAACCTAAAACATTATATTTAAGATCTCTTTTAAACAGTACCTTACCTATTAGTTTAATTGCTTCCTTTTCTCCAACATCTCTAAGTTTAACCATAATTTTTAAACCCCAACATGTAATAAAATAGTTGCGAGAATAGGGGAGCCGCCGTAGCTCAGCTCGGTAGAGCGCCAGCCTCGTAGGGTAAATGAAAACACCCTACCTTCCCCGAGAGAGCTGGTGGTCGCGGGTTCAAATCCCGCCGGCGGCTCCAAACACTTCACCCACATTTACATTGTAGATAATCAGTTAAAACTTATAAGTGGAGTAAATAAACACTATTTGGGATAAGCGCGGGGGTGCCCGAGCTGGGACAAAGGGGTCGGGCTTAGGCCCCGATGGCGTAGGCCTGCGTGGGTTCAAATCCCACCCCCCGCACCACATTTCTCAATATTTTCTCCATGCAGCTGAATAATCATAATTTAATACCATGGTTTTTACTGGATATTTTTAGAGAAAAATGTTCCACACAGCCAAATGCTGTATGGAACACCTTTTACTCTCCTAAAAACATGGCGTAAAGTAGCTGCAATCTCCCGGAAACTGTTGGATAATTTTCTAAATACTGCCCATATAACTCTATGAGCTTTTGAAATGCTTCTGAAGATATTTTCGGTATATTGTTTGAAATGAGTGCTTCGCTATGAAGCTTCGAACATGCTACTTCAAGAGCGTTAAGTACCTCCGCTACTTCCCCGCTATCTCCAAGTTCTCCAAGAAACTCCTTATAATTGTCTTTGGTCATGTTATTATCACTCATAATTTTTGAGATATCGTTTGCACCATACTTAGTCATGTTCACTTCATTATTTAGCCAGTCTAAAACATCGTTTTCAGCATTAATTATGTTCCAAATAGCCTCCCAATGGATGTCTACTTCAGGCAGCAACCCGTAATAGCCTCTTGTAACTAGGAAATGTTCTCCCTCATAAGCATTAGTGTAAGGCATGTTTGTAAGAGGTTCTATGTATAGTGGTACCGTGCCGCTTTCGTTTAATGATGTAACAAGATAGCTAATATCAACTTTCTCAAAATATTCTGAATAATCCTTCACATGAACACTTACGTCGTTTGCATCATATCGTTTAAAACTTAAGGGAAAAGACCCTTTACCATTTTCCCAAATTACTTCTTCGCTAGTTAAGCTAAAGTCGGTTGAGAAAACTAAGACTTCATCGTATTCATCATAGTAATCATTGTAGAGATATAGATAAGAGCCAATATGAAGTTTCCCGTTAATAGCTTTTAACCTTAAGTAATACCAGTCAATATATGAGGTATCGCCAACACTTGGTAAAGCTGTTGATTCAACAACGATCGCACCATTAATTTCTCCAGTACTTGGATTTATCGAGTAAATAGTTAAATTATCGTTATTGTTAGTATAGTATTCCCAATGTTCTGCTGCAAAATATAATTTACCATTGTACATGTCAAACGAGAACATGTCTAAGTAATTGTATGTTCCCCAGTTAGGTACGCGGTACATGTAAAAGTTTTCCATATTAAATTCGCTATCAACCTTTACGATGCCCCATTGTAATCCTGCCATATGCCAGAAGTTACATTATACAATCTAGTGCCTGCTGTAAAGAATACTTCGCCATTCCCGTTAA
>CAZLZO010000014.1:7855-34162 GCA_964564025.1 uncultured Desulfurococcales archaeon
AATTCAACATCAAATTTCAGAATATAAGCTCCCGTAAACCATCGGTCAGAGTAATAATCTACCCAATCTCCGACATAGATGTTTCCTTTGCCATCAGGAACTATGGTTGATGGCCAATGGTGTATGCTGTTCGTCCAAAGTGTTAAAAGGGCTTTTTCAAAGTCTCCATTATTCGCATTTAGCTTAGCTATAAAGCCATGCCAGCCTCCATTGAAGTAGTATTCTCCTGCAATGAAGAGTTTGTTTGAGTATTCATCATATGCTATGAAGTAAATATAGGCGTAGTCTTCAGAAATTCTCTTAGCCCATAGTACTTGGCTTTCCGGATTTAGCTTAACTATGTACTGCTCATACTCACCTATATCGTAATTGTATCCTTCTACTACAACATATGCGTTATCTTGAGAATCAAATTCAACATCATAAGGGTACAAGTATTCATCGTTTTCTAGATGCGTTAAAACAGCGGCATGATGCTTATATTCCTGAGCCAATGTTGTTACTGGTGTTAATAGGGTTATTGAGAATATCGCTATTACAATTAAGGCTATTAGTTTAGTTTTAAAATTCATCTTTTTCACAAACTTCTACTTGTTAGTTAGCCCGATTCTAAGTTAGACATATAAAGTTTGTTTAAGATTAAGTATTGAGATTTTTAGTGAAGTAACTAATGATTTAACCTATTTAGTTTAGAGTGTTGTATTATTTCCTAAATTTTTATGTGTATCTTAGTTCTAAATTATTCTGCCGTGAAACCATGGAAGTGCTTAAATTTTTCAAATATGATGAAGGCGTAGTTAATTCTTTAAAAAGAGTTTACGGTAACAAACTTTCCCTCTTTCTAAAATTTATTAGAAAACCTGGCGAAAGACTTTATGTTAGAGTTAATACTTTAATTCGTGACTTCAATGAAGTCATTGAGTCGTTAAGAAACAGAGGGATTAAGGTCTCCCCCGATGAAAACATTGAAGAAGCAATATTTTTCCCCATTGAAGGCCCTTATGAAGTACCTATTGAAGAGGGCATCGTTATTGTCGATAAGAGAACTGCTGAAAGCGTATACTTAGGCTCACATGTTTATGCTCCCGGAATTTTGAAAGCTGTTGGTAAGCTCAGAAAGAACGCTCCGGTTACTGTTGTTTCTCCTCTTCTCGAACCTGTAGGTTGGGGTTATTTGAAAATAAATCCTAAAGACATAGGTAAAGTTAGAAGAGGATTAGCTATAGAAGTGGAAATCTCAAGGTATAAAGCGCCTAAAGTTAGGGAGTTTCCTGAATATTCTCAGGGAGTACTCTATGAGCAAAGTCTTCCAGCAATGGTTGTCTCTAAAATTCTAGATCCTCAACCCGGAGAGTTAATAGTTGATATGTGTGCTGCACCTGGTGGGAAGTCTTCACACATTTATCAGCTTTCTAAGGGTAAGGCTAGAATTATGGCTTTTGATCATTCCAGGAAGAGGATAGCTAGAATGGTTAGAGAGTTTGAGAGAATGAAAGCTAATATTGAAGTTTACTTAGCAGATTCAAGATATCTGCATGTAGACTATCCTTCCTTACGTGGGAAAGTAGATAGAGTGCTAATTGATCCGCCATGCTCATCTTTCGGCGTTAGACCTAAGCTTTATGATTCTAAAAAATATAGAGACATTGTTGATTTAAGAAATTATCAGAAACAATTCTTCAAACCAGCGTACGAGATTTTAAGGAAAGGTGGAATTCTTGTGTATTCAACATGCACTGTCACCTTAGAGGAAAATGAGGAGTTAATAGAGGAAATAATTAATCAGTACTCTTTCGAGATAGTTGAAGCAAAGTATGGGAATTTAGGGTCAAAAGGTTTAGGAGTTTATGGGAGGTTTTTTACAAGATTTCATCCACATATCCATGATGTTACCGGATATTTCATTGCTAAACTCGTTAAGAAATAGATTTTCTTAAAAGCTTATGGCCGCATCTAGGGCACACATTAATTCTCTTCTTCGCTGAAACTGTAAATCCACATGCAGGACAGTACAGTATATACTTTCTTTTTACAGTAATTCCACGGGTTCTTATGGGATGAAACGTTACTCCCAAATTTTTTGCCAAATTCTGCAAGGAATAATCATCAGTGTATATTATTGGTTCGAAACCTTCCTTTTTAAAATCTAAGGCTAAAGCTATAACTGCTAAATCTGTTTCCGAAAGACTTAGTTTTTCACCTATTTTTTCAGCAGCTTTTATAGCTTCTACAACAGATTCTTCAGAAGGCTTCTTTACAACTAACTTTCCCGCTATTTGAGCTGCTTCTAGTGCTTCCAAGCTCTCCCTATCCTTTACTTCATTTATAACTTGAGGAACCGTGTATTGCTTAGTAGGTAATTGTAAAACCATTTTTGTAATTACAGCTGCTGTATCTAATATGGGAACCTTCTTTTTACACATGGTCTCTCCGCGTAAGCTTGTTGTAATATTGTCTTTCTTTCCTGTAAAAACCTACTTTGTCCCAGAACTTAATACGCAATGTTTCTCCTTCAGCTATTTTGTAGCATAAGAAGCCGTCAGCAAAAACTTCAACATCTCTATCAATTATTTCAAGCACTAATTCCTCATTAATGTCGAAAATAACTGGCCTTGCACGTAGTTGCATAGGATTCATAGGCGTAGTTATTATAGCCAACAAGTCTTCATCAACTATAGGTCCTCCTGCGCTTAAAGAGTATCCAGTAGAGCCAGCTGTTGGTGAAATAATTATTCCATCAGCGTAAATATTGTATACGAGTTCTTTCGTCCTAGCTTTTATAAGTTTAAGATGAACCATTTTAAGCCTAGGAGCTAAAACTACGTAATCGTTAAGCACTGGAGGTAATTGTCCAGTTTCAGTATAAGCTATTATCCTAGGTTTAAACACTATTTCATATGTACCTCTGTTTTCAACAATATCTCTAAGTAGGTTAATAGCGTTTTTTGGAGATATTTCTGAGAGGAAACCGTATCTCCCAAGGTTTACGCTAAAAATGTGTGGTGGATTCTTATCTTTAAAATAATGTAGTAATCTCAGTATTGATCCGTCACCGCCTATGACTACAACTAAGTTAGCGCTTATTTTAGGGAATTCCTCTATAGATATGTAAATAATTTTTTCACTTAACAGTTTAAGATAAGGTTTTAATGATGAATCCACTACGAACTTATCAACACTCCCTCCTAACTCATGTGATGTAAGAATTCTCTTAGCTAACTCTAATGCTTCAGGTTTATCTATTCTCGAAGTTAATAGTATTGTAGCCATGATTTTTCTTAACCTCACAGAACCAATTATATGTTGAATCTTAAATTTGTTTAGAATAGAGGCAAGACGGGCTAATACTATGGTGTACTGTTTAAAGGTAGGAAAAGTTCATGGCGAAACAGTGCTTAAAATTCTTAGAAAACATGGATTAATAGATTATTCATTCAAAATAGAGAAGGTAAACGAATACCTATACATACCAGTAAAAATTAGTGATTTTGAAAAGCTACCTTTAGAAGTTAGAAAAGTAAGCGTTGGGCTTATTGAATGTAAGCTTAAGAAGAGATTTCATGTAAGGACATATAAAGATTATTTGGCAGACAAAATGCCTAAAAACGTTTTCGAAAAACTACCCACATCCTACGATATAGTGGGGGAAGCTATTTTCGTACGTTTACAGAATATTCCAGAAAAGTATTGGAGCTATATTGGCGAAGCGCTTTTAAAACTGCATGGAAATAAAAAAGCTGTTTATGCTATAGTTGGTGAAACCGCTGGAACTGAAAGAGTTTTACCTTTAAAACTCATAGCCGGAAGCCCTGTTGATAAAACAGTTTATGTTGAACACGGATGTAAATTCGTTGTTTACATAGGTAAAACTTACGTAAATCCTTCTCTTAGTTACGAGCATAAACGTGTTAGTGAACAAGTTTTAGATTATGAAAAAGTTTTAGACATGTTTGCAGGTATAGGCTGTTTCTCTATGCTCATAGCGAAATATAAGAAAGCTAAAGTATATGCTGTTGACATAAATCCATACGCTATAAAGTCAATTATTGAAAGTATGGTTCTAAATAAGCTAAAAGGAACAGTAATTCCAATACTTGCTGATTCTTCTAAAATACATGGTTTCCTACATAAAAACTTCGATAGGATAATAATGAATCTACCAGGGCTTTCACATAATTTCATAAAATACGCTCTTAATCTCTTAAGTGATGAGGGGGGAATAATTCATTACTACAGATTCGCGTACACTTCGCTAGAGCCTGTTATTGAATTCGCTAGCGAAGCACTAAAGTACAATAGACGAATCATTAAAGTAATGAATGTTAGAAGAGTTTTAGAAGCTTCCCCTACCAAGAGACTCTATGTAGTTGATTTTTATGTTACATGAGGATTTATTGCTAAAATTATTACGTCAAGTTCGAATCCTTTCCTTAAATCATCTATGAGGTTTCTTTTTAAGTCTTTAGCTGCTTTATTAACATTTATAGCTACGGTGTTTGGTGAAGTATAAAAGCTTTTTCTAAAAACAGCCCTTACTTTATCGCTTAAGGTTAGTTTTGAAGAACCCTTACCTATAACGTAATCGTATGCGTTTTTAGTTAGAAGAACAACTATGGTAATAGTGTCGTCTCTTCTTAAGAGGTTCTTAAGTTCACTATTGAATTCTCTAGGCGACTTGGACGCCTTTATAGCTATAATGCAGTCTCCTCGTGGTGTAAGCCAGTTTTCCTTTGTTATTTCAAATGTTGTCTTATGTGTTGCTTTAACGTTGGGATGGCCTTTTGCTTTTATCCTTTCTAAAGCTATTTTCATAATATACCACTATGTTATAAGCGAGTTACGTGATAAATATAAGGTTAATGTTGAAAATGTATTGTTAGGGAGTTACAGAATTGATAGGAGAAATAGATTTTGTAAGTGAAAGGAAGAAGCTTATTGAACGCTTAGAACTTGAAGGCGTTATTCGCTCTGAAAAAGTTAGAAAGGCTATGCTTAAAGTTCCTCGCGAAGAATTTGTGCTACCCGAGTATAGGAAATATGCTTACATAGATTCACCACTGCCTATACTAAAGGGGCAAACTATTAGCGCGCCCCACATGGTTGCTCTTATGTGTGAAGTTGCAGATTTAAAGGTTGGTCATAGAGTTTTAGAAATAGGAACTGGATCAGGATATCATGCAGCAGTTATTGCCGAAATAGTTGCTCCAAAAGATTCTCCTGAAAAAGGACATGTATACACTATAGAGCGAATACCTGAGTTAGCAGAGTTCGCTATTAAAAATCTTAGAAAAGCAGGCTACGCTGACAGGGTTACAGTAATTGTAGGTGATGGAACACTCGGATATTCTAAGGAAGCACCATATGATAGAATAATAGTTACAGCAGCTGCTCCTAAACCTCCTAAGCCCTTACTTGACCAGCTTAAAGTAGGAGGTAAGCTCATCATACCTATTGGGTCAAGACATCTTCAACATCTATATGTTATTAAGAAAAAGGGGCAGAATGAGTTTATAAGGGAATCTGTAACACCTTGTGTTTTTGTCCCTCTCGTTGGTGAATATGGCTGGGAGGAGGATTAACTATCTAAACCACATGTCTAATCCTAACTGTCTAGTTTTAACATGTTCTTTATATGCTTTCTCTAACCTGTTTAATGCATTATTAACCCTGGTTTCTGAAAAGTCATGATCGTAAACTAATATTTTTATTACTTCATCTCTATTTGGTTCTTTCCATTCAATATTATAATTGTCTGTTACAGGGGGCTTTAGAAAGTACTCCTTTATTTTTAATGGGTCAACGGGGAAGTCTGCTTTGATAATTTTCAAAACTTTTTCTAACGAACCATAGGTTTTAATGTATTTTAAAGCTGTTTTAGGACCTACTCCCTTTACTCCCTCTGGATTATAGTCTGTTCCTAAAAGAATCGCTATGTCTATGAGCTGTTCTCTACTTATACCTAATGAACTAAGTAGTTTATCTAAGTAAATAAGCTCAGGCTTTATTTCTATGTAAATATCTTTTCTCGGAAGTTTTCTCCTACCCGTTATTGTCAAGTTCCTTACTAATTTTGGGGCTCCGAAAAGTAAGGAGTCATAGTCTTGACTTCCAGCAGCCCAAACATCACCTTTAGCTGCCATGTAGGCTGCTTGTGCTTCTCCTTCAGCTGGAGCTTGAATCCATGGGATGCCCATAGCGCTCAGTAGTTTCTTTGCTGTTTCAACCATGTCTTCCGTTAGTTTAGAAGCCATTTGTGCATAACGTTTTGCTGCTTCTAAATCACCTTTAGCTAATGCTTCTTCGTATTTTTTAACAGCTTCTTCCTTAATCTTTTTTCTTCGAGCAATCTCTATTGCTTTTAGCTCCGGAGGTTTTCCGTCAAAAACATAAACTGGCTTTATTCCATGCTCCATGAGGTTTATTGTCCTATAGAAGAGACCGCTTAGGTGGCTTGTTATTCTACCTTTACTATCCTTTAAGGGTGTTCCATCAGGCTGCCTTATTGCTGTAAGAAACTGATATAACGCATTATATCCGTCTATGCTGACGATTTTTCCCTTAAGCTCAACCAGTTCTAGGGTTTTCTTAGCTGAATCTGGAATGAGTTCTTTAAGATTAACTCCCACTACTCTTCTCCCATAGGAGTGTAAAATTCTTTAGTCTTTTATTTCTTATTCTGCCATGGTCAAGTTCTTTTCAATACTCTTTAACAAGTTCAGCAACTAAAAGGTCCTCTTTAGCAAGAAAAACCCTTATTAAACCTCTAATTTCCAAAATCATTAATGTTTTAATAAGTTCTTTCCTTGAAATTTCAGAGTACGTATACTTTAGCATTCTAAGTATTTCATCCTCCCTTAATCTTCCATCTCTTGAAACTTTAAGTAAAGCTAATATTATATTCACTAAAGGTTCAGGATTCCACACAGTCATTGCTAGGTCATCTCAAACCCCATTGTGCAGTTAATTAAAACTATGCTTTACACTACTAAACAGGTGATGTATTAGAATTAACCTTGTTTTATTCCAGCAAATAACTTTATTAAAAAGAATATTAAGACTTTTCGGGTGCTAAACGAATGTACTAAGCTGTGTTCTGCCACGTGGAAGTATTTGCCTAGCTCTATCCATCCAAGCTTTATACATTTTAACCATGTCTTCCGTTACCGACGGTCTAATTATTTTTAATGCTTCCATGAAATGCTTCATTCCCACATTTTTAGCGTTAATGTCTTCTCTAAGAGCCATTAATGCTGCTTCTCTACATACTGCTTCAATGTCTGCACCCGTATATCCTTCTGTTAGCTCAGCTAACCTCCATAGGTCTACGTCTTCCGCTAAAGGCATTTTCCTAGTGTGAACCTTGAAAATCTCAAACCTACCTCTAATGTCGGGAGGAGGTACGTAAATTAGTTTGTCGAATCTTCCTGGTCTTAGTAGTGCTGGGTCTAGTATGTCCGGCCTATTAGTTGCTGCTATAACTACAACATTCTCCAACTTCTCAATACCATCCATCTCAGTAAGAAGCTGACTAACAACTCTTTCAGTTACGTGACTATCCCCTATTCCAATTCCTCTCATAGGCGCTATTGCATCTATTTCGTCAAAGAACACGATGCATGGTGCTGCCTGCCTAGCTCTCCTAAATGTTTCTCTTATTGCTTTCTCTGATTCTCCAACCCATTTACTTAGGATTTCAGGTCCCTTAATCGAAATAAAGTTTGCACCACTCTCTGTAGCAACGGCTTTAGCAACTAATGTTTTTCCACATCCGGGAGGCCCGAATAAAAGTATGCCTTTAGGAGGCTTTATTCCAAGTCTTCTAAACGATTCAGGATGTTTAAGAGGCCATTCAACTGCTTCTCTTAGTTGCTGCTTTACTTCCTCTAAGTCTCCCACATCTTCCCACTTTACTTCCGGTACTTCTACGTAAACCTCCCTTAACCCTGAAGGAACAATTTCCTTATATGCGTTTAGAAAGTCTTCCATTCTAACCTCCATTTTCTCAAGAACTTCTGGAGGTATTCTATCCATTGTTAAATCTATTTGCGGCAAATACCTTCTTAAAGCATTCATTGCGGCCTCTCTACATAATGCTGCAAGATCAGCTCCAGTATAACCATGGGTTATTTCTGCAAGTTTTTTGAGATCAACATCTTTAGCTAATGGCATGTTTCTAGTATGTATTTGTAATATTTCGAACCTACCTTGCTTATCTGGAAGAGGAACTTCTATTTCCCTATCAAACCTACCGGGTCTTCTAAGGGCTGGATCTAATGCTTGAGGTCTGTTTGTAGCAGCAATGACAATTACGTCTCCTCTAGATTCTAGCCCATCCATTAATGCTAAGAGTTGCGCTACAACTCTTCTCTCAACTTCACCAACAACTTCGTCTCTTTTCGGAGCAATAGCGTCTATTTCGTCTATAAATATTATTGCTGGAGCATGTTTCTTGGCTTCTTCAAAAATTTCTCTTAGTCTTTGTTCGCTTTCTCCATAGAATTTACTCATAATTTCAGGACCATTAATAGCGACAAAGTATGCTCCAATTTCGTTTGCTACTGCTTTTGCAAGCAAGGTCTTACCTGTTCCAGGAGGACCATACAAAAGAACACCCTTAGGAGGCTCAATACCAAGTCTTCTGAAAAGCTCTGGGTGCTTGAGTGGAAGCTCTACGAGCTCTCTTATCTTCTCTATGACGTGTTTTAGTCCTCCTATGTCCTCATATGTTACTCTAGGTACTCTAGCTTGTTCAGCTGGTTTCTCTAGAATTATTACGTTAGTATCTGGAGTTACTATAACAACACCATAGGGTTTTGTAGCTACAACGGTGAATGGTATTGCCTGTCCTAGGACAGGTATTAGTATTGTGTCTCCCTCAACAAGTGGATAGTCTATGAGTCTCCTTTTAACGTAGCTTGTGAAACCTGCATCAGCTGTTATGCTGAATGATGATGGTGCTAGTTTAACCATGGTTGCAGGCTTTGCCTTAGCTTTTCTTACTATTACTTTGTCTCCTATGCTTACTCCAGCGTTTTTCCTTATGAGTCCATCCATTCTTATAATGTTTAGTCCTTGGTCTTCAGCGTAAGAAGGCCAAGCAATAGCAGCGGTTTTCCTTCTACCCTCAATTTCAACAATGTCTCCAGGTCCGATGCCGAGTTTTTTCATGACGTTAATGTCTATTCTGACCTTGCCTCTACCAACATCTTTCTGCCTAGCTTCCATTACTTTAAGTATTACTTCTTTCCTCTCTTCTCTGTTTTCACGCATAGCCATTTCCGAGAATCACCTTTAACTGTAAACGATGTACTCTACTCTACCCCTTTTAATGTCTTTTACAACTGGGAGTTTTTAAATGATTGGTCTCACTCTTCTATCCGTCTAAAAAGCGTTTATAGGATGTTTTCTCCATCTTAAGAATGTTTTTAGGATATTCTGCTTACATATTCTACGCTTACTTCTCCAACTTCGGGAATGTTTGAAATTGTTTTCTCTAATTCCTCTGTTCCTCCTTCGACATTCTCGGGCATAACTATGCTTACTATAAGTGCTTGGAGACCAAAGGCTATTGGTTCCTTTCTATAATCCTTTAGCTCATATATTTCTGGAAGACTAGCTTTTATTTTATTGACTAATTCATCAAGGTTTACTTCGATATCCTTAGGAAATATTTTCATAATGACAGCTATTTTTGCCATACCTAAACCACCTATTCTAAGGTCCTTCGAATCCGCAGTTAACACATTTATATGGTACCGAGAGTTTCCTACATCTATAGCATCTCCAAATGGTTACCTTTCCGCAATTTGGACATGTAAATTTTATTGCTTTCTCTGTTGGAGGTATTGGCCTCTTACAACTAGTACATATGGGTGTGGTTATTCCTACCGCACTTATTTTTAACCTTGCAGTAGACGCCAAGGCATATCCCACAGTGTACGCTAATTGTGCTTAACACCACCTGTATTATTTAAGCTTGACGTTTAGCTAAGGAAATAAATAGTGAGCTTACTAGAACAATCTAGTTAAGGGAGCTACAATGACTTATGGGGAGCTAAAACAGGTAATTGTCGTTAGAGTAGACTTGAAAATGGGTAAAGGAAAACTAGCCACCCAGGTAGCACATGCTTCCGTTGAAAGTTTTGTAAAAACACTTAGAAGCAAACCTGAAATAGCTAAGGAATGGCTTAAAAAAGGGCAGAAAAAGGTTGTAGTAAAGGTTTCAAGTTTAGAAGAACTAATTAAAGTTTATGAGAAAGCTGTAAAGAAGGGCTTAATTGCTGTAATGATAAGGAATGCTGGTTTAACACAGCTTGAGCCAGGAACTATAACATGTATTGGCATAGGGCCAGATGAATCATCTAAAATAGATGAAATCACTGGTAATTTGAAGTTGCTTTAGGCGATGTAAGCTATGCTGACACCATCTCCTATCGAGAAAAGCATGGGTATGCATTTCTACCAAACGTTCACTAATGGCATAGGCGGTAAGGTTAGATTAAAGTACGAAGACTTTCTTGTTAAAGAAATCTTATGGGGCGTTGAAGCTTCTTCAATACATAAATGCACTAATAATTACGTATGCTGTGATAAATACTTCGTCTATATTCTTGAGAAGAGAGGATTAGACACTTTCGAAGCTTTAGAAATTGTTAAGAGGAAAGTAGGTGTTAAAGGAAAAATAGGGTATGCGGGACTTAAGGATGCTAATGCTGTAACCTATCAATTCATAAGCTTCAGAAGCTATAGAGGGAAGCTTCCATGCATCATTGCTTTAAACAATAGTGCTAGGTTATTCTTCTACAAATGCCATGATCACCATATACGTTTAGGTGAAAATTGGGGAAATAGCTTCTACCTAGTAGTAAGGGATGTTAAAAAAGAGAAATGCTACAATGCTTTAGAAAGTATTCTACATGAAATTTCCTCCATGGGAGGACTGTATCCTTATTTCGGTCATCAAAGGTTTGGAACTATTAGGCCAAATACTCATAAGATAGGGGAGAAAATAGTTAGGAGAGACTGGTTTGGAGCTGTTCTTGAGCTTATAGGAAACCCTTACCCTAAGGAGGCTCCTCAAGTCTATGAAGCAAGAAAAGTCTTTACGAAAACCCTTAATCCTAAGGAAGCTTTAGAGCTTTTCCCGAGAAAATTCGTTTATGAGAGAATAGTTCTTAAAGAACTACTTAAGGGGAAAAGTTACCTCGAGGCTCTTCACGCTTTACCTAAGAGAATCCTAGAAATTTACGTAGAAGCCTATCAAGCCTATATTTTTAACGAATATGTTAGTAAGAGGCTTGAAAACGACATACCTCCTAATGTTGCTATTGAAGGAGATACAGTGTTTTCTAAGGGGTTTTACGAGAAAATAGTTCAAAAGAGGAAACTACGTTGTGAGGAAAAGATTCTGTTACCTCTAGTTGGATATGCTACTAAATTAGGTAGGCACTTAGCTCATATCATGCTTAAGGAAGTTATTGATAAAGAAAACATTAGTTTATCCATGTTTAAAATTAGAGAATTAGGTATAGGAATTAAAGGCGGTTTAAGGAAATCACCTATGATAATACATGGTTTATCTTATGTTTGTTCGGAAAGTGATTTGCACATTCACTTCTGCTTAGAAAAAGGAATGTATGCTACTGTGTTTCTAAGGGAAATTATGAAGAATGAGTATGTTTCTTAGTGAAGTTATGGTGTAAGTCTTTTCTTATCTCTTGGAAACAGCACTACTTCTCGTATGTTTCTTACACCTGTAAGTATAAGCATAAATCTTCCAAGACCTAATCCCCAGCCTGCATGAGGAGGCATTCCCCAATCAAACCATTTGAGGAAGTATTCGAAATTCGCTGGATTAAGTCCTTGTCTTCTAAGCTGTTTTTCAAGCAAATCTCTTGTATGGACTCTGGTACTTCCAGAAGCTATTTCAAGCCAACTATATACTATGTCGAATGACTCTGTTCTTTCCGGATTATCTTTTTTAGGCATAGTGTAGAAAGGCCTGGTAATGGTGGGCCAGTCTATGATGAAGTAGAATGTTTCTCCAATAATTTCTCCAAGTTTTCTCTGAGCTGGTGTGTCTAAGTCCTCTCCTCTCTTAATAGGATATCCGTGTTCTTGAAGTAAATCTACTGCTTCGTCATACGTTATCTTCTTTATGGGTTTCTTAATCTTTGGGAATTTGTCTTCGTATTTTAAAATTTTTAAGTCCTCTAAATTCTCTTTCCTAACTTTAAATAGTACATGGTCTATTACTTCCTCTAAAACCCTCATTACATCATGGTAGTTCATGAATGCTGCTTCAATATCTACTGAAACGAACTCTGAGAGATGATATGGTGTATCTGATTCTTCAGCCCTAAATGCTGGACCTATTTCAAAGACTCTTTCAAAGGCGCCTGCAAGTAGTTCCTTATATAGCTGTGGGCTTTGGGCTAGAAAAGCTTCTTTACCGAAGTATATTACGGGAAACAGTTGGGCTCCGCCTTCGGTTGCTGTTGCTATAATTTTCGGTGTAATAACCTCTATAAATCCTAGTTCCCTTAGCTTTTCTCTTATCGCTTTAAGTACGGTATCTTGTATTTTAAATATTGCTTGGCTTTCTTTTCTTCTCAAATCAAGAACTCTATTGTTAAGTCTAGTGTCTAGGTCTGCCGGAACTTTTCCTGTAACATCTAGTGGAAGCGGGGTTTTGGCTATGTTTAAGACCTCTATTTCTAAGGGTTCTACTTCAGCCCCTCCCGGTGCTTTAGGTGTTGCTTTCACTACTCCAGTAACTTTTATTACACTTTCCCTTGCAAGTTCATGAAATGTTTTTATGAGGTTTTCAGGTGTTTTCCCTTTAGTAAAAATTAACTGAACTGTTCCTGTTTTATCTCTCAAAATTAGGAACTTCTTTCCGCCAAGGTCTCTTTTTATGTGAACCCATCCTGCAAGAATAACTTTTTTACCGTTAAGCTCAGGCTTTATGTCTTTTGCGAAATACTTCTTGTAAGTAGTTTCCATAGTTTACCCTCTACTTTGGATGAAAGAATATGTAGTTTAATTTATTTATTCTAAATAAGTTTTCATTCAAACCTTATCTTAACCACCATACCGCTTAGTTTGGTAAGTACGTCTTCAAGGTTCTCTTTTTTTGCTGGTAAAAGTCTTGAGTCCTTCTTTGAAACTCTTACAATACTTTGCCATGATCCGTCAGGTAACCATAGAATGTTGACTCCTAATACGTTAGCTGGTATAAGGAGTTGTGCTGCCATTTTCTTTAAGCTACTGGTTTTCTCCACTATTCTAACTTTTCCCTCAAGTTTCTCACTTAACCTTCTAGCTAATTTAGCTATGAAGTAAGGTGGTAGTTGGCTTCCGGAAACAACTATTACATACAGGTTATTTGTTTTATAGCTTTTATGGTAAACTAGGTCTTTCAGTTGAGGCCAGTGTGTTTTTTCCTCAATCTCAAGTAAGGCTTTCTGCACTTCTATGTCTACTTCATCGTATTCGCCGCGGTCTACAAGAGACTGACATCTGGGACACAGTATTCCGCTCTTAACACATACTGTGCACATCGGCAGTTTCGTGTTGCCATCACCTCAAAATCGTCTTCACTATTAGCCGTCGTTTTTTACTCCTTTTGAGATTCTGTTTCAAGTTTCTTCAAAGAAATTATTAACCCTCCTATATCTCTCTTTCGGTTACCATAAAGCTTAAATCTCTGCCCAAAACTATAATGGGCTAGAATACTAAATAACTACATACCGAGGAACACTTAAATGCCCATAACAGACCCTGCAAAATATAGAATAGCTGCGGCAAGACTTTTAGACGTATGGATATGTAGAAAGTGTGGTGCGAGAAACCCTCCTGGAGCAATTAAGTGTAGAAGATGTAAAAGTAAAAATCTCAGACCAAAGAAGAAAGGAGCAAGGAAGTTCTAAAACATTTTTAACTTCAAAGACTCTAACAATATTGTTACTCGAATTTTTCAAGAGGAAAAGTAAGGTAGTTGCCTCATTAGGAGCCCAAGTTCTGAGGTTTATATGTGGTGGGCCCGGGGGGATTTGAACCCCCGACCTACGGGTCTCTCCCAGCTCCAGACCTAAGTCATCCCTTAAAGGTCAGCAGACCCGTACTTTAGCGGGTCTGGAGCCCGCCGCTCTCCCTGGCTGAGCTACGGGCCCTCAGTAGTGTAGTTGGATTAAGGGTTCGTATAAAGGTTGCGGAAATACCTAAACGTTATTATGAAGGTTTTTCATGAGTTATTTAAGGGTGATCTCTTATGAGTGATGTTGGTTCTCCTGATCCCGAAGGTTACTATGTATTAGTGTTTAAGTCCGATATTAGAGAAGAAATAGTTAAGCTAAGTTACAGTAAAGGATTTATTACTGAAGAACAAGGAGGCATCATTATTGTTAGGGTTAAAAGTAGGAGTGCGGCAAAGAAAATTCTTAGAAAATTTAGAAGATACCGTGTATTTTAATGGAGCCGGGGCCGGGATTTGAACCCGGGTAAAACGGGTTTCTACCGGTGGGCGGAATTTGTGGAATACTCCACTGCAGCCCGTCCCCTAGGCCGCTCGGGCACCCCGGCTCCATTCTATGATTTTCTTGTTTCCAGTTAAAAATGTTATGTAAACTTGTGTTTTAGTGCGTTAACTCTAAATACTTGAACCTATTATGTTACCCCTTGGAATTTAGAATTAATTATTTAGGTGTTTAGCTAATGCCTTTATTTGATGAACTTCGAGAGGTGCTTAGCGAACTTCTCCCTTTACTTAAAGATAACGACATAGAAGCTGTTGTTGTTGGAAGCACTGTTGTTTCTTTAGAGCTCGGAGGTTTCTTCAAGGATAGTGAAGATCTAGATTTTTTCGTTACAAATAGAAGCCCATTTCTTGAAGAAGATGTTTTTAAAAACATAGCCTTAATGGCGGGCTGGGATTATGCGTATACTGACTATGGAACACCTAGACTCGTTATACCTAAGGAAATGGGTGAGTTCTTCATAGATTTCTACGAGAACATACATGATTTCTATATACCACAGGAAATAGTGAATAATGAGGTAAGAAGCATTAGAGTTGGAGAGTATAAACTGAAACACTTAACACTTGAAGCATACGTTGTTTTAAAGTCAAGAATAGGTAGGGACATAGATGACCAAGACTTAAATAGAATAAGTCAATTGGTTAAGGAAGGCTATCTTAAGTTAAATAGGAAAAAAGTAGCGAAATTGCTACATTATTTTCCTCAAGAAGAAATAGGTATGATGGAAAACAGGCTTAAGAGACATAAGCTAATAGAGAAATGAAACATTAGCTTTATTATTGAAGGTGGCGCCGGGGGGAGGACTCGAACCTCCGACCACCGGGTTTCTTCCCGGCGGGGGGAGGACTCGAACCTCCCACCAACCAGTTAACAGCCCGGCGCTCTACCTAGCTGAGCTACCCCGGCACCGCCTAATCAGTATTAATTCTGTGAGGGTTTAAATGTTTCCGTTTTGTTAACCGATAGTTTCAGTAGGGTCTCTTCACTTTATAAACCCCTTTACTTTACTTTTGGGGAGCTGAAGTGCTAGCTATACTCTTCGGAATTGCAGTGGCAACAATGTTAGTTATAAGTTTATCTAAAGTATTTGAGTACCTTGTTTTTAGAGAATAAGCTTTTAGAGTCGTATAAGTTAAAATTTATATTCTCTCGCTCACCCTAAACTATAGAAGGATAAGAGAGTAGGGCCCGTCGTCTAGCCCGGTTAGGACGCCGCCCTGACGCGGCGGTGGTCCGGGGTTCAAATCCCCGCGGGCCCACCATTGGATTTTCGACGAAGATTACTATGAGCAAGTATGTCAACATTGGATCACCGAATCTTTCTAAACTCTACTTTTATGATTCTCTTTTTCCTCTCGTCTAATTCTACTATAGCATATTTTCCGTCAGCTATAGGACCCGGATTTATAGCGACCGTTCTCCCTAGTTTATCTATGCCTTGTGATTCATGTATGTGTCCGCAAACGCATATTAGTGGTTGATGTTTTTCTAAGAACTCCCTAACTTTAATGCTTCCAACATGTTCTCCAGAAAATGCTATGTCAAGTTTTGTAGCATATGGAGGTGTATGGCTCACCATAATATCTATGTTTTTTCCATGAAGATTCTTCTCTACTTGATCCATTATTTCAGCTAGCTTATCCTCGGTGAACTCTATTGGTGTATTAAACGGTGTTATATTTGAACCTCCTATCCCAGTAAACACTAAATCATTATGTTCAACAACTTTTCCATGGAGATTTATTGCATTATAAACATTCTCTGCCCTTAGTAGCGATGGGTTATCACAATTTCCTGGAACGAAAAAGGTTGTAGTATGCTTTGTTAGTGTTTTCAGAACATCAAATGCTTCCTTAACATCTCCCCAACGAGATAAATCCCCTGCAACAACTATTACATCGTATTCTTCCATTTTAAGAACTCTTTTAAGATACTTCCATTTATAGTGAACATCCGTTATAACAAGTATTTTCATTTTAAACACCATTACAACTTATTTACCGTTATAGCTGATTTTTTGAACGCTATAACAACTTTCTTACCGGCTTTTAACCCTAAATCCCTTACTGCCTTTTTAGAGACATAAACGCTAAAAACTACCGAATTAACTTTAACCTTAACCTCGTCAACTACATCCCTTGGAATAATCTTAGCTATTACTCCTTCAAACTTATTTGCTGCAGTAACTGAATCTAAATCTTTAGCTAAAAATATTTCCCCAGGAGACACTGTTACGAAAACCTTTCCACTATACTTACCATATACATGTAATTCAACATTCTCACCTATTTTAACTATTGACTTATTTCCCCCTGCAGTCTTAGCGTATCCTTTGAAGAAGTTTGTTAAACCGAGAAACCTAGCTACTTTCTCATTAGGGGGATTAAACATGATCTTATCCGGCGAACCTTTAGCTAAAATGCTTCCATTATATATTATGGCTAGTTCATCAGCTAAAGCGAAAGCCTCTGACAAATCATGTGTAACGTGAATCACAATTCTCCTACCTTTAAGCTTAAGTAAAGCGTCTATTACTGCTTCTTTAGACACTCTATCAAGAGAGCTAAGGGGCTCGTCAAGTAAAATTACTTTAGGATTATAAGCTAAAGCCCTAGCTAAGGAAACCTTTTGCTGCTGCCCCCTACTTAATTGTGAAGGATACTTGTTAAGTAGCTCCTCTATACCCAGCTCCCTAGCGATGCTTAAAGCTATTCTCTTATCTCCATGAGATCCAAGTAATATGTTTTCTAAAGCCGTTAAGTGCGGCAGTAATAGGGGGTCTTGGAAAACATAAGCTACATTTCTTTTCTCGGGGGGATAATTTACAACGTTAATGCCATCTATGATTATTCTTCCTCTAATAGGCTTTACAAAACCAGCTATAGTGCTAAGTAATGTTGTTTTTCCAGATCCTGAAGGGCCTAGAATTACGAAGTACTTATTGCTTCTAACCTCCAATTCATCAACCCTTAGAGTAAAATTTCCTCTTCTAACTTCTAACTCGTAAATACCTATCATTTCTTTAACCTCTCGAAAACATAGAATATCGTTAACGAAATAAGTATGAGAATTGTTGCAGCTGCTATTGCAGTATCCATGTCTCCCCCTTGCCAACTAAGAAAAATAGCTATAGATAATGTTTCAGTTTTCCCCTTAATCGCCCCTGATACAAGCAATATTGCACCGAAAGCACCTATACATTTAGCTAAGGAAACAAGGAACGCGGAAAATATGCCTTTAAGTGAAAGAGGAATATCTGCTTTGAGGAAACTTTGGAAATCACTATAGCCTAGCGTTTTAAGAACCATACGATATCTCTTATCGATAGAGGAGAATGTTG
Organism: uncultured Desulfurococcales archaeon; assembly: GCA_964564025.1. GTDB lineage: Archaea > Thermoproteota > Thermoprotei_A > EX4484-217-1 > EX4484-217-1 > DRYM01. Next base: position 25,736 of record CAZLZO010000014.1, read on the forward strand.
AATAAAGTATTTTCACAGCTTCGGGAGTTACGTAGAAAAATAGTGCAACAATTATTCCGTAAGGAGTAAATATTACTTCTAAACCTAATTCCTTAAAAACCATGGCTAAAGGGCTCTTTGTTAAAACTATGAGAAGTGCGAAACTTAAAAGAATAGGTGGTAAAGCAAGCGGTATATCCGTTAAAAGCTCTACTGCTTTCTTCCCCTTAAAGGAATAATTAGCTAAAGAATATGCTACAGGTATGGAAAATAGTATAGATAAAAATGTTGCAGCTATAGAAGTTATTAAAGTTAGTACTATGGCATACCTTATTTCATCTGAAAACAATATTTTAATTAATGTTGAAGCGTTATTTTGGATTAGAAGATAAATTATTATTAAAGCAAGCATTAAAAAGTATAGTAAGCTTATTGTGATGAACGCTTTCTTCATAATCCCCTAAACCCTTCAAAATACTATTTTAGTTCTTCAAAAATTTTCCTACGAATTTCAAGGTATTTACGTATTTTATCGTCTATGGCAAGTAAGGTGGCTGCAACACTTCTATTACTCAATTCAATAAGTAAGTCGGGTTCCCCACGAGATGACGTAAACGAGCCTCTAATTTTTTCTTCAAAAGATATGAGCTTGTTTTTCGCTAATTCCCTAATTGCCTCTAAGCATTCATTGTAACTAACTTCTTCACCTATGTTAAGTGTTCTTCTTAACGCGTTCACTTCTCCTACGATTTCAAATAACCATAGCTTACCGAATGTTAAACTAAGAATTCTTAAAATATCGGCCATTACCCTGTATTTCTTAGATTCGCTTTCCTTACTAATTATTTCACTTAGTTTCTCAACAATCATTAATAATACCGCTCCTAAGCTTTTGGTATAAGATGGGTAAGGCTCGGGAAATATGTTTTATGCTGTAATTGAAGCCTTGCATAGTTTATGCTTTATTTCCATATGGGCTCTTCTTCCAAGCGGTTCGACAACTTTTCCTCTTAAATCATAAAATGTGTTTGAAACTATTTTCGCTTTAACCCAAATGCCTTTAGTGAGGCCATTAGATGGTAAAACTACTGGGTAATAATTTATCGTCCTACCAACTAAGGTATTGTCTTTTCCTTTCTCAGTTATGAGAACATTCACTACTTTGCCTACGTATTTGGAGTGTTTTTTAAATGCAATTTTCTCCATGACTTCAAGTGCTTTCCTCATTCTAGCTTTCCTAATGCTGCTGGGTATTTGAGGCATTGAAGCCGACAAAGTATGTGGTCTTAAACTGTATATTGCAAGGTGAATTCTATCAAATTCGATTTCTTTCATAATTTTTAGTGTGTTTTCAAATGCCTTCTCGTCTTCTCCTGGATGCCCTACGATAATGTCTGTTGTAATGTTGATTTCAGGTATTTTTCTTCTGAATTCACTAACTAATTCTTTAAATTCCTCAATGGTGTATGGTCTATTCATTATTCTAAGTACTCTATTATCTCCGCTTTGCAACGGTACGTGAAGGAACTTGTAAACTTTTGGATGCCTATATACTTCTATTAGTTCATCAATTATCTTTAAGGCTAAATTGGGGTTCATCATACCTATTCTAATCATGAAGTCTCCTTCAAGTTCAGCAATTTCGCTTACAAGTTCAGCTAAGTTTACCCCTAAGTCTAGCCCGTATGCTGCAGTATCTTGAGCTGTTAAATCTATTTCTACAACACCTTTGGACAGGGCTTCTTTAACTTTTTCAAGAATTAGTCTTGGAGAGTAGCTTCTCAAGTTACCTCTAGCGAGTTTAACTATGCAGTAACTGCAGTTGCCTAAGCACCCTTCGGCTATTGGAATAGCGGCTATGACCCCGTCAATGTACATTGGCACAATGTCTGTTCTTCTCTCGCCCTTGAGAAGAACTACTTTAGCTTTCGACATGGCCGCTTCAACTATTTTATCAAAATTTTGAGGGGACACCATGCTGGCTTTCGGAGCAACTGATGAAATAAGGTATGGTTGTGCTTTAGGTAAACATCCGGTAACGATGAGTTTAGCATTATGAGCTTCAGTTATTGTGTAAAGCTTCTTAATTCTCTTAACCATTTTATTTTCAGTATCCTTACGTACAGTACAAGTGTTTATTATTACTACATCTGCTTCCTCAGGTTTACTTACCGCTTTAAACCCTGCTCTATAGAGTAAGCTAAGCATGTAAGCACCATCAGCTTTATTCGTAGGGCAACCATAGTTTTCCATATAGACTCTCATTTTCCTTCCCGAAACTTTTTTAGCTCCACTTGTTCTCTTAGAAATGAGGTTAGTAGTAAACTTGTATATAAAGGTGTAACCTAACTATGCCATCAATTAGAGATTACAGTTATGAATGGATGCTTGAAAGAGCATTTAGCTTAATGCCTAAGAAAACAGCTAAAGCGCAACGCTTCACATTACCTAAAGCTATGGCTGTAACTGTTGGATCCTATACTACAATAAGGAACTTTAAAGAAATCTACACCACTCTTAGAAGAAATACTAAGCATCTTTCTAAATTCTTACTTAAAAAACTTGGTGTTGCAGGAGCAATTGATGAACAATCTGGTGTACTAGTGCTTCATGGTAAAGTATCGGCAGCAACCATTAATAGGCTATTGGAAATTTACGTTAAAAAATATGTTGTATGCCCTACATGTGGATCATGGGATACTGTGTTAAAGCGTCAAGGAAGAATATGGATTTTAAGATGCGAAGCTTGCGGTGCCGAAACCTCTGTTGAACCGGTTTAAGCCATGAGTTCTGAAAAAAACATTTACTTAAAAATACATTACGTAGGTAAGGAAGTTCTTGTTGCAGCTTGTGACATGGAGGTTTTAGGTAAACGTTTTAGTGAAGGAAGAATTTCAATAGAAGTTTATGAAAGCTTCTATAAGGGTTCCCTTGTAACGGTGGAGGAAGCATTAAACGCCATAAGTAACGCAACAATAGCTAATCTCGTAGGTAAAAGAATAGTTAATGAGGCAATTAAGAGAGGCCTAGTTCATCCAGATGCGGTATTGAAAATAGGTGAAACCTTACATGCGCAAATAGTGAAAATTCTATAACACCTTTTCCACAAGGGAAACTGTTAAGTATAGTGTTCCATACATTAATGTTTCTGCAAGAGAAGAGTGTAAGCTATGAGTAAGTTTTGCGCTAAATGTGGAAGACTAGATAATGGAGAAGTAGCGTTTATAGGTAACTTATGTATTCAATGCTATCTTGAAGAACATGAAGTCTTAAGCGTACCTTCAGAGGTAACTCTTCACATATGCAGAAATTGCTTCTCATACAGATGGAAGAATAAGTGGTTTAAGTTTCAGTATGGTAGAATAGAAGATATTGTAGAAGATTTTTTGTACAAAATTCTTGAAGATAAGATAAGGTTTAAAATATCTCCTGAGGACTCTATGAAACTTAATGTAACATATGAGTTAGAGTTACCGTCGGAAATACGTTCGACACAATTTACATCATATGTTGTAGCTAAAATTAGTGATGGAAGAAACATGTTTCAGCAAAAATACCCTATGATTGTTAAAATATCGTTTACTCTATGTCCTAACTGTTTAATGAGGGTTTCAAAAACATATAAAGCCATAGTGCAAGTACGTTCTGCAAGAAATTATCTGGATAAAGTAGATAGGAGAAAGATAGAGAGAATACTTAAAGAAATAGATCCATATAACATAATTGATATTGAAGAGTTAAGGGAGGGAATAAATATTAAGGTTTCTGACAGCACTACAGCTAGAATTTTAGCTTCAAAAATACGTAATGAAACAGGAGCTGTGATTAGTGAAAGCTTTGAACATATTAGAAGAAACAAGGAGGGAAAGCGAACTTCAAAACTAATAATTGTTGCTAGGCTTCCAAAGTATAGAGAGAACGATGTCGTAATATTCAGAAACGAAATGTATAGGATAGAGAAGATAAGTGGGTTTAGGGTTGTTCTTAGAAATGAAATTTCTAAGAAGAAAATTACTGTTTCAGCGGAAGCTCTATGGAACGGTAGAGTAGTAAGCATACCTGACAACGCTACTTATAAGAGGTACCTTGTAATAGGTAGGGATGATAAAGTAGTTTATGTTGTTGATTTCTCAGAAAACTATGAGGTAAAGGAAATTCCCTTAGGCTATATTCCGGAGAATGTGAAACCCGGCGATGAATTAAGAATTGTTATAATTAACGGTAAACCTTATGTCCTAGGGAAAGCATAGAAACCCTAAGAATGGTGATATTAAGTGCCTAGAAAGAAGCGTGCTAAAGAAGAAAAACCTAAAGAACCTCCTGTACCTGGTGAAGGAGAGATTATAGGTGTTGTTGAGAGGCTTTTAGGACATGATAAAGCTATGGTTAAGTGTTTTGACGGGAAAAGTAGGCTTTGCAGAATTCCGGGTAGAATGAAGAAGAGAGTGTGGATTAGGGAAGGAGATTACGTATTGGTTGCGATATGGGATTTTCAGCCGGATAAGAGAGGGGATATTGTTTATAGGTATTCTAAGGATGAAGTTAGAAAGCTTGCTGCAAAAGGAGTTATTCAAGCTGAAGTTCTTGGCGAAGAATTAGGGTGATTAAGTTATAGTTAAGCGTAAAGAGAAGAGAATTAAGGATAAGGACCTTTATGAAACAGTGGAAGAGGTTTTTAATGTACCCACACTTCTAGCCCTATACCATGTTATGAGAAAGGGCTTTATTGATAAAATGTATGGTGTTGTTAGTGCTGGAAAGGAAGCAAGGGTTTATTGGGCTAAGGATAGGGCGGGAAGAGATGTTGCAGTAAAAATATACTTAACGTTAACTGCGGAATTTAGGAAGAGTATTAAGCAATACATTATTGGTGACCCCAGGTTTGAAGCTGTTTCTTCTGATTTAAGAAAGCTTATTTTAAAATGGGTTCAGAAGGAGTATAAGAATTTAAAAAGAATGTATAATGCTGGAGTTCGGGTACCTAAGCCATACTATGCATATAGAAACATTTTAGTTATGGAGTTTATAGGGGAAAACGGTGTTAGAGCACCTCTACTTAAAGAAATACCTCTTACTAGGGAAGAATATGAGAAAATATATGGGAAAGTAGTAGAGTACATGAAGCTCATGTATAGGAAAGCAGGACTTGTACATGCAGATTTGAGCGAGTACAATATAATGGTTTTCCATGGTGAACCAGTTATAATAGATGTGAGTCAAGCTGTAACACTAGATCATCCATTAGCTATACATTTCCTCTTAAGGGACATAAGAAACATAGTGAAGTTCTTTAGTGAGAAAGCGAAAATAGAAACTCATACTATTGAGGAATTGTATAGAATAATTACTGGTGAAGAGGGAGTAGGAGAATGGGAGGAGTAGAACCTGGTGTTACGAAAATATACACTAAGGTTCCATTGGACAGGGTAGGTGTTCTTATAGGTAAAGAGGGAGAAATTAAAAGGGAGCTTATGAAGAGAACTAGAACTAAAATAACCGTAGATAGCGTAAATGGAACAGTAATAATAGAGCCTGAAGCGCCAGATGTTAATCCTATAAATGTTCTTAAGGCAAGGGATTTCGTATTAGCAGTAGCTTACGGTTTTAGCCCTGAAAGAGCTTTTAAGGTTTTAGGCGAAGACCAAACACTTATAGTAATAGATTTAAAAAGCTATGTAGGTGATAAGCCTAATCATTTAGCTAGAGTTAAAGCTAGGTTAATAGGTGAACATGGAAAGGCCAGGAGAATAATAGAGGAAATGACAGATACCTATATTTCCATTTCTGATACTTACGTTGCAATAATAGGGGATTATGAAAGAGCAAGTGTAGCTAGAGAAGCCATTGAAATGCTTATACGCGGACAAAGACACGCATCTGTTTATAGGTTCCTAGAGAGAGCCATGAGGGAAATTAAGAGGAGGGAAGCCTTAGAGTTATGGAAAACATTTAAACCGTACCGAAAATAGTCAAATACTAAACTTTAAAAACACATACTTAATAGATTTTCTACGAACCCAACAGAGGCGGCCGCCGTAGCTCAGTCTGGGAGAGCGCCGGACTGTGGATCCGGAGGTCCCGGGTTCAAATCCCGGCGGCGGTCCCACCCTTCCATAACCATTTACTCAATAACTTCGCAGTTGCCTAAAATTCAACTTCGCCTTTATAGGATCATATCATTTCCTGTAAAGATAATAATTGCAATGTTATCTTCCTAACGCTGAAGGCAATTGTTTATTATTTTTGAAGAGTAAGTGTTAAGTTATTAATGGAGATGTTTTTATTTCATGAACGTTTTCAGTCAGCAGGGAATTCATCATTTATTCAGGTAGGTGTTGGTTCATCATTTTCTATACATAATTTTTTAATGGAGCTTATTTTTCTTTTTCAGAAAGGACTTCATAATTCCTCCGTAGCCTAGGGCAGCTATTTCTTCACGTGTCCATTTTTCATCCGCCATTATTTTAGGTAGTAGGATGTCCAATACGTTTTCTTCATGGAAAAATATGATTCCTGATGAAACACCAATAATGGGTTTTCCGTTTAGATACGCTATTAAGCTCATGGTTGCAGGTTTTACGGGAATACCATAAGCAACTATTTTTGCTCCAGTTAAGGCTATTGCTTTTGGAGTTTTATCTGTGGGATCTACGCTCATACCTCCTGTTACAATAACTATGTCATATTTCTTAGCGAAAGCAAGTATGGCGTCTCTAATTTTTATTTCATCATCAGGTACAATGGTTTTTTCCGCAACATATCCTCCATATTTTTCAACTTTCTCTTCAACCTTATCTGAAGCTTTATCTTCAACGAGTCCTTCATAAATTTCTGTTCCAGTAACTATGACGCCCACACTTTTCCTTAGAAATCTTTTAACTTGAAACACAGGCTTATTTTTCGCCGCGATTTCTAAATGTTTCTTTAAAATACTTGCATCTATTGTTAGCGGTATTAAGTCAACAATAGCTAAAATGTCATTTCTGAATGCGGCTACATTATTCTTCCTAGAAATTACTGCAAAAACTCCCTCATAGTTTATTTCATAAATTGCTTCAGATACTACCTTAAACAATCCACTATACTGCGCTTTAATGAAGGCTTTACCTTCAGCAACCCTTATAACATATGTTCCTGGTCCCGAAAGTTCTTTAGCTAATAAGTAAACTGCTTCTTCTTCATGAACAACATTGTTACCAGCTTCCTCTTCAACAAAAACCACGTAATGACCTGACTTCTTAAATAAGTCAACATCTTCAGGCTTTATAATGTGGCCTCTCCTAAAAATAGCTCCTTTAAAATTCTCAGTAATTAGGGAGACATCGTAAGCAAGTTTTTTACCCACAGCTTTTTCAATAGGCAAAGGATACACTGGATACACCTTATATTTTACTTAACAACTCAGTATGTTAATAAATAATTATTCTCCATCATTTTAAAGGAGCCACATTAAAGTGCATCTTTTTTACCCAGATTAGCAATATAAATTATAGCATACATCTCGGTCGTTAGGAAAAGGGAAATGTCCGTTATAAGCTTCATTACGGGCACTCATGTTAAAACAGTTTTCATAGAAAACGCTTTAAACTATAGTAAAGTATTTACAGAAGTATTAAATGAGTTAGCTAAAAATGAGAAATCATATGCTCTAAGATTAGAACTTATGCTTAAGGACAATAAGAAAGTTGTGTTCTGGATTAGTAAAGACAATAAAATAGTACTTGCAAGCATTAATGGCATAAGTTTTAAAAGCATCCTTAATTATGAAAATATAAGAAAATACCTTCCCGTAATAATTGACGTATATGCTTTATCATATGAAAATTTATTAAAGGATATGGAAACACTGAATTTTGTTCAAAAGCTTAGTAGCTTTAATATAGATGTCCTTACTCCGAATGAAACTAAAAAGTACATTAAGGAATTTCTAAGTAGAATAAAAGCTGAGAAGGAGTTAAAAGAGAAATTACCTCTTGAATATAAGCTATCTAATGAATTATCTAAGGTATTAAAGGATGTTCTGGTTCTCTCACGCATAATACTTTACGTTAACAAAACATGTAGTGGCAAAATAAAGGTGAGTGTTTCAAGAAAGAACAGTTTTAGAGAATTATTCAATAGAGTAATTAAAGAATTACATGTACAAGCATTTAATAAAGCAGGCAAGGGCTTCATTGTTTATGTTTATTCCAAAGTAAAAGTTTTCTCTATAAGGATGCTTCTAGACTTAGATGAATGCTGCTATGGTGTTCTTTTAACGGCAAATGGTAAAACATTAGAGATAGATGAAAAAATGTTAGCTAAACCTATAGGTAAACTATTTCCTCAAAAAGAAGCCACAATAGTGTTAACGTTTAAATGCATACCAAGAAGTGTTTTGAAAATTTAGTTTAGTGGGCCCGGGGGGATTTGAACCCCCGACCTCCGCCTCGTGAGGGCGGCGTCCTA
>CAZLZO010000015.1:0-32340 GCA_964564025.1 uncultured Desulfurococcales archaeon
GATACCCGCTCCATTGGTTGGGCGGGGAGGGGGCTAGGGGAAACCGTAATGAACCAACCTACGAAAACCCAAAAAGACCGTAGGCGAAGAACGGTAAAGGCATGAGTGTTTTAAATAGAATTGTTGAAGAAGTTGAAAATGGAGTTAAAATGAGTATTTATGTTAAACCTGAATCACCTAGGGAAGAACTTAGATTAGAGTTTGGAGAGCTAACATATTATACGCCGGAACCTTCAGTTGCAGGTAGAGCTAATGCTTCACTCAAACGCTTTCTATCACGCACGCTTAATGTGTCCTCAAGCTTTATAGAAATAATTTATGGCATTAGAGGTAGAGTGAAAACAGTAGTTGTAAAAAACGTGAAGAAAGATAATGTAGTTAAGGCTTTAAAGGACATTGTTAGAGCTTAAACAAAAAATTTTTACCCACAGAACAACTAGATTTCTGAATGGCTAGAGCGGCGGTCGTCTAGCCTGGACTAGGACGCCGGCCTTCCACGCCGGCAATCCCGGGTTCAAATCCCGGCCGCCGCACCAATTCTTCTTTACAGCTTAAATGTTAGCCCTTGGTAGCGTATAATAGGAGGATTGGCAGCTTCTTGGCTGCTGAAATACTCAAGAGAATAGAGAAAGCGGTTAGTAAAGGTTCAGGTAAAGGGGTTTTGGTAGCTGCGATTATCTCTGTTGGCTTAATTCTTTTCCTCATATCTTTAGGTGTGTATTCAAGTGTTTTCTACGAAAACCCTATACTCTATTTCGCTAGTGCTGTTATTCAGGCATATGCAGCACTTATTGCTGTTCCCTTCACTATTTGGGTTATTTATATGCAGTCAAGATATGGTGCTGTTATTGTTAGATTGTTTCTTAAAGAAATAGTCCTACCATTTGTAATATTTGGTGTTGTAACAGCTGTTTCAGCTATAACAATTGCCTTATCTAGAACGGAATACGCTAACTTAGCTTATATGGCTGAGGTTATTGTTGCATTAGTTTTCATACCTCCACTAATAACATACATTGTCAGGTTAATGATTACAGGTCCTGAAGATGTTATTAAGGTTATTGAGCAAAACGTTAGAAGGAAAGAGGAATTTATTTCTTTAACCTTACATATTCTTAGGCTTTACATGTTAGAATCATATCCCGATGAAGAAGCGGTTAATAGGACGCTTAGGAAAATAGTTTACGTTATGAGGGATGTTACTAAGCTTGATTTATATCCTGATATTTGGCATAGGTTTAGAGATTTCCTTAAAACGGTTGTTGTTGAAACAACTTACTTACCTGATAAGTACTATATGAGTAAGCTTATGACGCAGTTTATGAAGTGGTTTATTGTCTCCAATAAGTACCGCATTGCTAGAGCTTTTCTTAGATACTATAGGCATGTGGCGTTAAAGTATATGGAGGAAAGGCTTCCTTCAGACGTTATAGAGGATATGTTTCTAAAACCAACACTCATGGTGCTTAAGGAGGCGAGAGCTGGAAGAAGCTTACTAACCTATGCTTTAGAGCAAACAGATAGCTTACTTAGAAGTATTGAAAGGCTAGGTATTAGGGGTGATTTAACTTCTCGAGAGGTTTGTAAAATAGCTGAATTAGTTGAGGAATACGTTAACGCGCTTGAAGGTGTAAGACTATTCATTCTCGATCAAAGAATAGCTAGGATAAAGAGGAAATTTGCATGTATAATAAGGAAACCTAGGATAAGAAGGGTTGAAATAAGGGAGGAGAAAGAACAAGAGAGAGCTAAGGAAGGAAAAGCTTAGAATAATGCTAAAGTGGTCAGCATTTCCGGCTCTCAACATCCATTATTTATTCTTGAGACCCTCTTCACATCATCCCTACAGTATTTCTGCTCAAACACCGTTTTAAACCATGTTGAGTAAAGTTTTAAGCTCCCAGAACCATTAGTTATTATCCGAGCGGCGGTCGTCTAGCCTGGACTAGGACGCCGGCCTGCCACGCCGGCAATCCCGGGTTCAAATCCCGGCCGCCGCACCACAACAAATAATAAATGAGCTTGTGGTGACCCATCTTTAAATACAAAGGGCTTTCATTGCTTCTACTGTCTTTCGTGATGATTTTACTATTCTACTATACCTTAGCACTTACTATCACATGTAATTATTTAGCATGTGTTTATGCTAGTTACAATAGATTACTTGCACTACTTTTCTTCTTTGTAGTTGCATTAGCTATACTCTATAGTTTTATAGAGTATGAGAAACTTACTGAGCCACTAAAATATTTGTTTTCGGGATTTGCACTAGGTTTTGCAGTAGTACACTACATTACTACGTTAACTCTATACACTGAAGGAGTATTTTACGAAGCACCATTTCTAATGAAGACATGTGCTTTAGGGAAATGTAGCATTATGTTCGATTGGGGGCTAGTGCTTCTAATAGCTGCCGCAATACCTCACATACCTAAGCTTATAGCTAAGTTTAGAGTTTCTAGGAAAACTAAAGATAAGAATATAAAGCCTCTAGAGTAGAAAACACAATGCAGATGAGCCGCGGTAGTATAGCCCGGCCAAGTATGCGGGCCTCTCGAGCAAACTTCCTTCTACATGCGCGGGGATAGCCCGTGACCCGGGTTCAAATCCCGGCCGCGGCACCAAATAAAACCAATTCATTATGAGAACTTTATCTTAGATTAGATAACGTATTATTATAATACTTTTTAATATGTGGTTTAAAAGAAGGTTTGTTTTGGAATAACGCTTTTTTCTAGCTTTTCCGCGGAGGCATACTAGGTCTTATTTCTTGCGGTTCATACTTTTCCTCAATTCTATCGCCTACATCCTCTATTGTTAATTCTCTATTGTCGAGAAGTTTTTTCTCACTAGCATACTCCTTGACCAAGTTTTCATCTAAATCCTCTAGTCTTTTAATATTAAACCATTCAATTCGTTTTTCCCTAAGCCAATTTATGAAGTCTTCCAGTAAACCTGCTTTAACGATTATATCAACAATTTCCTCCTTAGATGTGGATGACATGGCCAAAACACCCAAACGAAGGAGGAGATTTAAGGAAAAATTCCCCGGCGTTAAATCCACACAATATTTAGCACGTAAAAGCCTGGGCACAGGGATAGGTTAAAAGACATCATAGTCTTTCTCCTCAGAATCTCCGGGAAAATCTATGTTAAAAGGGGCTTAATAACTTATCCCAAAATAGTCATTCAAAAGTAGAAAAGTAATATGTAAAACATTGTTCTTCGTTTTCTAAGAAATAATAATGTAATAGAAAATGGTTTATGCATATAATACACAAATTTTAATGTTTACCTGTTTTCTATGGCTCGACCTATTTTCTCAGGATAATTAGAGTATAGAGCTAAAATGACCATACTTGTTGTTTCAGTATTAGCATCGCCTACAGGAGTAACTTTACCGTTTAAGGCTTCATAATCCGTTACTATTCCACCGTCTTCTCTCTGCATTTCACCTATTATCTCATAGCATCTATCAATGATGCCATAGTATTTCATTATTTTATTTGAATTGGCAGCTTTAAGTGCTTTATAGAGGAAAATAGCTAATGCTAGTTTATATGTAGAGTATTTGCCGTTAAAAGCAGCATCTCTAAATCCATAGCCATCCCACATGCCCATAAGCTTTTCGAAAAGTTGCTCAGCATGAGATTTTGAACCATGTAGTAAGGCATATAGGGCTTTATAAACTATTAAGTCAGCGTATTCTTCCCAATTATTAATAGTGCAATTGTAATTCGGTTTTTCATAATATATTTCTAGCATTCCAAACTTAGATGTTAAAATGCTACCTAAATACTCATTGTATCTACAGTAAAACTTATCGGGAATTTCTACGGCTAAAAGTATTTCATGTAACTTATCGAAGCCTCCACCATAGCTCTCATTTAAAGTTATTAAAACCCTAAAGGCTAAAGGAGACTTGAGAGTAGCTAAGGCTCTCGAAGCTAATAAGTTATCTGAAGCAATATAAATTCTTGAAGCATCGGGATGCGCGTGTGTAGCAGCTCTTAAAAGACCTGCTTCATCAACATACTGGGATTCGAGAAAACTTTTAACTAAATCCTTATCCACATTCTTAGCCTTAGGGGTAAAGAAAACAAAAACGAACACAGCTAAAGCCAAAACAATAATTATCACTAATGCTTTTAAATTCTTCAAACTGCCTCCCTAAAGGTAAACATTTTCCACACTTAAATGTTTTAAGCCATTTTCATCTACCTTGTAAAGCTCGTGAAACTCATCTTCTTATTTAGCTGTTTTTATCGCAACCTTCTTTTTAATATTTTTATCCTTTAAAGTAGTCTTTAAAATAGCTTAAAGGCGAATTCTGATATGGCGGTAAAAGTGTTCTATCGTGTTAAGAAGATTCGTGGTAAGTATTATCTTTACAGAGAATGGTATGATTCTGAAAAGAGAAAGAGACGAAGCCTATCACTGGGTAATTGCGAATTCTTAGAGAAGCTAGTTATGGAAAGAAAGTTGGTGCCGCCGCGGGGATTTGAACCCCGGACATCCCGGTCTTCAGCTTCGCCGGAAACCCATGCTAAAGGGTCACGGGTTTCCACGGGCGCTCTCCCAGACTGAGCTACGGCGGCTTGCAATTAATACTATGTTTTCTGTGGGGTTTTAAACGTATTTCTGCTAAACCCTATGGTGTTATGTGGTAAACGTTTTTTTGTTTACGTTAACTAATGTAGGTTAGGTGACTGGAGAGTGCCTTACAAAGTTAAAGACATTTCACTTGCAGATAAAGGTGTTTTGCAAATAGAGTGGGCTGAAAAGCACATGCCCGTGTTAATGAAGATTAGGGAGAGATTTTCCAGGGAAAAACCTTTCGAAGGCATTAGAGTAAGCGCTTGCCTACATGTAACTAAGGAAACAGCCGTTCTAGTGAGAACACTTGTTAGTGGAGGAGCTCATGTAACTCTTGTAGCGAGTAATCCCTTATCAACTCAAGACGATGTAGCAGCAGCGCTCGCTAAGGAGGGAATAAATGTTTTTGCATGGAAAGGAGAAACCCCTGAAGAATACATGGAAAACATAGAGTTAGCGGCTAGCGCAAAACCAGACATTGTAATAGATGATGGAGCGGATCTTCACACAACAATACATAGCAAATACCCTGAAGTAGCTGGGAAAGTAATTGGGGGAACGGAGGAAACAACAACAGGCGTTATAAGGCTTAAGGCAATGGAGAAGCAGGGAATACTAAAATATCCTGTAATAGCTGTTAACAATGCTTACACGAAATATCTTTTCGACAACAGATACGGCACTGGACAAAGCACAATAGACGGGATTCTTAGAGCAACAAACATTCTAATAGCTGGTAAAGTGTTTGTCGTAGCAGGTTATGGATGGGTTGGTAGAGGAATAGCTATGAGAGCACGTGGAATGGGAGCTAAAGTAGTAGTTACTGAAGTTAACCCGATAAAGGCTTTGGAAGCAGTTATGGATGGATTCCAAGTTATGAGCATGAAGGAAGCAGCGAAAGTAGGAGACATTTTCGTTACAGCAACGGGAAACATAAACGTAATAAATAGGGAGCATTTCGAGCTAATGAAGAACGGAGCATTACTTGCTAATGCAGGCCACTTTAATGTAGAAGTAAACGTTAAGGCTCTTGAAGAAATAGCTGTAGCTAAGAGAACAGTAAGATCCTACGTTACCGAATACACTTTACCGAACGGGAAAAAACTTTACCTATTAACTGAAGGTAGACTCGTTAATCTTGCAGCTGCAGAAGGTCATCCAAGCGAAGTCATGGATATGAGCTTCGCAAACCAAGCATTATCCATAAAGTACCTTCTAGAAAATAAGGGTAAGCTTAAGCCTAAAATCTACAAGGTACCTGAAGAACAAGACATGGAAGTTGCTAGGCTTAAGCTTAAATCAATGGGTATAGAAATTGATGTTTTAACTGAGGAGCAAAGGAAGTACCTACAGTCTTGGCAGTGGGAGTATTGAAGATTGAAGTTTACTGCTTAGGCGAAATACTGGTAGATATAATCCCTTGCTTTACCGGGCCCTATAGTTTAAACGGAAAATTCACAGTACACTTCGGCGGAGCACCAGCTAACGTTGCCATTGGAATTTCAAGGCTAAAACATAAATCAGGTATGGTAGGCGCTATAGGGGATGATGTTTTCGGAGAATTCCTAATTAGAACACTAAGGGAAAACAGTGTAGACACGAGAAACGTGGTTGTTAAGAAAGCTCGAACAACATTAGCGTTTGTTACGCTAAAAGAAAGCGGTGAAAAAGAATTTTTCTTCTCCAGGAAGCCATGGATGAAGACAGCCGACACTGAATTAAGCATTGACGACATTAATTTGGAGTATTTAAAGGATGCGAGAGTTCTTCATTTCTCAGGTTTCGCCTTTTCACATCCACCAGCTTCCAAGGTATTCTCACAAATACTTAGAGAATTTTCTAAACACGCTTGCATATCTTATGATCCAAACTTTAGATTAGATGTTTGGAAAACTAAGGATAAGGCTAGGAATGTTCTTAATGAGCATTTAAGCTACATAAACTTTTTATCCATGGGGTTTGACGAACTAGAAGCATTGTTTCCAAACGAGAATTACAGGAATGTTTCTGAGAAGCTATTGGAAAAGTATGGTAACTTAGAAGCTATAGCCATAAGGCTCGGTGAAAAGGGAGCGTATGTTAGAACTAGAAAAGAGGAAGTAGAACTACCCCCGCCGAAAGTAAGTGTTGTAGATACTACAGGTGCAGGTGATGCTTGGACTGCTGGGTTTATAGTATCCTACTTCTTAGAGGGCATGAATTTAGCGGATGCTGTAATGTTTTCAAATACTGTTGCAGCAATTACATGCACTAGACATGGTGCTATAGCAGCATTTCCTTTTAGAGAAGAAGTTAAGGACAAAATAAAAGAAACGCTTAAAAAACAACAGTGCTAATCTAAAAACTAGACTGGAGGGCCCGTAGCTCAGCCCGGTAGAGCGCCCGGCATACGGTAACCATTTAAAACAGGTACCGTACGGGAATCATAACCGGGTGGTCGGGGGTTCAAATCCCCCCGGGCCCACCATGAAGTTTTTCACAGCTACTTTTTGGAAACAAACGGACTATTCTTAACATAAAACCT
The DNA here is from genome assembly GCA_964564025.1 of uncultured Desulfurococcales archaeon. Taxonomy (GTDB): domain Archaea; phylum Thermoproteota; class Thermoprotei_A; order EX4484-217-1; family EX4484-217-1; genus DRYM01. The sequence continues at coordinate 7,121 of CAZLZO010000015.1, forward strand.
TAGTTTTTCGGGAAGATCCCTAGAAACCCCTATTCTATGCGATAAGCCAACATGTTCTTTAGGTATTTTTATTCCATCCTCTATTCTTAGTATTCCGTTTTCTAAGTACAATGGATACTTATGAAACCTCTTATTTATTCCTAAAGCTTTAGTTAGCTTCCCGGGTCCATTAGTTAAATTTCTAGTGTCACATACTTTCCTAAGTTTCATCATAGTTCCCACGCCTTCGAACGGTTCAATAGCTCTTATGAGAACTGCTCCAATACCTCCTCTTTCATGGGCGACAACATTGAATAACCACTGCTTATGAACACCATAAATTAAGGCAACACCGACTTCACCTTCCATAGTTTTAGCTAGGTCTCCTCCTTTCTTAGCTCTTGATGCGGGATCTTCTTTTCCAAAATAAGCTTCTGTTTCAACAATAAACCCGGAAAGCCTTTTACCCTCATATATTCTAACAAGTAGCTTACCTAGAAGCTCTAAAGCAACAATCTTAGGGTTTCTTAAGTAGAAACACTGCTTAATAACGCTCATACTTTATCGTTACTTAGTTAAAAAAGGGGAGGAAATAAAGTTTATACGTTACTGCATAGTTTGCTTTAACATGGTGTTTCCTACGAAATACATTTTCGGCCCTGTTCCATCTCGCAGACTAGGACGTTCTTTAGGCGTTAACAACATACCTCCTAAACACTGTACGTACTCATGTATTTATTGCCAAATAGGTAGAACGATTAACTTGGAAGTTTCGAGAAAAGAGTTTTATCCATGGAGAGAAGTTGTTGATGAAGTTGTTGAAGCCGTTAAAAGCATAGGAGAAAACAACTTAGACTACGTAACCTACGTGCCCGACGGCGAACCCACCTTAGACATCAACTTAGGTAAGGAAATAGGGGTTCTGAAGAAGAAAATTTCTGTTCCAATAGCTGTGCTAACTAATGGCTCACTACTCTTCCTGGAGGAAGTTAGAAATGATCTTTACGAAGCAGATACGGTATCCGTTAAAGTTGATGCTTTTTCTGAAAGAATTTTTAGGAAAATTAATAGGCCTCATCCAGGATTAAGGTTGAAAAGTGTTTTAGAAGGTATGGTTGAGTTTTCTAAAGGTTTTAAAGGAAAACTTCTAACTGAAACCATGGTGGTTAATGGGTTAAATGACGACATTGTGGAAATGGAGAATGTAGCTAAGTTTATTGCGAAACTTAACCCGTTCAAAACATACATAGCAATACCGACAAGACCGCCAGCTGAGGAATGGGTTAAGCAACCTAGCGAACAGAGGCTTTTCAAAATATACAAGGTGTTTGAAAAACACTTACCAGGTAAAGTAGAGTTGCTAATAGGATATGAGGGAGCAGATTTCAGAATAGATAAAAGAAAACCTGTTGAAAGCATTCTTTCAATAACATCTGTTCACCCTATGAGAATAGATTACGCCACTAAACTACTTGAGAAAGCAGGTTTAAACCCATATGAAACCTTAGAGAAACTTAAACGGCAAGGGAAAATTGTAATTTTAAAGTATGGAAAATACGAATTCGTAATGAGGAAAATTCATCCAGTAAGGAAGTAGAGAAGTCAGAATCGCAGGGCTTCAACACTACTTTTCTGTGTCGGAGGTTGTCATCATCCAGTAAACACATTTACATTTTAAAGAATTTAAACCTAGCTAAACAGTAAAGTTATTAAAACAAACTGAAGCATTAAAAAAGTACGGAGAAGGAAAAGGGCCCGTCGTCTAGCCCGGTTAGGACGCCGCCCTTACGAGGCGGTGGTCCGGGGTTCAAATCCCCGCGGGCCCACCAAATTTAAACAACTAATGCAATTTGTTTCATGAAAAATGTTTAGAAAATACATGCTAATGTTGCGGCAACTTTGCTAATTATAAACAGTGTGTGAATAAGTCTCATAAGCTTAGGAAAACTTATGTTTTAACGTTGGTAAAAAGTATGTATGTAAGTGAAATGAAGGTTTATGTTGGTACGTCTGGTTGGATGTATGATTGGAATGTTAATGGTTCGCTTGACTGGTACATTAAATATTCGGGGCTAAACGCCGTAGAGCTAAATGCCTCATTTTATAGATTTCCGTACCCTAACCAGGTGGTTTCATGGTCTAGAAAAGGAGCTAAGCTAAAATGGTCAATTAAGGTTAATAGAGTAATAACGCATATTAGAAGATTAAATGTTAAAGCATTGGAGACTTGGCGTAAATTTCAAAGAATATTTAAACCCATGGACTCTACTGTGAGGTTTTATCTTTTCCAAATGCCACCAACTTTCGTTAAAAACGAAAGAAACATTGAGAGAATAAAGTTTTTCGCTAAGGAAACAGGTTTGAAGGATAGGTTAGCAATAGAGTTTAGGCATAAAAGCTGGTTTAATGAGGAAACAATTAGTGAACTTAGGAAATTAGGGTTAACTATTGTTTCAGTGGATTCTCCGCAAACTACATGGATTGCTTCTTCAAATGAAATCATATACCTTAGAATGCATGGTAGAATCGTTTGGTATGCTTATGATTACTCCGATAAGGAATTAAATGAAATAGCGAGGCAGATAGCTGAAGTGAATGCTAAAGAAGTTTACGTATTCTTCAACAATAACCATTGGATGCTTGATAATGCGAGATACATGCTTAAAATACTTAAAGAAATGTTTTCATAGAACAGTAAAAACTTATTCTAGAGTGTACCTAGTATTACTGAGTACCGCTTAAAATTAGGGTTACTTACGTGGGCTCAAAAGATCTGAGAGGACTTCAGGAGAAATTAAAACTATTCTACTCTAAATTATCGGAGCCGTTTATTCAAAGAGAAGAAGAAGCCGAGGTTATAACGTTAGCTTTACTTTCCGGAGAACATGCTATTTTCATAGGTGAACCTGGAACAGCAAAGTCAGCGCTTGTTAGGAGAGCAGCATCTCTACTTAAAGCTAAATACTTCTACTACGTTCTAAACAAGTACACTGAACCCGACGAATTATTCGGCCCAATAGACATTAATGAGTTAAGAACTAAGGGAATATATAAGAGACGAATTGAAGGCAAACTACCGTGGGCTGAAATAGCGTTTCTCGACGAAATATTTAACGCTAATACAGCAATACTTAACACATTACTTTCAATTTTGCAGGAAAGAGTTTTCGTCAATGGAGATGAAGTTGTGAAAACACCTCTTATATCCCTCTTTAGCGCTTCAAACACTATACCTGAGGAGGCAGAGCTTAAAGCACTTTATGATAGACTCGTTTTCAGACATCATGTAAGACCTGTTTCTGAAAGTAAGCTTCGAGAACTATTCCGAGCAGGAGTCGAAATAGAGCTTAAAGGAATAGTTTCTGAAGAACACATATTAACAATAAGCGATCTCTTAAAGCTTCAGGAAAAAGTAAGAAAAATTCTCCTAAGAGTTAGGGAAGACCATGTTTTCCTTCAAAAATACGCTAGGTTAATAGTTATTTTTAGAGAGAACGGAATACCCATTAGTGATAGAAGAGCAATTAAAGGCCTTAAAGCTGTTGTAGCAAACGCTGTTTTCGAAGGTAGAAACCATATTGAGCCCGAAGATCTCTTAGCTTTAAAATATGTTGTACCTGAGACAATAGAGGATTTCGGTAAAGCAACTGCAATAATAGTTGAGGAAATAAAGCTTCCAGCAAGATACCTAAGGGATTTGCAGTTTCTCGAAAGAAACCTTGAAAGAATGAAGGAGGAAATAGCTCATTTACCCTCATTTGACTTTAAACTGCTAGATTATAGCAAGGAACTTTTCCTCATAGAGAAAAAGCTGAGAAAAATAGCTAGGGAGTCTTTAAATGATGAACAGGTTCAAGCGAGAATTGAAAGACTCATGGACATTATAGGTGAAATGAAGGAAATATTAGCTAATAAAGCTAATTTCTACAGGTAGAGATTTTATGGATAAGTTTAAACAAAAACTCAAAGGGGTTCTTGAAGACATAGACTATGATGAACCAATAATAGAATATAGAGCCGAAAAACTAAGCAAAACATACATGCTGCTTTACAGGGAAAATGTGAACCCAAGCGTAGCATTAGACGTGTTTTACACATGGTACTTACCCAGACCTGTCATCAAAAAAGTTAACGAGGAAAATCTCATATACAATAAGGTAATAGTTGAAACCCTCATGAAAACAGAGGATTACAATAGGTTAAAGTATAAAACATTGATTGACATAGACACTTCCTTTTCCTATACAATAGTTTTCATAAAAAAGCTAATAGACTTGCTTATGAGGGAAGCAAGTAGAAATGAAAGAAGAGGTCAGGGAAAATCCTCTCTCTGGAGCATACTAAACTACTTAAAAGGTTCTGGAGATAAAGTAGGGAGTCCTTCGAAGGAAGACTTAGAGAAATTAGAGGAGTTTGTGAAAGAAGCCCATAAGAGGGCTAAGAAAACAGCTGAAAACGTTAGGGAATTAAAGAATTTAATGGGAGGGGAGGCTGCAGGAAATAAGCCAGGCAGCTTCGTTTTCGGAGAGATCATGGAGGATATTTTAAGATTAGCTAGTTCAGCTTATGTAACAGAAATACTCAAGTACATAAAGGGGATTTCTAAAACACCTTTAGTAGACATAAGGAGGGAAAGTTACCCATTTAAACATGGAATATATGATGGTATAGAAATGGGTAAAGATATTTTACGCATTTTACCTAAAGAACTAACATTGTCTGATGACGTATTCTTCAAGAAACTTATTGATTCGCAACTTCTCCTTAGAAGAAGAGTTCTTTCGAGAGAGCAAGGACCAATATATGTTTTACTAGATAAGTCAGGTAGCATGATTGGTGATAAAACCTTTTGGGCAAGAGCAATAGCTTTAGCATTGATGAAGGAAGCCCTTAAGCATAAGAGAAAGTTCTGTGTAAGATTCTTTGATTACTTACCCTACGACATAATTTGTGTAAGAAGAGGTTCTAGAACAAAGGATTTCCACAAACTCTACCGTATGCTTCTCTCACTTGTAAGTGGCGGAGGAACATGGATTACAGGGGCAATTTTAACAGCTTGCAAGGATATTATGGAGGAAAGAGTTGAGGGTACATCATCTATAGTTTTAATAACTGATGGAAGAGACGTTATTAAGGAAAGAGCTGTAAAGAAAGGACTTAAAGACGCTAATGCAGAATTAGTAACGGTAATGATTAAAGGCTCTAATGAGTCTTTAAGGAGAATTTCTAAGAAATACTACGTGGTTGTTTCATCTAAAAACTATTGTTTAAAAATAGTGTCTCTAGAGTAGTAGTGACCGACAAAAATACTAGATAGACTAAGTATTATCCATCATAAGGAAGTGGAAGATGAGTAAGCCAGTAATCAAACTTATCGATGTAACTAAGGTTTACAGAATAGACTCTATAGAAACGTACGCTCTTAGAGGAGTTAATTTAGAGGTTAATAGAGGAGACTTCATAGCTATTATGGGTCCTTCAGGTTCTGGGAAAACAACCTTGCTTAACATTTTAGGATTACTTGATAAACCAACCTTAGGTAAAGTGCTTATAGACGGTATTGATGTTTCAAAAATGAGCGATGTTGAAATGGCTAAAATAAGAAACTACAAGATAGGATTTGTTTTCCAACAATTCAACTTAGTGAATAGATTAACTGTCCTTGAGAACATAGAGCTACCATTGCTTGTAAGAAAGATTCCTAGAAGGCAACGGTTAGAAATGGTGAGAGAGGCTTTATTAAAGGTAGGTGGAGAGCTTTCATGGTTAAATAAGAAACCTACTCAGCTTAGCGGCGGTCAGCAACAAAGAGTAGCTATAGCTAGAGCTATTGTTGGTAAACCTGAAGTTGTTTTAGCTGATGAGCCAACAGGAAACTTAGACTCTGTTTCAGCAAAGGTCATTATGGAAACATTTATTGAACTAAATAGGTTAGGTCACACAATTGTTGTAGTAACCCATGATCCTGAAGTAGCTGCTTGTGCTGAGAAAACCTTACTTCTAAGGGACGGTAGAATAGTTGGAGAAACAGTTATTGATAAGCGGAAATGTAAGGTATATGTAGCTTAATAGTCTAATGAGGTGGAATTTAATGAAAACGCGTTTACTTGCGTTTTCCCTGATTTTCTTCACACTCACACTAATTGTAATCCCTATCCCTTCTGTAGCTGCTGCTCTTAACATAGATTATATTGGAAGCTACTGGAGCACTCATGTCGCTTACGATGGTTCTGAAAGCTTAAGTTTAAACATCGTTTTAGTGTCTTACGAAAAAGACACTATAAGAAATCTTTATGCCGAAGCACACCTCTTTGAAGGAGCATACTTTAAAGACATGAGTGAAACGGCCAAAATATACTATAATACGCCAATAAGCTACGGTGAAATGTTTACACTAACCTTCCCGAACATTTATCTTAAAAACGTTAAACCGGGTCTTTACACGGTAAAAGTAGATGTAATAGCATTGGTATCTTCTGGAGCAGGGTTAGCTACGAAAACAACAACAGTATATGCTACAGTGCAGGTATCGCAGTATATTTCAACCCTTAAGATAATTAGTTTAGAATGGATTTACAATGGAGAGCATGTAGTTGCTCTTCCAGGGTCATCAAATATTGTTCTTAGAGCTAAGATATATAATGAAAGAGACTATTCTATAGGAAGCATAGTTGTCAATGCAAGTTTTCCTTCAGGAATAACTTTAGTGTCTCAAGGAGGAACTTGTACCGGGGAATTAGGCCCCGGGAAAACATGTAATTTGGATCTTTACTTGAATATTTCGCGCCAATTGGCTCCCAGACAATATAATGCCACATTAACATTTACATACCAGTTACGTGATGGCAGCTCACTACACTTAGTTAAAGACATTTTCATTATTCCAATAAACATAACTAACCCTAATCTCATCGATACTGAATTAGATGTGGTATCTATTTTCTGGGGAAGTGAAAGAGTTCCTCAAGCAGCTTATCCTGCTTCTAAAAATATCCCATTAACAATAAACTTGGTTAATAATGGTGAATACGATGTGAGCAACGTCATGTTATCTGTTGTTGAAGTACCCAAGGGAATAAAGCCTGTTTATAATTCAACAATTTGTGCAATAACTCTACCCTCACTTTCCCAATGTTCGGGGCAATTATTTTTCGACATAGAACCCTTTGTAAAGCCGGGGCTATACAACGTTACATTAAACTTAACATACTACTTAGCTTCATCGGGCACTATTTTAGTGAAAAATAAAGTATTCACCGTAAACGTTTCTGTGGAGGAATATGCGGGACGAGGCAAAGAGGGCCTTTTAATTGTGGATTATGGCTGGCAAAATGATTGGCCAGTTTATCCTAACACTGAGAAAGCTATTTTCACAATAACATTAGCTAATAGATTACCCTACGCTATATCGGGAATAATTGTAAACATGAGTTTACCTCATGGATTCACCGATAATGAAGGAAGAAACCATGTAACAACATATATTTCAGGGCCTATTTCTTCAGAACAAACATTTACTGCCCAGTTTAAGTTGAATGTAGGTAATGTAACCCCCGAAACATATTTGTCAAACATTACAGTATCCTACATTGTTGAAACTGGAAGATCAAAATATATGATTACTGAGCATTACAGGGTTAAGCTAAACATTGTTGAAAGTGGAGAAATAGAGTATGTAACGAGTTTTTGGATTGAAGGAAGTAGTGGCCCAGGAGATTACGGTAAAACATTATATGTGCTCTTTAGAAACAACAATGTACCGTTAATGAAGGGCATTATAGGGGAATTCATTTTACCTGAAGGCTTCATAGTTACCTTAACGAATTCTTCGAAGGCATTATTAACTCCAACAACTACTGGAAGCTTACAAGAGATTCTAGCTGTAACACCTGAGAACATGCGAAAACTAATTACAACAGCAATCATAGGTGGAGTAGCTCCTGCTGAAACACAAAATGTTGAAGAAGGAAGCTTCATAGTTTTCGGAATCCCCTTAGGAATAAGTAAAGATGTTAAACCAGGAATATACGATGGAGTAGTCATATTGAACTTCATAGATCAATGGGGTAACATTAGGAGATTTAGAGAAACATTCAAAATCCCGGTATTTGGAAGCTTACGCTTACTTAAGATAATTCCACAGGCTATTCAAGTAGAAGTTAAGGGAACAAACACAACGTTTACAGTAAGACTAGAAAATATTGGCTCAGCGAAACTAGAAAATGTTTATGCAGTAGCATACTCAACTACACCTTACATCATAATTGGAGATCCTGTAAAATATGTTGGAGCCTTAGAGGCTGGTGAAGCAAGAAACTTAACATACACTATATTCTTCAACCCGGCATTACCTCAGAACATGCCTTTAGGAGGCTCCGTACCAGTAATTTTAACGTTAACTTTTAGAGATCCTCAGGGAATTATGCGTTCATTTAATCAAACAGTCGCCATAGTCTTGACTCCTACTGTTGATTTAAGAATTTTTGACGTATCCTATGAGCCTATTGAGTCTGGAATTAGAGTAAGTGGAATCATAGCTAACCTGGGGGCCTCAGTTGCAAGAAATGTGGAGCTTGAAGTTTACGTAGGCAATGCTTCAGGATATTCGCTTATAGGAGATATGGATCCTTCAACTCAAATGTCGTTTTCCGTTGACGTACCTTTCAAGGGTAATGCTTCAAAAGTAATATTCAGTATAAAGTATAAGGACTTCTTCTATGCCGATAAAGTATTTGAAGAAATAGTGCCTTTAGAGATCGTAAGTATCGTAAGGGTAACAGCTACTACTCCGGCTCCAACACAAGGCCTCATAGATGTTTATAGAATAGCTGTAATAGTTTTAGTAGGAGCGTTTTTAGCGACAATAGCTATAATACTTAGAAGCTATGTTAAGAGGCGATGGAGAACTTGATCCTCCCAACGGACTTACTAAGATATGCGTATAAGGTTCTTACAGAAAGAAAATTTAGAGCCATACTTACAATAATAGGTATTTCAATAGGCCCTATGGCGTTAGTTTCGATAATAAGTGTTATGCAGGGATATTCTGAAACAATACTTCAGCAATTAACAACGTTCGGGCAGAACACTATCGTACTTTTCCCCGAAAAAGGTTACGTGTTTACAGAAAAAGACCTTAGACTAATCAGGAATCTTCCAGAAGTTGATAGGGCCTCACCTTTCTATTATGTTAGGGGAAGTATTAGGCAACCTAGGGGTGCCATGGACATTTTCATTTATGCTACAGACATAGAAATATTATTTGATGTCGTAAGTAATTTAGAAGTTATGAAAGGTAAAATACCCCCTCCAACAGCTAGAACAGATGCTTTAGTAGGTTACTACATTGCTTTTGAAAAATACACTAATAGGGAAATAAGGGATTTAGGAGACGTTATTACGGTTGAAATTGCGGAGATAACTCATCAGGGAATTAGAACTAGAAGAACTTCCTTAAGAATAGCTGGTATTTTAAGCCGTTATGGAGGAGCATTAATTGTTGATCCTGATAGAACAGTTTTCCTACCTTTATCTGCAGGGCTAACGATATTAAAGCAAGATAGATGGTCGGGAATATTCATCGTTGCTAAAGACTCGGCTGCAGTGGATTCCCTTGTTAGTAAGCTTGAAGACATGTACAAGGATTATGCTAACGTAGTTGCATTTATAAGGATTGCCAGAACAGTTAATTCAATAACTTCAGCTCTAGATTTCCTACTTTTCTCAACATCTCTTGCAGCGTTCGCCGTAGCTATAGCCGGTGTTGCAGCAACAATGATAACGTCGGTGATGGAGAGAACACGTGAAATAGGTGTACTAAAGGCCTTAGGCTTTACAAACATAGACGTTCTCCTCATGATACTTACTGAAGGACTAATTATGAGCATCATAGGTGGAAGCGTAGGAATAATTGTTGGAGCGGCAGGTGCACATGTTCTTGCTTCAGCAGGATTAACCTTGGGAGGCTTAGGAGTAACTCTTAAAGCATCTCCGAAAATAACTCCTTGGCTCATTAGTGAAGCCTTAGTACTAACAATTCTTATTGGAATAGTTGGAGGACTATTTCCAGCATACAGAGCATCAAGAATTCCTCCAGCTGTTGCTTTAAGGTATGAATGAACTTTTCCTTCACTAATCCATATTAAACCTCCTTAAGATGCTTAATGTGAAGAAAATCAGGTGGCGTTAATGTTTAAGAAGCCCCCATAACGATTAATTTGGCTTCAGCCTTAGCCTTTCTTTTGAATCTTTTATAGGCTTCAATAATAATCTTACATGGACTATAAGCTTCGCCTGAAATTATTATTGCAGGTAATTTTGAACCTATGATCTTTAATAAGTCTATTAATGAAACACGTCTCGGAAAGGTTATGAAAAGAAACGTGTTATTAGATATTTCGCTCTTAAAAACTGTTCTTTTCACAAATTTTTGGCTAATAGCTAAAACTTTACTTTTAACTTCAATTTTTCTCCCATAAAATTCACTATGGCAAGTAATTTTAAGAAGTGCTCTATATTCCTTATTGCAACCATACATGTAAGTTGCTGCTTCGAATCCGTAATTTAAAGGTTTAATTATTGTTTCAATAGCGCATCCTTTAAATTGAAACCTTATTTCATTAGGTTCTGTAGAGAACTTAAATAAAGTCTTTCTAATTACGAAGAAAACTACCCCCTCATACTCTTTATCCTCCACTCTATAAGCATCAAAGCATCCAAAACCTGTGCCCCACTTCGAAGCAGCAATCACGTAGCTTGAAGCTACATTGTTTAAGTCTATTTCGTTTAGAAAGAAAGAACCAGATTTTGGCTCGTAAACACTATCGCTATCGTAAATATAAATAGGTGTTCTTCTACCAATAACGTAAAATTTCCCCCTAGTTACCTTAACGTTTCTCACTAAGGAAATCTTGTTCCTTAGGGAATCGATTTTTAAGATCTTTACGAAAGAGTATGTACGTTGGGATTCTATGTAGAGTTTTCTAAAATCGTATATTATGAATGATGAAAGACCTGTTTCAATAAGTAAAATGACGTAGAAAAAATATGTGTCCATGAAAATCAGCAGTAAAAATATGGCAAGAACACCTATAATTGCTGCGCTACTTAGTATTTGCTTACGCCTAGGAATACCTATTACAATAACTTTTAGAGACAAAGGACCCCTTCCCTAAACCCTTTTACTTCATGTTTTCAAGAAATACGCGGAGCGCATTGGCGTAGAAGATTTTCTCAACTTCACTTTCAGTAAGACCTGCCTTAGTAAGTTCCTTCGCAAGTAACATGAGTTTACCTATGTGCTCAAGTCCTCTAGGTAACTTCTCTGTCCCAAAGAAGTCTGTACCTAATGCTACAATGTCTATACCATAGTTTTCTTTAAGATAAATGATTTGGTCGATAACATCGTTTATTGTAGTATTGTTTCCTTTAATATATTCTGAAACAAAAAATATTCCAATTACACCTCTATTTCTTTTAAGTAATTCAAGAACCTCATCACTTACGTTTCTTAAACTATTATTGAACCTTCTTAGACCAGCATGGCTTATGATTACGGGTTTTTCCGAAACAGATAAAACATCAATAGCTGTTTTTTCACTAGCATGAGCTAAGTCTATGACTATACCTTGTTCTAGTGCTAAGTCTACAAGATTCTCTCCGAGACCTGTTAAGCCATAGTCTTTCTTAGACATGCATGATGCAGCGTATTGGTTATCAACATTCCATGTTAATCCGAGAACTCTAACTCCTAGTTTGTAAAATAACTCTATTTCATACGGTTCTCTTAAAGGATATGCTCCTTCAAGACCTAGGATTAACCCTATTTTCCCCTTCTTTTCGGAGAAAAGTTTAGCTAAAAACCTTCTATTCTCAACTATTTTGAAAACGTCGTATCTTCTAACAAACCTGTAGTATGTTAAAATGTGATTTAATGCTTCATTAAATGAATTCTTAAATGAATAATAACGTTTACTCATCGGCTCATCAACAATGTTTTGGGCTGGAAAAACAGCTGCAACTATTGCCTTAGTTTTTGAGAGAAAATATTTAGGGATGTCGGCATGTCTATTTGCGTCTATTTTAAAATCCTCAGCTTTTCTTTCGTGAATAATATATGCTGATAAGTCTTCATGTAAGTCAAACACTTTCATTCGAAAACACCCAGAGATGTTTTCGTAAGTGTGATTGTGTTTTCTCTTATATAGGTTACAGTAAACCCGGCTTTATGGAAGTTGTATAGTAGGATTACAAGACCCTTTGTAGAACATTTTCCAGTAATGGTTATTCTTGATAAACCTGGGGTTTCAGGAGGTCTTAACTTTATTTTAGCGTAATCCTCAAGTCTTCCAAGTCCATGAACCTCTTTTTCTATTTTAACTATTTCATCGTAACTTGCATAAATCCCTACGTTACAGTTTTCGAAAGATCTCTTGTCTGAGCTTATTGTTAATGTGTCTCCACAAATTTCAACGTTAAGGTTTAATGCTAATATTAAAGCTAAAGCCAGCTTAAACGTGCTTATAGGGTCTTCAAACTTTATTTCGATAGTGTTTTTTCTAGACTTAAAATCCCTTATTTCACCTGCGAAAATCGCTTTAAAACTCTTCCTTATTGTGTTTAATTCGTTAGTAAAGCCCATTTTTCCCAGTGAGAAATAGGTGTTTATCTTTCAAAAATAGTTTTACCTGCCCTTATCCTTTAATATACCGGGAAATAAACTATTATTTTATGGTGAGTGGTTCTTTGGTTAAGCTAGGCTATGACATAGGATTTCTTGAAGTAATTGTTGGACCTATGTTTGCGGGTAAAACCACTGAGCTCATAAGGAGAATCGAGAGAGAAAGATACGCTAAAAGAAGAGTTGGAATGTTTAAGCCTAGCTTAGATGTAAGGTACAGTGTAAGCTCAGTAGCAACACATAATGGACTAACTTACCCAGCATATGTTGTTTCAGCTAATGAGGAAGGTGTAAGGAAAATTTATGAACTAACTAAGAAGGAGAAATTGGAGGTAATAGGTATAGATGAAGCACACTTCTTTCCCCCATTACTCGTAGACATATGTGAGAAGCTGGCTGATGAAGGTGTAAGAGTTATTGTTGCCGGATTAAACCTTGACTTTCGAGGAGAACCTTTCGAAACAATGAAGGAACTCATGGTTAAAGCAGATGATGTAACCTACTTAACAGCCGTATGTAGTGTATGCGGTGCGCCAGCAACACGCAGTCAAAGACTAATAGATGGTAAACCAGCACCATATAATAGCCCTAGAATAGTTGTGGGTGGAAAAGAACTTTATGAAGCGAGATGTAGAAAACACCACATAGTACCTAAGTGATGCATAGTATTTGCCTTCGAACGGGAAAACGTTTGCATCAAAATCGTTTTGATAATTAAGGTGAAGTCGCCATTTTAAACATAGGTTTCATAAAGTACTATGTGAAAAGCCAGGTTATTGAGGAAAAACAATATATTTTCCCTTACACTCTAGCCTAAAGTAAGTACATAATGTGGTGAGTGATGAATGCCTATTGAAATACATAGTAAAGAGGAATTCATGAAAATTGCTGAAAGAGCTAGCGAATGTAGAGTTAAGAGACTAGGTAATGTTGTTAAGCTTAAGCTGAGAACTAAAAAATATCTTTATACACTAAAGGTTAAACCTGAAGAAGCAGATGAAATTCTTAAGAATATTAAGGTTAAAATAGTTGAGGTTTAAAGAACTATTTTGTCGCCGTTTTTCGCAATAACGGTATCTATTCCGAATTTCTCCTGAATTTCTCTTGCAAATTTCTCTTGAACGTCGGCTTCTCCGTGAACAAGAATTATTTTTTCAAGAGAACCTCTTAAGTCTTTAATAGCGTTTAATAGCTCTGTTTTTCCAGCGTGGGATGAAAAATCAAACCACTCAACCCTTGCCTTCACCTTCTCTACCATGTCTTCTTCGAAAACCCCCTTTTCAATTATTAGTCTACCTGGGGTATTAGGGGCTTGGAAACTAACTAAAAATACCCCATTTCTTTCCTCATCATAAATTTTCCTTAGGAAATACGAGGACGGTCCTCCTCTAAGCATTCCTGAAGAAGCTACAATTACTGCAGGTCCTCCTCCTTCAAGAATTGCTTTCCTATCTTGCCACCCTCTTATTTCTACAAAATGACTAATTGCTTTCTTAAGTAAAGCATGGTTTTTGAGGAAACTCTTGTTTGAAAGAAATATTCTATTAATCTCCCTAACCATACCATCATAATATACTGGCGCACTTACACCATATTTTTCAAGAATAACGAGAATTTCTTGAGATCTACTTACGGAAAATGCTGGTACAAGAACTATTCCGTTATTCTCTATAACCTCCTTAATTGCTTCAATAAATCTCTTTTCGACATCCTCTCTTTTCGGATGCTCTGTTGTAGCATATGTTGTCTCTATTACTAAATAGTTTACTTCTCCAGCATCAACTTTGTAGTTGGCTGGTTTAACAAGCTCTGTTTCAGCTAAGTTTATATCGCCCGTGAATAGGATTCGCCTATCGCCTACAGTTACTATTATCGACATGCTTCCAGGAATATGTCCGGCATTAATAAATTCTAAGGTATACTCATTTACCTCTATTTGTTCACCATACTTTACTGTTTTAGTGTTTCTAAACATGTTAACTATTTCTTCATATTCGAATGGAAGATAATAGCCTGAAATGTGTAAATAATCTTCCATTAACGGTTTAAGTACATCTTTAGTGGCTTTAGTCATGTATGTAGGGATTTTTGATGAAACAAAGTATAGTGGTACAGCGCCTGTATGGTCTAGATGCGCGTGTGTTAACGCTATTGCTTTTACTCTTTTCGGAGGTACGAAAAGGGGCATTCGGGGATTACCGTTCTCATCGAAGTTGATTCCGCAGTCTAAGAGTACTCCGGAGGAATTCCTGCTTACAAGTACTGAAAGTCTCCCTACTTCTTCTCCTCCGCCAAGCACTTCAAGAATAGTTTTTGCCATTATTTCTGAACCTTTACCTACTTTTCTCCGACTTCCCATTAATGAAGGAGATACTGGGTTATAAAGCTTATCGAAACTTAAATATTAGAGGCAAAAACTATTCAAACAAGGATGTTTGCTTAGTAAGGGATTGTTATGCGCGGGTTTTCACCTAGGGAATTAAGGAGGCTTATGAAAAGATTAGGACTTGAAATGAAGCCTTTAGAGGGCGCTTTAAGGGCTATTATTGAAACGGAAGATAAAAACTACGTTATAGAGAATCCTCAAGTGCTGGTAATGAGTTTGAGAGGAGGAGAGACTATTGTTCAAATTATGGGTAAAATTACCGTTGAAGAGAAGCCTAAGGAAAAAGTGGAGATTTCAGAAGAGGACATAGAGCTTGTGATGTCCCAAACTGGCGTTTCAAGAGAAGAAGCGATTAAGGCTCTTGAAGAAGCCGAGGGAGACATAGCTGCAGCAATACTTCTCATACAAGCTAGAAAGGAGAGTTAAGGTTACCTTTTTTCACAAACAGCTCTTAAGGCATGTATTATTTCCTTCACAGATTTATGTAGGGAAAGTATTAAAGGTATTCTTTCAATATCAGCTAATCTTATAGCTAATTCATCAACCTTCCTAGGGCCATGAAGCACTACCGCAGCAGGCTTTATAGGCGATGTTCTAACGGCAACCATAGGTGATCTTCCAGCAGTAACTTTCGTGAATATAAGTGCTCTCTCACTAGTCATGCCCATTAGTTGGTAAAATTCTGTTCCTGTAAGTGAAAGAATTGTTTTAATGCTATCAAGTATTGTGTAGCCATAAATTATTTTTCCGTAGTCAGATTTTGTTAAAAGTCTTCCCTTAACAAGCTTTATAAGTTCCGAGACATGTATGGGTTCTTCAAATTCACACATGTCCTCTACACTATCAAGGTGTATGTTTAGCGTTTTCGCGAGCTTCTTAGTTATAATCCATCCTCTATTTTCATCTATTGACAGTAAGCTTTCTACGAACCTTTTAACAAATATTGATCCGGGAGTTCTCCTACCCTTCTCATAATCGCTTATAACGCTTGGAGAAATACCCATAGCCCTACTAACTTCTATTTGAGATGCATTAAACATTTCCCTCCACTTTCTCATTACTGCTCCGGGATTACGACTCCACACAATATCTCCGGCTATTCTTCTAGCAACCGAATCTATGATGAACTTTGTAACCACAATAACACCGCGTAACCATTGATTTATTGAAAACTACTCCCGTAAATAAAACCTTATATTTTAGAGTTAATTAATCCTTTCACCGGGGCCCGTAGTTTAGCCTGGGAGAATGCGGGGTATAGCCGAGAAAACTCTATATGTGGCTACCCGACTCGGGACCTTCCACACTTGGGGGCGAAATTCCCCGTGGTCCGGGGTTCAAATCCCCGCGGGCCCACCATTTAACTTATTAAAAACTTCTTAGAGTGCTAGCAATGAGTGACCTTATTGAGAAAGCTAAGGAGCTTGCTGCTTCTGAAGCAATAAAATACCTCTATGATGCCGAAATTATAGGTGTAGGAACAGGGTCTACTGTAGCTAAAGTTATAGAGAAAATGGCTTCAGAATTCAATGTTTTTTCGAAAAAACTCTATATTCCTACATCCTACGATACTACGTTGAAGCTTCAAAAGCTTGGCTTCAAAGTTCTTACAAGTTCTTTTCTACCTAGGAAAGTAGATGTTTATGTTGATGGGGCTGATGAAGTCGCTAAAAACCTAGCCATGATTAAAGGGCGTGGTGGAGCACTGCTTCGCGAAAAAATATTAGCTTATTATTCGGAAAAGAGAGTTTTTCTCGTAGATTACACGAAACTCGTTAACGTACTTGGTGAAAAGAAGCCTTTACCTGTAGAGGTAATTCCAGTAGCAGCAGGATGGGTTTTTATGGAGCTTGAGAAAAGAGGATTTAATCCTAAAATAAGAATGTGCGTTAAAGGCAAAGACGGGCCTGCAATAACGGATTCAGGAAACATGATAATAGATCTTCACGTTAAAATACATGAACCAGAACGTTTAGAAGCCGAGCTTAAAGCCATTCCAGGGATTGTAGAAACAGGTTTATTCGTAAAGTTAGCTGACATTGTAATTATAGGTTACCCTGAAAAAGTAGATGTGATTAAACAATGAACGCGGATAGAACATGGCATGTGCTATCTAGTGTTGAAAAGTATGCTTTGAAACATAGTGTTGAAGAAACCTTGAAATACGTAGAGAATATTATTGGGACGCATAGAGCTTTAAGAGTTAAGGAGGCATTGTTTGAAAATAGAGTTGTAAAAATAGTGTCGAGTAACAACGAGGAACACTGGTTTTTCCTTGGAAAAACAAACACCTACATTTTAATACCTAAAACGTTTTGCTCATGCATAGATTTCGAAATAAATGTTGTTGAAAGAAAGAAAATTCCTACTTGCTACCACCTAGTAACCCAGGTTTTAGCTCAAGTCTATGGAAGATATAGAATAGTACGTGACATTAAATCAGATGATTTACTATGCATATATGATGAAATTGAAGAACGCCAAATAAGCGCAACTCTACACAAGTATTTACTTCTAAAAAGATAAACTTCAAATAAAGGAGCTAATCACTACTACTTTGAGCCCTAAATTAATAGTCCATATGCGGGGTTACATAATTAGCATGTTAACAACAATAGTTACCATTGTTGCGTTAGCAATTCTCACACTAATTATCGTAGACACCTATATCACTATTGAACATTCTGTTAGAAATAAGGAAGCAAAGCATTAAAGCAGCAACTTCTAGTCTGAATAGTAGTGGTGTAAAAATGGGTCGTAGAAGGAAGAAGAGAAAGCTTGTAGCGCGGAGACCTAAGAAAACTATTCCGAACATTTTCCAATGCCCTAATTGTGGAAAAACCTCAATACTTATAGAGCTTTCTAAACCTGAAAACGGGGTAAAACATGCAATAATAAAATGCGGGTACTGCGGCTTATTCGCTGAATTAGATGTTCCAGAGCTCTTTCAAAGCGTAGATGCATATGCTAAATTCCTTGATGGATTTTACAGTGGCACACTTAAGTATAGCTTCGTAGAAACTAAAGAAGCTGGAGGAGAAGTTGCAGAAGCATGACCAGAATAGGTCGTGTAGAAAGATATTTGAGAAGAAAGTCTTCTAAAGAAGTCCTACACTTCACACTTATAGATCCCGAAAAAACACTGCCTAAGGAAGCAGCTGAAATAGCAAGTAAAGCTGTTGAAGCAGGTTCAGATGCTATTCTTGTAGGTGGAAGCATAGGGGTTTCTGAAGCTGACGTAGACTCTGTTGTGAAGTCTGTTAAGAAAACTGTAAAAGAACCTGTTATTTTATTCCCTGGAAACGTAACTGGTGTTTCAAAATATGCTGATGCAATATTCTTCATGTCTCTTCTCAATTCAGATGATCCATACTTCATAGTTGGAGCTCAGGTTCTAGGTTCAGTTATTGTTAGAAAATACGGGTTAGAAGCTTTACCTACAGCATATATAATATTGGGTGAAGGAGGAGCTGCAGGATACATAGGTAGGGCAAGACCCATACCCGTTAATAAGCCTGAAATAGCTGCAGCATATGCTTTAGCAGCTTCAATGATGGGTATGAGGTTTATATATTTTGAAAGGGGATCAGGAGCCCCGGAACCTGTGCCCCCAGAAGTAATTTACTATAGTAAAAAAATTCTCCCTAAAGACACGTTCTTAATTGTTGGTGGAGGTATAAGAACCGTTGAAGACGCTAAGAAAATCGCTTCTTCGAAACCTAATGCTATAGTTACAGGAACTATTATTGAGAGAGATTCTGAAAAAGGGTTCGAAATAATAAGGGCTATAAAGAGGATTTCACGTTAATACTCTTTACAAATGCATGGTTTATGGCCGCATCTAGGACATACTCCTTTACCGTATTTTCTTTTTACCTCATACTCTAAATCAACGTTAACGAGGTTTGCTAACGAAGTTAACCATGCGAGTACGTCGGCCATTTCCTCCCCTATTTCGCTTCTCTCACCCTTTCTTAGTGCTTCAGCTAATTCCCCTACTTCCTCAGTAAACCACATAAATGTTTTTCCAACACCTCTTTTACTATCTTTTTCAAAATATACTTCCCTTATTATTTTTTGAAACTCTGAAATCTCCATTAGCATATACACCCTTGCTTTATTAATGTGTGATGTGGTAAAGGTTTATATTAACCGTTTCCCCCATAAACTAGCGGGGAATGGTAAGTAATGCCTAGAGCTAAAAAGAAGAAGAGGGAAAGAGAGGTTAGGCCTCTAAGCGCAGCTGGAATAATAAGCTTCTATGAAGAATTAGATACAGGAATAAAAATGAGACCCCACTTCGTAATAGCGTTAGCCATAGCGTTAACCGCTATAGTAGTTATTTTACGTATTTTCGTAGCTTTCTGAAGTCCCATTTAAATACTTCACTTCCATGTTTCTGTTATTCTTAGGAATAACTAGGCTATTTCCGTATTGATCTTCCAGTATGAATGTGAACTTTATTTTACCGTCTATTGCTTCACTTATCTCCTTTTTCTTAGCTTCATACTTTTCCCTATTCTCTTGGGCGTAAACTTCTAGTACCTCTAGTACTCTGTAGAGTATTCCTTCAACAGTGGATATGTATGCTTGAGCTGAAGGGCCAGGTTCTATGGTTATTCCAAGCTCAGGTATTTCTACTTTAGCCGTTGATGACTTAATAACCATGGAGTTCAACTCTTCAGCATTAGTAATTTTAAGGACAAACCTTACTGCCTTATGCTCTTCTAAATTGAAGGAATCAAAGTATCTATAGCCGCATTTTGAACATTTACCTGAAAGTATTAGGATTTCGCCGAAAAACGGGGTTTTATAGCTAAACTCAACCATTGAGAAACTACTATTGCCACATGAAGGACATGTTATAATATATTTGTCATAGGTTTTCATGTATTTTGACATGTTATCTAAGACACCTAATTTAGGCTTCTCAATCGAATATATATTCTTTAGTGTACTATACAGTGTATTAGAGCAGCACTAGAGACTGAGGTGCCATGGCCGGAATAAAGCTTCCCTCACCAAAGGAACTTAGAAAGCTAAGGATTAAGGCTGGACTAACTCAGAAAGAGTTAGCTAAAAGAGCAGGCGTAAGTCAGTCGCTTATAGCTAGAATCGAGAAGGGCGACATAAATCCTAGGCTTTCAACACTTCAGAAAATACTCAGTGTTATAAGTGAAGTTCTCGAAGAACACGATGACATAACAAGGATAATGCATTCACCAGTAATAACGCTAAAACCCTACGAGACAGTTGAGAAAGCAGTAAAGCTCATGGATAAGTACGGAATTTCTCAAATACCTGTCGTTGATGATCAAGGAAAAATCGTTGGGACAGTCATAGATACAACACTTTTAAAGAGAGTTCTTGAGGAGAAGTCTGAAAACCTCTTTAAGAGAAAGGTTTCAGAAGTCATGGACCCACCTTTACCAACTTTACCCCCATCTACGAAAGCTTCTACTGTTTCACTGTTACTCTTCGAATACCCCGCAGTTCTCATAGTTGATAGGGGTAAAATCATAGGAATAATAACTAAGATAGACCTCATAAAAGCTAAGGCGCAATCATAAAGCCCCCCACCCCTCTGTTTCCACTGGAGACTACAGCTATAATTAGTGGTGAATTTTGGCTAAACCAGAATTATCATTTTAAATAATAACGATAATGTCTTAAAGTAAAAGTTTCAATGGAAAATGAGAATAATTTATTATTAGTTTCGGTGGGATCTGCTTACATCTCCACTGGAAACGGTGGGGCGGGGGTGTTTTTATGCTCGAGACATTTCGGCTTGGGCTTTCCCATTAACTATGAGCATTATGCGTACTGGAACTTTTGCTTTCACCCATTTATCTAGTCTAGGAGTAATATGTGTCTTCATAAGGTTCTTTACCACTTCATTAGGTTTAGCCCATGTAGATGATGTTGAAGAAAGCTCTATTATTAATTCAACATCTTTCTCAGTAACCCTGATTTTTGAGTCCCTAAATCGGTAACCATAAACTTCTGTGTATATCTGGCATATTTTCTTTATCAAATCCTCCTTATTGAGAATTACTGGTAAAATTGTTTTTGTTAAGAACTCTCTTACACCCGCTTCCTTAGGTTTAGTTATTGGGCGTGGTACCTCTATTCTCACAGCTTCCCTAGGTGGTGTAGGTGTTGGTGCAGGTTTAGCTTTTTCAGGTACTTTCTTAGGAGGCTTAATTGGAGGTAAAGGTTTTCCGGGTAGTATGTTTTCAGAAATTTTTGTGAACTCAGCTATAGCTAGGGAGTAGTGTTTTTTCATAACACTTTCAAATAGCTTTACTGCGTCCTCGCCATAATATGTTTTTCCGTGTACTTTAGCAATTGCCATGAGTATTTTTCCGGAACATGATACTAGTTCGAATTCATCCCAGGCTGTTCCTAGTTTGAAAGATAATTTCAAGTAGTAACATTCTTTAGCCTTTACCTTCTCGATAGCCTTATTTAGTACTTCCTGTGTTTTTCCACGTGTAAAGCCTTCGTATTCTCCGAAAGCAGCTATTCTTGCTTTAAAAACTCTATCCTCTAATTTCCTACTGTAATCGTTAATTGAGGAACTCATCAATTTTAAGAGTTCAGACATTTCTCATCTTATAATATCTCTTTCAGTATAGTATTTAAGCTAAATGTATAAACTTATATTACTTAATAATGTAATTGTTAGCTTAGGTGTAAGGAGTGGTTTTAGAAATAAAAGAATACGCAAATATTGAAGAGTTTATTAGGTACCTGGATAGGGAAATAGAAAGTCTTAGAAACAATTTAGGAGAACTTCTAAAGGTTGTTGAAGACTTAAGAGCTGAAGCTGAAAAGGTAAGGAAGCTTAGGGAAACACTTTCTAAGCTTGTTGAAGGATTAGAAAGAATGGGTAGTAAGGAGGTTGATCTTAAAGATATTAGGCTTCTCGTAAATCCAACAGTTGAAGATGAAGCTTCGCTTATGGAAGACCTTGTAGCTGATGTTCAAGAGAGAATATTAACATTTCAGAAGGTTAGGAAAGCTGTTGAGCCTCTTGTAGAACTAGGCGAATTACCTGCTAAAGTAAGGGTAGTATTTAAGGACGGTAAACCTGTGAAACTGGTTATTAAGACTGGCTAAGTTAAAACAATTCTTAATGAAGCAATGTTTCACATGCCATAACAATTGCCTTAGCCACTAATGATGCCTTTACTTTCCCTTCAACACCTAGTGAAACTCCGTTTAAATCGATACCGGTAACTTCCTTTAGCACATTGTTTAGCTTATTTGATAGTTTATAGTTGCTCAGAATTTTCGCTAAGAAACCATTATTTACGGGATTAGCTGTTAAAGTAGCTATTCTACCTATAAGTACTTCTAAGTCCCCGCTAAGTACTGTTTCCACGAGCTCCCTAGCTTTTCTTGCTTCCACATTTACATTAGTTTCTTCGTCAACGAAATTTTCCATAACTTCTTTTAGCATTAATATTCCATCATATTTTGAGAGAGTATAGGTTAATTTAATGGTGCAACCTAAATGCTTAATATATTCAACATATTCCTTTAAAACTTCCTCAAGAACTCCTTCGGACGGTATTGTTGTAGTGGCCTCGCTACTTATTATGGACTCTGACATGTTTTATCACTGATGATAAATTTGGCGAGGTATAGGGTTTTAAATATTTAAGCGCAATAACACCTGCGATAGTACGGAGAAATATACAGGGGTAACAGCAGTTAAAATTTGTAGGTGACTTCATGGAGAAACTAACAAGTGCAGATAAACCTATATTTACAGGTGAAAACAGAGTAATAGCAGTAAAATCGGTGAATCTTAAAGTGTTTAAAATAAGGGTTAAGAGGGAGAGAAAGGAAACTAAAGAGAAACAGAAGTTTACGGATTTATTCTGGGGCTTCATATATTCGAAATTTGGCCCTTTAGGTAAACTTGTTTTAGCAATATTTCCTAACATACCTTCCTTAATTAGGAATGCAGGTATAAGAATTTATTATGAAGCATATGCTAGTTTTGTAGCTTTCCTATTCACGTTATCTACAATAATCTCTATCGTTTCCTTCATACTCATAGTTTTATTTGTTCCAGTAGTTAACCAATTAATTATAGCAGTTGCTGTGACATTGGTTATGCTTCCTCCCCTAATTTTAGTATTTTTTGGGCAAATATTTCCTAGAGCAATTGCTGCTAGTAGAGGAGCATCAATGGATCAGGAAGTACCATATGCTGTAGCTTACTTGACAATAATGGCTACTGGAGGATTAAGTCCTCATAAAGCGTTTGAAAGGCTTTCTGCAGCTAAAGCAGTTTTTAAGAGAATATCATATTATGCATCAAGATTCATAATAGTTGTTAAAGCATTAGGTAAGGATCCTATTACAGCATTTGATGACCTAGCTAAGAGAAGCCCAAGCGACATGTTTAAGGATTTACTTCTAGGATATGCTGCAACAATA
Source organism: uncultured Desulfurococcales archaeon (assembly GCA_964564025.1). Taxonomy (GTDB): domain Archaea; phylum Thermoproteota; class Thermoprotei_A; order EX4484-217-1; family EX4484-217-1; genus DRYM01. Next base: position 30,619 of record CAZLZO010000015.1, read on the forward strand.
CGTGTAGGCGGAGACCTTTACGACTACCTTAAAAGGAAAGTTCAGGGATTATTCATGGACCTTGTCGGTAGAATGAGGGTTGCCGGAGACCGTATGGCAACAATTCTTGAAGCCTACCTTGCAATAATTATTTTCGTAATGCTAGCTATGGATGCAATATATTTAATAAATACTTCAATTCCAGAAATAAGTATTTCAGCTTTCGGAGGCCCCACATTATTCCTGTTTTCATATATCTTCTTACCATTTATTTCAGGTATGGTAATGTATATTGCCGACGTTGTTCAGTATAAGGAGCCATATACTGAAATAAGGCCTTACATAGTGTTTTTCGGAATAACACTTCCACTCATAATTATACTTACCATAGAAATGTTTATTCCATTCTACCTACCTAAGGAAGCACTTCTTTACAAGATTTTCGAACCATTTGTAATTGTTATTTCGAAATTCGGAGAAACCTTAGGCATAGACCCTGCCTTCTACTCTACAATAGGTTTAGGTTTAGCATTAACTATTCCTACGATACCTGCAGCAGTGTATGAAATAATTATAAGTAGGGAAAGTAGAGGGTTAAGCAAGGGAATAACAGCTTTCCTAAGGGACCTTGTTGAAGTTCGTAAAACAGGTTTATCCCCTGAGAAAAGCATTATTGTATTGGCTTCGAGGAACTATGGGATTTTCAGTAAGTACTTAAAGGATATTGCTATGAGGCTTTCCCTAGGTTTCTCTCTTTCCAAAATATACGGTATCCTTATTTCTAAGATAAAGTCCTGGAGGGCAAGGGTTTTCTTATTCATACTTACAGACGCTATAGAGGTTGGCGGTGGAAGCCCTGAAACCATTGAAAGTATGGCTTGGTTCGCTGAAATGTCTGAGCATGTTGAGAGAGAAAAAGCTTCATCCATGAAAACGCTTATGGTCATACCTTACATTGGTGCTTTAACAATAATTGTTTCAATGGTTTTCCTATCTGTTTTCATGAAAAACCTCGCTATTAGTGTTGGAGCGTATCGTAACGCTTTAATGCTTGTTATGCCCGCTACGATACTTAACGTTTACATTATGGGCCTTATAACGGGTAAGATTTCTAGCGGAACAGTTTCTGCAGGGTTTAAGCATGCAATAATACTTACAGGCTTAACAATATTGCTTCTCATACTTTCGCCTCTACTTGAAGTGTTTTCCGCACCATTCATGGCCCAAAGGGTGTAGGTGAAATGGTAAAGTTTAAGATAAGAAAAAGGTTCGGGAAGGGAAAAAGTTCCTTAGCTGAGAAGCTTTCGAAATTCCTTAAGAGAAGAGGTAAGAGAAGAGTAGAGGAAATAATTAGAGGCATTATTAAGCGTGAACCCATAACCATTCTCCCGCTTAAACCGACATATACGGTTATTGAATCATACTATGTTTACGAACCATTCGCTAAGGTAAACATTGTTTCGATTCCTGAGAAAGGTGGTATGTTAGGTTATTATGTTGAAGAATTCACTTTAACACGTGATGAGCAGGAGGTTCTTGAAAAACTTGTTGATATTTTAACTGAGGAGCTTGAACCTGCGGAGGCAATTGAGGATTTAAAATCTTATGTTGCACGTGAGGTCATAAGGTTAGCCAATAAGTATAGGTCAGTGTTTAAGCTTACTGGAAGTAGGAGGGCGAAAATACTTTACTATGTTGAAAGAAACCTTCTAGGCTATGGTCCAATAGATCCTCTTATGAGAG
>CAZLZO010000016.1:0-32085 GCA_964564025.1 uncultured Desulfurococcales archaeon
TATCCTCAAGGTAAAAAATTTACTAAGGATGAATTGGTAGAGGCATTAAGATTCTCTATAATAGCGGAGCTTGATGCTATAAACTTATATCTTCAATTCGCTAGAGCAACCGATGACGAACGTTTTAGAAGAGTTTTTGAAGACGTAGCTAAGGAAGAAAAGACACATGTAGGAGAGTTTCTCGCATTGCTTGAAATTCTAGATCAAGAACAAGTTGAAGAATTAAAGAAGGGTAAAAAGGAGATCCAGGAAATTACAGGCTTAGAGCGCATAGAAACATAGATATAAAATTAACTAACCTTTTTCTCTCATCCTTAATCGTAAAGGAGTTATTTGAATTATGTGGCGCCGGGGGCGGGATTCGAACCCGCGCGCCCCATACGGGGCACTGGCTTTCTAGAATTGCATTCTCCAGGCCAGCCCCTTAGTCCGCTCGGGCACCCCGGCACTTTCCCTAAGATAACGAACTCTAGAAGTCTCTATTTAAGAATTGCTTTAACAAGAAATCTAATATTTAGCTTAAACTATGGTTAAAAGGATTCATAGTAATTCTATTTCTACGTATACATCTTCTGGTACTCTAACTCTCATAATATGTCTCATAACTCTTTCATCAGCCGCTATGTCTATTATTCTCTTATGGATCCTCATTTCCCATCTATCCCATGTTTTACTTCCTTCACCACATGGCGATCTTCTAACGGGTACTACAAGTCTTTTTGTCGGTAATGGTATTGGTCCTCTCATTTTCACTCCGGTCTTCTTGGCTATTTCCTTTATTTGCTCAACTACGTAATTGAGGTTTTCAACATTCGTACTCCAAAGTCTTATCCTAGCTTTCGAAACCATTGCATGACCCCTTTAATTTAGAGATTAAAAAAGCTAATGTAGTTTAATTTTTACATTAAAAAACAGGCTTAGCTTTCTACTTAGCCTTTACCTCTACTTTCTGTGGTTCTAAGTCTACTACTACTCCAATACCTACTGTTCTACCCATATCTCTCATAGCGAATCTTCCTAGCTGTGGGAACTCGCTATACTTCTCTATAACCATTGACTTTATAGGTTTGAACTCTACTATTGCTACATGCCCTTTCTTAATGAATTTAGGTTCTTTCTCAACGATCTTACCTGTTCTTGGATCAACCCTAGCTTCTATCCTGGTTATTCTGCATGCAACACTTGCTGTGTGAGCATGAATTACGGGAGTGTATCCTGGAGCTATTGCTGTTGGATGCCATATCACTATTATTCTCGCCTTAAACGATTTCACAACTGTTGGTGGATGCGTTAAGTGGCCTGCAACATCTCCTCTTCTAATTTCCGTTTTAGAAATACCTCTAACATTAAATCCTATGTTGTCTCCTGGTTCTGCCTTCTCTATTCTCTCATGGTGCATCTCTATTGATCTAACTTCGCCAACTTTACCTGGAGGCATAAATACTACTTTGTCTCCAACTTTTAGAACTCCTGTTTCGACTCTACCTACAGGTACTGTTCCAACGCCTGAGATAGAGTAAACCTCCTGTATAGGTATTCTTAATGGTTTATCGATAGGCTTTGGCGGAGGCTCTAATAGGTCGAAAGCCTCTATGAGAGCTGGGCCTTTATACCATGGCATTTTCGGACTTCTTTCCATGACATTATCTCCTGTCCACGCTGAGACAGGTACAAACGGTATTTTGTCTACTTTAAATCCGAACCTCCTCATGAACTCCTTAAGCTCCTTCACTATTTGTTCATAACGCTCTCTACTCCAATTCACTGTTGGATCATCCATTTTGTTTACAGCAACTATTACTTGGTCAATACCCATTGTTTTAGCTAAGATAATGTGTTCTCTTGTCTGCCCTTCCTCGCTCATTCCTGCTTCATATTCTCCTTTCTTAGCTGAAACAACTAATAATGCTGCATCTGCTTGTGATGCTCCAGTTATCATGTTCTTAACGAAGTCCCTATGTCCTGGAGCATCAATTATTGTGAAGTAGTACTTTTTACTTTCAAACTTCATAAATGCTAAGTCTATTGTTAAGCCTCTTTCTCTTTCCTCCTTAAGCCTGTCTAGTAGCCATGCATACTTGAATGACTCTTGCCCCCTCTTCTTAGCCTCCTCTTCTATTTCCTTTAGCTTCTTCGGGTCAATAAATCCGGCTTTAAATAGTAAGTGGCCTGTTAATGTGCTTTTACCATGGTCAACATGTCCTATAACTACTAGGTTTAAGTGTGGTTTTTCAGGTCTTTTAGACATTTACATGCGCACCTCATTAGACACTGTTTGTGGTCTAATCCGAGTCCTAAGAGCGGAAATCGTGAATATAAAGCTTTCGTAAGAGATATAAGTATTATGCTATCTTGCACTAAGAGCTATTCTCTCTATTTCCTCCTTTCTTGAAATAGCGTAGCTTTTTAGATCATAGTTTGAAGCAGCTATTATTTCGTCAGCTAAGCATTCCTCTATAGGCTTAGGATTATTGAAAGCGCAGTTCCTAGCTCCCTCAGCTATATGTCTTAACGCTAAGTCAACTCTTCTCTGCGGAGCTACATCAACCGCTACGTGATAAACTATTCCACCGTAAACTATTCTTGTGGTTTCCTCTCTTGGAGCCGCATTTTCTATTGCTCTAACAAGAACCTGTATTGGGTTTTTCCCGGTCTTGTAATATATTAGGTCGAATGCTAGCTTAACAATGTTATATGCTAAATGTTTTTTCCCGGCATTACGTCCAGGCTTCATTAACTGATTCATTAGTCTTTCAACTATCGGTACCTCTGATTTACCGAATCTTCTATGTTCATGCCTACCCCCGGTGTGGGGAAGCCATACGGGCTTTAAGCATATATACTTCTTTAAGCTAGGATCTCTAACCTCTATTCCTTCAAAACCCCATTTACCGAAAAGCTTTATTTCCTTAGTTTTCACCAGTTTTACTTCCGACATAAATATTATCCCTTACTTCTAGCTATTACCTATTACTGTATTCGGTTAGTAGAGGTTACAAGTTTATATTTTTAACGTGGGTTAGTAGTGTATAGGCTTCGGAAAAGAGGGTGCATCAAAATAATGAACAAAATGGTTAAAGTAGTTAGGGTTGAAGCTTTTTTAATGCCTACTCCACCATATGTTCCAGTAATAACATGCCATCTTGAAGATGGTCGACAATTTACGCTATACTATGTTCCATACGAAATAGTTATTGCAATAAATAGGATACAAGGCGAAAACTACGAGGTTGAAAGAGAAAGCGTCTTCGATGTTTTACCCATGGTTACCGGTGACTTGAGAGATAAGTTAAGGAGTAGAATCAGAGCAGTATACATAGACTATCTTAATAAAGAAACCATGCTCTATACTGCGACAATGGAAATTAAAGTTGACGGCGCTATTGTTAGGAGAAGAATGATTCCAAGCCATGCAATATATTTAGCTTTACTAAGCAATAGCGACATATACATTCTGGATGACCTGGTCAAACAGCAGGAAGAGATGGGCTCTAGATCTAGGGATGAAAGAGTGCTTTAACGTAGAAGTAGTATTTGTCATCACTAAAATCTTTTTACCTTACAGGCTTCTGTTTCTTGCCTTTAAGTAAAGCGTCTAGTGAAACACCATTGACAGCTATAACTTTGTATCTAACGCCAGGTAAATCTCCCATAGATCTTCCTCTAGAGCCTCCTATTCCAGCTATTATTACTTCATCATGTTCATCTATGAAGTTTAATGCTCCATCTCCTGGAGCGAATGCTGTAACAACTTTTCCATTCTTTATTAGCTGTACTCTAACACATTTTCTAACAGCAGAGTTCGGCTGTCTAGCTTCTACACCTACTTTTTCAAGAACTATTCCCCTAGCCATAGGTGCTCCTTCTAATGGATCATACTTCTCCTTTATCTTAAGCATTCTACGTTTAAACTCTAGCTGACTCCATCTAAACTTTAACCTTTTCCTCTTAAGCTTCCTAGCAGCATATAGTCCGTAAGGCGCTTTCTTACCGGGCATTTTAACTATGCACCTTCTTCTCACATATTTACATTTGCGAGGTTTTTAAACTAAACTCATGTCACAATTACTGAGTCTATGTCAAAGTACCTTTTAAGTATCATTCTTGCTCTAGCAACGTTTCTTCCGGCTTTCCCTATAGCGACGCCCTTATCTTGGGGGTCAACGGTGACTAATACCTTCTTCTTACCTGAAGGCGTAGTTAGCACTTTTACATTAAGTACTCTAGCGGGAGCTAACGCATTTTTAGCTAATTGTTCTATTGTTTCAGCCCATTCAACAACTTCAATGTTTCTTCCAAGAAGTCTTTTTAATCGCTTAATGTTTATTCCATTTCTCCCTATAGCTAATCCCATGTCCCCTGGCTTTACGAGAAATATTATCCTGTTCTCATTTTCATCTATTATGCAATCTTTTACCGAAGCTCTTGTGAGATCTTGAAAAAGAGCTATGTAACGCATTTCCTCAGCCGTAAGCTTTATTTCAGGCACTTATTTCACCACCTTCAGCAAACTCTAGTATTCTAGAATCTCCTTCATCATATATCGTTATTGCGGCAACCATAAATGGTTTTCCACATATTGTACCTAGTTCAATAGATGTTCCCTGATATACGTAGACAGGAATTTTTGAAAGCTTGGCATAGTAAAGTATGTCTTTCTTCACCTCCTCTGGAGCGTTTGCTGCAATAATGACTATTTTTGCTTTACCAAGCTTTACTGCTTTAAGTGTTTCCTTACTACCAAATCTTACCTTACCTGTCTTTATAGCCATTCTTAACTCTGATTCGAAAGAAAGAGACATGAACTTTTCACCATTCCTCTTTCTTTCTAAGAGATGAAGGTTTCATAAGTAATTCAACCATGCCTGTGCCTAACGGTATAATTTGGCCTACGATTACGTTTTCCGTTACGCCCTTAAGTTCATCTATTTCTCCTCTTGCCGCACCCTCCAATAAATGTTTTACGGTGACTTCAAACGCTGCTCTTGCTAAAACACTTGGTTTTTCACCACTTACTCCATGTCTTCCAACCTGTCTTACTCTACCCGTTCTCGTCATTATGTCTGCTACAAGAAGTATATGCCTAATATCTACGTCTAAACCTTGGTCCTCTAATACACCAACTATTTCGTTAATTATTGCTGACCTAGCTGCTTCAATCCCTAAAACCTCCTCTATTTCATGTATATCATTTGTTATTGTTCTCCTATGATCAACACCTTTTACGTTAAGCACACCAGCTAAATTGGAGCCATCAGTCATTATTACGTATTCGTCTCCTTTCTTTTGAATAATAGCTCTCTTTATACCTTTAATCCCCTTTATCTTAGAATTAATTATCTTTTCCCTAATTTTATTGAGCTTACTTATTGTTGCAACTTCTTCAGGGACCTCCACTCTCAATTGCTCGTCTTCCACATGAATTCTTCCCACCTTAAGCTTTTCAAGAACCTTAATTATTTGTTCTACATTAACTCCTTTATCCTTCATCATTTCCTTATCTAAAACTATTATTATAGAGTTCGTAAAGAGGTCTATGTCTACTGTTTTAGCAACGTTCTCTATTGTTGTGTACTCTATTTTTCTAGCTATCTCTATTGCCCTATTTTTATCGTAGCGGTGTTCCTCGTCAAGATAAACAGTCATTATTGGTGTTGAAGGCTCTCTACGAGCATCAACTATTTCTATAAGTCTAGGTAAGCCTAAGGTAACGTTGAGTTCTCTAACGCCAGCATAATGGAATGTTCTAAGGGTCATTTGAGTGCTTGGTTCACCTATTGATTGCGCAGCAACAGTACCTACAGCTTCGCCAGGATCCACTATAACATATCTATATTCTCTAACAACATCGCTTATTATTTCATTAAGCTTCTTCTCATCAATATCTAAGCCCTTAAGTTTCTCTCTTAACTCATCAATTACTGATTTTGGAAGTAGATCCTTAACCTCTTTAAGCTTTTTCTCAAGAATTTCCGGCTTAACCATAGTTTGCGTTCACCCCCCTAGGTTCCTAAAAACCTTTGTATTATTCTGTCTATGTTTACAGCTTTACCGTGGTCTGTTCTAGCAGGATCTGCTCCGTCTTCTCCATACTGGAATTGAACTATTGCACCGCTCGGTAATCTAACGGTTCCATCATATTCTACTTTAAGGTCTTGTAGAGCATTAATTAGTCTTCTCTGCATATAGCCGCTTTGAGACGTCCTTACGGCCGTATCAACTAGCCCCTCCCTACCACCAGCTGCATGGAAGAACATTTCTACAGGTGAAAGCCCCTTGCTGAAACTATTAAAGACGAACCCCTTAGCCGCTGGCCCTAAATCTCCTGGTTTAAAGTGGGGTAGTGTTCTATTCCTATAACCTCTAACTATTCGCTGCCCTCTTACTGATTGCTGACCTAAAGTTGCTGCCATTTGAGTTAAGTTTAAAATGTTTCCACGAGCACCAGTTATCGCCATTATGTATGCATGATTTGTTTTACTGAGATATTTCGCGGCTATTTCTCCAGCCCTATCTCTAGCATCTGCGAGAATCTCCATTATTCTAAGCTCTAATGTCTCTTCAAGCGTTCTACCTGGTATAGGCTCTAACTCTCCTCTTTCAAACTCCTCTATTAACTCATAAACTCTTTTTTCAGCTTCCCTAAGTACCTTCTCTATTTCCTTTCTAGCTTCTTCGGGTATTATTACGTCATTTAATTTCATTGTGAAGCCGTGTTTTTCAATGTATCTAAGGAATATTTTGAATACGTTATCTAAGAACACTTTAGCATACTCTTCACCATACTCCTTCACTAGCCTGTGAAGCATGCTTTCAGGGACTTGCGCACCTATTGCTTTTTTATCTAAGCTTCCAGCCAGTAGTTTGCCTCTTCTTATCACTAAATATGAGTCATACGGGCACTCTTCGTAAACGCATGTATCACATTTTACACATGTGCTCCCCTTAGCTACAAAGCTAAAGTCCTTTGGGAGGAAGAGCTCTAAAATTTGCTTCCCTGTCCAATACTTTCTTGGAGCTAAAATTGCTGGTTCAGGAATTTCTCCTTCGTATTTTGCTACTGAAAGTAGTTCAATTAGTTCTTCCTCTGTAAGTAGTGTTGACTTTAACGTTAACAGATAAGCTCCTGAGATATAGTCCTGAAGAGCCCCTATTATTGGCCCACCATATCTAGGTGAAAGTATTTGTGTTTGAACGAGCATTAGTGTTTTTGCTTCCCCTCTAGCCTCAATGCTTTGAGGAACATGTAGGTTCATTTCGTCTCCGTCGAAGTCAGCATTATATGGTGGACATACTGCAAGGTTAAGTCTAAATGTCTTGCCAGGTAATACCTTCACCCTATGAGCCATGATGGACATTCTATGTAGGGATGGTTGCCTATTGAAGAGGACAATATCTCCATCTCTTAAGTGTCTTTCAACAATATAGCCTACAGTTAGGGTTTCAGCAAGAGCCTTCCTATCTTTAACAAATCTGAGATCAATTCTTCTTCCGTCAGGCCTAACTATATAGTTTGCACCAGGCCACTTATGAGGACCATTAAGAATAGCTTTTCTAAGTTCTTCAAGATTCCATGGAGTTACTCTTTCTGGAACCGTCAATATCTTCGCTATTTCTAAAGGCACGCCTACCTCATTTATGCTTATATTGGGATCTGGGGATATTACTGTTCTAGCTGAAAAGTCCACTCTCTTACCTGAAAGATGCCCTCTAAACCTGCCCTCCTTTCCCTTGAGCCTTTGAGCTAATGTTCTAAGAGGCCTACCTGATCTATGTTTTGCAGGAGGTATTCCAGGCACTTCGTTATCAAAATATGTTGTAACGTGATACTGTAGTAAGTCCCATAGATCCTCTATTATTAGCTCAGGAGCGCCTGCTTCAATATTCTCTCTTAATCTCTCATTAATTCTAACTATATCTGCTAACTTATGTGTTAAATCATCTTCTGCTCTAATACCTGATTCTAAAAATATGGAAGGCCTAACCGTTACCGGCGGTACGGGAAGAACTGTACATATCATCCATTCCGGTCTAGCGCTTTCAGGATCTAAGCCTAGAAGCCTTACATCCCTATCAGGTATTTTCTCTAAATGCTCACGTATTTCTATTGGCGTTAATTTTCTAACTCCCTCTTTACGTTCCTCATAGAATGTTGTAGGCTTTTCCAAACGTATCTTGTATTGCTTAGCATTGCAGTGAGGACATGTCGTAGTTTTAATTGCTTTCTTCAGAATATGATCATTAAGCCTACGTGCGAGTAAAGGCCACTTTTCTTCAAGCTTTTTTAATAATCTCTCATATCTTTCAATATCTTTTTCCGGAATAAGTATTCTACCACATCTATGACATGTAGCTTTAAGTAAATTATATATGGTTTTTACAAAGCCTACATGAACAACTGGTCTAGCAAGTTCAAGGTGTCCGAAGTGGCCGGGGCATTCGCCCATGGTGTTTCCACAAACAGGGCATCTCTGACCGGGTTCTATTGCTCCAAGCTTCCTATCCATTAAACCTCCATCTATAGGTAAACCATCTTCATCGTAAGTGTCAGCTGTAACTACAGCTGTAACAGACATTTTCCTTATAAGATCGGGTGAAAGTAAGCCGAACTTAATTGCTTTTATTCTCTTAGGCATTTCAGCCATAGTTCTCACCTCTTTCTCTCAAAAATATCTCCCAACATTAGTTTAGGGTATAGACACATTGCCATAAGCTCTTGAAGTAGAAGCTTAAATGCATAGGACATTTCAACCGGATGAAGTTTTCCTTTCTCCCCACATACTGGACATACAAAGCGATCTCTAACTCTATCATAGTAACCTATCATTCCGCAGTTTTCACAGATATACACTATTGTTTTATCTGAACTGTCAAGAAGTCTTTCCTTAAGAAGAACTGAGGCTCCATGACCTACTAAGCAATCTCTTTCCATTTCACCAAACCTTAAACCTCCTTCCCTTGCTCTGCCTTCGGTTGGCTGTCTTGTTAATATTTGTACCGGACCTCTTGCTCTAGCATGTATTTTATCAGCAACCATATGGTATAGTCTCTGATAATACACTATTCCTATGAATACGGGCGTTTTGAGAATTTCACCTGTTCTACCATCATACATAGTTTCGGTGCCATTAGACCTATAGCCTGCTTTCCTAAGCTCTATTTCTAATTTGTAATATGGTTCACCATAGAATGGTGTTCCATCAACAAATCTTCCTTTAAGCGCCGCGACTTTCCCCCCAATAGATTCGATTAGTTGTCCAAGGGTCATTCTTGAAGGTAGTGCATGTGGGTTTATTATTAAATCTGGTGTTATTCCCTCCTCAGTGAATGGTAAATCCTCTTGTGGTGCTAATAATCCTATTACGCCTTTCTGTCCATGTCTTGAAGCAAACTTATCTCCTAATTCAGGAATTCTTAAGTCTCTAACCCTTACTTTAACCAGACGACTTCCCTCTATTGTTTCAGTTATCATTACTGTGTCTACTACTCCTTTCTCGCCATGTCTCATAGCTACAGACGTTTCCCTCCTAAGCATTGCTGGGCTAAGTTCCCTATATTCCTCAATGAACCTTGGAGGACTTGTTTTCCCTATCAGTACTTCTCCTCCAAAAACTTCTTCTTCAGGGTCAACTATTCCATCTGGTCCAAGCTTCTTGTAGGCATCTCTTCCCCTATAACCCCTAACTACGGGTTCAGGGATTTCTATGCGGTCCTCTTCTCCTCCAGGATACTTTGCTTCCTCAGCCTCATAAAGCCTGAAGAATGTTGCACGAGCCAACCCCCTCTCTATTGCTGCTTTACTTAAAATTATAGCATCTTCAATATTGTATCCCGTATATGACATTACAGCAACTATCATGTTTTGTCCTGCCGGTCTATCATTGTATCCTATGACCTCAAGTGCTCGTGTTTGAACTAAGGGTTTTTGCGGGTAGTGAAGCAAGTATGAACGTGACTCATTCCTTATTTGATAGTTTGCAGCATAAAGCCCTAATGCCTGCTTTACCATGGCTGATTGGTAGGTGTTTCTTGGGGACTGATTATGTTCCGGATAAGGTATTGTTGAAGCAGCTATACCTAATATTGCTGGCGGCCAAATCTCCATGTGTGTATGCTCCGGTGTTATGTCCTCTGGATTTAGCGCTATCAAAGCGTTCTCTTCTTCTTCAGCATCCAAGTACTCTACTAATCCATGCTTAACTAGATCTTCAAACTTCCATTCTCCTATTCTAAGTTTTTCAATATGCTCAGGTTTTATGAGAAGCTTACCATCTTCCACTATTAGAAGAGGCCTACGAACTCTCCCAGAGTCGCAATTAACGTATATTTCGTTAATGTACTGGTCCTTGTAATGAGCAATATTTACCTCATGGCTTAGTTTTCCTTGTCTTCTAAGGATCCTAATTGTTTTAACTAATTTCTCAGGTTCCTTTGCAAAACCTATAAGTCTACCATTGAGAAATACTTTAGCACCTACCATATCTCCTGCTCTATGGGCTTCCTCAACTCTTACTGCACCTAACTTGTAAAGAACATCCTCAACTTCCTTTTCATTAACTCCTACAGAAATGTACGTCATTAGCGCTAAGTTCTTCACTAAACCTATGTTTGGCCCTTCAGGCGATTCGAACGGGCAAATTCTACCCCATTGTGTCCCGTGAACATCTCTTGCTTCGAAATGTGGCTGACTTCTACTTAAAGGTGAAACTACTCTTCTTAAATGGCTTAATGCTGAAATGTAGTTTGTTCTATCAAGGAGCTGGCTTACACCTGTTTTTCCACCAACCCAGTTTCCTGTAGCTAAAGCATGTTTTAGTCTTTCAGTAACAACGTCTGGTCTAACTAGTGCTTGAATATTCATTTTCCTTGCTCTAACATGCGTCCTCTCTATTTGATACTTAAGATCTCTAAGTAGTGTTCTGAAAGCTACTCTAAAGAGCTGAGCTAATAAATCTCCAGCTAGCTTCAGTCTCTTATTAGCGTAATGGTCTTTATCGTCAGGTCTTCTTCTGCCAAGAACAAGTTCTAGAAGCTTATTAGCCATTTGGCCTAGGAAAAATGCTTTTTTAAGCCTATCTTCAGGCGAAGAGCCTAAATGAGGTAAGAAGTATTTATCAATTATTGTTTCAGCGCGTTTAATTCTATTTTCACGTGTTTGTCCAATAGCAACTCTGCTACCTATAAAGTCGAGTGCATCCTCAACTGTTCTTATAGCAACTGCCTGTTCAAGTGATGGCATAAGCTCCTTTTGAATTTCAGGATCCGAAGATACCGCAAAAACTATGTCTCTATCCGTTTCCATACCTAAAGCCTTCATCATTATGGCGAAGGGTATTTTCCCGGGAACAGCAGAGAATGAAACCATTAATGTTCCATCTTTAGTTCTCTCAAGAACAACTGGTACCCTGTAACCTGATGTAGCGGAGAACACCTTAGCTATATGTGTAACTGTAGTACCTGTAGTTGAAACGTCGACAAGTATTCTATTAACAGCAAGGTCTTCTTGAGTAACTATTACTCTCTCAGAACCATTTATTATGAAGTATCCTCCCGGATCATAAGGGTCTTCTCCTAGCTTAACAAGTTCTTCCTCAGATAGCCCATGTAGAACACACTTTACGGACTTAAGCATTATTGGCAAATAACCTATAGTTACCTCTACAGGATTATCTTCTATTCCATTTTCCACGGGTGTTATAGTTAACTTTAGTGGAGCAGCATATGTTAGATTTCTTCTCCTACATTCCATGGGCGTAACTTCTTTTTCGCTTCCATCGGCTTCCTTTACCCTAGGCTTACCTATTTTAATACGGCCAAATTTAAGATAGTATCCTGGAATATCTGTTTCCAATATTCCATGCTCATCAACTATTTCTTGAAGCTTATTGATTATGAAGTCATTATATGAATCCAACTGCTGTCTAACGAGTCCCTTTTCCTTAAAGAAAGCCTTCATAATGGTCCAGCGGTCTTCAACACTTAGCACGTTTTCGTTTTGACTATTAATATTAGATGACATAATCCTACATTCACCTCCAAAACTCAACCTGGAACAACATATCTGTAAACAACTATTTCTCCAGCTGTTGGGCTTTTCCTAGTAATTTTAACTATGTCTCCAGGCTTAGCGCCTATAGCTCTAGCAACGGGATCTGAAGCCCTAATCCATGGGAGCTTATCTGGCGATACACCGAGCTCCTTTAGAACCTTGGAAGCTTCCTCTGGAGAGAGTACTTCATGCTTAGGTACGAGTACGTGCTCGAGAATTTTTGACTTACGAACCACACTCTACACCTAAACCGTATAACTGTATACCCAACGCTATCAGAAAAGCAGACTCTAAATCGGAGAATATAAAGCTTTCCATTCCATCGCATATTACTTAATAGGAAAAATTTAAACAGTAGCTACTGAAACTATTAGCTGACAAAAGTTGGGCCCGTAGCTCAGCCAGGTAGAGCGGCGGGCTTTTAACCCGTAGGTCCCGGGTTCAAATCCCGGCGGGCCCGCCACGTAAACTTAAAAGGCTCCTAAACCTTCCACACATTATTTAGAAAATAACCGAAATTATTAAGGCCTATTAACAACATGTAAAGTATCACTAATTATTCCCTTTCTCACTAAGGACTCATAGGTTCTCCATATTCTTTTTACTGTAACGTATTTTGTATTGAAGCCTTTTGATTTAAGAATTTGAATAACTAGCCATGGAAATTCATCTGGATGTATTGCTTTAGCCCTTTTAGAAGCTGCTATAACGGCATTAACAATGTCTCTTGAAGTGGGTAAGAGCACTTTCTCCCTCTTCCTTTCTTTCCTCTCTTCTTTCTCAATTTCTCTGAGAACATCCTCGGGAATGTAGTTGCTCCAATCTTCAGAGACCATTGTTTCCCATCTTAAACTTACTAGCTTTATCAGCTATAACAGTATATATTTTTATTTTGTTAGCGAAAAAGCATATGGTAAAGTGAAATGCCTTGGCTAGCCTTTGTTGGTTTAGGGCTTAAACTTAAAGACATCACTTTAGAGGCTCTAGAAACTTTAAAAAATGCAGACGTCGTTTTTCTAGACGTCTATACGAGTCTAAGCCCAGATATTTCTGTGCAATCATTAAGCAAGCTTTTAGGAAAAGATGTTAAGCCTTTAACAAGATTTGATGTTGAAAATAAAAATGCGGAACCTATATTTAATGAGTTAGCTAAGAATCGTAATGTTGCTTTTGCAGTAATAGGCGATCCCTTCATTGCAACAACACATATGGCTATACTTTTAGAAGCCCATAAGAGAGGATATGAAGTAAAAGTAATACATGGATTAACAATATATACTGTCGCCATAAGCTACTCAGGCCTAATGATATACAAGTTTGGTAAATGTGCAACCATAGTTTACCCTAAGAATAACATATTTTACGAATACTTCTACGACGTAATAAAGGAAAATAGGAAGCAAGGGCTTCATACACTTCTTCTCTTAGAATTAGATGTTGAGAAGAAAGTGTTTATGACAGCTAATGACGCATTGAAAATACTTTTAGAAGTAGAATCAAGAAGAAAGGAGAAAGTGGTTTCAGAAAACTCTAAAGTACTTGTAATAGCTAGGGCTGGTACGCCAACACAGAAATACGTTTATGGCGAAATAGGCAAGCTCATTAAGAAAGATTTCGGCTCACCTCCTCACTCACTAATAATTCCCGGGAAACTACATTTTGTAGAGGAGGATGCGTTAAAAAGATTCTTAATTGACTAAAATAGTATGTGGTGCAAAAATATGGATGAGCTCAAGTTAAGGGCGGAAAGGTATATTGAAAATTTAAAGGTAGCATTTAACACTTTAAAGATAATTAAGGAGACAAGGGAGGTTATTAAGTTAATAGATTTAGCTAAAAGATACCTTGAAGATTCCAAATATTATTTTGAAAAAGAAAGCTTCATCGACAGTATAGTTTGTTCAACATACTCTGAAGGTTTATTAGATGCCCTTAGAGAACTGAAACTGATAAAATTTGAATGGCCTACAAAAGAAGTTCTGGAGAAGCCCAAAGTGCTCATAGCTGGAACTTTTGACATACTCCATCCAGGACATATCTTCTTGGTGAAGAAAGCTTCAGAACTTGGTAAAGTGTATGTTGTAGTTGCACGAGACGTTAACGTTGAGAAATTCAAAGGTAAAAAACCTATAAATGATGAGAACCAGAGGCTTTACGTCATCTCTAATGTGAAGGGTGTTTACAAAGCGATTTTAGGCGACGAAAAGGACATTATAAAATCTGTAGAAAAAATAAATCCACAAATAATTCTTTTAGGTCCTGACCAGAAAATTTCGGAAAAAGAACTTTTCGATATGTTAAAAAGTAGAGGCTTAAGTAGAGTTAAAATATTAAGATTGGAAACTAAGTTTAACAAATATCCTAATTGCAGCAGTAGCAATATAGTAAGGAGGATTATGGAGCTTTACTGTAAATAAATGATTAGTGAGACTTCGTCTCCGTCCTTTAAGCCTAACTTTTCCCTAATATTAAAAGGCCCTATAACCTCAATAATGTCTATACCGTGACTTGTTCTTTCAGGTAAAACTACAGCTAAAGGCTTAATTCCATTTATTTCGGCTTTAAATGCTTTAACATCACCGTATGTTCTTACACCATCCGAAAACCCTTTTATCAAAATTCCTGGGAGCCTCTGAAGCTCTATCCTTTTAAGAATATCCTCAGTATTTTTTAATTTCAAATTGAGGGTTCCGGGGTAAGGCTTAAATCCTAACTTCTCTTTAATCTGCGCAACATAGCCCTTAAGTGCCATGTAGTATCTTCCCTCACCTAAGCCTCTGACAACAATTCCCTTCAAAACCATAATTCCCGGCTTTATTTTTCGAAAAATTTCACATAGTCTATCATGGTACTCTAGTAGAAGACTTATTCCAGCATTTCTTATCCTTATCTTTTCACCTAAAGCTGTAATCTCCCTACTTATTAGTCCCTCTTTTTCCATTTCACGAAGTTTACGGGAAGCTGATTGCTGCGACATGTCAAGGATCTTCGCTAACTTATTTGTTGAAATCTCTATTGGCTTAATTAACGCACCTAATTCAGCTAGTGCAAGTAGTATTTCTAAAATCTCGGCTCTTTTTTTCCTAAAAATCCATCTCTTCATTCTTACAGCCTTTGAGCTATTCTTTTAGAGTATTTATGTGCGAAATATATAGGCAAAGGCAGTTTACGGTTTTTTAAACAATGCCTAACTATTTTTTCCGACGTTTTAAGGGAAATATTGTGACCTATACTTACGTATATCGGTGAGAAACCTTTATGCTTTAATACAATACCGACTATGTTCTCATCTACCTTAAGATACTCCTTATTACCGCGTTTAATTATGGAACCTGTTAGTATTTTCTTAGCAACACCTATGGAAGGAACGTTGAGAACTATGCCTAAGTGCGATGCAATACCCATTTTTCTCGGGTGAGCAAGCCCGTGTCCATCAACAAGAAATACTACGTCACTTCGATTTCTGAAGTCATAGCATAAATAAGTGTAAAACGGTAATTCTCTAAAAGCCAAAAATGTTGGAACATAAGGTATCATAACCTCGTCCACAACATATCTTATCTCATGTACCGTTAAACTGTCGAAATCCATTATTACACAGCATGCTATAGCTTTCCCTTTACCATATGATATATCTAAGCCTAACACGTATTTCGGTGGATAACTAAGCCTATCTATTTTAACTACTTTTTCAGCTATTTTTTCCTGAAGTATTTTTGCTCTTTTAAAATCCAACTTCTACAGCCTTACTTAGGTAATCGCAAGTATTCTTCATAAATACCGTCTTTAGTTATTGTTATAATGTCAACACCGTCTCCCGATGAAGAATCCCTTTCAGTAGCAGCCTTTATTGCCCCATAAGCAAGCTTTTTAGCTTCTTCAACATTCTTTACCTTGTCATAGTTACTCTCAATTATACCTATAGCTATTGGTGCTCCAGACCCTATTGCCGCATAATTATCCTCTACAAGTGAGCCTAAAGGATCCAAAACAAATAAGTGAGGGCCTTCTAAATCTATTCCTCCAACAAGGGTTTCGGATAGATAAGGCATGTATTTTTGGCTGTAAAGAATTATTGAAAGTATTTTTGCAGCTGAACGTACTTTCATAGGTTTCTCTAATGTTAATTCGTAAAATTTCACCTCAGCTTCAAGGTATTTTGCTAATGCTTGCATATCAGCGAAGAGCCCGGCGAACGCTACGCCAAGTTTATCGGTTATCTTAAAAACTTTCCTAATACTCCTACTTAGTATGTAGCCTCCATAGGACATTCTTCTTTCAGAAGCTAATATTACGAAATCGTTACCTTTTATACCAACGGTTGTAGCACCGAAGTATGTTGTTGCCATATACTATCACCTCTATAGAGTTTGCTTGTCTATTCGAATCCCAAAATATGGAAACAATAATATAAACTCAGCGTTTCAGAATACTTTCAGCCTACCCTCCGAGATCTAAGAAAAGTTACGGTCTAGCTTATAAAGGAGTGTTTTCGATTTTCTTCATGGTGCCAATACCATGAAATGCCCGTATTGCGGAGGAGTAGAAATCGTTTGGAGATACGATGAAGGATATGTTGTATGTTCCTCATGCGGAACAGTTATAGACAAAATATATGATTACACATGTAAAACCTATGGTAATGATTCTTCAGCGTTACAATATAAACTTACTCTTTCAAAATTACATGAAGATTTTAATATTAAATTACGCTCAATAAAATGGGCTTTAATAGATATTAGGTATCGTAGATTTAAGAGGAAGCTAAAAATATTTCCGAAACTCAGGCCTGGTTTAAAAATAAGGGAGGAAGTTTTAGAGGCCATATATAACGGTAAAGAGGTTAAGCTTGTAAAAACCATAGTTAACGAGTTAACGGAGGAAGTGAAGAGTAAGCTTTCAGAGTCTGAGGAAACACGAATATATCTTGATTTACTAGAGATTTTTAAGGTATATCCAAAAATTTCTTCAAGAACTGATAGGGTTAAATTAGCTTTAGCAAAAATAGTTTACAACGAAATTGTCTATGGTTTTCGACCTAGTTTTGCTTCAGTAGCTAGAGAATTTCATGTAAGCGTGGTAAATCTAAGAAAAGCTTACAAGGAACTTCAGAAATATAGTGAAATATATGTTAAAGCAAGAAACTTAGTCATGAGTAGGAAGAATCATGGGAAGAAAACCTTCGGAAATAAGAAGATTGCTCAACAAATTACTTTGGGATCCAAAATATAGGAATGTGAAGGGACACGTAGTAGAATACATTCATAGAGTAAACGATAAAATTATTGTAAAAAAAGCTAAACTTGACAATGTAGAAGAGGTTGGAAGCTGGTATTTCGTAGTGAAACTAGGTTTTGATAGAAAAATAATTCCATTCCATAGGATAGTAAGGATAATTGATAGTGAAGGAAATATTCTATGGAGTAAGACCTATACCTCTAATTCTAAACCTAAAAGGCTTATTTAGATCTCCTTTAAGAGAAACTTCGGTATTAATGAATTTCTTAACAACCTCTATGTTTGTATAAGCATGCATTGTAAGCTTAGCTGCAGTAATTTCCGAAACCCCTTTAGCTACGGCTAAGAAAGGTATAATCATGTCGCCCATATGAGTATCTAAAGCTGCACCCGTTGAGAGATCGTTAACAAGTTTTTCAGCCGCTTCTAAACCAACTTTTTCAGCTGGCTTACCTTTAGCCCCAAGCGCATCTGCACCTAAAATACTATGCTCGGTTTTTGCCCAAATAACTATTCCACTGCCGGGACCTAAATGCGGATCTCTTCTTGGATCATATGCTTCAATACGTATTTTAACGTTCCTATATCCCCTTTTTTCAAGAAAATCTCTTGCTGCGTATTCTTGCCTCAAAGCTACATGTTGAGGTAATTTTACAGCATGAGATAATCCTTCAATAAATAAAACGTTACCTCTATCCAGCTTGTCTAAGGGTTCTAAGTAGTTTACGGGTTCAACTTCGATTCTAACTATGCCTCCACCCCTAGGATAATGTCCTCTCCTTAGAACGTCTATTCTAACTTTAGCACCCATTTCTCTAAGTATTGGTGCAAACACGTATCTCACGTAGTCTATAGGTGGACTCCATGGTACATCTGTTCCGCCTCTAATAGTTAATGTTACTCTATCTGATGCAAAAAGCATTACAGGTAGGGCTGCTTGAAGAACTAATGATATGCTACCTGCTGTTCCTATGTCAAAACTGTAGTTTCCACCCTTTCTCACTTTAGGCATAAACTCTACTACTGTTGAGCCCATTGTGACCCCTTTAACTTCAGCGTTAGTTAATGTTGCTAAAACCTTTATAGCTGTCATGTGTTGCCGTCGTAAACCTGGAGGCTTCCTTTTAGCCCTAATATTGATTACCCTTATGGGCTTTAATAGAATGGATGAAAGGGCAATACTTGTCCTAAGAATTTGCCCACCGCCTTCTCCAAAGCTCCCATCTATAATTAGCATTAAGATACCTCCTCGTCGCTTTGAGCTATTTCCTTCAACCTTGAAATACCATCTATTTCCTTAATTATTTTAGCAACTGATTGTGGAACAAGCTCTTCCCAATTACCACCTTTAAGCATAAGTTCGCGTATTTTCTTTCCACTAAACTTTGTTCTATCATAGAGCGGAATAGGCTTAACTTTATAACCAGCTTCCTTGAAAAGCCTCATAACCAATGGATTATTTGAGAAAGCTATTTCAAAATGTGGTACAAGCATGGAAACATATCTTACCCAAACATGGTTCATAGCTATGTCTGGAATGGGTACAATGTAGATCTTACATAAATCTATACCTTCTTCAATAAGAGCATTTCTAATCATAAGCATTCTTTCCCCAGCAGTAAACGGGTTTTCTATAGTATGGCTTTCCTGAGCACTACCTATCCCTATGATAAGTTCATTTACTTCATTTAAAACTTCTTTAACAGCATATAAGTGACCTTTATGAAATGGTTGGAAACGTCCAATATAGATTCCCCTCAATAACTACACCCTTTCAACAATTATTTCGTAGCCATATTTTAAACCATACCTATCTTTAGCCGAACCCCTATTTACAACTAATTCTAAGAGACCAAAGCTATCCTCTATAAGCGCGGTTTCACCTTCCCCAACATAACCAAAAGACTTCACAAATTTCGTGATGAACCTTTCTCTTTTCACAATAACTTTAACTTTACTACCTGGTCGCAGCCATCTTACATTTTTAACTTCAATGTTTGTTATAGCATTTCCAAACTTATCAAAATACACTATAGCCCCTTGCACATAATTACCATGATATGAGGGCTTAGGCATGATTATTTTAATTACATCATCTACTTTAATCTCAGGTCCGAAGAGATGTAGAGGAGTACCTAACGTAATGTATGCTGCTACAGGTGCAAAAACATCTCTACCATGGAATGTTCCAGATATAGGCTTTAACATGAAATTCTCATTAGTTATTTCACGTATTTCACATAGGCTCTCCGAAGAAATTATGGGCGATAAAACTCCATTATCTGGTGCTACGAAAAACTTGCCATCACATGTTTTCATAACTATTGCCTTACGCGAAGTACCGACGCCCGGATCAACTACAACAACAAAAACAGTGCCTCTCGGAAAGTAACGTGCAGAAACAGAAAGTATAAATGCTGCCTGCATAATATTAAAACTTTCAACGTCATGAACCATGTCAATAACTTTAGCTTCAGGATTAATGCTCTCAATTACAGCTTTCATTATTGGAACATAGGGATCTCTAACGCCGAAATCGGTAAGTAAAACAATTAATGGTCTTTGCTTTCTCATATCTATACACTCCCCTCTTAGCATAGTCTATGATTAAAGATAATTTTAATACTCTTTTAAATTCATCGATTATATGTAGTATAAATTCAGCGGAGAGGTAAGCTTGAAATATTTTCAGACATTAATTATAGGCGACATTCATGGGTCATTGAAATATCTTAACTCAATATTAAACACCATGGTAAACTACAAGTACATTATTATTGTAGGTGATATTTCATTTGATAGAAACCGTAAATTCTTTGAGAAAACAGTTTTAACAATTTCTCAAAAAACGAATGCAAAAATACTTATCGCCCGTGGCGAACATGACCCTTTAATTTTAAAGAATATTCCGGAAAATGTAGTGTTAGAGAATGTATACAGAGAAAATGACCTCTGCTTTTACATATTACCTCCTTTAATAAGTTATGAGTTAAAAATACCATTAGAAGCCGACATAGCTAAATTTGAAAAGCCCATTTGCCAGCTTTGCAGTGAAACAGAAACATTAATTCTTGTTTCCCACATACCCCCCTACAGGCTTAGAGTAGATTATGACATAGCAAAAGGCAACATCGGAAGCTACATGTTAAGAAAAATTATTGAAAAATGCCAGCCTAAAATGGTTTTTTGCGGACATGTACATTCCGGAAGAACAATTGTAAGACATAATAGGACATTAATAGTTAATCCCGGACCCTTACGAAGAGGGTTTTTTGCGATAACGTTTTTCTCTCAAGACACTAAGAAACCTAAAACCGTGATTTTAGATAGACTTTGACCTTTCAAGAACCATTTCCAAATACGTTTTTTCCATTAGGGAACCACGTATACCTAGCATTTTAAGTACATCTTTTAACTCATTCTCGCTTGAATACTCTAGTTCAACAAAACATCCTAACGATTTAACATTATCTAAAGCTATTTTCACATTATTAATAATAAATTCCTCTCTATTCTTCTCGATTTCAGCTACTTTTGTAAAACCTAGCTTTTCAAGAATTAACATTAAATTCTTTAATTGTTTCTTACTAAAACTAATTGTTAATTCCTCCCTAATTTTAGCGTAGCCGAAATCTTTAACTCTAGGGCCCTTATAGGTTAATTCACATACGCCATTACCTTTAGGAACCCTAATCCTTAGAGTTTCATCGCTTTCATAGAAATTACGGCATGGATGATTAAGGTAAACGTCTATAGTCCATTGTTTACTTAAAACTTTTGCTTCCAACTTCAATATCCTGCTTCTTATATGGTGTAGTTCCTCGCAACTAACTTTTATTTTTACTTCTTTCTCAATCATTAAGTGAAGTACCTCTGAGGGTTTGTGGTGCTGTGCTAAATTTTAAATTACCCTTTAAGACATTTAAAGTAGATCTTAAATACGCTACACCTTCATTTGAAGCTAGAACACTTGCTGGAAAATACGGTTTCTTACCCTACATGGTTGAACGATACATTAAAATGTTCGGCAATACTGAGGAAGTTGAAGAGCTTCTCAAAACTACGGGTAAAGGATTGACGAAGTCTATAAGGTGCAATATTTTGAAAATAAAATGCTGCAACCTTCTTAAGAGACTTAAGAGTAAAGGTTTAAAGCTAAAAAACATTCCATGGGCGAACACGGGCTACTGGGTTCTTGAAGGAGGAGAGAAGCTAGGTTATCTTCATGAATATCTATTTGGTTACTATTTTATCCAAGGAGCCCCTTCTATGATACCTCCCTTAGAACTTAATCCTTCACCTAACGATGTAGTCTTAGATATGTGTGCTGCTCCAGGAGGTAAAACAACACATTTAGCAGAGCTTATGGAAAATAAGGGTGTAATATTAGCTGTTGACATTAGTAGAAGTAGAATGAAAACTTTAAGATCAAATATTTCACGCATGGGAGTTGCTAATACCATACTTTTAAAAATGAATTCTAAAGAACTAGGCAATTATGGTGAATTCTTCACCAAAATACTCCTTGATGCACCATGTACAGGTGAGGGACTACTACCTATAGATGCTTCGAGAAAAGAGAAAACACAGTTACAGGACCTTTTTAAAATGGCTTCACGACAGCTTGAACTTCTTAAATCAGCTATTAGGGCTTTGAAACCAGGGGGTACATTAGTGTATTCAACATGCTCCATTGCGCCTGAAGAGAATGAGTTCGTAATAAATGAAATCCTTAATCTTTTCGAAAACGTTTCAGTAGAAAATCTCTCGATTATTTCAAGGTTTGGCATAAAAGGATTTACTGAAGTATTCGGTATTCGCCTTAGGGATGAGTTGGCAAAATGCTATAGAGTTTATCCGCATAAGCATGAAATGGAAGGTTACTTTATATGTAAACTTATAAAGAAAGGTTGAAAACTATGGATAAACACCCTATATTTGTTAAAGTTTCAGAACCCATACTTAAGGACATTATAAGAACACTTTCGCAAATGTTTGGAGAAGTGATTGTTGAAAGCTTCTTTAGAGATAAAGTAGTCTACATAACGCGTAATGTTAAGAGAAACGAAGTCTTTTTAGTAACGAGAACATTAGACCATGTTGTAGTAGATTATTTAAAGGGGAGAATTAGGAGGGAACCATATTCATTAGGAATATTTTTAGGGCAAATAGTTGACGGAGAATATAGGGTTAGCATAGATATTGCGGAAAAGCTTTTCTTAAAAGCAAGGAGAAATGCAATAATGATTAATGAGCATGCTGCATCTCTTTTCCTATATGGGAGGGATGTAATGTTAAAGTCTATTATCAAAGTTTACCCTCCATTATTTAAAATAACTGTTGTGATAAATGAGCTAGAAGATGTTCTTGGACTATGTAAACTTACGGTAAAACCTAAAGACCTCTTAGTAAAAAGCGGAAGTAAAAACAAAGTTGTATGCAAGAACATTATAGATAAGGGTTGGTATCTTAGAAAAGGACACTAAAGTTTAAAACTTAGAAAAACGAAATCCCCATAGCACATAAAAATTATGGTTAGGTGGCAGTTTAAAATGCCATTTAAGGAAGGAGACTTCATACTTATAGATTATGTGGCTAAAATAAAGGAAACAGGAGAGCTACTTGACACAACAAAAGCTGAAGTAGCTAAGGAGCATAAGAAGTTTAGTGAAGAAAAAATTTACGAGCCATTACTTGTAATAATAGGTGAACATAGAGTAGTTGAAGGTTTAGAAGAAGAGCTAATGAAAATGAATGTTGAAGAAGAAAAAACCATAGAAATTCCCCCGGAAAAAGCTTATGGTAAAAGAGATCCGACAAAGGTTAAGCTTCTCCCCTTAAGAGAGTTTGCTAAAAAAGGCATTGTACCTAAAATAGGTGAAATAGTCGAAATAAATGGCATGCTAGCGACTATAAGAAATGTGACTGGGGGAAGAGTTATAGTAGATTTTAATCATCCCTTAGCTGGAAAGACAT
Source organism: uncultured Desulfurococcales archaeon (assembly GCA_964564025.1). Classification (GTDB taxonomy): domain Archaea; phylum Thermoproteota; class Thermoprotei_A; order EX4484-217-1; family EX4484-217-1; genus DRYM01. The sequence goes on from CAZLZO010000016.1 coordinate 23,264, forward strand.
TAATTTACAATGTAAAAATTGTTAGAAAAATAGAGGAGCCACTGGAGAAGGTAAAGTACTTACTGCATAGAAGAATAAAATCTGTTCCTCCCGAAAAATTCGATGTGAAAATAGTTGATGGGACATTAAGGATAGAAATGCCTAAGGAAACATACTTCGTCGACGATATTCAGTATATAAAACAGGCCGTCGCTAAAGACATAGAGAAATATGTTCCAATAGCACCCTTACTTGAATTCGTTGAGAAATACCAAATAAAATTACCTGAGGTAAAAGTCTCAGAAAAAGCAGAAGCTACTAAGAAGGAGTTAAAGACCACTACTAACTCTTCTAAGCAAAACCCTAGTTAACGATATGCCTTTAGAACACTTAAGTTTTTCAAAGACCTTAATTATTTTACACTTATCCCCTTGTTTAAGACCTAAAGGCTTACATAGTTTAAAGTTAGGGCATAAATACTCATTACAGTTAACAGGGTTGTATGAAATTATTGCTCCTTCAACAGCCATCGATGTTTTAATGAATGCTTCTACATCAGCCTCAACTACTTCAACCACAAGAACCTCTGACTCATAAATTTTACATTTATGTTTCTTATTTCTTATGTTAACTATTTCATATATTCTCCCAGGTTCTAGATTCTTTATACATACGTTGAAGAGGGAACATTTTTTACATTCACTATCTACTTTTCCTTCAAAAACAAATCTATAGCCCTTTCTTGCAAATGTCTTAGGTACAAGTGTTATAATGTTTTTCTTATTGTCCATTCTTTATCATCCCACAGCTTATCAAAAACCGCAACCTTCATAGAGTTAAGATCACACCATAATTATTTTTGCTAAGAAGTTTTAGTCTATTACGCCTGTTTTTCTAGCTAAGTTCTCGGCTGCTTCCCATGTAAGCCCTGTTTCACCAAGTATAGTGTATCTTTCAGGCCTTATTTTATGAGCTATAGTGAGGGCCTTTATTATGTAATAATCATTAATACCTAGCTCCTTAGCTGTTGTTGGTGCACCAACTTTCTTTAGTGCTTTTCTAATTTTCCTCCAGTTCTTACCGTGAAGATACGCCATCATTATCGTGCCTATACCACATTGTTCTCCATGCAATGCGGGCTTAGGCGCTATAGTGTCTAAAGCATGACTAAATAAATGCTCTGAGCCGCTTGCTGGTCTTGAAGAGCCCGCTATATGCATTGCAATACCGCTACTTATTAAGCCCTCCAAAACTATTCTTACAGATTCCTCGGAAGCTCTCCTTATTACTGAAGCATAAGTCATTGCATGTTTCGCTGAAAGAAGAGCTAATGAAGCAGCATAACTACCGTAGTATTCGTTTTTAAGCTTATGAGCCAACTTCCAGTCCAAGACAGCAGTAAACTTTGCAATTAAATCACCTACACCAGCAGCTAAAAGTCTGTAGGGTGCTTTAGCAACAATTTCTGTGTCTGCAACTATAGCAACGGGCCCCTCTACCTTTATGGAAGTAGGTCTTTCAAGCCCCTTTATTGATGCGAAAGGAGACGCTATTCCATCATGTGACGCTGCCGTAGGAACGCTCATGAACGGTGTAGTTGTTTTTGTTGCAATAAATTTAGCTGTATCTATTGATTTACCTCCACCAAAACCTATTATTAAATCATATTTTTCCTTAGAAACATCATCCAATAACTCTCTTAGAAAATCTATGTGTGTGCCCTTAGTTATAACGTAGCTTACATTTAAACCTCCATCCTCAAGTATTTGCATAAGCTCCCTACCCAATGTTGAAATTATATGGGGTCCAGTAACGACTAAAACGTTTTTTCCTAAGTCTAAATCCTTAATATACTGTGGAATCTTATGTCTAACACCTTTACCTATCACAATGCGTCTTGGAAGCTTTATTAAATGTTCTGAAAGCATATTCACATTATTCATCCCTTATCTACACTCGCAATAAATCTTAAATACTTGTTTCCCCGTGATATGGTAAAACGTAGGAGTACTCAAAGTTTTTCTACACATACTACACTCAGTAGTTTAGAATGGCATTTAGGATTTGCGCTTAAAGAGAGAAGGTGTAGTTAATGTTTGAATATGAAAAAGTAGTAAAGGAGAAAGCCATACATGGAACAACAACTGTAGCTTTAAAATTTAACGATGGCGTAGTTTTGGCTGCAGATAAGAGAGCAACGGCTGGATATTTTATTGCTCATAAGAAGGTAAAGAAAATTGCTAAAATAGATGATAGAGCAGCTATGACCATTTCAGGTCTTGTAGCGGATGCTCAAACACTTGTCGACATGGTTAAAGCTGAAATAAACTATTACAAGCTTTCCTTGAAAAAACCCGTAACTATAAAAACTATTGCTTCAATACTTTCAAACATCATATTCACGTACTCTAGGGTTTTACCATACATTGTTCAACTAATAGTTGCTGGTTACGATTTAAAACCTAGAATATATGTTTTAGACTGGTTTGGAACAATAACCGAGGAAGACTATACTGCAACAGGTTCAGGTTCACCCATAGCTATAAGCATTTTGGAATCATCGTTTAAGAAAGACTTAGACGAAAAGAATGCAGTAAAGGTAGCAGTTAATGCGGTAAACGCTGCTATGAAGAGAGATACTGCTTCAGGTGAAGGAGTAGATGTGATGGTAATAACTAAGGATGGCGTTAAAGAACTTAGTATAGATGAAATTAAAAACATTGTGGGAACGTGATAAGCCTTGAAACCACATGGTGAAGTAGTTAATGTTTACGAGTATATTAAAAACACTATTTTAAAGTTAATGCCGACTGAAGCACAAATAACCAAAATAGAGTTTGAAGGACCAGAAATAGCTATTTACGTTAAAAGCGTTGAAGCCGTTATTAGAAGCACAGATATTATTAAGAAAATAGCTAAAACTATTAAGAAAAGGGTCGTCATTAGAACGGATCCTTCAGTAAGGAAAACTGAGGAAGAAACTAAAGAAATAATTACGAAATTAATACCTAAAGAAGCTGAAATTAAAAGTTTAGAATTTGACCATACGCTTGGGGAAATAATTATTAAAACATCTAAGCCGGGGTTAGTTATAGGTAAGGGAGGCAATCTTTTAAGGAGAATTCTTCTTGAAACAGGGTGGAGACCTAACATTGTCAGAGCTCCTCCAAGAGAAACAATAACTTTAACAAGCATTCTACAGGTTCTATTAGCTAAAAGTGAATATAGGCTTAATGTTTTAAGAGGTATAGGACATAGAATCCATAGACCCTTACTTTTCAAAAGCAACTATGTTAGAATAACTGCTTTAGGGGGATTTAGAGAAGTAGGTAGGGCAGCAATACTTGTTGAAACAGCTGAAACAAAGGTCCTTCTCGATGTAGGATTAAATCCCGGTTCCTCACATCCATTAAACGCATATCCGAGATTCGATACTCCAGAATTCGATGTATCCACATTAGACGCTGTAATTGTAACACATGCACATCTAGATCACTGTGGACTCGTACCTTACCTTTTCAAGTACGGCTATGAAGGCCCTGTTTACGTAACTAAAGCAACACGGGACCTCATGGTTTTAATGCAAAAAGACCTCTTAGAAATAGCTGCAAGAGAAAACAAGTACGTACCTTACACTATTAAGGAAGTCAGGAAAATGCTTCTTCACACAATCCCCCTAAACTACGGTGAAGTAACAGATATCGCTCCCGATGTTAGAGTAACGCTTTATAATGCAGGTCACATACTTGGTTCAGCAATTGTTCACTTACATGTAGGTGAAGGACTCCATAACATAGTGTACACAGGAGATTTCAAGTATGGTAGAACAAGGCTTCTACCTAGAGCTAATGATAGATTTCCACGAGTAGAAACGCTAATCATGGAAAGCACTTATGGAACAGATTATTTACCTCCAAGAGACGAGGCTGAAAGAGAATTAATAGATAAAATAAAGAAAATTATAGAGCATAAAGGTAAAGTACTAATACCTGTGTTTGCTGTAGGCAGAGGCCAAGAAGTAATGTTAGTAATACTTAACGCTATGAATAAAGGAATTTTACCAAAAATACCCATGTATGTTGATGGAATGATTGATGAAGTAACAGCCTTACATGCAACATATCCGGAGCTTCTATCTGATGAAGTTAGAGATGCCATTTATAAAGGAGAGAATCCATTTAACACGGAAAACATTAGAAAAGTTGAACATAGAGATGAGAGAAGAGCCATAGTTGACTCTGACGAGCCAGCAATAATACTTTCAACATCAGGTATGCTTACTGGAGGGCCCTCTGTCGAGTACTTGAAAATGATGGCTAAGGATGAGAAGAATGCATTAATTTTCGTAAGTTACCAGGTAGAGGGGACTTTAGGTAGGAAAATAAAGGATGGTCAAAGGGAAATAGTAACGTTTACTCCTGAGGGTAAAGTTGAAATTTTAAAGATAAAGCTTAAAGTGTTTAGTGTTGAAGGATTCTCGGGCCACTCAGATAGGAGACAGTTACTAGCGTTTCTCAACAATATAACTCCTAAGCCTGAAAGAGTCATTCTCTTTCACGGTGAAGAAAGCAAAACACTAGCTTTAGCTAACACTATTAGGCGTATGGGTTTCGAAACGTATGCTCCAAGAATACTTGATAGTTTGAGAATAGCTTAGAACTTAAGCCTCCAAATTCTATCTCCAACATAGTGTAGGTTTTTAAGAACCTTTCCTCTTCTCATACTGGATATTTCCTTAGACGAGTAGAGTGCTTCACATACTGCAAGGGGTTTGCTGTATTTTTCATCAACAACCAACACTACATCTCCTTTATTAAAATCACCAATAATCTTAACTATCCCTGGGGCCATAACATCTGCTCCGTTAAGAATGTGCTTAACAGCTCCCATGTCAACTATGACTAATGGTAAACCAAGCATATTGCCTGCTTTGTAAATGTATCTTAGAAGAGGTATTAGCATGCCTCTTTCATCCTTTAAAAACACGGGTTCCGAGTTTATGAAGTAAAGTGTTTTTCCATCGCAAACACCTATTTCCATTTGTACCTTGCTTTCAATTTTTAATTTAGGAAATTTTTCAGCAAATTCCTTCAAAACCTTCTTTCTCTCCTTTTTCGAAAGGGCATGTCGAATGCAACCCAATACTTAACCCTCTTTACATTGGCATGCATTCGTATTTCGTTTCAAACTAAAGTAACTTTATATATATCGTTTCTTATTTTAAGGAAAGGAAGAGAAAGCCTTGAATAACAATGAATGTGGAGGTTATTTTAGCTTTGTCAACAATAGATTCAGCAAAAAAGCTTCTTAGCGAATCACTAGGAAACCTTGTCTTAGTTAAGCTTAAGGGTGGAAGAGAAGTTAGAGGAATACTTAAGAGTTACGATCAACACTTAAACCTTGTTCTCGAACAAGCAGAAGAAATGAGGAGCAATGGGAAAATAAGAAAACTCGGAACAATAATAATTAGAGGAGATAACGTAATACTTATATCTCCGGTGCCTATACCACCATAGCAGCAAGACGATGCTCTAGCACGCATTAACGGGGAACAGCAAAATGGTAAAGGGAACAACATCATTCGGAAAACATGGTAGAAGCAAAACACACATAAGATGCAGGAGATGTGGAAGACACTCTTTCAATGTAGCAAAAGGCTACTGCGCGGCATGCGGCTATGGGAGATCAAGAAGAATAAGAAGGTACTCGTGGCAAAATAAGAAAGTAAACAAAATAAGAATTGTTTAGACTTCTAGACAATGCAGTTAATAACGCCTCATTTTAGTCTCTTCTCTACTAGATAAAGCAAAAATTATTAGAGACACAAGCATCCCTACAATAGATACTGAAACAATAAGCCACCAAGCAATACCTATAGACATAGTTATTTCCTCAAATGCAGGCATTACAACACCTACATATAGCAGGTATTACTTAGGTATTACCAAAGTAATACTCTAGTCATAAACAAAATAAAAATATAAACACTTTCACTAATAACGAACATCAATATCCTTATAAAAGCTAAAAAGAGAAGCATCTTCGAACATAAACATCAACACCAATAATGAACAATAAAGAAACGATAAAGGGTTGGTGGACCGGCCGGGATTTGAACCCGGGACCTCTCGGATGCCAACCGAGCGCTCTGCCAGGCTGAGCTACCGGCCCACACCGTAGAAGAAAATGTGTTTTTGAGGTTTAAAGTTTTATCTCTAAGAGTTGCGCCTAACTGCATTAGCTCATGTGGGGTTAAGTGTTTCAGTAATTTCTCCAGTAGGCTGTTGCTTATTGGCTTCTTTTTCCTTAGCAGCATGTACTTATAGGCTGGAGTTATGCCCAGGTTCTTAGGTTTAACTCCTTTACTTAGAACAGCTAGTAGAATTTTATATCTGATCTCCTGAGGTATCGTTTTTAAGATCAGACATGTTTTCCACAGTTACTATTTTTGGTTTTAGGTTATGGTTTTGTGTAGGAGTTGTTTTTTATGGTTTTGCAATATACGAATGCTACTACGTAATGTATTTTTAAGCTAACACGGTTTTTGTCTTAAGAAAGGTGTAAAATGAAATGTATTTCGCAAAATCTCTAATAGGAGTTTTCATTGCAATGCTCCTTCTAGCATCTGCAGGTATTGCATATGCTATGTGGAGTGAAACGCTGAAAATAAATGTAACAGTGAATACAGGCGAAGTAGATGTTGAATGGAGTTCTTGGAGCTGCAATGACACAGGAATTGATCCAGGTTACGATAAAGATGTAGGCAAATGTTTTGTGACAAATGAAACACAAGATGAGGAAGGACACGTTATTAAGCTAAATATAACGTTAGATAACGCATATCCAAGCTATAATGTGACAGTTCTAGGAGAAGTAGACAATATAGGAACAATACCAGTGAAACCTGTGAAATTCTTCCTAGACAACAATACTAATGGAGAATTTGATGACGGAGACATGGAATTAGTCTTATGCACAGACTACGCATTAGACCTAGACGACGATGGAAAAGTAGACTTAGATTTCCACATGTTCCTATACAACGACAGTGGCGATGGAACACAAATAGACCCAGACAAATCAGACACTTATGGGTTCATAATACATGTAAAGCAGAACGCTACGGAGCTAAGCACATACACATTCCATGTAGTCATGGAATTCGCTCAATGGAATGAAGTCTAAAGAGAGGATAACTAATGAGTAAAAAATTAAGCATAGCAATAATACCAATTTTTCTACTACTACTTGCAACAGCTTCAGTAGCTTATGCTATGTGGAGTGAAACGCTGAAAATAAATGTAACAGCGAAAACAGGAGAGCTTGACTGGGAATTCATGGAAGGTAGTACATTATTAAAGGATGCATGCGGTCTACAACCAGGATACGGTGATTACGGAGGCAATGACTGGAATGCCACTTATCTACCATCACCTGGAGCTACTCAATTAGATAAAGATGTTGGATGCACTAATGTAACGCTAATAGATTCAGACCAAGATGGAGACTACGACACCATGAACATAACATTACATAACGTTTATCCATGGTACTACACGCATGTAGCATTTAAAATACATAATGATGGAACAATTCCCTTGAAAATATGGCGTATAATAATAGATAGCCAAGAATTTTACGAGCTAAATGCGCAACCATTACAGCAAGGATTAGAAATAGATGCTGACGGAGATGGCCTTAATGATACATTAATTTGGTGGGGCAATAATTTTGGCAAACAGCTTGAACCATGCGAATCAGCTGACATAAGCTTAGATATAACTGTACTTCAAGATGCACCCGAAAATGCCACTTACAACATACTAATAACGTTTGAAGCAGTTCAGTGGAACGAATACTTACCAGGTCCACCGCCTTAAAAATAAAGTTCTAGGTGACTATTTTGGCTAAAAATCAAACAACACTTTTTTCCTTACATACTTAAAGGAGCTGTCACCTTATGTTTACGAAAACCGTAATTTCTATTTTACTTACACTTATGATATTATCGACAGCTACAATAGCTTATAGTTTATGGCGTGACGAATTGAAAGCCGTAGTTAAAGTTTCTACTGGGGAATTAAATCTCAAATTCATATGTCATAAAATAATCGCTTGCCAACATTGTTCCCATAATCACCCGGAAGAATACTATCACAGTGGAGAAATAGTTAGTAACGGGAAAAAGTTTGTAGGTAAATTTGAAAACGTTTATCCATGTTGGAAAGCTATAGTAGCTCTTGTAATTAAAAATGTTGGAACAGTCCCGGCAACACTAAACAATATTAATGTTAAATTACACGGGGATCAAGAGTTAATAAATACATTTCACTATAGAGTTTGCGTTTTCGGTCCCTTAAGTAAGAGTCTTAGCGAAACCCCCTATTGGGTTAGGCTTAGTTATGAGGATCTAAAAGAACTAATCAGTATTTGTAGAAATAAGGTAGTTTTAGAACCTGGAGAAAAAGTTATCGTTATAATTCCAATGGGTATAGGAGAAACCTTCGTAAATAGTAGTAATTTCGATATGGAAGTAACTTTTGATTTTGTAGCATCATGGTAGGTTAAAATGAGTAAAAACGTAGGACCGTTACTACCAGTTGCTCTTTTGCTAGTAACATTTTTTATAACATTCTTTTCTAAGTTAAGTGGCTTAGCTACCTACATTATACCTTCTACTTTATGGGTTTTCACATTCATTTTGGCTTTCCCCTATAGGAGAGATGGGTTTGCAAGTAGTTTTCAGTTCAAAATAGTAGTGGCAACTCTAGCCCTATTTTCTATAGTGACAACGTTATTTGTAGGTTCACTAACTGAGCTTGGTAAATCACCTTACATTCATG
>CAZLZO010000017.1:0-31233 GCA_964564025.1 uncultured Desulfurococcales archaeon
CTCCGGTCCTTTATCAGGCCTCCACCTTATGAACCTTGGAAACCTAATAGCTAATCCTGCTTCAGGCTTTATTTTACCCCAGCAGCATGTGTGTATGGGTGAAAGAGTTATTTCTGCCCCTATTATTTCAGCTACTACTTGTGGAGTAAACCATATGTCAGGCTCCATTTTAGAATCTACTCTAGGATGCTTATGATCTATGATATATGGTTTAAATAGGTCAGCCATTTTAGCTAAGTCTTCATCTGTAAATCCACTACCAACCTTACACACTGTTCTGAACATGTCTGCTTCCGGATCGTAAGCTGCCATAAGAAGGGCTCCATAGGTTCCGGCTCTCCTACCTCTACCATAAAATGCTCCTACAGCTACGAGATCTACCGTATCCATCATTTCGCTCTTGTAATCTCTCTTATATTTTATCCATAACCAGCCTCTAGCTCCTGCTTGGTATATTGCGTTTTGATGAATTGCTTTAGCTACAATACCTTCACAACCGCTTTCTATTGCCTTTAGAAAGAATTTCTCTAGTTCTTCAGGATCATCTGTTACTATTGCCTCAGCTAATCTAAATCTATCAGTTTCCTCAATTATTTGCTTAAGTCTTTCCCTTCTTTCTAAAATAGGTTTCTGAGTGAAATCTTCCCCATCAGCGTAAAGTATGTCGAACAGAAATACTGAAACAGGGTGTTCCTTCATAGCTGTATGTATGTCGTGTTTTCTCCTTCTTCTCATAAGTTCCTGGAAGGGTCTGAGTTCTCCAGTATCTGGATCTACACAGACTATTTCTCCTTCAACTATTGCTTCATTTGCCTTAATATGTTTTATAGCATATTCTTGAACATCAGGATATTGATGAGTTATGTTTTCCAGTCTTCTAGAGAAAATCCATACTCTATTTCCTTTCTTATGTATTTGTGCTCGCTCGCCATCATACTTGTACTCCGTGAGAACTTTTCCACCAGCTTTCATTAATATTTCTCTTGGAGAACTAAGTCTTTCAGCAAGCATAGGTCTTATCGGGCGTCCTACTGTAACCCTCATTTCCCTTAATGCGTCAATACCTTTTTCTGCGAGAACTCTAGCTACGTATCCTAAATCACTGCATAGATTAAATGCTCTCTCAATAAGTGTTCTAGCAGCCTTAGTTTTACCGTAAACTACTGCTAAAGCATCCATCATTGTCGCTTCCGCAACACCTAATCGAAGTCTTCCCTCAACTATTCTAACAATGTATTTGGCTTCACTAGCCGTAGCATCTTGAAGAAGGCCTCCAAGAAGCTTCACCTTTAAATCTATAGAACCTGGTCCAGACGTCTTAGCTATTTTATCTAAAGTACTATACACTTTACCTACAGTTAGCAGCTTAGCTGCTGGAGCGCCAAAGAATGCAAGAAGCGCTGCTTGCCTTTTTCTCTGCTTAAGTACTTCTGCTGCTTTACCTAAATCACCAAGTCTCTTATACTCTTTTTCAACATCATTTGCCGGAAACCCTGTAGCCATAGATATTGCTCTAATGATAAGCTTTTCACCTATCCCTAGCTCAGGCATTCCCATCCAGTCTGGGTAAAGTTTTCCCTGCATTAAATAAACTACTTTGTCAATAACGTCGGCTGGTGTTTTTCTAAAGAGTTCAACAAGCAAGGCTACCATATCTGTTCTTTTAGTTGTTTTCTCAAGTTTCTCAAAAATTTCAGCTAAAACACGAAACTCTAAATCATTACGTACGGAACTAGACATTCCCAACTTCACCTTCCCTACAGATACTACTATGGTTTCTAGAGAACTTAAACGCTAGGGTACAATGGTTTAAATATGTGGTTTACAAAGCTTCTTATCTCAGAGAATACCCTGTGATGATTACCCGGCAAGTCTGATTAAATGATTGCTCACGAGTTACGCTGAGGGTCTTATTTTCTAGTTCTCTTTGTTTTCTCATACATTCTCTCGAAAGTCCATTTGGCTGAACTCTTAATATCTATTCTTCTCTGTTCATCATACACGTTTTTAAGCCTAATTTCCTTAATCATTCCTCTATCGACCGTTATTTCATAATCGAATGCTTTTGAAGGATCAAGTATTCCTTTCTCTATTCTCTCCATGTCTTTCTTTTTAATGTTCTCTAGTACTCTTGCGACAAAGAATTGTCTGAAAGGAGGTATATCTATTGATAAGGGAACTAATGGAACAAGCCTTATTTCGCTTTTCCCAATGTACATTTCTGCAAGCAATGTTCCGTCACTGCTCCTTAAAGGCACAACTTGCTCTCCAGGTTTAGGTTCTATTCTAACTTGGGGTGTTTTAGATCCTATTATGCCAGATTCTATTAAGCTCAACAGTAGCTCTAGCATTTCCTTTTCCTTTTTAAGAGCCTGAATTTTTTCTTCAAGAAACTTCTTAAGCTCATCTAAGTTCAAATGTTCACTCATAATTTAAGTAGCACCTACCATAGTTTTGAATACTCCAACTTATCATTTATGTTTTCTTCGAAATAAAAGTTTATTATTTTCTAAAATACCAGTTTATGGTGGATGATGAACGCGGACATATAAGCGGATACTAGTGACGAAGAGTTGCTCCACTGAAAAACCTTAATTTAAAAATAGCCTTCAGAAACCTCAATATTTCTCCTAAAGTGAGCTTTGACCTACCCGTTCTCCTATCGGTAAAGATTATGGGGTATTCGTGAATTTTGAATCCAAACTTCTTAGCTAAAAACAGTGCCTCTATTTGAAATTCATAACCGTTCATCGTTGAGTGTGAAGCTATTTTTGCAAAAACATCTCTCCTATACATCCTGTAACCAGAGGTAGCATCTCTAACATTCAAACCTAAAATTGTTTTAGCTAGGAAGTTTGCTCCCCAACTAATTATTTTCCTATGAGGTTTCCATCCCACTATTCTTCCTCCACTAACATATCTACTTCCAATTACAATATCCACATTCATATCATCTATGACTTTACTGAACTCCGCAATGTATTTTGGATCGTGACTTAAGTCAGCGTCCATAGTAACTATTTTCTTACCGAGTGTTGCTCTGAAACCATCCCTATAAGCAGATCCTAATCCTAATTTAGCTGGTCTCTCAATGAGCTTAACATTATCGTATTTTCTCATAAATCTCTTAACAACATTAGGTGTTCCGTCAGTGCTACTATCATCTACTACTACGACCTCCACATTGGAGTTCTTAAGCAAAATGGGTAAGAGTTTTTCTAAGTTTTCTTTTTCATTGTATGTAGGTAAAATAACGCTTATTTCCATACTTACCCTACCGATTTAGAAACCTGCTTTTCACTTCCCCTAATATTTCTAGTTACCTCGGAATAAATTGCTTTAACTATTTTCTCTAAATCATTCTCCCCTTTAACCCAAGCCCTAATAGATATTGTTTCTGAAATCCCCTCTCCTAAATGGCCTATAATTTCTACTCTCACTACCCTATCAAGGAAGCTTTTAATACCTACTTCTTTAGGTTCCTCTGTTTTATAGTAGATAAGTGTCTCATTGTCGAGAGATACTTTTTCCGTTACAGGGAAAACCCATTTTCTAAAATAAACATCTATTGACACAATATTTAATCCGGACGTTAAAGGTATTATAAGTGCTCTATGGTGTTCATCAATCCATATTTCACGTATCTTATTCTTGATTATTAACTCCAAAACGTCTTCCTCGGTAAGGTTTTAGTAAAGTTTAAGCTCCACCCCATCGAATGGGCATTTATAATGTAATCTCCTAGCGTCAGCAGAGCAGTAAAATATTTTATAGCCTTTTGAATGGCATTTTGGGCAGTGATAGACAGTGTCTTTTGTTAAATCAAGTTTCTTATTACAAATGTAGCATCTAGCAGTAACCCAGCCTTTATGCCCCATAGCGTCAGCTCCAGCTATTGAACCCAACGACATTTACGGGCCACCTAGGTATTTCATTGGTATCGGCAAGAATTATATAATTTACCGAATTATTAACTTTACGGGACAAGCAATTATGGAAATAGTTGCCGTTGCCGACGTACATTCACCAAAGTACCTTAAGGATTATGAAAAAGCTTTAAGAAACTCCAAGTTAAGCAATGTGGGTCTCATGTTTTTCGTAGGAGACATGATATATAAGGGTAAATGGTTTGAATTTAAAAATGTAATAAACATTACTCGAAGATTTTTTAAAGGAAAAATCATAGCTTGCTTTGGTAATGAGGAGTACGATAACATCATACCTTTGCTAATAAAAAATTTTTCCGATATAATATGGCTAAATGATGAAGCAGTAACATTAGATTACAATGGTAAAAAGCTTTTCATAGTAGGAACAAAGGGAGTTTTAGATAGACCAACTACATGGCAAAGAACACACATTCCCCAAATATACAGCATTTACTCTAATAGGCTTGAAAGAATAGGTAAGCTAATAAGGGAAGGTAAACGCAGAGGATACCTTGTAATTCTATTAACACATTATCCCCCAACATATAAGACGCTTATAGGAGAACCCAAGTATGCGTGGGCAGAAATGGGTTCTGAAAAAGCCGAGGAAATCATTAAAGAAAATAAACCAGACATAGTTATACATGGACATGCACATAACTCTAAGAAAACATTTATACAGTTAAATAGTACTAGGATTTATAACGTGGCACTTCCCGCCGTACATAAAATAACAAAGATACCTTTAGAATACGGTCTTCTAAGATTCTTCAGCTAAAAGGTAATGAGGGATGAATAAATATAAGTTCAAATATGAAGTTTTTGAAATAATAGATGAACTTATGAGTATCGAGAATTATAAAATGTTTTTCTCAAATGATGTACTAAATTCCGAAGGTAGGAAGAGAATAGAGAAAATAGCTAAAATACTCGCTGGAAGATGTGTTGAAACAAAAAATGCACTTTATAAGTTAAGAAGAAACCCAACATGGAACAATACTTTAAAGTACATTGAAAAAGTTCTTGAATGCATAGAGAGAAAGTATGGGGGTTATGGTTAAGGAGCCATTTATGCCCCAACAGACTACTAACTTTTATTAGCATTAATGGAGTTTTTGATTATATTTTAGTAAGAGATGTAGTGTAAGTTTTGGCTCAGCCCATGGGAGTTTAATCATCATTTCATTTCCTGCCTAGGATTCTTCATCGCCAGAATATTATTTAGTTGTTGTAGAGTTTAAAGTTTCTACATTAGAAATAGTGGGAGAAATATTACAGACATTATTCCGCTAAGATATATTCCATCAAATGTTCCAGCGCCACCTATGCTTACTATTGGTGCTTGTAATTTATCCCAGTCTTTTATAAGGTGGAGGACGTCTGCGCCAAGAAGTACACCTAGAGTGGCTGCCGAATAAGCAATTAAAACCGCGTATATGTGAGGTGTTGTTAGTGTTGCTGAGAAAAATGCTGAAACTAATGGGGGAATGAAGCCTGGCATAACTATTCCAATTCCTTTAACAGGTTTAGCTATAGCATAGGAAATTAGCGTCACAATTAACGTTACTTCAAGTAATGAAAACATAAGTTTTGACAAGTAAGGTGATGTAGCCATTTTTGCTATAAACACTGTAGATAATATTAAGGGTATTACTGCACCACCTAAATTAATAGCTACTATCATTTTCCTCTTTTTCCTAATAAAAACAGGTATAGAGTAAGGTATTCCAAAGAAGTAAACATACCTAATCGCCGGTACTTCAATTTCCCTAATAACTCGTAGGACTGGTATGTTTATTAAGCTAAGCGCTGCCGATAAAAAAATCATTGTTAAAGCTAAAACAAAGCTCTCGGCCAAACTAAAACCTAAAACCCTAAATAACGCTATGAAGGCCGTACTCCACCAGAAAAATATTACAAAGAAGAATAACATTCCGAAAAGTATTAGGAAAATCAGTAACAAACTATGGATAGGCGAATATATTATTAGCCTTTCATTCTCATGTTCTTCAAAACTCAACTTCATCCACGCGCTAAGCTTTATTTAGCTTCAGAAACACTATTTTAGAAAGCTCCTAATAATATTTATTCGTGAAGTGATGTAGGGTGAAGGTTCCGGAAGAAGTTATGAAGTCATTTATTTTGGGCGGGATAGCTTATATTAAACCCGCTGCAATGCATAGATACTCTGAGGATAAGGAGTTACTACAGTATCTTAACTTAGGTATAATGATAAGCGAGTTCCTCAGCAAATCTTCAGATTATGGTGAAAAAGTAGCTAAGGGTAGGCTAGGTGCACCGCAAGTTAATTTAGGTAAGCTAATTGCTGATGCTATGAGGTATTTAGGGGGGAAATATGTAAGTTCGCCCATATTTTTCGATTCAATAATTGCTTCAATAGTTCTTTCTTGTGCTTCATCTCATGCTACAGTACAGCATAAAGAATTAGTGAACGAGGGGCTAATAGGTAGGTCAATAAACCTGTTCTTAACATCATCCACCGGAAAAGACGTTGTTGAACTTCTAAGAGTAATGAAACTCATTGGTCCTAGAGAGTATGTTTCGTTAATTGAAAGTAGCGGATTAACCGAAACTAGGATAACTTTAGAAGACATCTCTCTTTATGAACTACTTTTCTCGCTTTCGACGAGAAGCCCCAGTTTTCAAGCACTAATAAGGTTCTCTAAGGTTGAAGCGTTAATTAGAGACATAAAAAACGCTTTTAAAGAAACCTATGACGTCAATAATGCTATAGTTTCATCGTACATCTCAGTAATTAAAGATTTAAAACTACCCTTATGGGCTAAGGGGAAAATAGAGGAAGCCAAGAAATTAGGCCTCATGAAAAACAGGGATTCAGCTAAAATTCTCTTCGAAGTTGATAGAAAACTTAGAAAAGAAGGAATAACTCTAAACAATTATGTTCCATTAGTTAGTTTAGCCACAGCAATATCCCTTATTTTAGGATATATCAGCATTTAAAACAGATCAGGATAAGGGGTCCTACATGAAAATGGAAATTGAAATAGAAAAGCTTATGGGGAAACTTGGAGCTGTAGGATTAAGTGAAAACATGGTTTATACCATGCTTCTTAGAAGCGCCACTGAACTTCCACTTTGCATGCATAAAGCTAAACCAGAAAAATGTATTGCAGATCTTGTACTATGGGCACTAATTTACTCTAAAATAAGAAGTTATGATATCGAATACTACATTAATAAGCTTATAAGAGAGTTGCTTGAGAAGATTACTTAGTGATGAAGGCTCCCATCCGATGTTGATGTGAGGATGCATGAGCGTTCTGATATTACTCTAATTTCTCAAATAAGCTCTTATCGGCTCCACATATGGGGCATTTCCAATTGTCAGGGAGTTTTTCAAAAGGTGTTCCAGAGGGAATGCCGTGTTCAGAATCGCCTTTTTCACTATCATAGATATATCCGCAAACAGTACAAACATATCTTGCCAAAACATTTAACCTCCATGATGCAATTTACCGAATAGTTACAATAAATTATATTACATGTTTCAGTTTTTCTTCTTTCCCTACTATTTCTTATGTAATTTTTACTTGAGTATATTTAGTGAAATCTTGGCTAGCGGGTTAGCAATGGGTGATGGAGATACTAATGGATGTGCTGCTTGCGGTGATAGAACTATGTCGTCTGCTGTAACATAGTTCTCTATGAGCGCTCCTATAGTATTTACTAGGGACCCTACATACTCGCTATAGCCTAATACCTGTCCTCCAATAATGAGCCTCTTCTTCCTGGAAAAGATCAACTTTATGGTTAAGTCTTCAACACCGGGAAGTGCTTGAGGATACTTATCCTTCACAGTTACCGTATATGCTTTGTAGTTTACATTGTTTTCTTTAGCTTGAGTTTCGGTTAACCCTGCTGCTCCAAAAACAATGTTGCCTACTTTTGAAACATATTTCGGAACTATGCCTTCAATCTTCAAAACATTGCCCTTAGCTATATTCACCGCTGCAACTCTGGCCTCCATAGCCGCTATAGAAGCTAGCATGTATCTTGCAGGTTTTCCAGTAATGAAATCTCTTTTCTCGGCGCAATCTCCTATAGCATAAATTCTAGGATCTGATGTTAGCATAAACGAGTCAACTTTAATACCGTAGTCTGTAACTTCAAGACCAGCATTTTTAGCTAGTGAAGTATTAGGCACAATGCCCGTAGTGATAAGGCATATGTCGGTTTCCAAAATTTTACCTGAGGTTAAAACTATTTCTCTAAGTTTACCGTTTCCCCTAAATTCAGCAATTGAAATACTAGTTAAAACATTTACACCTTCGTCTTTAAGATAATTCTCTATTTTACCTGCAAACTCTACATCAAAATTTAACTTTAGTATATGAGGTAAAGTCTCTATAAGCAACACCTTATATCCTGCTTTGGCAAGTTCATATGCAATCTCAACACCAGCTAAACTCCCGCCAACAATAGTTACTGTTGATGAATTCTCTAAAGCTTCCTTTAAC
This sequence comes from uncultured Desulfurococcales archaeon, assembly GCA_964564025.1. GTDB lineage: Archaea > Thermoproteota > Thermoprotei_A > EX4484-217-1 > EX4484-217-1 > DRYM01. Next base: position 8,429 of record CAZLZO010000017.1, read on the forward strand.
TCTACAAGTCTCTCATAACTTTCCTTAACATAGAAAATACCTTTTAAATTTTCACCTTTAACTCCAAGATCCATAGGTTTAGATCCGGTGGCCAGAATTAGGTATTCATATGTTAATTCTTCATTCTTTTCAAGAACAATTTTTCTATTAAACCTATCAACTTTTATAGCTCTATCTATAATTAACTCTATATTGTTCCTCTTTAAGACTTCATCGTTCATTAAGTTGTTTTTAACGTTAATTTTTCTAAATATGTAGGGTATTCCGCAGGGAATAGGTTGCTTTTCATCCTTTCTAATTAAAACTATTTTTGCTGTTTCATTGAGTAACCTATAAGTTAGTGCTACTGTAACTCCCGCAGGCCCTCCGCCTATAACTACAACATTTGCTTTCACGAGGAGACCCCTCAATGTAGAAGACTATCTTTGCACACTTACACTATATTAACCTTAAAGTATTAGAGAATATTCCAAAATTAGGTAAAGATGAGGTGTAAGAGTTTTGTGTAGATTATTCATGTGTATTTCGAAAGGTAAAAATGTTTATTGGTACAAAATTGTTAAATCATTCTATTTAGCTTCAACATATGATCCTTTGCTTGAAAGCATTAGTGGTAAAAGAAGCCATGATCATGGATGGGGGTTTGTAACTTACAAATTCCTTCATGGTAAAGCTTCAATAAGCTACTATAGATCATCTATTCCTATAGCTTCCGATGCTGAAGGCCTTATCCTGCTTAGAAACATAGGAGAAACAAGTGCCGAAATACAACTAATCATTGCTCATTCAAGACTTACAAGTGAAAATGAAGTTAAAAATGTTCAGAATACCCATCCATTTCTTGTACATGTTGTTGGAAAGTTTAGTTTCTGGCTTGCCCATAACGGAAGAGTTAGTAAAACGTCTTTAGCCAAGGAGGTAGGTTTTACAAAGCACATAAGTGAATATTCAGATACATTCTTCTTAGCAACATATTTGGCTAAGAGGCTACCGAAAATGTCAAGTTTATCAGAGGTAATTGATATTTTAAGAGAGATTATTGAGAAAAAATATGTTATTTCAGCATTAAATATTGCTGTATTAGCTATAATCGAAGATAATGAAGCTTACGCTTTTACGTTAAACTATATCTCACCGAAGGTTAAAAACAAAGAGGAGTACTACAAGCTATACGAAATAAACCTAGGTGCGCACGTAAAGGTTATTGCATCATCAACCTTCGCTAAGTATTTTAAAGAAGGAGAAATAGAACCTATGAGGAATGGTGACATAGTGTTTCTTAGAATGAAAAATTATGAACTAGAGTTTTACAAGGAAAACATTTTAAATAGTGCTTGAGACAATAACTTTACCATTCAAATGAAATATCTTCTCAATAAACCTATTTTCTCTAAAGAAAATCCTTAATCTAAGTTTAAGATCTAAGCATTTATCGCATTTAATAATGGCCTCTTTTCTTCCATTAGAGAAGTTAATATCTAGGTTGAATACATTATCCCATACTCTAATGTTAGATAGTTTAATGTTTTCATGTGTTTTTAAAGGGTAAATTGTTATTTCAGCTTCATTTCTTTCAGGATTGGGAATTATTTTAAAGAAACCCTTAGTTAGAGAGTAAATGAGTGCTGCTGAAGACCATGCTTGAATGAACTGTCCCATTTCATTACCATCTATGTCACTATATACTTCATTTATTCTTCCGGGATCCGAGTTTTTAAAGGCCTGATTAATAAGGGTTCTTAACATTTCTAAAGCAAAGTCAACTTCTCCATAATTTAACGCGGCAATAATAACCCAGCCCGTATGTAAAGGCCAAATAGCTCCGCTATGATATCCCCCATCGTATATAGGGTCTTCCGACGAGACAGACCTTATGCCCCATTGAGTTTTAAAATCATTCTTTCTTATTCTCTCGAGAACTTTTTTAGCTTTAGCCTTAGATGTTATACAATAATATAATGGCATTATAGAGAATATCGTTATGGAATCCTTGCTATTAACATGGTCTCTGTAGAAATTTTTAGTTTCATTCCAAAACGTCTTATTGAAGAGCCTTTCAACATCTACCCTGTTTTTCGAAATTTCTTTGAAGAAGTTTTTATCTCCCATTATAACGGCTATTTTCTCTAAGGCCCTTAGTGCTTCAAGCCAGTAAGCATTTATTTCAACGCACTTCCCCCTTCTTCTATTTGCCCAGCGTTCAGGCCATCCTATAAGCAGTTTTTCTGGTTGATTTTCCAAGAGAAGGTCTCGGTCGATATCGCAAACGTCTCTTAAGAAATAATATGCTTTAACTATTTTTTCATAATTTTTGGCGATTACATCTTTTCTCAAGCTCCAATCATAAAACTCTTTAAGAAGAATGATCCATAAAAGTGTTGAGTCAATAGACATGTACCCTGTTTTAATTTTTGAACCTATGTTTGGTAATAAAACTATTTCATGAGGTATTTGCCCTTTTGGAGTTTGAAACTTAGCTAATAAGTTAAGCTGGTTTAAAACTTCCTCTATAAGTCCTAATGTTAAAGCTGCAAAACCTGTCCATGCAGAGTCCCTACCGAAAAACCATGAAAATACTGGAGCTCCAGCAAACCACCCATTACCCATGCTTGTTTCACTATAAAGCATATACATTGAAATCTTGGACCAAATAAATGCTTTTTCTAGCTCAAAATCTCCAACATTAATATTTAACGTTTCATAAGCTAATCTCCTATATAGAAGGTATGTTTCCTTAAAATCACTAAGCCAGTTTCGCGAAGCTCGAGAACTTTCTTTTATTGATTCCAGTTTTCCATAATGAGGCGAGAACGTGAAAACTTTTAACCTCTTGGGTTTAAGCATCGTCTGAAAAGTAATTGTTCCATCTTTATTTATATTACACTCTCCATTAAGGCATTTTATCGTTAAAGAACCTACTTCACCATTTTTCCATACCGTAACTTCATTGTTTCGGAGAGAGTATTCCAAGTTTGTTAAGACTTTGGTCGAAGGCCACATGAATCTAATTTCCGGAATAATACTCAGTGTTAATTTGACATCGTATTCTGAAGCATTACTTATAATAATGTAGTATGTTGGGTTATTGTAACTTACGAAATCTATTCTTACTAAGTCATAGTCGCTAGAGACATAGTGGAAGCCTAGGAAGCCTAGTCCACTAACATATTTTACATGGTTATTCCATAGGACAATGTCATTTACTTTAAACAATATTTTCCTAAGGAATCCTAAATAATCAAACCATAGGCCAACTCTTTCTCTTGAAGGATTTTTAACTTGAGGTATTTCACCCTTCTGATTAAGTATTATGAAGCTTTTCAACCCTTTAGCAATAGCATATCCTCTTAAATTTGATGTTTTAACCCAAATATCGTAGTTTTTAAGGTTATCTTCAGGCTTTGCTTTCCTTATTTTCTCAATGAGTTCATTAATGGTGAAGCTGTTTTTCATTCCCCATTATCCCATACAGTCTCTAAGTCTCACTTTAATGAAAGATGTCAGTAAAAAACATTTACTGCTATTTCAGAGAGAATTGAAAAGATTTAAGAATTCTAGATTCGAGATTCTCAATGCAGCTTATAAATGGTTGGTGTTGAGTTTTGTATAGTGATTACGGGTTTCTGAAAGCAAAGAATGCTTCCGAAGCCGCTTCTATTAGGGAGTTCAGTACTTACGATATAGTTAGGAGACTAGGCGTTATTGCGCCGACACGTGTTCATTTAAAGAACCATCCAATAGATCAACCTGTTACCGTATTTAATGCAGCATTGGCAGTTAAGGATTCGCTAGTTTACGTATACGCTAGGATAATTCTTGGATACTACATGTACGTTAGTGGCATAGCAAAAATAACGTTTCCAATAGAGGATTTACTAAGCGGACTTGTTAATTTCAGCCACTATACTGCTGAATTAATACTATACCCTACGATGAAGTATGATATTTGGGGTGTTGAAGACCCTAGGGTTTCAGAAGTAGACAATAGGCTTTACATGGTTTACGTTGGTAGAACAATAAACTACTTCAATCCTGCAATTAGAAGAGAAAGAACGGCTCCCGTTCTCGCGTATGAGGCTACACGTGATAACTGGGTTAAAACACATGTTTTTATTCAGCCTAAGAAGAATAGAGGACATGTCATAAGCGATAAAGATGCATTTATATACAAAATTAATGGTAGACTTTTCATATTTCACAGACTGCATATGGATGATGAAGCAACATACCTAGTTGTTAGTGAAATACCTGGCAAAGTAATTTCTGAGAAAATCCGTATAGCTGGAAAGGTCGTAGAAGTTGTTGAGAGAAAAACTACTGTTATTCTTGATCCGGCACCTTTCGAGCTAAAACTTGGATGGGCAGGACCTCCTGTGAAAGTAGGTAAAGACGAGTACTTATTCTTAATTCACGGTGTCGACAAGGAAATGGAGGGGTACCGTATTTTTGCTGTCCTCGTAGAGTATAATAGTCAAGAGGGATTTATAGTTAAAGCAGTAACACCATACTACATAATGGAGCCTAGGCAAACATATGAAGTGTTTGGGGATAGACCAAATGTTGTATTTCCATGCGGCTCATGGCTTATAGACAAAGACACTATGCTAATAACTTATGGAGCAGCAGATTACCTAGTAGGTTTTGGAACGTTAAGTATAAGCGAGACACTATCATTACTAGACAAAGGTAGGATATACTAAAGTGCAATTAATAACTAAAGCATGGTTTGGAAGATTTGAGTAAAATAGCGTTTATTTCAACATATCCTCCTGAAGAGTGTGGTGTTGGAGAATACACTTTTTTCCTAATTAACTCTATAAGCACCATTTTCCCCGGACAAATTACTGTATTTTCCAACATAATACCTGGATTAAACATTAGAGAATACCCTAAAGGTGTAAAGGTTATTCCCTCCTTTTGGAGAGGAAAACCCGCTTATGATATAATATTGGAGAATATAAGGAAAGAGGGAAACTTCGACGTAATACATATCCAGCATGAGTGGGGACTTTTTCCTAACCCCCATAGGTTCCTTGAATTCTTAAGTGAGTTAAAGACTTATACTAAAAAAGTCGTAATCACACTACATAAGGTACTTCACGTACTTAACAGTAAAGTACGTAATGTAAGAAAGTATCATAGAGAGCTTAGCGAAATAGTTGACGGTATTATTGTGCACAGTGTTCTTCAAGAATTTGAGCTATGGACTCAAGGCTTAGAGTTAGAAAATATTTTCAGGGTCCCACATGGAACCCTAGTAAATCCATATATGGGAGAAAGTAAAGACAGGCTTTTGAAAAGCTTAGGACTTAGTAGTAAACTTAGCGAACACTTCATTTTAACAACACCCGGTTTTTTAAGAGTTGATAAAGGTCTTGATGTTCTTTTTAGAGCTTACGAAAGAATACGAAACATTAAAGATAATGTTGTACTCGTAATCTCAGGAAACTATCAGGGAGAACCTAGGGTTTTAGAGAAGCTAAAGAGAATAGTTGAGTTATATGGTATTGAAATACCCTCTGTAATATTTGTGAGAAAATATCTGAGTACTGAGGAAATGCTTAAACTTATAGCTGCTTCAGACATTGTGGTTTTACCTTATAGAAGAGCTCGTGGAGAATATAGTGTTAGCGGTATTTTACATCTTGCTCTTGGAAGCTTTAGGTTAATTGTGGGAACTAGGGTACCTAGGCTCATTGAATATTATCAGCTCATGCCAAGCTTATTCTCTCCTCCTGAAAGGGATGACATATTAGCAAAAATAATACTAAACGTCATGGAAAATTACGATAGAGTATACAGAGAATTTAAAAGCATAGTTACCCCCTTTGTTGAAAGAACTTCTTGGACAAAGATCGCTAAGAAACACTTGGAAATTTACTTTCAAGAAATTAATGGGTAAATGTTTAAACCATGATCTTTGATTTTCTACGGAAAATGTAGCCTAAAAGTATGTAGAGCTGTATAAACTCAAGCCTACCTAGGTACATACCCAAAATTATTAATGCCTTACCCCAAATGGATAGGGCATGATTAACAACTCCTACAGATAATCCAACACATCCTAACGCTGATGTAACTTCAAAAAGCGAGTCTATGAATTTAGCTCCGCTAGCCCATGAGAAAGCTATTGACAAAAAGAGATCAGTAAAGAAGTAAAGAACTATAAAGCTTAGAACTCCGAGAATAGCTTCATCGCCAACGTTTTCTAAGCCTACCCTCTTTCTTATACTTACGGGAGCTTTTACGGCTATGTTGGCTGCTGCCCAGAAGAGATTTTTCAAAGCAACAATGAATCTATAGACTTTTATTCCACCAGCAGTCGAGAAAGTCGCGCCTCCAATAAACATACCAACTATCAGCAATGCCTTACTTACATCAGATAGTGAACCTAAATCTATTGTTGAGAAACCTGTTGTTGTAGACCCTGAAACCATATGGAATATTCCATTAGAAATAGAGCTTAGTAAACCATATCCGTCAATGTAATGCAATGATAGTGAAAGAAGACCTGATAGTGAAAGAAGAAGAAGAACACTTACAACGAACTCAGCAGACTTTAAAAGCCTACCTATATGTAGTGAAAGCAAGTCTTTTAGGTCTCTGAAGTTTTGCGCTCCAAGAACCATGAATATGAGAATTGTGATGTAAGCTATAGGTGCTCTTGTAAGTACAGGTACGACACTATTATTGTAAATACTCATACCTCCGGTGGCTATGGTTGTCATTATTAAGTTTATTGCTTCGAAAAAGGTCATGCCAGATGCCATATATAGAATAACGCCGACTGCTGTGAGTATAAAGTATATTGTTGCAACTATTTTCGCTGTAGCAATGACCGTAGGTGCGAGCTTTCCTCTTTCAACTAAATACACTCGTGAAATGATATTGTATTGGGGAAGTATAATAACTGCTAAAACTACAACACCTAATTCACCAATCCACTGCATCATACTTCTCCAAAGGAGAATGGATGGTCTTAAAACTTCAACATCAGGTATGACTGTAAAGCCTGTGCCTGTGAAGCCACTAACGCTTTCGAAAAAACCATCATAAATATTCATACCAAAGTCTAAATGCATAGCTAAGGACGAGAGTAGGGGCATAAGAAGCCAAACTATAGACGCTATAATTAACGCTTCAAACGGAGTAGGAGATTCCATGTACTGATATTTTTGAGCATAAATTCCAAGTATTAAAAGAATAGAACCTATGATTAAGAAGGGTAATGACGGAGTGTTTTTAGTTAAAATATCAACTATCGGGACAACTATCATCATAGCCCCTTCTATTGTAAGTATTGCTACAACAGTAACCGCAACTCTTTTTAGCGAAATCATTTCCTTAGCCTAGGATCATTGTCTTTAAATACTTCAGCACATATTCTATTTCAACTATGTAGTTTTCTCTTTAAACCCTACGTGTAAACAAGTTTCTACAAACTTTGAAAGAACATAGGTGTAAGATATTATAGCTATTAATGCTAATGCTTCAAAAACAAACCCCAATATGCTTCCCACAAACAATATGAACAACCTTACATCCCTTGAAGCAAATTGGGGAATACTGCCTATAAATGTTGGATGCTTCCCTAAATAATGTTCTGCTCTAATATGTAAATAACTAACCATAAGAGAACCTGAAAGAGCAAAATAGAAGACAACTAAGCTTACAAGGTCTGTTTTATTTAAGAATACATAAGAGAAGTACGTGGCTCCAAGAATAACCGCTATGTCAACTAGTCTATCTAAAATACCGTCAAAAAATGCTCCAAACTTTGAAGTTTTACCTAGAAGTCTAGCTAATTCGCCGTCAACTCCGTCAAGTATTGAAGCTATTTGAACCATTATTCCAGCTAAAACAGGGTTTCCCGTAACATAAAGATAGAGTGGAATGAGGCCTATAGTGAAAACTACTAAAGAAACCATGTTAGGTGAAGGTTTATACCCTCTGGACACTAGAAACAATGTTATTTTAGTGGAAATTCTCCTGTTAATAAACTTAGATACGGGTCCATCCTCTTTTTTGCCTAAGGAGCTCATGCCCCATCATCTCTTCCAACACTTTATCTAGAACGGGCCTTGCTTTTCCATAGAGAATTTCAACTAAGTCTTTAGGAGTGTCTATGTCAACCCAGTAATCACCTTTAATATCAGCTACTTTTACAAAACACTCACTACTAGCTATTAGTATTGCTTTTGAAACCGTTAAACTTTCTAGAGGAAAACCGCTTCTACTCACTATACTTATTGCTTTTTTAGAAAACACCATAACCCCGATATCTATGTGAGTAAATTTTTTTAGTTCTTTACCTATATCTTTCAAAACACTGTTTTCAGCTAGGATTTTTGTGGCTTCATCTACATTTACATATTTAGGTTTAGAATCGCCACCAACAACAATGCATGCATTGTTTAGTTCTTTTAAAATTTTTAATAGAATCTTGAATGAGTAAATGTGGTCTGCCATAGAGACAAAGAACTTATCGTTTAAAACATTCTTGCTTCCCAAAATCAAACTATATCCGTTACCCCATTCAGGCTTAGGGTTATTTACATAAACTATTTCGACACTTTTAATAATGTTTTCATATTTTGAAAGTATTCTTTTCGCCTTCCTAAGGAATTTTTCATTAACAACAATAATTATCTTTTCGACACCAACTTTGGTTAAGGATGTTATAGGGTAGGCTATCATGGGATACTTTTCTACCTTATAAAAGTATTTAGGAATGGATCCTGTGATTCCTCTTAATCTCTTACCTAAGCCTCCAGCTAAAATAACTGCCTCCTTTATTTTCTCAACCATGTTATCGCTACCTACCATAGTAACCTAGCAACACAGCATACCCTGTAACATGGGCTTTAGTGTACTCTAAAATTTTTGTTAAATCATTAAACATGTTTTTAGGAATTTCGGAGTCTAGTGCTAAAAGAATGAAAACATATCTGTGCTTACTTCCTTTAGGTGGGCATGGACCGCCGTATCCTACGTATCCAAAGTCGTTTTTAAGTTGATACCCTAAGTTTTCAATGTACTCTTTCTTAGGGACATTTTCTGGAAGACTCGTTAGCTTAGGCGGCATGTTAACTATTATCCAGTGAACAAAGAATCCGCTTGGAGCATCTGGGTCATAAACTAGCAACATTAGCGTTTTAGGGGGTTCTGAAATACCAGACCATTTTAGAGGTGGCGAGATGTTTTCTCCGTCGCAAGTATATTTTTTAGGAATATCGCCGTTATTTGGGAATGCAGGGCTTTCAAGCTTAAACTCGTACTTAGCATTTGCAACTAGGTTTTTTACAAGTTCAAGCTGTACTTTGGTTTCTTGTTTAAACATTAAGAAGCCTACTATAGCTGCAACTATGATTACTAATGAGGCTAAAGTTACTATAACTGTTTTACCGTTTATTTTCATTTTAATCCCTCTCTGAACCAATTATTGCTCTAAAGCAATTTAAGCTAATCGTAAAAACTATTTGATTTAATAAGGAAATTACTGTAAAACAGTAAAGAGGTGTTGGAAAACGGTGCTCTCAAAGTATAGGAACTTCGTTTTTAAAGCTATTTCAAAGTATGTTAAAAAGCTAAGTAGTTTAGGAATTAAACCTTGGCATTTTACATTTCTAGGATTACTCCTATCACTCTTGTATCTTTACGCTTTGGCTACGAATTCAGTATTATTTGCAATAATTTTTCTTCTCGCATCAGGTTTTATGGATGTTCTTGATGGAGCTTTAGCCAAGACAGCTAATATTTTAAGCAAATGTGGTGCATATCTTGACTCAATGTTTGACCGTTTAGAGGATTCCGCATATTACATGGGATTAATTATCTTGAACTTTAATTGCTATATTGTATTTTTAGCTTTAGCCTTAACCTTGACTTTAACCTATAGTAAGGCTAGGCTTAAAAACCTCGGAATAAATGAACCAAGAATAAGCCTTTTTGAAAGAAGCGATAGAATAGTTATCTTAGCTTTCATACTTGCTACTTACATTGTAAATTCGTGGTTTTCTAATGTTCTCTTTAGCATCTACGTGTTTGCACTTACTGTAATAGTAGTCTTACGCATAATTACTGGGTATACGGATTTATCTAGGACATGAGTTGCCACATGGTTGTATACGTTTAAATGATGTCTTTGAACATATAGTCTATTTTTTCGTTTTCAAGCTTCTCAAATCTCTCAGTTGATCCTACATCGTACCATAAGCCTTCATACTTGTAAGCAATAACTTTTCCGTTTTCTAAAATAATTTTTGGTATTAAATCACCCATTATATCTATGTTGCTTTTCTCTTTAGCTATGTTTTCAAGATATCTTCTAACACTAGTTTTGGCTACGAGAATGCCTGTTGTTACATAAATGTTTAACCAAGGTTTCTCGACTACCCGCTTTACCTCGGAGTCTTTAAGTTCAACTACACCTACAGGGATTTGGTAACGTGTAGCTACGGCTAGTGTTACCTCAGCGTTATTTGCTCTATGAAAGCTTAAGAGGTCCCTTAAACTTATTGTTGAAAGTATATCTCCGTAGTAGATTACTATGTCATTAACATCATCAAAAACCCCTGTTCTGAAGGCGTTTAGTAATGCTCCACCAGTTCCTTTAAGGTCTTTAGGGTCTTGAACGTAGTTTATTTTTACGCCAAATCTTGATCCGTCTTCAAAATAGTTAACTATTTGCTCATACTTGTAACCTACGAGTAAAACAATATCCACTATTCCATGGTATCTCAATAGTTTCACAATATATTCTAATAATGGCTTTTGCTTCTTACCGATAGGAATCATTGTTTTCTGGAAATAATAGGTAAGCGGACGTAGTCTCTTACCTTCTCCTCCACAAAGAATAACACCTTTAACTTTCATTGCTCCTGCGGCCTCGATTTCTGTTGCCAGCATTGTTTTTAACTATCTTTTCTAAGAAATAAATGTTAAAGAGGAGATTTCATGGAGCGTACTGAAGCATTAGCGACAAAAGCACTAATACTAATTAATTTAGTAGTGTATGTTATCGCAGGTATTTTAGGGGGATCGTTTTTAAGTATAAGCGATAAAGTGCTTATTCTCCTAGGTCAATTTAACCTCTTCATAGTAAAGTATGGCTGGTATTTTCAACTATTAACAGCAATGTTTATACACATAAACATCATCCACTTAGCTTTCAACATGTTTTGGCTTTACATCTTAGGTTCTCATTGTGAAAGCATTTTTGGGCTTAAGAAATACCTTGCAATATACTTCTTAAGCGGATTATTCGGTAATATTTTAACACTTTACTTACTACCTTTAAGAACTGTTAGCGCTGGTGCTAGCGGAGCTGTTTTCGGAATTTTCGGCGCATTAATGGCATATAGCGGTTTTACACGTAGAAGCATGTTTGCTTCAGTACTTTACGCATTATTTATTTTAATTCTAAACGTAGGTTTCGGAGTTAATGTCGTAGCTCACTTTGGCGGATTATTCTTAGGCTTCATATTAGGCTACGTTTATGCTAGAGGTTTAAGAAGACATCATTTTGTTTGAATTTTTAGAACAAAAACGTTCGAAGAAATAGGATTTTAAGAATAAATAGGTAAAGAAGCTTCCTGGTGAATACATTGTTGAAAGAAAATATTGCTTATACCTTAGTTATTGCAGCAATCATAGCAGGGTTAATAGCAGCCTCATTAGTTATAAGTAATCCGCTAAACACACCTATAAACTATAGTACCACATCAACAACACCCTACAGTTTTGTTGAAGAAAACTTTACAACGATAGATCATAATGTTAGCGTTAAAACATTTAACACGTACAATGAGCTCTTAAGCTTCATTAAGTCTTCTGCTAAAAAACCTAAGTGGATTTACCCAGTAATCATGCCCCCAGATGTACGTGGTGCATTTTTAGGTGTAACCCCGCAACCTACAGCTCTTCCAGAAAAGCTTACTATTCCAACGCCGACGCCTACACCAATGCCAGCAACATTTACTGTTACTGCTGCAACAAAAACACCATTTATGGGATCTACTGTGGAATTTTCTAAAACTAATGTGCAAGTTGAAGGTGTTGATGAATTAGACTACGTTAAAACTGATGGGGAATTCATTTACGTTGCAAGAGATAATGCAGTATATGTTGTTAAAGCATACCCTCCTGATGTTGCAGAAGTTGTTTCAAAAATAAACGTTGATGGTTTAATTAACGGGATATTCGTTGAAAACAAAAGGCTTGTAGTAGTGTATTCTAAAAGGTATGAACCTACAGTTACTATAGTTGAAGAACCCAAAGTAGTAATGCCCTTTAAAATAACGTCTAAAACATATGTTAGCATATTTGACCTATCAGAGCCGGGAAGTCCTAAGAAATTAGTTGAATATTCAGCTTACGGTTCTCTAGTGGGTTCGAGATTAACTGAGAAAACCGTTTACATTATACTACAGTATCCGGTAATGTTAAAAGAGGACACTATACCGTTACCTGTAATTAATGATGAAGTAGTGTCTCCAACGGAAATAAAGTATTTTAATAGAGACTTTTCATACATGTTTACAATAATTTTAGCAGTTAATGTAAGTAATGCTGAGTTTAATAGGGAAGTTTTCTTAACAGGTTCTTCAGCAAAAATATACATGTCAAAAAGGAATCTCTACATACTTTCAATAAAATATCCTGACTACACTATGGTATATGATAAAGTCCTAGATGTACTTTTAGAAAAAGCGCCTGCAAATGTTAGAGAAGCTGTTGAGAGAATTAAGGAATTAAACATAGATGATGATTTAAAACATAAGTTGATAGCTGAAATCGCTAGCGACTACTATAATAAGCTTCCTTCGAAAGAAAGGGAGGAAATAATGGAGGAAATTTTTGAAGAAACAAAGGATATGTTAAGAGAGAAAACAGTAATTTATAGATTCTCAATAAGCGGGCTTAAAATAAGTGCTGAAGCTAAAGGTGAAGTTCCAGGAAGAGTTCTTGATCAATTCTCCATGGATGAGCATGGAGATTACTTTAGAGTAGCTACAACAGAAACCATATATTATCCGTATCGTAGCTCGGAAACAGTAAATAACGTTTACGTTTTAAACATGAACCTTGAAATTATAGGTAAACTTGAAGGATTGGCTTTAAGCGAGAGAATATATGCCGCAAGATTTTCGGGAAGCATGTGCTACTTAGTAACGTTTAGACGCATTGATCCGCTTTTCGCAATAGATCTTTCAGATCCCAAAGAACCTAAAGTCTTGGGGTACCTTAAAACACCTGGCTTCTCAGAATACCTACACCCATATGGAGACCATTACCTCATAGGCGTCGGAAGAGATGCTGACGAATACGGTAGAATTAAAGGGTTAAAAATAGCGTTATTTGATATATCCGATCCTGAAAACCCGAAGGAAGTTTCACATATAACCATAGGTAATGCTGGAACATGGTCTCCAATATTTAGAGACCATAAAGCTTTCATGATAAATGAAAATAAGTCGTATTTTGCTGTTCCTATAAGAGGCTCTGTAGAGGGCATATACATTATATCGATAAATGGCGATAAACTCTCTATAAAGGGTTTCATAGAGTTAAAGGATCCATTAAGAACAATATATATTGACGACTTTATATATGGTATATCTCTTTGGAAAATAAAAATAGTAGATGACGTTGCTATTTCAGAAATTAAAACACTAACTTTAGTTTAAAAGGACTATTTTCCTTTTCTTCTACTAACCGTAATTTATGGTAAGGCTTAAGTTAGTATTCTAACACACACCAAGTATGACAGCTTAGAATACAGCTAAATGGTAATGATCCATGAGTAGTAGCGATGTTGAATGGTGGAAGAAACCTGTAAGAGTATTTCAATTCAATCTTGAAGATCCCTATGGCTTCTTTATTAAAAAATTTGATGCAAAAACATTAGTTAATTTAGCTAGAAAAATGAGGGCAAACGTATTAGTTATTTTCGCGCGGGATGCGTGGGGAAGAAGGCTTTACCTTCGTGGAAAAGTTGCTCCACAACATCCAAGATTAACGGAGAAGTCAAGCGTTGAGAAGCTTGTTGAAGAAGCTAGAAAGTATGGAATAAAAGTTGTAATAATGGTTGCGCATACGGCTAATAAGTACATGTATGAAAAACACCCTGATTGGGCTCAGGTAAACGCTAAGGGGGAGGTAATAGTCTTAGAACATATACCTTCTGAATCTAAAATTAAAAGTCCGCAATGGCCCCTTTTATGCATTAATTCCCCATACATACAATACTTAGAAGAAGAAGTTAGCGAAAGTATTAAAGCCATAAATCCTGATGGCGTCTTACTTGACTCCTTCCGTTACCAACCAGACTTTAATAAGGCTTGCTACTGCGATTACTGCCAAATAGCTTTCACGAAAGAAACAGGGCTTGAACTACCTGATGAAGAAAACTGGGAAACCATGGAGTGGCGGGAGGCTTGGAAATGGCGTTATAGAGTTGTTGTAAGGTCGATAGCTAGATTGAGGAACATAGTTAAGAAGTATAATCCGAACATAGTGTATATGTATAATAGCCACCCTGCAGGATGGGCTGGTAGAGCAAACAAAGTAGTTGAGGATATAAGAGACTTAGTGGATGTTGTTTTCGCCGAATGCAGTGAAGCCGATCACCAACCCCCAGGATTCATTTCTGAAATGGTTAGGTTAACTAAGGCCATGAGCGGAGGCAAACCCGTTTGGGCTTCTAGAAATGCATTCTATATGTATAGGACAGTTACTTCAGCAACGCCAATAGTTGTTAAGCAAGGTCTCAGAGAAGCACTTATAGCAGGGGGTTCACCATGGGTTCTATTTTTCTCATCAACACTATCTCAGGACTCTAGAGTATTAGATGCTGTAGCTGAAGTATACGAAGAGATAGAGGAAATGGAAGACTACCTTATAGGTTTAGAAGAAGTAAAGCATGTTGGAATAGTTGCTTCAAATGCTACAAGAGACTGGTATGGTAAAAGTAATCCAGCAATGTATGTCGATGAAATAAGAGGATTTTACTATGCCTTAATAAACCAACATATACCAGTAGGCTTTATAGCGGACACGGATTTATCAGATGAAAATAAGCTTTCAGAATACTCAACAATAGTTCTAGCGAATACTGCATGTGTTTCCGATAAATCCATTGAGACACTAAAACATTACGTAGAAAAAGGTGGAGGATTGGTCATAACGTACCAAGCAACAACGCTTGACATGGATGGTGTCGATAGGGAGGATTTCGGAATTTCTGAGATATTAGGAGCACATTATGAAGGACTACTTAGTTTGCCGTGGAGCTATGTTATTGTAGAAAAAGGAGCTTTCAAGAAAGTACATAATATTGTGCCTCTTGGCGACATGGATTATGTGTTCAAGTCAAGAAGAAGCGAGGAGGGATTAGCAAATCAAGTTAGAGCTAAGGTTGAAAGCGAAAAAGTAAAAATTATCGGTAGAATTGCTCTTGCAGCAGCAGATTACGGTTTCGAATACACTCTTGGTAGAAGTACTCCACCAATAGGTATTGAAACAATGGAGCCTTCAATAATAGTTTCTGAAAACAAAGTATTTTACTTTTCATTTCAGCTTGGAAGACACTATTGGAGAATAGGACATCCAGATTATTTAAACATGATAGTTGAAAGCACACTTTATGTCGCTAAAAAACCATTACCAATAGAAACTAATGCTCCAGAAACTGTGGAAATAAGCTTATTTAAGAAAGATGACGAACTATACTTTATACACTTACTAAACCACACTTATAATCAAAGAATATTATCAATACCCTTAGGAGCAAGTAGGCAAGCATTACCGGGATATAGTCAGCCATATGCGGTGCATCCTCCAAGGAGAATTGATCCAATAAGTAATATAAGGATTAAGCTTAAACTTGGTCAAAGCTGGGAAGAGGCGAAAATAATATTGCCTTTAAGAAAAGCCGAGAAAAAAGTGAAAATAAAAAACGGCGAAATCTCCTATACACTACCTATACTAAATGAGTATGAAGCAATAGCTATTGAAAAAACATATTAAAGTCAAAAATAAATGATTCTAATCACGATATTTAAGAGAAATAAACATAGCTTAAGTTTTGCAAAAACATTACCTAATATCACTTGCTAGCATATTTATTACATCATTAGCAAGAGTTCTTTTGCTTCACTATAAACCTTATTTAATGGTAAGCTTGTCTCCATTAATACCTTAACATAATAGTGTTTTAAAACACCGCTCTTTTCAATTATATCTTTAGAAGAAATTATTTTTGGGTTATAAATTACTGCAACTTTATTTCCGAAAACGTGAACGCCTTTTACGCCTTCAACCTTAAAGAAGAGTTCTTTAGAAGGTAAAGTGCATCTACTACAACCTTTTCCTTCAACTT
This sequence comes from uncultured Desulfurococcales archaeon, assembly GCA_964564025.1. Lineage (GTDB taxonomy): Archaea > Thermoproteota > Thermoprotei_A > EX4484-217-1 > EX4484-217-1 > DRYM01. The sequence continues at coordinate 24,810 of CAZLZO010000017.1, forward strand.
TAATTATTAATATATTTAAATAGTCCTCCATGCTTTTACCTCTAATAAACTTGTAAGTTAAGTGAACACCGTTAATTTTAACTATTATAACTAAATATTTCGCTAAGGAGGTAGCGGCTATATGTTGTTTAATATGGTCTCTAATGACGTTGAACTTTCAAGGATTATTGAGAAAATGCTTTCGGAAACATTAAAGAAAAAGGAAACTACTAAATGTTGTAAAAGAGTTTTTGAAGGAGAAGTTGAGATATATAGGTTAGAGGAATTAGAGAATCTTTTAGAAACATGCAAGGTAGTCTTTATTAACTTCTACTCGCCTGCTTGCGGTTATTGTAGAATGTTTCAGCCCGTATTTTCACATGTAGGAGATATGTTTAGAGGGAATGCAGTTTTCGCTAAAGTCAATGTAATGCATGCTCCGGAAGTCGCTTGGTATTTTAATGTGAGAGGAACCCCAACAACAATAGCATTAATTGAAGGTAGAGTTGAAGCTTTCATACCAGGATATGTTAATATACAAACATTTACTAACATAGTAAAGAAACTTCTGGAAAAAGCCAAGTGTTTATAAGCCTTTGCAATAATCTGTGCCTCACTTAAAAAGATAACCTACTATATTAATAATTAATGAGGAAAATAGCATTACGCTTCCTCATAGTTAAAACTACATTAGCTAATGTGGAACAATATTTTATACTGTAGTTAAACAGTAAAAATTCATGGTAAAGACTTGAGGTATGTGTTTTATGGAGACAATAATGGAAACGCTCATAAGGGATCATAAGGTCTTTAGAAATATTTTCCAAGACGTAGAGGAAATGATAAAGAGTATGAATTTGGAACCTAAAAGCTCCGAAGAAAAATTTGGGCTATTAAAAAATATTGTAATAATAGCGTACAAGCTTTCAGAGTTTGCTGGAAGAACAGATAAACATAGGCAAATAGAGGAAATTACTGTTTACCGTGAACTGGAAAGTTTAGGTTATAAGGATGAAGCTGCTATGCTTCGTGAACAGCATGTAGAAATTATGAAGGAGATTAAAAATATGAATAGTATAATTGAAGAATATAGGAAGGGTATGAAGCCTATAGAGGAGATAGCTAATTCTTTAGTAAAAATTTTCCATAAAATAAAGCCTATGTATGTTAAACACATGGATGACGAGGAAAAGTTTTTCTCAAAATACTTTAAGCTGAAAAGGAAACAGCTCAGAAGCATGTCCATGTAAACTTAGGCTAAGTATTAGAAATCTATTTTTCCTAAGCACATTCTTGATTTCACTTAAGAATATGATATAACAATTGCCTAATAGGTGAAATGGTGGAAAGTTTTGCTTAAGTTAAAATTCTATAGCCAGGTAGCTTATTGATTAACCTATGGAATTCATGTGATTTTATTTCGTTAAGAAATGTTTTTAGAATCTTCTTTGTTTTTCTCTCTTTTAAAACTATAAAGTCATAGTTTTCCCATGTGTAATGTATGTATTTTAGCTTATATGTTTCAGCAGCATATCTTAACATTAACCCTACTTCTGCTCTTCCTTCAGCTATTGCTTTAGCCGCTTCTAAATGAGAAGAAACTTCATTTTTATATCCTTTAATTTTTCTTTGCGCTTCAGAGAAGCTTATTCCGAGGTTGCTACAGTACCTTCTTATAATGTAGTCTAGGTGTACTCTAGTTCCTGATCCCAAATTCCTATTTATCAGTACTAACTTGCCGTTTATCAACATTTCAAGTATTTCTTCTATGTTGCTGAAGCTTAAGCTCGGATGGTACGCAAAAACCTGTTCTCTAAAATACCCCTTAATTACTTCTACTTTATCTTCTAACCAGTAATTCTTTAGGAAAGGTTTATTGTATTGCCTTGATGCTGGATCGTAAAGATGCGTTGTTGCAATGTCCGCTTCATTCAGCATTAAAGCTGCTAGTCCACCGCTGGAACCTATCCAAGATGTTTCTATGCTTGCTCCATATTTTTTCTTAAAATATCCTATAAAGAGCTCCAATAATATGTCGTGACTGCCGACTATAAGTAATTGAGGTTTTATTCTTGGTTTTTCAAGTATTTCAAACGTTAAATTAAGTTCCTTAAGTGTTTCTTCGTAAAGCCCTAAAAGTTTTTTACCATCCTCCGTAAGCCTTGTTCCTCCTCCTTTTAAACCGCCTCTTTTCTTTTCAACTATTTTTAAACCTAAAATTCTCTCCATTTTTGATAATTTCTCCCATGCTCTTGAATACGCTAATCCTAATGCTTTAGAAGCAAGATAGATAGAATTATACTTGTCTATTAGCTTCAGCAGTTTAGCAGTTTCTGAGTCTAATATTTTAACACCGTCTACTTCAAATAATACTTCAACTCTTCTACGTATCCTCTTAATATCTAACATGGCTTCCCCACAGTTCTTATTTCAGAATAAATATATAAATGAGTATCCGTTATCCGAAAACGGGTAACGAATGTGAGTTCAAAATGGATCATAATCTTAATTTTAACATTAATTACTGGCATCATACTGTTTAATATAGCATATATAACCTATATGAAAGGAAATGAGATAAAATTGAGAATTTCAACAACAACAAGCCTTTATGCTACAGGGTTACTTGATAAGCTTGCTGAAGAATTTTCTAAGAAACATCCAAACATTATAGTTCAGTTTATCGCTGTTGGTAGTGGTGCAGCACTCCGAAAAGCGGAACTCGGAGACGCAGATTTAGTATTAGTTCATGCACCTTCTTTAGAAAAGAAGTATTTAGAGAAAGAGGTGATTTATGGTGGAAGAATTTTTGCATACAATTACTTCGTAATTGTAGGTCCTAAAGACGATCCAGCAAGAATTAAGGGTCTTGACCCCGTATCTGCAATGAAGAAAATATATGAAGCAGGAGAGAAAGGGTTAGCTAAGTTCATTTCTAGAGGGGATAATTCAGGAACTCATGTTAGGGAGCTTATGTTATGGAGTATAGCCGGTTTAAACTCTAAAGGTAAGCCATGGTACATTGAAACAGGCTCAGGAATGTCGGAAACCCTTATGGTTGCTAATGAGTACTCAGCATATACTATATCGGATATTGGAACCTATCTTAAGTTTAGTAATAAATTAAGCGAACTAACAGTTCTCGTAGATGAAGGCGACATTCTAATAAACATTTACTCAGCATATCTTGTGAAAAACTCTTCTAATGAAAAATATGCTGAAATGTTTATGGACTTTCTAATTTCAAAAGAAGGCCAAGAAATAATAGGAAACTATGGAGTAAATGACTTTGGAAGACCTCTCTTCTATTCTGTTGAAAGCGCTGATATTAATAAGCTTTTAAGCTTATGGAATAAATTTTCGGAGGGAAATGATGGGTCATGAATGAATTGGTTTACGAAATAATCACAATAGCTATTAGGTCTTTTTGGGTATCAGGTTTAGCTATAGCATTAGCTACTACATGGTCTATTCCAATATCGATTCTTCTAACAGTTCTTAAAAATAGGGTCACAGTTTTCCTACAAGACCTTTTTAACGCATTAATCTCTTTACCTACAGTTGTTTTAGGCTTATTTCTTTACCTAATACTTTCAAAATCAGGTCCATTAAGTTTCTTAGGAATCCTTTATACTCCATTAGCTATATCGATAGGTCAGTCAATACTTATAACGCCAATTTTGGTTTCAATGGTAACTTCGAGTTTTCAAAGTTTAAAAGAGGAGGCTTGGGAAACTGCTTTAACACTAGGTGCCTCTGAAATTCAAGCATCACTAGCTCTTATAAGAGAAGGTCTACCCTTACTTATTAGAGCAGTGCTTGCAGGGTTTAATAGAGCATTAGGAGAGCTAGGTGTCGCATTAATAGTTGGAGGAAACATTAAAGGATACACTAGGGTTATGACAACAACCATTGCTTTAGAATTAGCTAAAGGAAATTTTGAATTAGCAATATACTTAGGAGTATTATTACTTATCTCCTCAACTGCAATAACTATTGCTATAAGGAGCATAGGGGTTAGAGGTGTTTATAAGTAGATGATGAAGCTTGAAAACATATGGTTTAGTTATGAAAGTAAACATTATGTTCTTAAAAATATAAACCTAGAAATAAGCAGGAAGATAACTTTAGTTAAAGGACCGAATGGATCTGGGAAAACAACTCTTCTTAAAATAGCTTCGTTACTTCTAAGACCTGAGAAAGGAAGGGTTATAGTTGATGGTATAAGTTACTGGGAGGCAAATAGGAAAACAAGAGAGTTTCTAAGGAAGAAAATAGTCTATGTTCATGAGAGACCATATCTTTTCAAAGGAACCGTTTTTGAAAATCTTACATACCCTCTAAAAATTAGAGGTAAGAGTGTGAAGCATGTTTATGAAGTAGCTAAAAAATTTAGAATACTAGACATTCTTGAAACCGATGTAAGTAAGCTTTCAGCAGGAATGAAACAGTTAACAGCTTTAGCGAGAGCCTTTGTTTTCAAACCCAAATATGTCCTTCTTGACGAGCCCTTAGCTAATCTTGACGATAAAAATAGAGGTGAAGTTATTAAGTTAATAGAGGAATACGCTAAAGAAGGAATATCAATAATTATAGCAGTTCATGGTAACGTAAGTTTCAGCAAGGATGCTGTAGCAAAAATAGTTTACTTAAATGATGGAGTAATAACCAAAATAGTTCAATACAGTTAATGCTTAAAAATAATACTGAGGAAAAGAAGGCATGTCTTTTGAAGAAGCCGAAATTCTAAAGGAAAGAGCTGAAGCGTTCTTACGTAATGCTAAAAGACTTATTGAGGAAAAGGAATGGGATTTAGCAATGTTTAGTCTTGAACAGTATTCTCAGCTAATTCTTAAGTATAAGTTGCTTGTTAAATACGGTACATACCCTAGAACACACTCCATTAGAAGGGGTTCAGGTTTTATGACATTTTATTATAAATTTCATCCCTTCATTTTGGTTCCCCTTCATCGGATTCGAGTTTACATCTCCATCAGGAGCGTTCAGGGTAACCCCAAACACCCCACATCTTGAGATAAGATTGAAACATGCAATAACGTCTCTATCTCCTATGAAATCGCACCTACTACATTTTAAGATTCTACCTTTGAGAGATGTTAACTTACCATTACATCTTGGGCATAGTTTTGACGTTTTCTTAGGATTAGCCTTTACTAACGGTATCCCCTTTTCTAAGCATTCATACTCTATGTAGGATAGTAGTTTACGGTAAGCCCATAATGAGAGCTTCTTATTAAACCTACTATTCTTCTTACCATTAATTCTTAGGTTTTTGAGATTCTCTACAACTATTAAGCTTCTACGTTCTAGTGCTATACTTGTTAGTTCCTCTGCTATCTTATGGCATGAATCATTAACTATGTTTCTCATTCTCCTACCATGTTTTCTAATAGCTTCCCTAATCCCCTTAACATACCTCCATTGTTTAGAGTGACGCTTCTGAATTCGCTCAATCCAAATCCTATGGGTAAGAGCTTTCCTTAATGGAAAGTTAAACCTCTTAATACTTAATATCTTCCTACCTCTCACAACAACCATTGTAACGTTACCGAAGTTCGCATCAACAGCTAGTATACTCCAAGGAGTATACTGTTTAACTTCCCTACTAAACTCTATACATATCCAAAACCTTAAACCATCATATTTTATTACCAATTCGTAATTATTCCAGTTCATGTACTTTATGAATCTCTCTTTTGGTGCTACCAGCTTTACCTTAACCTCTCTTCCATTAAGAATCTTCACTACTAGTTCTTGACTCTTTAGATTTAACTTGTAATCGTATTTGTCTACCCTAGCCGTTAGCTTCTTCAGCACTGGCTTGTTACCTTTAACCTTCTTAACAGCTTTGACAATACTCCTAGCATGGTAGTATATTTGTTTTATATGATGCGCTCTAAATCCTTTACCTCTAAGCTCATAGTAGAATCTCTTATGTAATGTTTTGATTGAAGGTATGTTCTTTTCATTCCATACTCGGTCTATAATGTATTGTGTATAGTCTCGAAATGCCCTTAAGAATTCTAAAAACTCATCACCCTCCTCTGGGAGACCTTGAACTTTTAAGGTCTCAACAACCCTCATCGGAGGGTTCACCAGTAATAATTCATGTTAGGAAAATCTATAAACATTATCCTACAATATACGCTTAGGCGTCTCTATGACTGAAATAATTATTATTCATGGAAGTATAGTTAAGTATAGAGGAGATGTACACATACTATATCCCGTCAAAGAAGATAGAGATAAACTAAAGAAACTTCATAGAAAGAAAGTACATGCGATAATAATAACAGAAGATATTAAATAAAACACAACAAATGTTATAAAAAGTCATAGAAACCAAACAGTCTGGTAAGGCTCCTTATGGAACTAGGTAAAGACAATAAGGAAATACTAAAGCTTCTCGAAGATGAAGTAAGTT
>CAZLZO010000018.1:0-27755 GCA_964564025.1 uncultured Desulfurococcales archaeon
ACCGATGACCAAAAACATACACAAACATATAAAGAGGGGAACCCGTAGAACCTACTCTTTAATATAGGGTTTACCCAGAGCTCTAGGCACTCTAGCCCTACCTATAATAAGCGATACTACAGCCAAGGTACCTATGTAGGGTATTGTTTTGAATAAGTAAGCTAACGTAGTTATTTTCACTTCAGGATATATTAACTGTATTTTTATTGGCAAATATATTGAGAGAACATCGAAGAATCCAAAAATCATACCTCCAACAATGGCCATTAGGGGGTTCCAGTTACTGAAAGCTACATTAGCTAGGGCTATAAATCCTCTTCCAGCAGATATGTGTCTTGTAAATTGACCTATCCAACCTACGGTTAAGTATGCTCCACCTAGACCTGTAAGTGCGCTGCCTATCACTGTAGCGTAGAATCTTGTTCTAAAAACATTAACCCCCATTGCTTCAGCAGATTTAGGATCTTCACCGCATGCTCTTAATTTTAAACCGCTTGTCGTCTTAAATAACCAGTACCATGTACCTATAGCTATAAGTATAGCTGCTATGGATAGAGGTGATATAGTAAATGTTAATCCTTCCCTTATTTTCAAAGATATCATTGGTATTTTACTTACTGAAGGTGAAGCGCCATGCTGCTTCCATATTGTAACTAATCCCATAATGCTTATTCCATAAGCTAATGTGTTAAAACCTACACCAGCTATTATTTGATTTCCCCTCAAATACACGCTTACAATCCCATGAAGGACGCCCGCCAATAAACCTACTATAGTTCCGGAGAATAAGCCTAAGTACGGGTTACCCGTAGCAAACGTTACTATGGTTGCAGTGAAGGATGAGAGGACGAAGATTCCCTCTAATCCTATATTTACTACCCCTGATCTTTCAGTAATAATTTCTCCTACTCCAGCTAGTACGAGGGGAACCATGTATATTAGTGTGCTGGATGTCAAACTTATAATGTCATCTATCATTTCTTCATCATCCTCCTAATTCTCATATAGCTAATTAACATGCGATATGTGTAAGGGAGAGCAAGCGCAATAACTATGACCCCGGTTAGCGCATCAGCCAATTCCGGAGGAGCTCCTGCAAGAAGTTCTATCATTTCACCACCTATGATAAGCATTGAGAAAAATATTGCCGAAAAAATTATGCCAATAGGATTATTCCTACCAAGTAATGCAACACCTATCCCCATAAACCCTAGCCCGTAAAGTGTAGACATAGTCGTATCTATTGAGTAAACGTAGCCTATTAATAAAAGAGAACCCCCTAAACCAGCCATAGCTCCTCCAAGAGCCATAGAGTATATTATGGCAAGGTTAGGGTTAAACCCGGCATACTTTGCTGTTTTAGGGGATAAGCCTGCTACTCTAAGCATATAACCTATATTCGTATAATAGAGGATATAGTATATTACTAAGGAGGCAATTACTGCGATAAAGAATATTAATCGAATATCACCTATAGGAGTAGGTATTTTACCTAGTCTTGCATCTTCAGGAACAGGTATTGATTCATGAGGTATTTGGGGGTTGTACAGTTTCTCTGTTAGTAAATAAAGTGTTAGAAAATACATTACCCAGTTAAGCATAATAGCAGCAATTACCTCATTAACGCCGCGATAAACTTTTAGAACCGCCTTAAACGTGCCTAAAGCAGCTCCAGCAACCATGCCAGCTAATATTCCTAAAGCAGAATTATGCGTGGACGTAACAACTATAAGTGAAATTAAAGCACCGATGTACAGTTGGCCTTCTCCCCCAATATTAAATACTCCAGCTAACATGGGGATAGCGAAAGCTAATCCTGTTAGCATTATCGGAGTTGATTTGCTTAAGAGATAATCAGGGTTACTTAGCCCTTTGGAGAACAGGATAAGGTATATTTTGGCAGGGTTAAAGCCTAAAATGTATAGTACAAGAGCACCAATAGAGAAGCCTATAATGGCTGATGCGAGAGTTTCTATAACTATTACAAGGTATTCCTCATATCTTGCTCTAATTCTTTCCCTAAGTTTCATGAGAAATTGAACTGAACCCATTAAGCTTTAACACCTCCCATAAGTAGACCAAGTCTTTCAATAGAGAACTCTTCTGCTTTACCTATGGCAACTATTTTTCCCTCATACATTACAGCTATTCTATCGCTTAACTGCATTATCTCGTCTAAATCAGTAGAGACAAGCAATACGGCTTTACCTTTGTCTCTTAGTGAAATAAGTGTTTTCCTTATGAACTCCGTTGCGCCAACGTCTAAACCGTGTGTTGGCTCGGCGACGATGAATATTTTGGGTTCACGTACAATTTCCCTACCTACCATAACTTTTTGCTGATTACCCCCACTTAGATATTTTACAGGTGCGCTAAGTGAGGGAGCTATTACATCAAGTTCTTTAACAACCTTTACAGCTATTTCAGAAGCCTTATCCCACAGTATCCTTTTTGTTTTAGTTAGAACCTTATGAAGATTAGTTAGTATTGTGTTTTCTACTAGACTCATATCGAAAACTAAACCTACGAGTCTAGAATCTGGAACATACGCAAGACCAAGCCTATATCTCTCAACAGTAGGCCTGTTAGTTACATCAACATTATCAACTATGATCCTTCCTTTAATAACAGGTCTTATTCCTGCAATAGCTTCTATAAGCTCTTTCTGCCCATTACCTTGAACACCTGCTATACCTAAAATTTCCCCTTCGTAAAGGTCAAGACTTACTCCGCGGACTGCATCTAACCCCCTATCGTCTTTAACCCACAAATTAACTGCTTCAAGAACTTTTCTACCTACTTTAGCTGGTTTCTTACTTATTTTCAAAAATACTTCTCTACCAACCATCATACGCGCTAAGTCAACTTCACTAACTTTTGCCGTTTCAACAGTACCTACTAAACGACCTTTCCTAAGCACAGTTACCCTATCAGTAATTTCCTTTACTTCCCTAAGCTTATGCGTAATAAAAATTATTGTTATACCCTTCTCCTTAAGCTTCTTTAGGGTCTTAAAGAGCTCCCTAGTTTCTATAGGCGTAAGAACAGAGGTTGGCTCATCAAGTATAAGTATTTTAGCCTTCCTTAAGAGTATTTTCAAAATCTCAGCTCTCTGCTGAACACCTATAGGCAGATCCTCAACAATAACATCTAAGGGTACTTCAAAACCTATTTCCTTCATAAGTTTTTCAGCTTTCCTACGTATCATGTTTTCAGAAATTTTCTTCTCTACAGATGTAAAGGATAAATGTAAATTTTCTAGAACAGTAAACGTAGGAACAAGTGTAAAGTGTTGGTACACCATACCTATACCATGTCTTATAGCATCCCATGGTCCATGAAAACTCACTTTTCTTCCAAAAAGCCTTATCTCCCCCTTAGTAGGTTTTATTTCACCATATAGAATCCTCATTAGTGTTGTTTTCCCAGCACCATTCTCTCCGAGAAGACCATGGATTTCCCCTTCATAAACTGTTAAATTAACATCTCTTAAAGCAACAACTCCGTCGGGGTATATTTTAGATATGTTAAGCATTTCAACAGCTTTTCTCTTCTCTTCAGACAATTAGTTTGACCCCTTGGTGTTAACTGTACTATTATGCTAGTATTAAAAGAGTTGAAGAAAATAAAATTTATTATGTTATTTTATTTTAAGTTCACGTTACAGAGCCTTTCTCTAAAGCTGCATTAAGATTCCCTTTCAATAATTCGCTGATTATAGCGTCGTATTCTTCATGGGTCATAGGTGTTTTGAACACTATTTCTCTTTTCTTCATCTTTTCCGCTAACTCGTTAACTAAGTCCCATACGTAATCCTTAATGTACTGTTCTCTCAAAGACTTCACAGTATTGTATACATCGTCAGGTGTCATGTCTTTAAGCTGCCCTGTTTCCTTAGCTAATTCTGCAAACCACTTTACACCATCAAGATCCCATATTCCTACACCTCCCTCCTTAAGTCCTAAGGTTATTATTCCTCCTTTCCATGTACCTTTAACCACCATTTCTATTGCAGTATAGACTGCGACATCTACTCTTTTAGCTCCACTTAGCGGTATGTATTCTGGAGCATACCATTCCTGGCTTGCATCCTGACCTATTGCGAAAGCTTTCCCTTTACCTTCCTTGTTCCAGTCAATAACAGCATTAAACATACCTACATGGGTTAGCCCTGCTAATCCATAGAGTACTTTTGCTCCCTGCTGTAGGAGCTGCATACCAGTAGTGTATCCTGCTTGCGTGTCCGTAAATGTTCCAGTATATTGCCATAGGAAGTTAACTTTCTTTCCTGTTTTCAGTTCAAAGTATTTTGCTCCAAATAAGTAGCCTATGTGAAACTTCCATAGAGGCGGTATATCCATTCCGGCAACAGCACCTATGGTGTTTCCTCCTAGCTCGTAAGCCATACCTGCGGCAATAATTCCTACAAGCGATGCGCATTCTTGCTCACGGAATAGGATATCAACTTCATTATCTCTAACAACGCCTGTTGTTGCATCTATTAATGCAAACTTCTGCTGAGGGTACTTATCAGCAGTTTGGTTTAGAGGCCCCGTCCATAAGAATCCTATTAGAACTAGTAAGTCGTATTCGCCGCTTTCACTTAAGCTTTCAAGCAATGGTATCATGTCTTGCAGAGACTTCGGAGTCAAGTAGCTAACTTCGACACCGAGTTCTTTACTTGCCCTTTCAGCACCAAGCCAGGCCATGTCGTTGAAGGATAAATCTCCTCTACCTCCAACGTCGAAAAGTATTGCAACCTTATACTTCTTAGCTGGTGTTGGAGAAGGTGGAGGAGCGGGTCCTATGGTAAATAGCGCAGCAGCAACTACAACAATAACAACAACTATTGCTACGATTGCTAAAGCAGCTACTTTAGAAATAGATTTCCTTAACAAAACATTTCACCAGCCTAATCGTATTCAAAATAGTTTTTCCATGGGGAGTAAAATAAATTTAACGATAAATATGAAGCCTATACCCAGACGCTCCACATGTGAAAGAGACTGCGACAGATGTTTACAAGGATAGTATGTGGGAAATGCAATTAAATTTAATTACGCAAGTATTGTATGCTATGACTCATTATTAGGTAGAGTGCATTGATTTGGAAAAATCATTGCCGCGCAAATCGTTAAAACTAAATATAATTAAGACTTGTAGCTTGCTAAGAAATGTCGTGTAATGATAGTAGCAACGTTTTTACTATTCATTGTAGCGGCATGTGTAAGTGTAATTACAGCTGCTCTAGGTATTGGTGGAGGAAGCTTAACGGTACCTTTCTTAGTACTTCTGGTAGGGTTCGCCTCTTTATATGTTTGTGTATGTTTTTGGTCATCGGTTCATCCTTTTCCCCCGCCGTCGGTCAGGTTTCATTCGTCATTGCGGGGGCGTTCACCGCCGACCCCAGGCGACGGCACATCCAGCATACAATATCTTTCCAGCAATAATATAAGCATAACGCAACAAGGAGAAACATATAAGATAATATGCTTTTATATAAAACCTGCAACGGCTTAGATGTGAAATCCGCTATTGCTTTAAGCTTATTCTCAATAATTTCAGCATCACTCTCAGCGACGATAGTATATTCTAAAAAGGAGCTTGTTAATTTCAAATATGGTTCATTACCTGAAATATTCTCTGTAATAGGAGCTATTATAGGATCTAATATAGCTAAACTTCTAGCTCTTCTATCGTCTAATTATAGCAGTTTCGTTCTTGATTAAAGCTAGAAATATTGTTGAAGATTCCCCAAGACCTAACCGTGGAAGCCTCTTTCTAATATCTTCAAGCCGTACTTTACCTTCGCTTATAGCCTCCATAAGTTCTTGATAAACCCTATTCTTTTTCCTCGATAACTCCTCTATTACACCGCTTGAAACCTCTACCTCACCGAATAAGTCTATGGCGTCCTTAAGTAGGCCTAGTTTTGAAAGAACAATTATCGGCGAAGTATTAAACACTACCTTTAAAGACTCCTCTGTACGCATCAAGCTCTTCCTCAACCTCTTCTTCATCAAGAACACTATATTTTATTCCGAGCTGCATCATGAGAGGCCAGAATTCATTAAACCCTTAAACCTAGAAGCTCGGCCGCCTTCCCCATAGAAATTCTTCCGCTAAGCAAGAGACCCAAAACCATGAACAGCTTCTCCTTATCACGATAAGGAACACGTTCCCTCTCAATAACCTCCCTAACATCAGCAGACATCGAGCAACACCTAACCACAACTATATGATCCATAACTTATATAAGCACTGCATAAAACTTCAAACAAATTATAGCAGCAGAATTTATAGTACGCTCTGTTGTCCACAATAAATCATAAGGATTTGTTAGGGCATCTTTATGGTTAATATAATTAAGATATGCGAAATTTACTATCATTAGCAATAGTATTCTAAAAAGTTGTGACAATGCTTAAACTTTTACTGGAACTCCTAGGGACATTAGATATGCTAGCTGATCCGCCACTTTGACCGGTAGTGCTATTTTTGATGCTCCTGTTTTAAGGTTCCAGAAGTTGAGTCGGGTTAGTGCGAGGTATTCTTCGGCGATTTTCTTTACATCGTTTATTGTGTATGTGTTTTCGAGTTCATACATTCTTAGTATTATGGGTTTTGTTGTGCCTTCTTTGCCTTCGCTTTCGGGTTTTGAAGCTACTATGATAGCTTCGTGTACGTAGTAGTTGAAGTGTTTGAGCTTGCATAGGTACATGTATGTTCCTTGGATTGGATTTACTTTGGTGTCTCTGTTACTGCCGAAGATTCTTACGGAGCTTCTCTTAATTACTGATATGTAGTCCAGCTTAGCATTGTAGTTTAGCTCCTTCTTAACCTTGTTGAAGGCTCTTAAGCAATCATACAGTTCCTGCGGTGCTTTCGGGACACCATCTCTTAATATCACAATTCTTTTAGCGCCCTTGTCTTTAGCTATGGAGATAACATATCTTAGGATATCATAATAGTTATCGTATCTGAGCATTTCTGAGGCCAGAGACATATAAATAGTGTTTCAGGGGGATCATAATATGGAAACAAGATCCACTATTGATTATCAAGAAAGGTAAATGCATAAATAATATGGGAACCCTTACACCAGTCTCCGATACCTAAGCCGGGCAGTGAAATATCGAAGTAATGCTCGTACTTTTTTAGTTAAGAATAAACAAATACGCAAGAGTATGAAACAACAGTATGAAGAAAATCAAGTACATAGTAAACTTAACAAACAAATCAATAAAGAGAAAAGAAATCAAACCAGCCTACCCCCACGAGCACATCCACAAACCCAACGGAAAAACTTACTTTAACTGTCCAGCTGGAATATATTAGAACTCACGATTTTTCTCAACACTTAGTAAAGATTTACAAGGTAGCTTTGGTCTTATTAATATATGGGAGAGTTACTTATGAGTGACTCAATGATTAGTGGCATTACTGTGAATTTATTTAAGTTAATTCCTAGTAAAGATAGGATTGATATTAATTATATTCCATCGGAAGAGAGATCGCTTATCAATGACTATGTGCATAAGCTCGATGAGTATGGGTGCATATCTGGCCCCCAGTATGGGGATTATCTAGGACTTAAGTCAGGCGTTTACTTTGTATGCAATAACGAAGTACCTGAAGGTTTTCAATATCAGACTCTAAGCATCGATTCAAGCTCTTATGTAATGAAATACATTATACTCAAATACATGAAAAGAAGAATTGAGGAACTAGCAAGTGAAGACGAGGTCTTCTTGCCAAGGAAGTGGTCAGAGTACAGTCAAATTACATTGTGTGAAAATCACGCAATTAAGCAGTCAGAGCCATGGAAGCTCTTTACGATAAGAGAATGCTTAACATTAAGAGTTGAACATATACCATTAGAAGGAAAGAACGCACTATTTCTGCTTGCAGATGTAAAAGTTAGGAGATTTAGCAACCTCTCATTAGCTAAAATAATCGAAGTACTACTTCAAAAAGGCCTTAGCTTAGATAGAATAGAAGACATCCTCAAAAATCATTTCTATAGATGCGTTATAAATGACCATTATCATGACTGTCTCTTAAAGCATCTAAATGAAAAAGAGGCTAGAGTAACTATAGACGATACAGAGCAAACTCTACCAATAACTAAAATATTCTTGAATCCCCATCCGAAGTTTACTAGAGATTTTATAGAAATAGTTCTAGGTGAGAATCTAGGAGCAATTGATAAGATAAGGATGGTCTTAGGTAGACAAAGACCTAAAAAGAAAATAGAAAATACAGTCAGATTAATAAATAAGTTGTTAATAGAAAAGAAAGTATTTCCTATAATTTTAAGCAATGTGAACTATCACCTAAAGGCTGTTCCTCAGAAAATTGTTATTATAGGTGAAGAGTGATGAGTGATGAAGGTATAGAGAACATACTATTTTTACCTGGACATCGACTGGAAATGCCAAGCCTCCTTTTCCGAGGCGACAACCCAGCTATCACACCATATTTTGGGCTAGTAAACTATGGACCCTACGAAATGCCACCTTTGCATCGCAAAAATATAATCATATTACACCCTAAAAATGCCGAGTTCGAAGCTATTGCTAGTAAGGTTAAGGAAGCACTCAGCAATGGTTATGGTAGATACTTCCCTGGAGGATTCGCCGACATCTTTGGAATAGATATAGATTTCAGGCTCCAAGAAATAGATAGATATGATTTATACAGCTACAAGATGACTGCTAAGAAATACTATAATGAGTTCTCAAGAGAATGCTCTAATATTGATGAATGCTTCCCTGTATTGCTCATGAATAAAGTACCTAAGGGTCTCTATGAATCTCTTTACACCGAAGTAAAGTACGTATTTAGCATTAATGGAATTCCTACTCAAGTGATAACTTACGAAACCTTTTCAGATACTATGCGGTTCAAGTGGTCTATATTCCCATTAGCACTACAAATCTTCGTGAAGATGGGAGGGGTTCCTTTCATACTTTATAATCGCTTAGACCTACCAAAGGATGAGGCTGTTGTAATTATAGGTTTAGGATTATCAAAGATACATCTTCCGAATCGAGAGCGCAGATATGTTGGATTTGCGCTAGCCTTTGAAGCCGACGGGAGATGGCGCTTAATGAAATGGAGTCCGCAACCCTACAGTAGAGGTAAGCTAGCAGATATGCTAAGAAAACTTATACAAGATGCAGTTGACGACGTTTTAAGAACATATGCTGTTCCAAAACCAAAGAAAATACACATAATAATTCATTATTCAGGGAAAAATGTAAGCGTATGGGAAGAAGAATACCTTAAGAAAGCTGCCATAGAACTAGAGTATATTCAAAACATTAAAGTAATTCCATATATCGTCAAAATACAAGAATCAATGTATAGAACATACGATGAGGAAAATCTCTGCCTCGATACCGATGGCAAGCCTACTTATTTGACTAATGTAGGTACAGTAATTAGATTAAAGGATGACCTATTTATGCTTAACACTACAGGTTGCACTCTTGTTCAATCTACTATGGGAGGGATAATTCAGAAACCAAATGCTCAAGGCTCTCCTTCCCCGCTTATAGTTAGTATTAAAAGACTCAACGGAATAGAATATAAACTCGATGATGTAGAACTAATCAAATCAGTTTTCTATATGGCTAGAATGAACTACACATCTATTAATAATCCAGTATCAAAGTTACCCATGTCAACAAAATACTCCAAATTACTGGCATATGTTACGGCAAGATTGTCTTATCGGTATTATGAAGAAGAGGAGAATATAGATATAAATTCACTAATTCCTGACAAATTAAAAAAGGTGTTGTGGTTCATCTGAGCTTTCTTATTTTTGATTTTAACTCGTTTAGGGCTATCTTCTTGTGTTTTATTTTCTTCCGTAGACTCCTGCCTGATGGAGTAAGTCTTATAGTTAAAGATGCCATTAGAGAAGCAATACCCCCAACATAGGGTCTTACAATATCAGCTAGTTGCCTTATGGTACTAGCGACAAAGAAAGCTATGAGTATAGTCCCTCCAATGTAGCTCAGAATAATATTGTATAATAGGCCCAAAAATATACTAGTTATACTTCCTAACACTAGAGTAGCGGTTAGTATATTTCTTATCTTATTTAGTAAACTATCATAGTATGCATTATATTCCTGAGTTAAATTCTCATACTCATGTTCTATTAAGCTAACTATTTTCTTTCTTATCTCAAATTCCTCCTGTAACTGTTTTGCTCTCTGTACAAAATATTGGAAGAAAGATGGAAGGCCTCCTAGACCTTCAGATATTAATACCTTGTCTTGGTCTAGTTCAACCAGATAGTGTTGGACTATTTCTCTGGCATCAGGTTCACTTAATAATTCTCTGAAGTATGACGCTTTTTCTCCGTGATGATCGCTTATCTTAATTAATATTCTATTAATTTCAGGACTGTATTCACCAGTAAGCTCCGTAATTGCTATGGTTTTGACGAGATTAGATAAAATTGTACTTGTAGCGATATTTCTTATTGTTTGCAGAGCGTACTCCTTAATGGTTTGTCCAAGTTTTGCTTTCACAGCTTCGGAAACTATTTCTATGATCTCCTGTGCCTCTCTAGATAGATAATGCTTATATCTATTGTACACTTTACTTATATACTCAAGAAGCAGTCTACTCGCCTCGTAATCTTCAAGTACGAACACCGAATGATATAATGCAACAATAAATGGCTCTATTGCGCTCCAAGGTCTTCTGGCTCCAGCATCCAGCTCTTGCTTTAACATACTTACAGCAATTTTCCGCAGCCTGGCATCGTCGCTTAAAATATAACGAGGGATGTCATCGAATTCCCAGGTCTCGCTTAGCATCATTTTAACCCCTATAATATTAGTTCCTATGGAGCCTAACCTCTCTTTCGGTCCCTATAAGTGAGCTTTTCCTTAGGGTACTCGCCGGAAGATAGTATGTGTAGCCTCTCTCTAACTCTCTGCCTGTACTCCAATGCTAAGTCTATTATTACTTTAAACTCCTCGTTATCCCATTCACCATTAGGAAATAGGAGTTTTATTAAGCCGCTAGTTATCTTCATGACGGCCCTCTCGTCTCTTATCGTGGGGTTCTCCGAGAATTCCACGAAACGGGTTTTGTTTGCGTAGGTGTCTTTACGCATTTCATGCATAAGTTCCGCGAAGTAGTCCGAAACCATGCCGTAGCCTTATGGGAGGTGATAGCGTGCCTGCTTGTTTTTCGGCAATTATTGTTATTGCTGTTCTCGGTATTTTTCTAATGTTATCAACGAGTTCGTCTATGCCTACGTTAGCTCTGTATGTGAATGAGCCTAGCTTTTTACCGTCTGCTAGAACATCTATTCTGTATGTAAGCACACTGGACCCCATAGAATACAGAGCGTTTTAAAGGGAATCGTAAACCGAAAAATCAGGTGTTTAGCTTAAGATTTTGCTATAATAATTATTACCCTTGCTTCAATAGTTTATTTTGGTGGATAGTTTATGGATGATTCATTCTTTAAAATATTTAGTATAGTGGATGGTGAGCTTGGTTTTTACGAGGAGAAGGTTTTGTCTTTGGATGAGGTTAGGGATGTTTTGTTTAGGTTTCCTTTTGTGTTTTGAGGGATGTTGTTTTGGGTGATAGGGTTGCTGAGTTTGTTATTGTTGTTAGGGAGAAGGGAGGGTTTGATGTTTATGTTCCGTTTTTTGACTGGTACAGTAAGGGTAGTGCGGTTGAGAATAGGGAGAGCTTGTTTTGGAGTTTGGAGGAGCAGTTGGAGCTTATTGATGATGAGGTTATCGAGTTTGAGTCTAGGCTTAGGGAGTCTAGGTCTAAGCGTGCTGAGGAGTTGAGGAGGAGTATTAGGGAAGCATTTGGTGTTAGGCGTGTTAGGATAGGTAATGTTGTAGCCGTTGTTGTAGTTGATAAGTTGTCGGAGGCTTTTAAAAAAGTAGTGGATGCTGCCAATGAAATTATTAGCACAGAAGTATACGCTATGGAAATAAAAGCCTACTGCAGGAACAATGAATGCATATACGTAACGAACAGATACATATAGAGGAAAACTATTAACTAAAGCTTTAAGCATGATCGGTTTTTTGTAGAGTGTTTTTTACCTTAATAATGTTGTTAGCGTCGTATTCTGTTTAAATGATATGTTATTTCATTAAATGCCTTAGATTAAATGCTTGATACAGCAACTTTTCATGAAAATTTAACTATACTTATTTACACTAATTATTATTGATAGCTACATTATGCTTGTTGGATAATTTAGGGTTAAAGTAATGAGTAGTGATGTAACGGCATCTAAAATTAATCAATATTTAAGAACATTAGAAGAATTCGCTATGAATCTTAATCCTCCTGAGAAACCATTATTAGCTGATAATCCTTATTATAGATCAGTTAAAGTTCATGAGGACAAGCTCTTTCATATATATTATGCTTATTATGGCTATGGTAAAACATACGGTGTAGGTCTTAAATTCTATCATGAGGCTAGAGCAGGAGAGCTTAAGGGAATATGGGACGCAATATTAATTAACTTAAGAGAGATGCTAAGTGAATGTTATCAATTTAAAACGCTAGTTAATAAAATACCAAGCAGCATACCAGTAGCGCT
Source organism: uncultured Desulfurococcales archaeon (assembly GCA_964564025.1). Lineage (GTDB taxonomy): Archaea > Thermoproteota > Thermoprotei_A > EX4484-217-1 > EX4484-217-1 > DRYM01. The sequence continues at coordinate 12,611 of CAZLZO010000018.1, forward strand.
TATATTAGCTACTTTACAGAGCGCTTTAGCTATAGAGAAACTCATAGAGACCCCAAAGTGTAGACATATATTTTCGACATTAACAATACCACCATATCTAAATTTAAAGAAAACTATCGAAAATATCGCCTTAACTAAAGTGATGGATGACGTAGATAAAGTAGACTATGCTATTTCGGAAATCATGGCATTTACAAGAAAACCTATTACAATAATTTTCGATGAATTCGAAAGTACTATCACCCTTATAGCACCGCAAGCTAGGCTTTCTGATTTCTTATATGAGCTAGGTAATTTAATGAGAAAACTTTACGATAGAGGTAAAAAGAAATTAAGACTTGTTCTTCTACTTCAAAAAGCCTTGTTTACTGAAGATGAAAGAAAAAGATTTGAAGAACAAATTCAACATGGTTATGCAGGCAGCCCTTCTGCAATAGCTGGAATATTAGTAAAGAGAGAAATTAGAACCTATGAACCTGAAGTATACGTTAAGTACATAGAAGAAGCATTACATAGGCTTTCCAGTAAATTTTCAGAAAAAATACTAGAGAACACTATTGACACCATGGGGCTTAATAGGTTTAGGAAAGCCTTAGAAAATAATCTAATTGGGTTAAGCAATATACCTCCGCGTATAGCATTTCCACTGGTTAGAAATATTGTTGTAGAGATAGCAACTAGAGCTTTAAGGAATAAGATATATAGTTCACGTATTTTGAATGAAATAATTCATCCTATAATAAACGAATATGTTAAAGTAAATGAAATATTAAGATTTTACTTTAGAAAAGACGAGATAAGCAAAATAGATTATGAAACATTAGCGAACGCTTCTTACGAATTATTACGAAGCATTTCAAGAGAGATACGCGATAAAGAGTTGCTTAAGGTAAGCGGTAAAAACATTACCTATCCAGGTTCATGGATGTTCAGAAAACACAGGGTAAAAGGAGGATCGTTGGACATAGTTATTAACGCAATAATAGTTAGGTTTAAGAAAATCCCTGCCAAGTCAACAATATCCTCTTTATGTAATACTCTTTTAAAGAAACATGTAAGTAATATTAATAAATATATTGAAGGAATAACGGCAAGTATTGGTAAAAATATAAATACAATAAATGTAAAAATAACCGTCGTTATACTTAAAATCCCTGAAATATTACTGACACCTCTTCAACAGGCTACCGAACTGGCTTTACATAAATTACAGGATGAACTTAAGAAAAATAAGATGTTAAAGAGGTTTTCATTTAACGTAAACTATAGAGTTTTAATCCATAGTCTAGATGAAGACGTGCCCATAACATTGTACTACATAGGCAGTAATGCTAAGCCGTCAGACTACTCTCTTGACAATTATCTTGCTCATCGAAAAGAGGATCTAATAAGTGAGCTTAAAAACTATTTCATTTAAGGTTAAAATATAGTGAGGTGAGAACATTGTTCCTTAAAGATAGGGTAGATCTAGCAGCTAACGCGTTATATGATTTCTTTAATAAAACCTTTGCTAAAAAAGCTAATATACCTAGGAGTAAAAAAACACAATACATTACCCAAACATTAAATATGCTTATAGAATTATTTATTAAAGGATATTATGCCCCAATGGCTAGAGTAGAGGACTTATTACCCTATATTTATGTGCTAGACCAGATTAATCTATGTAGCAAAGAAGCAAATTGCAAACAATTTAACAAGCTGATTAACTGGGCTTCTAATGCCAACTTAAAAATAGATAAGAATGACCCCTATGACTTAATTAGACTTATACTTGACGCATCCATAGAAGCATGTATAGGTTTAACGTTTACTTACAAAGATAAACCAACAATATTGGCAAGTAAATTAGGAGGAAACTTAGGATTGGTTTCTCTTAAAGGTTATTGTGACGTATTAAGAGGAATTTCAGATCTAGCAGCTACTCAGTTCCAACATGACTACTTATTTCACTTAAATGAAACAATTAAAGACTTATATAGATATTTCAAGAAGCTAAAACATGAAGTAGATTTAGAGCAAATATTGAAGCTAAGCGAAGACGAATGGGAGAAACTACGTGTATTCATAACAAGCAAGTTCCAGCCTACTGCAAAGGCATTTCTACAACAAGTATTACTACTAAAGTTGCACTGGCCCTTACCACAGTTAAGTCGAGGTATAAAGGAGGCAAAAGGGTTCGTAACAAGAAAACCCGTAGAACCCACATACTTAGGTAGAATCACATCAGAGATAATTGATGCAATGATGTATAGATATTATGATGAGACTGTTCTACAGGGCTATGATATAATAGCTAAAAGTTACTTCTATGTTCTGAAAGAATTAGCAAAAATTATAGAGAAAGGCTTCTCAGCAGGCTACTTAGAAACTTTACCCAGCATGAAAATTATGGAAGAAGAAATAAATAATAGCATTGAGAATATGACAAATATCGCATCACAATACTTTAAGCGAAGAGGTATTCTAAGATTAGGTGAAGTGAAACAAGATGCAAAGGACTACGTATCTCAGCTATACTATTTAAATAAGCTAGCCATAGAATTTGATTTATTTAACCCGTTTTCAAACATAAGTAAATATGATATTATTAAAATAATAACTCTTAATACTTTGGAAATATGAGAACATATTAATTCGCAAAGACGGTGCATACTTTGCCGTTAGGTGTTAAGAAGACCGCATGGCTTCTATCAGGATCTCTTTGTCCTCACTACAAACCCGTTAAGCACCATAAATGGAAAAGGGTAAGCAAAAAGCATGCTAGAACAGTTGAGATAGCTAAAAAAAAATTCTTGAAAGTAAAGGATATATCTGTTATAAAGAGTGCTTTGTGTTCCTGAAGTTAAAAGGAAGCGTTGATCTGCTTTGTTATAATGATAGTTCTAACGAATTAAGAATTATTGAAGTTAAGTCATATACATTAGATAAGTTAAATCTTGCTGATGTACTTCAAGCATCATTATATAGGACTATTCTCGAAGATCTCGTAAAGAATATAGGGATCTCTAAAATCCATTGCTTAAATGGCACATTGATGGGATTAAATAGACATCTAGCAATCAATGCTAGTTTAGCCTACATTAACAACAATCATAATGTAATCCTAATAAATCTAAGCGAAGACTCCGCAGATTTCACAAAATTATTATATCGTTACGTAGGTGTAAGTGGAGAACATATAGAATCCCTTAAAAGATATGTTATAATAGGTTCTTGGTGTAGATTTTGTTCAAATAATAAATGTCCATATGCTATAGGTGTTAGCTAAAATGGGTAAGATTAATGATAAACTGCTTATAGACATTTATCATGAATTATTGATTAATGATTTATCAATAATGCGCGGTAACTATCCAGCATTTGTAGTACATAGACCTGGAAAATCCAAATTTATATATTACTTAAACGAGTTTGAAAAATATACTAATACATCCCGTGTAATGTCCCCCCTAATTACAGTATTCTCAATAATATTAGGAATAATTAAATCAAAATGTGGATCAATAGCTCCCGGACCAAATATTACTATTTATCCTAAAGATATTATAAAAGCTAATGATAAATGCTCCAAAGAAGCACTTGTTAGATTTGCTAGGGAGCTTGGGTTTAATAATGTAAAGGACGCTATAATACATGTAATTGATTTATTTGAACAAAGGGGGTTACTTTATATAAACTTGTTTCCTGAAAACGGGAAACATATAAAGGAGGATAATATATGGCCCGATGAATATTTATTGAGTAATGTCGAGGATCTCCCTAATGAAATTAATATAAGCGCACACAGATTATCAAGCCTAAAGTGTTTCGTAAGTATCAAAGAAGCAATTAAGAACCTTGAACCAATAATTACCCTTAAAGATCTAGTCAAGATATTAAATAAACTTAATACTAGATATGGTGTTGTAAGTGGAAACAATAAGAATATTCTTTACGGTTTTAAAACAGCTCATGGTGAATTTATAAGACTTGCATCACATACGGGATCATTACCTTTAAATAAAGCTAATTATGAGAGTATAGTCTTACCCTTTATACAGGAGCCAAGAGTACTTTTTGAACATGAAACCATTCCAAGAACAGAAAATGCTACTATAAATTATGTGAGAATAGATTCATTAGTAAATGTTTTAGAGGAATATTTTGAACTTAGCAAAATACACGATTACGAAACAAGAGAGAAAGCTAAGAAGCTAACTAGGGCATTGATCAGCGCCTTGAAAAACAGTGGATATAATATACTAAGTAATTATCAATATAAGATGCTTAAACTTGCATTTAAGAAAGCAATAAGAAATAACGTACTAATTTTGCTAGCTGCACCTACGGGGAGTGGAAAAACAATAATTTTTACAATATATATGCTCGCTAAGCTCCTTAAAGCTAAATTATATGGTAAAGACGAAAAGGTATTAATTATATATCCTAGGAAAAGTCTTGCAAGAGACCAACTAGCTAGATTAATAAGGATACTACATGAGTTTAATAGTAAAGTAGACTACGTGTATACCTTAAAAGTATTCATAAGAGATGATGATTCGTTAAAGGAAAAGGGAAAGCCTATCTCTCTTAGAGGAATTAAAATTAAAGATTTTCCCCTGTATCATGAAATAATAAATAACAACTATAATGTTTATCTTCGTATAGCCGAAGACAGAAGGGAGACTATAAATTGGATTTTTGATGTTAAAGAGTATAGCTTAAGAAATGCTAATATTCTTAACGAAACCGATATTGTAATAACTAATATGCATATGCTTACTAGAATATTAAACAATTTAATTTCCGGAGTTGGTAACTCCATATGGGAGAGTATAATAACTCATGCAACGCTCCTAGTAATAGATGAGGCTCATATATATACTGACTTTAATTTCCTACCATTAGCTAGCATAACGATAACTAAATTGTTATTTAAAAAACTTGAAGCGCTTGCATTAAGAGAGGGAGTAAGTTTAAACAATTATAGTAATATTGAAAAATTATTGAATGATTTAGACTTTGATATCGTGCTATCTAGTGCTACGATGTCCAATAGGGAGTTCTTTAAACTCGCAAGCTCATCGGGTGAAACTCAAGCTATACGTACTAACAATATTTTAGGAGTACTTTTGATACCACTATGTGCAAACATTGAAGAGCAGAGCGTAATACCGGAGGAATTAAGAGAATTTACTAAAGTAATTCTTGGAGATAAATTCTATGGCAAATATGAAAACCAACATAATATAATATACTTGGACTATTGGACATCACTAATATGTAGAGAAAATGGCACTGAACAAAATAGGAGAAAACATTTTAAATTTCAAACGTCATGGAGAATCACAGCACCTTCTATAGTTTTTCCCGTTCCCCTGAAAAGCTCACATACATCGCTATTAGAAACTTGGTTAACAATAATACACTGGTCTCTAGGGCTAAGAAAAAAAGAAAGAAAAAGAATACTTAAGCAGCATTCAGTAATTGCTGAGTACTTTAATCCATCTGCCATAATATTTATAGATAATAAAGACACCATAAGTACTGTAATAAAATGGCTAACTCAGCGACAAATATTAGATGCTAAGGATCACGCAGATAGAGTGTTACTAACACCATTATATCCTGCACATATTAGTTTTAAGAGAAGAAGAGTTGAAGCACAAGATCAAATTACAAAAGCGCTCTTATCTTATATGAACAAGGAAATCCTACTTATTCTTTGGTCATCGTACTTTCGTGATTACCAGCATGTTCATTTGTATTATCCATATGCGTTACTCAGAGGGCTGAAATTAGATACTTTAGACCTTAGTAATTTCTTGAAAAAGCACTTTGAAGATATTAGTAATCTATGCAACGATATTAATAATTATGCTGAAAAGTTAAACGATTTAATAATTCAGGGCACCTTCAAGAGTGCCTTAGAGAATATTTTGAAAGCATATTCTAAAGGAGAAGTTGGCTCATTATACTACATATGGCATCATGCTGACTTAAACAAAGCTACTAGAGCTTTAGTAGAGGAGAAAATAAAAAGTGGCGATGTCCTTACAGTTACTTCTACTTCTACTCTTGAAGTAGGAGTTGATATGCCTAACTTAACCATTATTGTTCAATACGGTGCTACTACAACGACCGCAGAACTACAACAACGGTTTGGAAGAGGAGGAAGAGATAAAAAATCGCTCTTCGTCTCACTAGGTTTATTGGTGCTGAGAAATACAGGTCAAGATGTTTACTTGCTTGTTGAAGAAAATGCTATAGACTATGTATATAATCTCTTCATACCCCCTCTTAGTGACCCCAGGAAAGATAGACTTTCAATCATTAGGCAATTATCACCGATAGTAGCAAGTGATAGGAGAATAGATTTCGAAAACACGTTTAAACCAATACTTTTAATTGCAGGTTATAGCACAGAAGGTGCACTTGATATTATTGGAAAATTAGAGGAAATACATGATATGTTCAATGCTCAAATGCAGATCATTAAACGTATCATGAGAAATATAGAGAAAAATGCCTGTTCATATTTACAAGATTCAATAATGAGCATACCGGATGCGTTACGTGATGACAGTAATAAAGAAGTTATAAGAGAAATCATTGAGGAATTGAAAGGTAGCAATGCCGATAAAAATACCGTTAAAGAGATAGAAAATAATTTATTAGAACTCATGAATTGCAATAGAGAATTGAAAACTAATAATACATTACTTTTGTATTATCTACGATTGTTAGAGAAAACAGTAGATCACTTAATAAAGCTGAAAAGCTATGCCCTGATTCATGAGCCTTCAATCTATGATAAAGTAAGCGAACTATATAGAATAACACGAAGCCTATTAACTAAAATAATTAATGTACATCATAGCTTATATATACTTTCAATACCTTATCTAAAAATTATGAAAAGAAAACAACTTGAAGAATATTTAGAAAACTATATAAAACATAGTATTTATCCTAGCATACCGTCAATCATAGGTGAATATGAAGAACCTTACATACTGTTAGATATAGCAGATATGGAAATTTCCGCAAAAGATGTAAAGAAAGCGTCTTTTGACCAAATCGCTCGCAGGTCTTTACAATTAAAAAATGAAGGAGGCTAACGAAATGTCGCAAGTAATTAATCCGTTAATTTTTCACTCGCTTAGTGAAAGTTGCGACAGAAAAACACGGATATGCCTCGGGACTCACGTTGTACAATTTTCCGGTGTTTTTAAGAGCTGTACATCTATAAATAAGCAAAATGAAGATCATGCAGACATTGTAATAACCTTTGATCAATATATTCCTATAAAGGTTAAGAATATCCCTTATACATTGCCTTTTGTTGGTCCGCTATTTGGTACGTCCTTTCGCCTAAGCTACATTAGGAAAATGTTAAGTAAAACAACTCCTTGTGAAAAAGATACGTACCTAGGATTAGGCATAGAGTTTCAAACAGACAAATATTATCTCCTATATAATTTAGCGGGAGTAGATAAGATTACGAGCATTAATGATCTTTACCTTTTAACAACAAAATACAGTATAAAATTAGAGAAAAGAAAAGAAAATAGAAAATATGTTAAATATGCCCATATATTGTTAATAATGCCTAAAACCATGTTTGATATTATCAAGGGCGTAAAAGACGTAACACTACATATAATCCATATTAAAAGACATTAGTTCAGGTGATACATGCTGTCATCATATAAAATCGAAATTAATTTAGAGAGAAAATACATTGACGGAGGGCCTTATTCAAGAACTAAAGTATTTGCTATTAAATTATTATCACCTATATTCATGAATCCTTGCCCGCAATCTTATAGTGAAATGAGAGTATTTGCAGGAGAGGTAGATCTAGCAGAGTATATTATGGGTTCTACAGCCTTCTATAAGTCCTCTTTTAACAAGGAAAGAGTATTACAAATAAGTACAATAATACCTTCACTAATATCGAAAGATTCATTAGATCTTTTCGTTAATCCACATAGAATGCTGAAAAAAGCTGGGTTTTTGGGAATATACATTCCGATTAATAGAGAGATGGTCGAGGAATTTACTAAAAGAATAGCAGGCTCTTTAAAATTAATAGCTTTAGATGAAGTAGCTTGTAGAAGCGAGAAAGATTGTGAATTTCTATGTAAGTTCTTAGATCCTAAAATGGTTCTAAAAATTATTGTGCAGAACTATTTTCCAGGAGTAGTATTTGATATAACAGATCATTACAATAAACTTAGTGTTAAACCGCGACTGTTTAGAACGGTGCCCTTCATTAGATTAATGGAATATAACTATTTTGGCGAAAAAATACCATTAACGCTATTCGGAAAAACTAGGAATGTTAATATCGTTTACACAGGATTAAAGACAACAATGCTTGAGTACTACATTTCTGAGTACCTGATACCCTATCTGAAGGAGTCTAATTACTGCCCAATAATCAGTATTCTTAATAGCTATTCTAAGTATGTTAACAATAGACTTCTTAAACATAGCATACGTTCACGAATCCCAAAAGGCGAGATCGTGGATAACCTAGATATTGTTGTTAAGTACAATTTAAACAAAATAGCTTACGGAATATATCTTGGAATGCTCGAACTCGGAGCTCACGCATTAGCACACATGCTAATGAAATATTTGGCATATAAATTGAAAGTATCTATACGGCAGCTTCAAGAATTAATTTTAATTAAAGCCCCTTTGCCTCCAGACCTTACGGCGGGTGATTTAAAGAAACTTAGATTAATAAACACTATTGTTGATGGTTACATTTATAGATTCCACGATGAGGGATGCGTTGAAAGAGGACTAATGGTACTAGTCGTACTAAGATCCTCCTATTCACAACACATAACTAAGACATTATATGAATCTCTAGGAGACAATATGAAAGAGGACATACTTCGCTTTATAAAAGAATACGTAGTTGGCAAGGAAGATAAATGTTATAAAAGATGGTTTAGTAATAGGGCTTCATTGATAACCATGTTAAGTTTCTTGAAAAGCAGTCTAAGAGAACCTCTAACCGAGTGCAATAATGCTCCCAAGGGTGATATTATAGATTCTGTAAAGAATCTATTAGAAGAACTATTTAATTTAAACATAAATATACATAGTCCTAATGACTTAAGAAGAAAGCTATTTATTCCACTTTCTCAGCTAAGAAGATACATTTACAAGACTTTATATAAGAATATAGCTAAGACTTATGTTTCAAATGATGATGAGGCGCTCAATAGATGTGTCAAGAATATTAGGAAAAGCATAAAATACTATCTTCCAGCAATATATAATGCTAGTGTACCTGATTGTTATGATGGATGTTATAATTGCGTTCTAACAGAAGGCTGTACAACACCAGGTCCAATAATTAGAGAATGGAACGTGTCAAAATACGCTATGCTTATGTTGTTAAATAATCTTAAACCGCCATGATCCTTTTAAATAGTGTCGTAATTAATTATGGAGGTTCTATGAAGATGGACTATAATGTAAAGCAAATAAACTTGCGTAACGAGGTTCTTCCTCTATCTCCTCCTGAGCTACACAAGCTTTACATGCATCCTGCTAGATTTATAGGTCATGTTCCTAGGTTTTCAATAGACTATTACCATAAGAAATTAGGGCGGTATCCGCAAATAATTTTTGACCCATTTGCGGGATCAGGCACCACTGCTGTAGAATCTACTCTCTCATGTATAGACAGCATTTCTTGGGATCTTATACCATTAGTAAAAGTATTTGTTAAGGTTAAAACTGCTTTAATTAATACTTCCCATGTCTCTACAATTTCTCGTATGGTAAAGAACGCCTTGAAATATGAAAAAGAATTCTACCCTGAATTTCCAAATATAGAAAAATGGTACGATGAGAGAGTATTAAAAGTTCTTAGAAAAATATGGGGTTTTTACCATAGTGAAATAGGATATTATGATTTTAGGCACAAGGAGTTCAAACCTATGATTAATGATGAAAGCCTCTGGGCAATATTATCAATTTTATTTTTAAAGGTCTCCAGAAAACTCAGCTTTTCCGATGATTCAATACCCAAGTTGTACGGATCAAAATATAAAAGAGAATATATACAGAAATTATTAGCTTCAAAGGAGAACGTAAGAAACATAGTAGAAAATAAAATAAATTATTATCTAAAGAAAATATTAAATGCTCTTATGAAGTTTAAGAAACTTTATACGAATTTATGTCAAAAAAGAATAAAGATCGAAGTTAGGGGTTATGTTGATGTAGTTGAAGAAAAAGAATGGCCTAGTAACATAGATCTTGTAGTGACATCACCACCTTACTTGGCAGCACATGAGTATACGAGAAGCCTTAAGCTCGAAATGTACTGGATGGGTATGAAGTATGATGATGTAATAAGTATCCGAGAGAAAGAAATCCCTTATCGTAAAAATATTCCAAATATTTACATAAACTCTTCAACTTACGAAAGATATAAAGCTGAAGTACAAAGGAAGATGCTAAAGATTTATGAGTCATATTTTAAATCAACACTTTATGCTTTACATAAAACATATGAGACATTAAATAGTAGAGGGTATATGGTTATACTTGTCGGCTCAGCTACGTTAAGTGGTCTTGAGATACCAATACATAGTATCATAGCTGAACATTTTGAAACACAAGGTGCTCTTGTAGATGCTATATATTATGATAAGATCAGACGAAAAAGAATAACCTTTAGGAGAAATAACAGGAATCCTTATGGAATCAATGGTGAGTACATTATAATTCTAAGAAAAATTAGTAAGTATTAAGTATTTAGTTGTTGAATAGTTATAGCTAGAATAATAATTTTGTTTTTTATAACGATAAGGGTAAGGATTTATCGCCAGCTAAGTTAACTACGATAATGGAGCATGTGTAAATGTTAGGGAATCACTATGACATATTATTGATTACATTGAATAAACTTCTACATTTATTGAACATAGATTTCTATGAAATCCTTTAAAATCATAAGAAGCACATTCTTGTGTTTGAAGAAGTATAGTCTAGTAAAACGATTGTAAGTTTATTGACATCTTAAATGAATAAGTTTTGCATAAACATTTTATATCATGGTTTTGCTAATTAGTTATAGTGGTTATTTTGAAAGGTGGTATTAAGAATTTTAGTTTTTCTGAGATTATGGATAAGGCCTCTAAGATAAGGTCTGTGATAAATAGGATATCCTGGAGCTCATGGGATTTAGAGGATTTGGATTATAAGTTTCTGGTAAGTCATGAATATGCTCCTTTGATAGCTACGATATGTGATGAAGGAATAAATGCTGATGATGCTTGGGGATATCCGGAATGGCTTTACAATAAAGTTGGTACGTTTGATCCTGAAGTTCTTCTAAAGCAGGATCATAGGAAACTGCTCGAAGAATATCTTAAAGATAAATGGCCTAAAAGATTCAAAAAGAAAGATAAAGAGAATTATTTAGAGAAGATATCAAGATCGATTAAAGAGGCCTTAGATTTGTTCCTTAGGGAGGGAAAGTCTCCTGTTACAATGTTTGATAATAGAAAATATCGAGCGTTAGAAGTATATTTTATGCTGAGAAGAATTCCGGGAATTGGGCCTAAAAAGGCTAATATGGTGACTAGAGACTTTATTTATAGATCCCTAGGTTTAACTGGTAGGAATCCATGGTTTGACCAAATTCGGCAGAAATCGCCGAAGTTTAAAGTTGTGGATGAGAGATTTTTAGATATGCCTATTGACGTGCATGTTGTAAAGGTTTTTAATAGGATCTTTGGTCGTTTACGGCCGTATAAAAAATATAAAAGCTGGCGTAATGAGTTACAAAACCATGTTTTAGATATTTTGGCGTTTTCTAAACTGGTTTTTCCAGAGTTTCCAGCAAAGCTAGATCAGATATTGTGGACCGTGGGTCGTGAATACTGTCATAATAGATCTCCGAAATGTTCGAAGTGCCCTCTTAATGAAGTTTGTGAGGTAGGCAAAACTTCTTCTTCGAACCTCTCAAGCTTAATATAATCACTTAAAATTTCTTTCTAAAAGAAGTATGTGGTGAAGGGAAGAAGGAAATGTGTGGAGTATTGTTAAAGATTTTGTTAAGCGATAATCTTCTTAATGCTAAGTAGCATAATGGAACTTTGGTTAGTATAAAGTGTGGTGGAGAATAGTTTATGGCGCGTTTGGAGTGTCTTAGAAGTATTGTTAAAAGTGGTGTTGCATTGAAGGCGCTAGATCATGTTATTGATAGAGTTAGCTCTTTGAATAGTGGTAGGTTTCCTGTTTATATTGATGTTGTTGGTCTTGGTGGTTCTGCGCTTAGTGTGGAGGATGTAGGTGATGTTGATGTTGTTCTTCAGTGTTCTCCTAGGAAGGAGTTTATGAAGGAGTGGGAGATGTTTGAGCAGAAACTTCAGGGGAAATTTGCTGAACTATGGTCTCTTATTATCGAGTCATCACGTTTAATGGGCAGAGCTACAATGGATTTCATTATAAAAGAGTTCTACGACGAACTCGTAAACTTAGGCTTTAAAGACTGGTGGATTAAGGAATGGCTTGTATGGTCGCGTGTGTCGGATTTTCGATGGGCCGTAGATGAGGGTGTTTTAATACCGTATTTTGATGAAAAGCGTCTTGTTGAGAGATATGTTAAGTATGGGTGGCATGGTAGAAGATTAGAGGTTCATGTGAAAATAGAGGGAAAAATTTTACATTCCAAAATACCTTATGTAACAGTTTGGACTAGGGAGAAGGGAATAGTAAAACCGGGTAAAAAGGAGCTTAGAGAATTCTTTTTGAAAGAACAGCATGAATTACTTAGTTTATCTACTAGGGTAATTAAGGGGCTATGGCATGAGCTTCCGCCAATATATTACAGCGTAAGCTTAGCTCTTAAAAGCAAGTTTGAAATACCTCACTATTTAATGCATGGTTTTGTTGGATTATGTCTTATTAAAAACAGAGAAATTCACGAGGAAGCTAAGAAGGCATTAGTTATGGAAATTAAGAACTTAAAGAAACTTGTTAGGAAGCAACCTAAAAGAGAACTTACAAAAATAATGAGGTATAATAGGATATTAAGAAATACATTGAAGAAAATACTGGCGTACACGTATATTGTAAATACCATAGAACAATGCGATATAGTGATGAAGATTCTGAGCAAGATACGCAAGAAAACTATGGAGGAGTATTTGTCTGAGCTAAAAAGATATATTCTAAGAAATGGTGTACGTCAAGGACTTAGGAAGCATATACTAGAGGAAGCATTAAAGAAGAGCATAAGAGAAGAAATCATGTGATTCCAAGGAACCCTTAAAGCTTAATACATTAAGGAAAAATCAGAATGTTCTAATCATTCTTGAAGACTCCATTTTGAAGCTGTTAAGATTAATACTCGCCTAATATTGAGCTTATTTACTATCTTTTTCGTAGTCATTTATTTTCCGGATGTTGTTTTCTTGCTGTTTTACCAGTTTCTTTATTTCTTCTTCTATTATTGGTTTGAGTTCTTCTATTTCCTTGGTTATGTGGAATGTTATCCACTTCACCTTTCCTGCTTCTACGAGTTTCTTTACTGCTCTTTCTCTTTCTGTAAGTGCAGATGTTTTCCCGGATTTCACTTCTATGAATACTATTTCTTCTGGGTTTTTGTCGCTTAGTCCTTTGAATGCTATGTAGTCTATTGGTGTCCCGAGGAATCTTAGGTCTTTGGGGTTTATTCCTAGTTTTTGGGTTATGAGTAGTGGTGCTATGTGTTCGCTTATTTTTCCTAGGAGTGTTGTTATTGATCTTTTTATTGCGTCTTTTCTTATTTCTTCTTCTTTATCCTTAATCCACTGCTGGAATTTTAGCTCATACTCTTTCTTCATGTTTTCAAGTTTTGCTTCGTAGTCTTTCTGTATGGTTTCAATTCTAATTTTAAGTTGATTTTCGAACGATTCTCTTAGTTGTTGCTGTATTTGTTGAAGTTCTTTTTGTCTCCATTCGTTAAAGATTTTCCTCGCTTCGTTGGCTGCTAAAGTGCTTAGTTCCTGCTGAAGCCTAATTCTGGCGCCTTTCTCTTTCAAATAAAGTATTAGGAGAAGCAATATAAGCACAATTAAAATGAGATTTAAAGTCTCAAACATGTTCTGTTTCCTCCGAAATTTAAGTCGACTACTCTATTCTTATATCTGAACGCTTAGTTTTCGCAATAAGAGGCTAGAAACCATACATTACTTGTCGCCTGACTCTCCGCACTATATTGGGTCGTTGAATAGAATATGGTCTATACGCATTAGTTGCGATTGCTTTTAAGGTGTTTTTCTTAGTGCTTGGTTTTAGGAATATTTCTATAGTTGGTAGTGTTCGGCTATTATTGTTGGTGTTAGTTTTATTTTGTACGTGTTTCCGCATTTTGTGCATTTAATTCTTATTTGTTGGAGCCAGTGTGTTTTGTTTTCGTATAGTTCTGCTGTGTTTATTGTGTTGCATTTTGGACATTTTGTGTTGAGTGTTGCTTTTTTCATGGGGTATCTGTCGCGTATGTAAATTAGTGTTGTACGTAGTGCAAACCATGAGTCTATGGGGTCCGGGTCTATGGTGTGCATTACTAGGTTTCTATATCTTGTGATCCAGTGGATTAGGCTTACTAGTGAGTATAGGAAGTTTTTCCTCTCATTGTCGTTACGTATGTCACCGTAAAGTCTCATGGATGCTAGTTTTTTCTTTATAGCTTCTGTGCTTCCGAGATTTCCTCCTCCTAATTCTTTGTTGAAGAATTCCCTAATGTGCTTAATTACCGTGTAGGCTTTTTCGCGAGTTTCTTCTCTTGAAAGCTCTATTACGGTCTGAACGGCAGGTAAAATACGTGTTTTGAACAGCTCTTTTAACTCAGCTGATGGGGGCGAAATTAAAGCTAATGGGAAGGGAAGATATTTTTGTAATTAGCATTGAAGGAACCGCTCCTCCTCGAAGAACATACATTATTATGGCTAGGAGAAACGTGAGGCCAACAATGGCCCATGGAATATGGTTTTCCGGTATTGGTTTGAAATAAATAATGCTAACCATAATGAATAGGACGGTTATTATAATGGAAAATACTGTAGAATCCTTATTCATTGCAGCATTCCTCTACAAATTAATGTTTCAAACAAAGTATAATAATGTATACACATAGTAT
>CAZLZO010000019.1:0-13457 GCA_964564025.1 uncultured Desulfurococcales archaeon
AAGAGATGGTAGAGATAAAATATTCAATACTCTATCTAAAATGGGTATTATTGTAAAGAACAAAAAATATGGTTTCTATGAAATATTAGATGAAAAATCCATAGATATTCTTCTGAGCAAGAACATTACAATATTTAGAGGCGTTAAAAACATAAATGAATTAGCCAACAATATAGCGTATAAAAGGCTTGAAAGAAGTTCTTTAAGAAGAATTTATGATGAAAAAGACTTCTACTTAGACACTATAGAGGCAGCCATTGATGGAAATGTTGATTTAACAAATCTTTCAATTAATAAGCTTATTAGCCTTTCAAAAATAGCTTATCTTAAGGGAAAGAAGTCGCTATCAAAAAGGATAGCTAACATAGTTGCACAGAGGATACTTAAAAACAATGTTGAAGCAAAAAATGCAGACGAAGAAACATTAGTTGATGTTCTCGAAAAAACTAATATGCTCACACCGGAAATTATAGAAGCTATTATTAAAGGTAACCCAAGAATAGCCGATAAACTCTTAAAGAAACATAGAAAGCATGTACTCTTATCTTTAAAGAATATCGATGATGTTGATGCTCAAAAAACAATAGCTTCTAAAGCACTAAAATTTAAGCTTAAAAAGGAAGAACTTGAAACATTAATTGATAATCTAAGGCCTGAAGCCTTAGGTGTTTTTGAAAAATACGTGAACTATGAGCTGAGCAGAAGAGAAGAAGTACTAATTAAAGCGGCAGCAAAGCTAGCTAAAGCTTTTGAATATTTTAGAAAGGCGTTTACGGAAGACAATAAGGGATACTTAGATATGGCATATGGTGTCTTAGAAGATTATAGTAAATTAGTGAGTAAATACGGACCTGAAATAAAAGGTAAAAGAACAACGTTAGAAATGCTTTTAGAAGATAAAATAAGTCTCCTTAACACATTACTTTCAATGGTGACCTCCAGCTACCCTACCTTACCTAGCAAATTAAGAGCATCACCAACTATGGAAACTCTCTACGTTTTAAAGGAAGTTTACGATGCAGCAGTAGATCCTAAGGCAAAAAAGAAAGTTCTTAGCATAGCTTCTATAGTGGCTCAAAAACTTAAGTCAAAAATAAAGTCCTTTATTATTTCAAGGAAATATGTAAAGTCTTCTTTAAGATCATCAAGTATAGTAGTAAGAGATAGTATTTATAATGTTTTAAGAAGACGTAGTAGCCCATTGGTTTACCGTAGAAGAAGAAGGGCACGAAAAATTACGTTACTCATAGATGTAAGCGGGAGTATGAAATCTTATGCCCAAAACGCTATTCTGATAGCATCAGCTTTTATTAGAATAGTTGGCAACGTCATTGTTTTTAGAGAAAATGTTTTGAGAGTAAATAAGAACATTATTAGAAATCCTGCAAGAATGGTTGAATTCCTATTCAACTTAAAATTTAGTGGCTGGACTAACATTTCTAAAGCTCTTGAAGAAGCCAAGAAGCTTAGAAGTAAAACAGTTGTCTTAATTTCTGATTTAAAACAAACTGTTTCTACAAAGAAACCGTCCATTGAAGCTAAAGAACTTATGAAATCTGGTGCTAAACTTGTAATCATAACCCCGCCACTATATGATAAAGCTTTAGCTAAAGAAATGAAGCTTTTAGGTGCGAAAATAATTCATATTCGAGACCCTAGCGAGCTTATAAGAGCACTAAGCTTTGTTCTTTAGAATAAAGCTTTTAACACACATTTTTCTTTAACACGTAAAGGTATATGGGGTAATGGATCATAGTGATTCAAAATGGCTTAAACTATATACGGTAGGTAATGTGCTTTACACTCTAGCTTGGGGTCTCTACTTTACATCATCTAGAATTTATGTTAAGGAATTTCTTGGGGGAACATATACTGACATAACACTTTTAACTTCACTAGAATTTATTCCAGCATTATTTTCAACTCTATGGGGATATTTAGGAGACGTTTTTGGAAGGAGAAAAATGATTCTAATTGGTTTTTTAAGCGTCCCAGCTTTTAGTTTAATAGGTTTCACAGGACTGCCATGGGTCTTCGTTTTAGCGTTTATTGCCAGTTTATCTTCAACCATAGCCTGGCCATCGATAGTTTCAGCTGTAGTTTCAGATATCGAGTATGCTGGAAGTAAGAAGTACAGCATTTACGCTATGGGAGGATCTATAGGGTGGGGTTTAGGAAGCCTGCTTATGGGATTTTTATACGCCTTAGGAGGCATAGGGCTTATTTCAACGGTTATAGGGTTATCTATAGGAGCTTCTTTCATAATATTTTACATTCTTTACCCAAAAGTTCATGCCACGTTTGAGCGTAAAGAGCTTAAAAGAAATGTTTTCTCAATCCTTTTAGGAAGCAAGGTTTTCTTAGCTTTCCTAGTAGCAGTAGCTATAAGCTATTTTGGATTAGAATTCTCGTACAATATTTTATCTATAAAACTTTATAATGAACTTGGAAGGAATGAAATACTTTACGGAATATTTTTTGGAGGCATAACAGCTTTCTTAGGGGCTCTCTTTAGGCCTTTGGCAGGGAAAATAGTTGATAATGTAGGTGAAGTAAGGTCATTTATGCTTACGTTAATATGTTATACATCATTACTTTACGGATTAGCTTTAGCTCAAGGATGGATTATGGCTTTGCTATGGATTATACCCGTTTACCCGCTATATGATACATCAGCTGTTACAGTTTCTTCAAAATCGTTACCTCCTGAGTTTAGGGCTACTGCATTTGGCTCCTACGGGACAGCAATAAGTATAGCTGGTAGTTTAGTTGTTTTAGCAGGTCCTTTAGCTGATACTTTGGGAGTTAATAAAGCAACTATTTTTTCATCAGCTCTTCAGATAGTTGCTTTATTTATAATAATTATCGCTTACCTTGAATTTGAAAGGAAAAAGTATTTTTAAAGTTTATTTTTAACATTACTTTCTTCTCGCGACTCTTCTTCCTACTCTAACCGAGTGACTCCATAAATCAACCATTATGTCTATGTAGCTTTTTATTCGCGGCTCTCCTTCTATTTCGGCTAATTTCTTTAGAAGTCTTGTAGCTTCTCTAAAGTACTTTAATGACTGTGCAAGAGTTCTAACATACTTTTCCTTATCCTCTTCCGAAGGTTTAGGTGCACCTAGAAGATATATCGCTTTAAGTCCAGCTAGCTGGCTTTTATTAGTGTAAATGCATGAAAGGATATCAGTAAGCGCAGCCCTATATAGTGGATCATCTATTTCTGAAAGACCTTTCGCAATAACTATTGCCTCCCTATCTAGAAGCTTATCTATTTCGTGAAGAATTTCTTTAACACTTAAGAATTTCTCTGACACAACAATGCACCCACTATATTATTCTATTTTTATGGGCTATTTAAGTTTCTAAAATGAAACATTTTTATTTTCTAAAATTCTTCACTAAGCTTAGTAATCTAGAAAACACCTTTGGAGAGTGTGTAAAATGATCACACGTGAAGAAGCCATAGACCTTATTGAAAAGTGGATTTCAAACGAGAAAATAAGGAAACATGTAATTGCTGTTGAAGCTATAATGAGAGGTTTGGCAAGGTTTTTCGGAGAAAACGAGGAATTATGGGGTTTAGTAGGTTTATTACATGATCTTGATTATGATAAAACAAAGAATAACATGGAAATGCATGCTAAAATAACTGCTGAAGTGCTTAAAGATAAATTACCTAAAGAAGCTATTGAAGCTATACTTTCACATACAGAATATTCTGGAACAAAGCCTTCTACAAAACTTGCATATTCCCTTATAGCTGCAGACCAAATTTCAGGCTTAATAATTGCCACGGCTCTCGTCATGCCATCTAAGAAGCTAGAGGAAGTTAAAGTTAAAAGTGTTCGTAAGAAGTTTAAGCAAAAAGATTTTGCAAGAAAAGTTCGTAGAGATAAAATTTTAGAAGCTATAGAACATCTAGGTATAGACTTAAATAAACTTATTGAAATATCCCTTGAATCATTAAAAACAATACATGATAAACTAGGCATATAATTTTGCGGGGAAATACCATGTCTAAAACTGTGGAGAACAAGAACAATATACCTAAAGCACTAACAATCGCCGGCAGCGATTCAGGTGGAGGAGCAGGTATTGAGGCAGACTTGAAAACATTCGCTGCCTTAGGAGTTTACGGCATGGCAGCCATAACTTCAGTAACAGCTCAGAACACATTAGAGGTAAGGGCGATACATGATATCCCAGCAGAAGTTGTTGAAAAACAAATAGAAGCAGTAGCAGAGGACATAGGTGTTGACGCTGCTAAAACTGGCATGTTAAGCAACTCGGAAATAATAGAGGCAGTAGCTAGAACTGTAAGAAGGTATAAGTTTCCATTAGTTGTTGACCCAGTGATGATAGCTAAAAGTGGAGCACCCTTACTAAAACCTGAAGCTATGAGCTCACTTATTAAATACATTATTCCATTAGCTACAGTAGTTACCCCCAACAGATTTGAAGCCGAAAAAATAGTTGGATTCAAAATATTAAACATTGATGACGCAAAAAAAGCTGCCAAATACATTGTTGAAGAGCTTGGAGCTAAAGCTTCAATAGTTAAGGGAGGCCATTTAGGGGGAGAACATAGCGTCGATGTAGTATATTATAACGGTTCTTTCAAGATCTTTTCAGCCCCAAGAATAAAACATGGATGTACGCATGGAACAGGATGTAGTTTTTCCGCAGCAATAACTGCTGAATTAGCTAAGGGAAAAAACATTTTGGAAGCTATAGAGGTTGCGAAGAAATTCATAACCTTAGCTATTGATTACGGATTAAAAGTAGGTCATGGACACTGCCCCGTAAATCCCATGACATGGATTGAAATTCCAGCTGAAAAGTATAGAGTATTAGAAAATTTAAATGAAGCCATAAAGTTACTCGTGGAAAACGGAGAGTATGTATCAAAACTTATTCCAGAAGTACAAATGAATATAGTAATGTCATTACCTGCACTATATGCAAGAATAGAAGACGATGTAGCAGGAGTGCTTGGTAGAATAGTTAAATATGGTAAGACAATAAAGCCTAGCGGCTCTCCAACATTTGGTGCGTCACGCCATATGGCAAAGGCTGTTTTAACTGCCATAAAGTATGATCCGAAAATAAGAGCTGCCGCAAATATAAGGTTTAGTGAGAAAATTATTGATGTAGCAAGAAAACTTGGAATGACTATTTCGTTTTATGATAGAAGGCTTGAACCAGATGAAGTAAAAGCCAAAGAAGGAGCGACAATACCTTGGGGTATAGAGCAAGCAATTCTACGAGCGAAAGGTAAAGTACCGGACATAGTGTATCACATGGGCGACTGGGGAAAGGAGCCTATGATAAATGTTTTTGGGAGAACAGCTAAGGAAGTTGCTGAAAAAATAGTAAAAATAGCTAAGACACTGCATAATGAAAAGCTTTAAAAAGTAAGTTCAGATACTACAATAGTGCATACAAAAAGTAAGTCAATGGATGATACAATGGCTATATTAACTGAAATCCCGCCGGAATGGCAGAAGTTTAGGTATAGAGGAAAAACTCTAGAAGAACTATTAAACATGCCGCTTGATAAACTAATTAAGCTACTGCCAGCTAGAGCTAGAAGAAGCCTTCTTAGAGGAATAAAGCCTAAGCAAAGAATTCTTCTCGAGAAAATAAGGAAATATAAGAAATTAGGAATAAGGAAGCCAATAAAGACTCATGTAAGGGATATGATAATACTTCCGGAAATGGTTGGTATAACAATAGCTGTCTATAACGGTAAAGAATTCATACCAGTACAAATAACACCATGGATGATAGGCCATTATTTAGGAGAATTCTCACCAACAACAAAGATGGTTAAGCATGGAGAGCCAGGTCTTAGAGCAACCAGAAGCAGCATGTTCGTGCCTCTAAAGTAATTCTCCTTTAATGCTAAATAAACTGCTTTTCTCCATTAAGTTCTTTACTCTATCTTCAATTGAAGGATAAATCTTAAGTTTCTTTAACACTGCAACCGCAACTAATACGGGATTCTTATATAATCTAATTTTAAAGCTAGTTTGCTTTGAAGCTAAGTTCATATAGACATTAAGAACTCTTTCTAACCCCAATTTTGATGCAGCATACTCATCAGCCTTAAATTCCTCATACCTATAAAGTGCGAGTATAATTACTATCATGGCTAAGAACATTAATAGACTAGCTAATTCACTAATATAACTCATATTAAATATTACTACAAGTAATAGTGAAGCTGTAATGAAGAGCTTTAACTGCGATTTCCTCCTTACATGGCCTAGTTCGTGAGCTAAAAATACTTTAGCTACTTCTATGTTCTCGAGAAAAACTTTTTTGTCAAAAACTATTACGGGGGTGAGTGGTGGCATATAGAATGTTGCCATAACCATAATGTTTTTGTCCGTATCTTTCCAAAACCTATATTGCAAGTTACTCTTATTGCACGTGTTTTGAATAAATTCTCTTAAACTTAAGGGAATATGTGTTTCTGGTACATTATATGTTCTTAGTGTAACTGCAACATATTGTATTAAAAATGCTAGGTATAGTGATGTTATAGCTAGTACTGTTTCTGAAAACATTTTACTCCACTTATTCACTTAGCTGATTCGATGAGAAACCTATACACCGAGCCCCATATGTACTTATCCTTTCTAAGTTTGTTTTCGAAATTATTTATCATAACCCAGTTTATGAAGGCATTCTCCGTTTCTTTATCCCATTTTCCAGTAATTTCTCCTTTATAAAATCCTAATTTCTTAAGTGCTCTTTGAACATTTTCGGCAACTTCGTCTTTTGCAACAATATCTTCCGGTTTTTCACGTGTAAGTAATGTTAGTTCCCATATTTTGAATATTCTCTTAAGCTCTAGTACAGGTTCTTCATGGTCGTCTACTCTTAAATCAACATACCTATCAGTATAACCTCCATAACCTCCTCCTTCTCTTACTACAAGAATAGCAGCTGATTGTTTACCTCTTCTATCACCGCCAGCTCTGTCTCCAGCTTCTAAGGCAGCCAAAAGTTTGTCGACTAATTCGCCTTTTGTTACTTCAAATGCTTTAGCCATTTCTTCAAGAACTTCAGAACCGGCTAAAATGTTTCCTTGAACACTAAATCCGTCGCCTACGATGTGGCCAGCATATTCAAAACATTTTTTACCTGTATAAGCAGCTGCTTCACCTTTAGAATCAACTATTCCTACCTGTCTCTCATCTCTTAAAGGATCACTGGATAAAAGTATTTTAAGAACTTCCTTAGCACTGTGTCCTTTAGCTAAAAGTTCAAGCCCTTTAGGTCCATAGGATACGTTAGCTAGTGCTTGCGTAGCTATTGCACCAACATTTGCTTTAGCCCATGGGACAATGGCTCCTACAGCTACAAATTTTGAAGCAACAGCTACACCAAGATCCTTTGTTTCGGGGTCAAACCCTACTATAGAAAACGTTGTTAAACATTTTTTTCCACGCATTTTACCCCCCTAAGTACCACTTAAAGAACGTAGGGTTTAAAGTTATTTTCTAATTTTCCTAAGAACTATGAAGATAAGTATTAGTAAGAAAATAAATATCGCGAGAAATATCCATGTTGTAAACTTCAAAACTGCTTCGAATCTATAAATGCTTACACTCATATCCATTTCAAGAATGCCTTTCTGCAGGTATTTCTCCAGAATAACCATAATTAGGAAGTCTAATAGGATAATTGTTGCTAGAACCTTTATGAAGAATCTTATTTCCATGTCTAAAGCACCATTCACATTTAAATCCGCAAGTTTAAATATATAACTTACCGTATTTGGGTAAGAAAAAGGACTAAGAAAAATTATTTGGAGACTCGACATAATGTATTATGGTCCGTTTTACTATAAGTTAAGGAAGCTATCTGGTAATGAAATTAAGCAATTACTTATTTCAGCATTCATTATAGCATTAGCTTTTTCATTTAACGAAATATTGTCGAGAAACATTTATGGAGTAATTGCAGCAGCCATAGCAGTTATACTAGCTTTCACATTTCACGAACTACTACATAGGTATGCTGCAAGAAAGCTAGGATACTATGCTAAATACCAGGCTTGGCCCACGGGTCTCCTTTTAGCACTACTTTTATCTATTGTTACATTAGGTAGAGTTGTGTTTGCTGCTCCAGGTGCTGTAGTTGTTTATCCAAAACTCCCATTTGGACTTATTGATAGAAGAGATTACGGGAAAATAGCGGCTTCAGGTCCTTTAGCAAACATTTTATTAGGGTACTTTGCATTGTTTTTAATATTACTGATAAAGTACGGTATTATAAGTGTTACATCATACCTACTACTATTGGTACTCTACTATGTTAGATACATTAATTTATGGTTAGCTATGTTTAACCTAATACCGTTTCCACCCCTAGATGGGTCAAAAGTTTTTGCATGGAGTAAAATGGTGTGGTTAGTGTTTTTCGCTGCATCAGCAATACCGCTATTTATATTGCCTTACTTACTTTAACTTTTTAGTATTTCTAGAACTAAGGCTGGTCTTAGGTTTTTAACTCCATTAAGATTGCTTATGTCTTTAAGCTTAGCTGTTAAATCATCACTATCCTTAGCCCATACTTCAGCTATTAACATATGATCTCCTGTTGTTAAAGCCAGGTATTTTACATACTCCTTCTTCCTTAAAGTATCTATTACTTTAAGTAGGTGTTCAGGTTCAGTATCTAAGCCAACAATAGCTATGCTTTGATACCCGAGTTTTGCAGGATTTACTTTAACAGTATAGCCTAAGATTATACCTTCCTTTTCCAACTTCTCAATTCTCTTCTTAACAGCAACATCAGTAATTCCTAGTTTCCTAGCAATCTCCGTTATAGGGGTTCTTGCATTCTCTAAAAGCACGTTTATTATCATTTTATCTTTCTCATCCAGAACGATGTTAAGCACACCTCATTAACGTTTTATTTTCATAACCTTTACCATAGTTTGTACTATTTAATATATACATTTTTCGAAAAATTATGCTGGAAAATTAAAGATAAGAAGTTAGGAAACTATGAGAAACCCTTTAACTACTTATGCAGTAACTACTTAAACCTTGCACGTTAATATAGTCGCAGCAAAAACAAGGTGTTATGATTTGAAGTGGAAAGTAGATTACAGTCCCTCATACTCTATATTAAAGATTTTCTTAGAACCAGGTGAGGAAGTAACTGCAGAAGCAGGGGCATACGTTTTACATAAAGGAGATGTTGAAATAAGGACGCACACTGGCGGGGGATTACTAAAGGCTTTTGCTAGAGCTGTTTTTGCAGGCGAAACAGTATTTGTAAACACTTTCATAGCCCGAAGCAATGCTGAACTATGGTTTGCACCAGGAGTTCCAGGGGACATAATTTATGTTCCACTGCAAAACCAGCAACTCATAATTCAAGACACATCATATTTAGCACATCATGGTAACATAGACTTGGGAATAGCTTGGAGAGGCTTCAGAGGATTATTAGCTGAAGGCTCGCTTGTATGGTTTAAGGTTGAAGGAATAGGAGGGGTTTGGGTGAACAGTTACGGTGCAATAGATAAAATAGAGTTAGCTCCTGGAGAGAAAATAACTATTGACAATTTCCACTTTGTAGCAATGGATTCAACGGTTTCATGGAATGTTAGGAAATTTGGTGGAATAAAAAGCTTCGTTTTCGGAGGAGAGGGAGTAGTAATAGAAATAAGAGGTCCTGGAAGGGTATTTGTGCAAACAAGAACACTTCCACCATTAGCCAACATATTGAGAAAGTTTATAAGAAAATAAGTTTAGCCTTTATACCATACTTTTTCTAATTAATAAGCTTGGAGATGAAAACTTCATGGGTATACTTATAGAAGCACCTCTAGTTCCCGTAGATATAATTGTTGATAGCCGTGAAGCTTCAAAAAACCAGGATATTATTGAAGGATTAAGAAAAGCTAAGACTAAGGTTGCTGTATCCGCTTTATCAGTTGGCGATTACTTTCTTCCGGCTTCCGAAGATAAGAAACCTATTTTAGTTGAAAGAAAAACTGTTACAGACTTTCTAAACAGTATTAGAGATAACAGAATATGGGAGCAACTTAAAATAATAAAGAAAGCAGAAGAGGAAGAAGACATAGTACCCGTAATTTTACTTGAAGGCTACCTTGGAATAGTAGAGAAATACACTAAGTGGAAACTCACATCAATACTTAGAATAATAGATGAAATAGTTATTGACTGGAACGTTAGAATAATTCCATCGCCAAATAAGAAAGCAACAATAAGCTGGCTTATAGCTAAAGCTAAGTCATTAGGTTCTGCTGAAAGAAAGAAACCTCCTAGGCTTCGGGTAGAAAAGAAACCTATGGACATAAACACACGAATACTTTACGTAGCCGAAGGAATAGTAGGTCCAACACTTGCCAGAAGACTTCTTAAAAAATTTAAAACAATTAGGAATATAGCTAATGCGAACATAACGGAATTAATGAGTATTGAGGGAATAGGAGAGAAAAGAGCTAAAGAAATTTATGCTATATTTAATACTCCTTGGAAGCCCTAGGTTCAAATAATTTTAAGCGTTATTTCTGAACAATATTTTTCCGGGAGCATATTCTTTCTCGTAGAGCTCTCTCCTTTTAACTTCAAGAACATCTACTTGTTTACCTAAAAACTCAGCTGCTGAAAGAACACTTACCTTTCTGGCTTTAGCGTAACTATAAACTTCACTTAATTTCTCCTTATAATCCCTATCTCTAAGAACATGATGGTCTAATATCACTACTTTACCTGTCATCACATCAATTATGTTCTTTAAATACTTAATACTTACATTTAAATCCTTTACTGAAAACCTATAACCTAACATGTATGTTAAAGGCCCGTCAACTATGAGCAAGTCTGGCCTATGCTTTAAGATAAAGCTGGTTTGTTCTTTCAGTACAGGCCCTTCAACATCTGAAGTATAAAGAACGCTTTCTTCTCCATCATCTATAAGAACCTCTACGACATAGCCTAGTTTGTCATCAATGCCGTGTGGGACAGGTTCTGAAAAATATATCTTCGTTTCACCGAAAACATATTTTTTAGAATCTGCAATCTCTACTTTTTGCGCATAACTGCTTATACGCTTTATAAAACGTGAAGCCCTTATTTTCTGGGAAACATTAATTTTTTCAAGGGGATTTTTGAGAATAACTATTTTCCCTTTATAATTTTCAACAGGAATTATTCTACCGGGATCATGATGATCATAGTGATAATGAGTTATTATTACCACATCCGAGTCCCTTAAATGTTCTTCCACTATGGACGCAAGCTCATAAAGCCTTTCAACCTCAATTCTATGAGGAGGTAAACCAAATCTTCTTGGAGCTAAAGCTACAGCCGGATCTATATGTATATTTAAATCTCTTGTCTGTATGAATGTTGACTGAGATCTAACACCTAAACTATCGAAAGCTAACGGCCGTATCTTCAAAATATCATCACATCTACTGTTTTTCTTACGCTAAACTACATTTCTCAATTATGCTTTATATCTTCTCCAAATTATGAAGGAAAGTGCGCCTATCGTAGATATTGTTGCGGCAAACATTTCAAATGGAATTACAGGCTGCGTTATTTTGCTTTCTCCCTGATCACTTATGACATTAACAATCACAGTATCGCTTTCTCCGACTTTACTACCATCCTTTACCGCTAAGACTTTATACTTATAAACTCCAGGATTCGATGGTGCCTCAAAGTTTATTGTGAACTCTGTTTTACTTGTTTGAGTAATGTTTGCCTTAGACACTAACACCCAATCACCCACCATGTCATTAAAAGTAGTGAGCCCTACATTTAATCCTTCACTAGAAAGGGTAGCCCTAAGTGTAACAACATTTTTTGGTAAAGCCGTTATCAAATTAGGAGACACTTTAACCTTAACTATCTCCTGGTTTTCAATGGTTCTTTCTTCTTCGACCTCCTTGGAGTAAGCTTTTTCATTCACAACAATAGTTACATAGTTGTTTTCGATACCGTTTTCAAGAAGTATACGGTACATATATTTCCCTACTTCATATGGTGCTATTGTCCTAATTTCAGCTTCAGGAAAAATTAAACGAACTACTTTAATAGTATTCCAGCTTTCAGTTTCATTGCTAAACACCTGCAGTTTTGCTTTAGCATAAGGCAATCCTATAATCACTTTAAAAACCAATGTCCCCCCGGGTCTGGTTTCGTTAGTGAGAACCTCTAAATTCACAGGGTTTAGTACTGATATTTTTATAGATCCTTTTTCTACGAGGCCATAGTACATTCCTAATATGTAATGTAGTTTCACCGTTAAGTTGTGGTTACCTATTGAAGTTAGTGTTGTTCTTAAAGTTATTTTGTATTCTGAAAGCGAAGGTATTTCAACATCTAATTTCTCTGCTTTAAGCAAGTTATTGTCAATGTAAAGCTCTATTGTTTTAAGTAAAACTTTCGCACTTGCAATAGTGTTCCTAGCTACAACGTTTACGCTGAATTCTTCGCCTCCTAAAACAGTTGATGGAACGTTCACATATATTTTTACAGCGTTTCCAGGATTTACGCATTTAAGCATTAAATCTAATGTTTTTCTGAAAACATTATTGTCGCTTAAGTATTTATCACGAATTGCAAGTCCAACAGCTCTCCCCAGGTGGTAGAGTAATGTACATATAACGTCTTCTCCAAATAACATTTTCATCTTTAAAAGAGCCCTAACCAAAACGTCCTTGTTTATCACTATTACATCATTGTTCTTTCCTATACTCCTATATTCTACCACATTCATCCCCATCATAACCATCCTCACTACTTCGCTACTTTAAAATAGATTTAAAAAACAAATATTTACAGGAGAGCCTAAGTATCGTCGATGCGTAGAAAAAGTCACTTATAAGCTAGAAGAAACAATAGACCTAAAATCATTTGAAACGATGTCCATGTTGAGAGAACCAAAGCTGATAGCTCAGGAAACACTATTACTGTTGAGAATGCTATGCTAGCTAATAGAATTGTGATTATTGAAAGTTTTCTAATAACGTATTTCGGACTGTAGTTTCCAAACACTTTCATTAAGTATTCTTGTCCCGAATAGAATATTTCTTATCTTAGTTCTCCATGTTTCCTTCCTAACCTTCTTAAAGAGTCTTACCTCACTTCTAGGGTTAACGTAGGGTTCTAAATACATTGAAAGTCTTTGCTCTGAAATACCTACTATTCGAGATAGAGTGGAGAGAGAAAGTTCACTTGCCCTACTTGTCCCTAAGGCAACTAAGACTTCGTGTAAGTAATTTACTGGTACAACCACTCTTATCATGTCTCTTGCCTGTATTTTCCCATATCTTCTATGTACATTCCTAAGCATTTGCTTCATATCTCCAAAACCGAGGACCACCATGAGATCGTCTATTGTATTTCTTCCAAGATCCGTTAATTCGTAAAGGTCTTCTCTAGTTCCTG
>CAZLZO010000019.1:13557-27369 GCA_964564025.1 uncultured Desulfurococcales archaeon
AAAACCTAAATTGCGAGGGTCTGAAGATTCTCTTAGCTTCGCTATGCGCTTTTTAATGTCGCCGAGCGGTCGCTTAGTAAGAAGTTATAAGACTGAAAAACGTTTTCACCTTCCCTCAATAACGTCTTTCTCCCTACGTCTATACCATAGCTTTTTCCTTCAAAGATTTAGCATATTTTCTACCTTCCTCTGTCAGCATGAATAATCCTGAAGGAGACCTAACTATGAAGCCTTTAGCTTCAAGTCTACGAAGTCTCTCAGCTATGGCAGGGGAATTTTCGTTTAAAAACACGAGAATATCGTCTATAGAAGCTTCACCACCGATCATGTTTAGCTTAATAAGTAGTTTAACATCATAATCTCTTAGAAGCCCATGTTCAAAACTCTCTCTAATTCCGTCGCTCCATGTTCCCTCATAGAAAGGTATTCCTCCACCTATTTCTTGCCTAAGCTTCAATTTAGGCTTAAATAAGGTGTAAGCTACTATAGAAAGCCACATGGCAAATCCTGCAGAAATAAGTATTAAGGTTTATGTAAATGTATTCTTCACTATTTATCCTTATAATTTCTACTTCGTGAATAATCCCTGAAAGTCCCTTCCGTACTGTTCTTTCGACATTTCTAGTAAGAGCCTGCATTCCTTTCAAATCCTCCGTTAAAGTTTTAAACCTTAATGGTACTCTAAGTGTTTCGTTTTCACGTTTGACTTTGAAAATAAAATACTCTAGTCTTCCACGCGTCCGCTGAACGAAAAGGGATAAGTCTTTAAGTATATGCAAGCATTCTTCTCTATTTAACAGCAATAAGACTAAATAATAAGCCGTACTTCATCAAGAATTAGATAGGGTGTGTTGGTTATGTGTGAGAACTTTAAGAGACTTGCATTAATAGATATGGATGGAACATTACTTAATGGTAGAAGCCTTAATGCCATAGCTAATTTAGGTTTTAAAGACCACATTAGCAAGATATATGAAGAATATAGGGCAGGTAAAATATGGGCTTACGAAGTAAGTTTAAAAATAGCTAGTTTACTTAAGAACATGCCTTTAGAGAATTTAGTCAGCGCTTTTGATGAAATACCGTTAGTTAATGGTGCTAAAGAATTTGTTGAATGGCTTAAATCGAATAATTTCATAGTTATTGCCGTATCAGATTCCTACACTATTCTCGTAGAGAGAGTGGCTAAGAAGGTAGGTATAGACGAGGTTTATGCTAACACTCTCCACGTAGAAAATGGGGTAATAACTGGGAGGCTAACTATGCCCTTAGGTTGGCAGCTTGTGAAAGGATGTATGAGAAAATCTGTTTGCAAACTAAACGCACTCTTCAAGTTCATGACAAAATATAATGTACCGATAGGTAGAACGTTAGCTATAGGAGATAGTAACATAGATATTTGCATGATAAAGTATGCTAAGCTAGGAGTAGCATTTAACCCTAAAAACTACGAAGTAGCTCAAGCAGCAGACATAGTTGTTAAGGGAGACTTCTACAAGCTTAAAAAAACACTTGAACCTTTAATCAATAACCCCGAAATGTTTCCCTAAACATTTAAAGTTACGCATTGTTCTTTCATGGCATTTATTCTACATAGTTATTGACCTTGTCATTCATGAAAATAGTCAAACCCTATTAAAACTCGTAAATTACTTTTAAGGGCCATAAGTATTTAAATTTCAACTATTTCTAAACCAACATGACTTGGTGTATGGAATGTTAATTGACCTTCATGTCCACACAAGATTTTCTGACGGAAAAATGAGTGTTGAGGAAGTAGTTCGTGCAGCACTGAGTAGGGGGCTTGGGGGAATTGCGGTTACAGATCATGACTGTTTAGAGGGAGGTAAAGCCTTAACAAGATATGTTAAAAAACATGGCATAGGTATTATTGCTATACCTGGTATCGAAGTTTCTACAAAGTATGCTCATATTTTAGTATATGGTGTTTCAGAACTCCCGAAATCTGAAAGCATTCTTGAACTCATAGATAAAATACATGACGACAACGGTATAGCAATATTTGCACATCCCTTTGGTAAGTTTTTCCTATTTAAATATCCTCTAGTTGATTTTAAAGAAGCCTTAGAAAAAATCGATGCCATCGAATGCATTAACGGTAGAGTGCCTTGGAGAAGTAATTTGAGAGCTTTTGAGTTAGCCAGGTTTCTTGGAAAACCATGTATTGGAGGAAGCGATGCCCATATACCCGAGGAAGTTGGAGTAGCATATACCGAGGTTTATGATGAAGTATTATCAGTTGTCGATTTCATTGAAGTTTTAAGGAAAGCTAAGGTTAAAGCGTTTGGTGGTAGAAGTTTTGCTTCGATAGTTAAGTCAATAATTATGAAACACCTTAGATAATAATGACTGAAATATGTTGAGATCACAAGCTTGTGTTTTTGGTGAGATAAGTCTCCAAATTAGCTATGGGTTTAGATAACATCGTAAAGTAGGTGTTTTTCTCGATATTACGGGGTTCTATACCTTACCGTGAAATATACTAGCGTATATACGGTGGTACTAGGTATCTTTACCCCTTAAGACTTTTAAGAAATTCCATGGCCGAAATAGTTTATCGAAAGCACTTAAAGAGGTGATGCTTACATGGGTATGGCATTTCTTGCGCTTGCAGGAGCAATACTTGGCTTCGCTTTAGGAATAAAGTTTGGTGGAGAATATAAGATTCAGAAAGCACTTATGCTTGCACCTTTAACTGCAGTTGTGCTTCCCCTAGTTATACTTGTTCTTTCAGAACTTATTCAAGCAGTAGCTTTCCTTAAACTTTTCGAAGCAGCAACAGCTATGGTTTCAGCCGCAATACTTGTGTTCTGGTCCGAGAAATATGGTTAAACGATGAATAAAGGCGGTAGCAACAGATGAAGATGAAACATTAAGTACTTCAGTGCCTATGTACCTAGTGTTGGAGAATATGAATGCATTGTAGCTAAAGATTTTACTAAGAAAATACCAAAACATATTGTTTCCAAACTAAGCGAGTTAGGCTTCTTAGAAATAGTGCTATTGCTTGTTGGAAAGAAGTTGGTGACAATATTTCTCCCTTATGAATGAAAAGATGTTTAAAAGTAAAAATATGTATGTCACATATCATATTATAAATTATAAATTATGAGAATTTCAATATATGAACTATCAAATAGGTATGTCTATCCAGCTGTTAGGAGAAGACTTGTCGAAATACTTTACTATGAAATGAAACTTAACCAGTTAGAAATAGCTAAGCTTCTTAAAATAAGTCAGTCAGCAGTTTCAAGATATGTGGTAAGGCTTGCTGAAAGAATAGTCCAAGAAAAACCTGGTGAATATACATTACATTTTGAACTTGGAAGAATAGTTCTAAAAATTCTTGCTAAAGGCTATGTTTGCAGTTTCCATACTAAGATAGATAGGGCTATTGATCCTAAAAAATGTAGAATATGTTTAGACCTCTTTAAACCTTACATTTAGCTTTATTGCTGTTTACGAATTACATGTAGACTTATTCAGAAATTTTCCTGTTAAAACATGGAACTACTTAAGTTATCTGCAGATCATCCTCTTCATACATTTTAAAAGGAGAATAGAGTAACAATTATTGTCTCTGAAAAAGTCTCCATTAGTTCATGTTTCCCTATTTAGGAAGAAAAAGGGATAACTGCTATACCAAGAGTTTTAGGCTAAACGAGATCGAATAGTTCATCAAATAAAGGATGCTTTAAAAATGTTAATTAACTACGAGAAAAGAGACTTTTAAAGTAATAACTCGTCACCATCGTCGGGGAAATATACTGATGTTGAATCTATTACAACTTTTTTAGGTAATTTAAGGTAGAAGCCTATATGAAAAACTATTAATGATTGAATTTTCAATTTTAAAGCTAAAGTAATAGCGTCTTTTACTGTTGAATGCCCTTTCGAATGAGCAAATTTCTCGAATCCTTCGAGAAACGATGCTTCATATATTAAGATGTTAGAACCTTTTATGAACTCTAATAGCTTATTAAAGGGAGACGTATCACTACTGTAGAAAACCGTTTTTCCTTCACTTTTCAACGTGATCTTATACATTAAGGTTTCTATGGGGTGCTTTGCTGGAAAAGCTTCGACCGAAACATTTTCATCAGAATATACTGTTCTAAATGCTTTAGCCCTAATTATTTCATACCTTATGCGGCTTTCTCCTAAGGTTTCAAGGATTTTCTCTAAAAATTCAATAGAGTTTTCGGGAGCAACTATTTTTAACTCATCATCATATCCATATGCTTTAAGATTTATGAGAAGACCTGGAAGACCTAATATGTGATCTCCATGAATATGTGAAATAAACACGGCCTTTATTGCAAGAGGATTTATGTTCAATCTCTGCATGCTTTTAAATGCTCCTTCACCAAAATCTAGGACGTATAGTGAATTTACCCTATTAGGTCTTATAAGTATTGAAACATAGCCTCTATTAGCTGGTGAAACCCAACCGCCTGTGCCTAAAAATATAAGTTTCACCATAGCCTCCTTCTCCTATATGTTCCTT
This sequence comes from uncultured Desulfurococcales archaeon, assembly GCA_964564025.1. Lineage (GTDB taxonomy): Archaea > Thermoproteota > Thermoprotei_A > EX4484-217-1 > EX4484-217-1 > DRYM01. Next base: position 18,086 of record CAZLZO010000019.1, read on the forward strand.
ATTTTCTTTGACCGCTTTAATGACTCAATAATAAGTATTGTTATAAATACTGCTATTGGTGCTGGTGCGAAAACTAGTAGAAAAGAGGATAATATTGCGAAACCTATGTTGGCGAAGTCTGGAGGTAAAAGACCTGGTGCAATACTTGTAGCTATAAACCATAGCCCTAAGCCTATGATCAAAGAGCCCACAATCAATCCCGCAATAGAGGATAATATTAATGAGAAAACCCAGTTAACATTTTTCCTTCTTAAAAGCCTATATGCTAGCCCCATAGTGTAGAATCCTAAAAAATTCGCTGGAGTTCCACTAAATATTGTAAGTAATGGCGTACCATACCTAACAATACTTGCTATAAATGTTCCTAAAGCCGCACTTAACCCTGCAATTATTGGAGGATAAATTACTGCTGCTACCATGGGAACAGCTATTGCTGGCCTAAATTGTATAAAAAATATTCCCGTTGGAATATATGCCGTAAGCAATGATGCTACCGCGTAAAGTGCAGCAAAAATAGCTGTAACTACCGCGAATTTTGAGGTCCCTTTTTCCATAAAGTTTTCCACCATAACATTGCTGAACCATTAGATTCATTGAGATAATGCATTAATTAACACTTAAACTTTTTCCATCTAAGGAGGTCTTTTATAACCTTTAGCTACTCTGTTTTCCTCGTAAAACTCTACTAAAGCATCAAAGCTTAGTTTATCGTATCCTACTACAGCGCCTACAGGCATAATGTAAAGTGGCCTATAGTTTGCTGGTAAATTTAAGATTTCAGCAACTTTGTCATCGTAAAATGCTCCAACAGCTACTGTACCTAAGTTTAAAGCTACAGCTTGTAGGTATATGTTTTGACCTACATGACCTACCTCCATGTGAACGTACTGATACCCTCTACTACCATAGTATCTCGTTGTCCTCTCGTATTCGGCAGCAATAACTATGTTGACTGGTGCTTCTAAAACCCATTCTTGGTTTAGCGCTGCCCTAGCTAGTTCCTTACTGAAATCACCTTCCTTAACCAACAATAAACTATGAGTGTCGACATCGTATTTGTAAATCCCAGCTCTAACCCTCTCCACTCCTCCGCTTTTAACTACAACGTATACTTCTAAAGGATATGTCGCACCCGCTGATGGAGCCGTCCTAAACCTGTATCTTAACTCTGTAATTCCTTGAGCAGCCCATAAGATTTGGGCTAGCTGTTTAAGAGTTAAAGGTTTAGGAAGGAAATCTCTAACACTTCTTCTCATAAGTAAAGCTTCTTCAACACTAATGTTTCCCTTAAGACTAGGGTATGGGAGCAGTATTACTGACTTGTTAACCTTGACTTCTACATGTAAAGGTGTTGGTGAAGCTGTTAATGCTGGTTGATACTTTATTATCTGAATTATTTTCGGGAAAGCAATAATTATGAGAACTACTGAGACAACCAGCGATACCATGGCTAATATTTTTAATAGCTCCGTATATAAGGTAACCACTTTCCCATTCCCCTAAAAATACTTAGGATAAATCGACAATTTAAACTAGTAGGAGAACATAGCATGAACTACCACTACCTAGATGCTACAATAACAGCTATTCTTCTCACATTAGCTATGATTACAGGCGCCTTAAGCTTGCTGGTTAAAGGTAAGGCAAAAAAATACATTCTAATATTGCATGAGGTAATATCTATTGCAGCTTATATTGCATTCATGATAACTTATATAAGAGCACCATCTCTTTAACGTTAAAACGAAGAGATAAGAAGAAACTAATGTTTTTACCTTGTTTCCCTAAAAGCCCATGGAACAATAGCTCTTTCGAGCACGTGTATTGTTGCGAAAAGGGCTAAGCCTATTGCTGAAAGCATAAGTATTGCCGCAAAAGCTATGTCCGTGTCTAACTGAGGTGCTGCAGCCAGTATTATGTAGCCTAGTCCCTCGCTTGAAGCTACGAACTCCCCTATAACAGCACCCACTATAGATAACGTTATTGCGCTTTTAACCCCGCTAAAGAAGAACGGCATGGCGTAGGGTAACCTTATTTTAAGAAATATTTGCGTTTTCTTAGCGTTTAAAAGCTTAACAATATCTATGAGTTCAGGTGGTACCGTTAGAAAACCGGTTGTTAAATTCACCACTATTACGAAGAAAGACACTAGAAACGCTATTACAATTTTAGATTCAAGCCCTAATCCAAACCATAATACAATTACTGGTGCAATAGCTACTTTAGGTACTGTTTGAAAAACAAGCAATATGGGATAAATAGTGTTCTGCAGCATTCTTGAATAAGCTATTGCAATACTTATCGGAATAGCAAGTATAACCGCTACGAAGAATCCGAGAATTGACTCGTAAAATGTAACATATGTGTGACACAATAGTAGCGGCCAAAACTCTACTAACCTAGCCATTATAGCTGAAGGTGGCGGTAGAAGCCAAACGGGAATTTCGAAAATTCTGCAAATAGCTTCCCATAAACCTATAATCATTGTTAAAGTTGCTATGGGCATAAGATATCCTGAAATTAGTGCTTTAATTCTTTCTTCACGAGTAATTTTACGTGTCCTACTCATAACATATCACCTTTATACTTTATAGCTTAAGCCAAGGTGTTTCCTAATAGACTTAATGTATCTTAGAAATTCTTCAGAAGTTTTCATATCTAATGTTCTCGGCCTTGGAAGATCAATGTGTTCTTCATGAATTACTTTGCCTGGTCTAGCTTTGAAAACAATGACTCTATCGGCTAAAAATACTGCTTCAGAAATGTCGTGTGTTACGAAGAGAACAGTTTTCTTCTCAGCCATCCATAGCTTTTGTAGAACAAGATTAAGTTCCTCCCTTGTTAAGGCATCTAAGGCGCCAAATGGTTCATCTAGAAGTAGTATTTCAGGATTATGTATAAGTGCTCTAATAAGCGACACTCTTTGTTGCATTCCTCCACTGAGTTCCCATGGATATCTATTCTCGAATCCTTTTAAACCAACTACTTCGAAAAGCTCTAAAGCCCTTCTTTCATATTCTTTCACATTACCTCCTAGAATTTCAATGGGTAATAAAACATTTTTCAGCGCTGTTCTCCAAGGTAATAAGTTTGGGTTTTGAAAAGCCATTCCAATTCCTGGTTGAGGCCCTTCAACAAGCTTTCCGTGAACATATATTTTCCCTTTAGTTGGCAGTATAAGCCCTGAAATAGCTCTTAGAATTGTACTTTTACCGCAACCTGAGGGACCTACAATGCTTACAAATTCCCTGTTCTTTACAGTGAACCAAACATCCTTTACCGCTAAAACCCTAGACTTTTTACCATAATACTCTATTGTAACATTATCCACAATTATTACATCTTTAACCATTTCCTATTTAAACCCCGAAAGTAATTTGTGGAAACAATGAAAAGTTAAAAAAGTTAAGGAGTGTTTTGCTTACAGTTTCACAGCATCCTATATTGCTAATACTCTTCATAATTGGTTAGAAGCGCAGCAATATTATTGGCCTTTAAAGGCGCTATTAGCTCTAACGATATTTTTCCTGGGAGAAATTCGTCAGTGTATATTTCTTCTGGTGAAACCTTCCTAGGTAAATTAAATACTTCGGTTATAGCATCTATTGTTGCTTGCACTCTTTCCGGGTCAAAGTATCCTATGCCATGCTCTTCTGCTTCCGGAACAAGAACTAGTTTCTTTAGGATATCTATTTCTGCTCTAGCAACTTCCCTGTCTAGCGTTGGAAACCTCTTAAGCAAAATATCTACTGCTTCATCTGGATGCTCAAATGTGTAGAGAAATCCTTTAACAATAGCTCTCACAAACCCTTTAACTACTTCTGGATGCTCTTTTATGAAATCCTCTCTAAACACTATTCCATTACTGTAAATGTTTACTCCATAATCTGCCCATAAAATCATATTTGCCCCGCCAATTTCTGCTGTTGCTTTATCGACAACGGGTTTTTGCATTGCAAATTCTGTTATAGCGTCTACTTCTCCATTAACGAGTAGTTGAACTTTAACTTCAGGCTTAACAAATTTCCACTCTATACTGTTGGGATCTATGCCTGTTACTTTAGCAAAGTATGGGAAAAGTACGTAGTTTACATCTCCAGGGCCTGATGCTGTAAGAACTTTTCCCTCAAGATCCTTTGGCTCATCAATCCCAGAGCTCTTAAGTGCAAAAACAGCGAACGGGACCCTAGCGTAAATCATGGCAACCATTTTTGCATTAAATTCCGGATCCTTAGCTTTAGCTATTATTAGAGCTGAAATATCTCCGAAACCTACATCGACAACTCCTGTTGCTACTTTCTGAATAGTGTCTGCTGAACCATAGCCTCTAACAATCTCTACACTTAACCCCTCTTCGTCAAAGAATCCTTTTTCTAAAGCAACAAAGTAGGGTGCGTGCCTACCATAAATTGCCCAATCAAGACTGAAAAGTAAGTGTATTTTCTTCTCTGGTGTCTGCTTCACCCATGCTATGGGGGCTACTGCAACACCTACACCTAACCCTGCAATAAAGGCTATTATTATAGCTATAATTGTTTTTGAACTCATATTATTCTCATCCCTGCACCCTTTTAGGAATTTTAAATATATAAATTAATTTTATGAGTATCCTTAGAGGTAAAATTTAAATATTTAAATAAATATAACGTTATCGCTGACATGTTTTTATGGAGTGCCGATTGAGTAGAAGAAAAGATAGCTAATGTATTGCATATTAAATCTAAAATTCTGGGTTTCTAAGTTATAATTTCAACTATATCCTGCTGTTTTAAGGTACCATCCGAAATCCTTCTTAGGTCCGAAGGCATGTAAGCCTTTTTCCAGAAGCTTCTTTCTTATTTTCTCAGCTTCTTCTTTAGATAATTCACCTCTTCTCACTAGAAAATCTATAACCTCTAATGCTTGCTCTATTGTATCAGCTCTTCTAATGAAGTCATAAACGTTAGGCTCATATCCCCTCCACGGATCATTATTTCTTAAATTAATTTTTACATGAACAGAACTTTTACTCTCAAGAATTTCCCTAGCCAAATTAGGGAATTTCTTCTTAAACTCTTCAATATCCCACTCCAAAAACTACACCTAACTAGTTACTGCTATGTTTCATTATCTCAGACATTCTAATTAAAGAGTTTCCCTTGCATTAATGCCTTTTAAGAAAAATAAGAAAATGCTTTTAAGCATAGTGAAGCTGACAAAGAAGTTAAGCCTTTTTTCAACAATTTTTTAAACACTACCTTCCCATTATTTTTTAAAGCATAAGCAAATAGATTTCTACATTACGCTAATGCTGCTTCTAAGTGGTTAGTAAATTAAAAAGCTTCTTAAATGTGCAAACTCTTTTAAAGTGTTACCTTAGTAATACTAAGATATTTACGGAAGTAAGGTAACGGAGGTGTTAGCTAGAAAGTAGCGCTAAACTTAAATTATTTAGCGGTGTCTCCCTATGGACTATGTTACATTATTTCTTCTTTTCATTTCATTCATAGGCGGCGTACTAATAACACTGGCTTATGGGAAGCTTAAGTCAAGAAGAACTAGTGAAGTGGTTTAAGTGTAAAACAAAATTATTTTCTTTTAACCCTATAGTATGTTTTACCTGACCTTACATTGGGCTCTACTAAGCCCATTTTCTCTAATTTCTTAAGCCTCCTATAAAGCGGTGTTTTCGGTATACCTGTTTTCTCCATGATTTTCTGAACAGACAATTCGCCATGCTTAGTTAAAACATTTATTATTAACTTATCTCTTTCATCAAGTTCTTCAAGTAGCCTCTTTCTACCACCTAACATATATTTATATAAGGTATATAGTAGTAGCGTTAAAGCTAATGCACCAACAAATAGGTAATGATAATATGTGCTTGGAAATATAGGAGAAAGTCCTCCAGACTCTTCAGTAAGTGCTACTGTTTCTTTAGTAGGTGAAGGCACAAGAACATATTTTACATTAACTATTCCAGGGGAAACTTTAACAATAACTCCTCATTTTCCAAAAATATCTCAAATGATTCAGGGCTTACATAATATATTAACGCTTCACTAGGCATTTTAACATATATTACGCAATTTGACATGTATTGAAGAGACCATTCCTCCCCATGTTTCTCGGTTAAATCATTTGTAAAGTAAGTTATAGTAATGTTTTCTTCTAGAGCTAAGAAGGAAGCTGTTTTATCAGATATTGTTACCGGGACTTCTACATCACCGCTAATAACCTCTATATAGAATGGTTTACCTAGTAATTCTAAATGCACTTCTAAGGGAGTATTTTCAACAGTAATTTTTTTGCTCAACCTTAACTGTGCCTTCCGGTAGAAGGGTTAGGAAAACTTCTCCACAATATGTAGCTTCACCTGCACTTACAGGAATAGCTAGAAAAATTATAAGCACTAAGGTGGTTACTACATAGTGTTTCAGCATTTAGCAGCCCACTCATTATCTTTGAAAATATGTGAAATATGTTTGTTTACTAAAAAATATATAGGCTTTTCAATTTTCCACTACATTTCACTAAGCATTCCATATGCTTTTTCAGTAAGTGCATCTATCATGTCAATTATGTACTTTGGTTGCTTAGGCAGCTTACTCAACTTCTCCTTAAGCATTTCTAAGAAACCCGCTATTCTCTCAACTTTCGCCTTAAATTCTTCAGAAGACAACGCCCCCTCTTCATACTGCCTATGCAGCTTATTTAATCTCATATTTACTGATTTAAGAAATACTATGAGCTTCGCTGCTTTAGTTGTTGCTATTTTAAACACTTTCCTCTCTATTCTCGCACTAATTTCCCTAGTTATTTTCTCTCCTTTCTCAACAGCTACATGCATATGCCTTAACGTTTCACCGTATTTTTCAGCAATGCTTAAAAGTTCATTTAAAGCATCACTTACTAGTGTAAGAGCAGTTAATGTGTCATTGTTTCTAGGAAATCATATGCTTCCACGAGGTATTCCTTAGCATTTACTAGAGACAACTTTATGTTGTTAAGCGTTTCAGTAACGTTTTCGCTTGCCCCTCTTTTCTCAGCAAGTTCTAAAGCTCTTTCAACATAACCTATAACCTTGCTTAACCCCTCTATCTCCCTATTTAGAAGCTGTTTTGCTTCTGAAACTTTTCCTTCAGAAATGAGGTTTGCCGTTACATTCATTCCCTTACCTATAAGCGCTAGTGTATGGGCAAATTTGCAAGCACTTCTATCCAGAATGGCGAGAGCTTCCCATCTATGCTTAACAACCTTGTTTATTTCGACAAGAACTTTAGCTATATTCGCATCTACTTTGTTTAGAGACACCATAATGTGTGTTATGCTGAAATTCCCTGATTCAACAGTTGTTTTTATTTCGGAAATGCTTTCGCTAAGCATTTCAATTTCGTTCTTAACAGTTTCCGGTATTTCAACATGTACTTTATCTTCTAGAAAAGCTACTAATTCACTTATTTTCTCAATAGCCTTTTCCCTAAATTCTACGGGCTTTTTCTAGTTGCTCCATTCTTAAACGGAGCTTTTCACTCTCTGGGATACTTGTTAAAACATGGATTGCTACGGGTCTAAAGACTTTTGCAGCTTCGAATGCTTTCCTAATGGCTTCCCCGGGTTTCTCGTTTGCTAAAGAGTATGCTTCAGAAATTATTTCCTTAGCTAACCCTATGTTTTCCTCCAATGTTTCATTAACTTCTACTCCATATTTATCGGCTAATCTAAGTATAGCGTTCATTTTCCTATCAATGATCTCTACAACCTTTTTAGCAACAGCATTTTCGGGATTTACAGCTGAAACCGCAATTGTTGAACTCATCAATGCTACTAGCGAAACAATCAATAGCGAAACTACTGCCAACCCTATTGTTTTCCTAACCACATTTCTTCACCACCAACATTTCTTAGAGAACCCTAAACTTAAAGTACACTTCAGAGCACATGTAGGGAAAGGTTAGGGAAACCTTTGGAACATTACTCGAGAACATTGCTTCTTACATCCTAGGAAACTTTTATTTTACCTAGCCAACTACAATACATTTTAGGATTAAGAGCTGGTGAAGAAATGATTAAGAAAGTTATTCCTGAAGTTAACGAGCTAACTCCGAAAATGTTTCTTCAAACATTTGAGAAAATAATTAAACTTAAGGAATCCATAGGTATAAGGGCTATACTTGATAATCCTCCTGATCTTTTTGAGAGAGCAAAACTTTACGGTGTAAAGTACAGAAATAACTCGTGGGGTTGGGCTTCAAATATCTGGAGTCGTTCAGCGAAAAACACTGTAGTCATAGAGAGAGATGAGGAGCTAAAATACGAGCATAAACTCTTAATGCTCAGAGTTTTAGAGCACATTTTAGCGCAAGGACCTTTAATAAAAGTTGACGGATACGTTGGGAAACCAGGTACTAGAGTTCAAATGCATGCAACAGTCTACGTTGACCCGCAATTCCCGGATCTAGCTTATAGGTGGAAGCAGCTTGTTTTTCCGGCACCACCAGATGAAGAACCCGATGTTATAGTGTTTGTTATTCCACATTACCTAGGAAACCCAAATATTCCGGGAACAAACAATATGCTCATGGTTATGAGGTTTCCTCATTACGGATTCACAATAATAACTGCATCGTCTTATCAAGGTGAAATTAAAAAGGCTGTACTAACCCACTGGATATTCCACGTTTACAAGAGGGGATGTACAGGAGAGCATGCTTCTTTAAGAGAATTCACTGTTAAAACAGTTGATAACAAATGGAAAAGAGTAGTGCTTTCAATATGGGGTCTTACAGGCACAGGTAAATCAACCCATGGACTCTATGTTTGGACACCTAAAAACTCTAAAAAATACGTTGAAAAATTCGGAATTAACCCTTTAGAATACGTTAGAGACCAGGTAATAAGAAACGATGACACAGTAGCTATATGTGAAGATAGAGTCTACGGTTCAGAAAGAGGATGCTGGACTAAAACAGAGGATTTAACACCGGATCAGGAGGCTATGTGGAAAGCTGCTATGAGCCCCTATGCTCTCCATGAAAACACGGAGTTTGATGAAAGCGGAAACCCATGTTTTGAAGGAAAACTTTTCCAATACTTCGGCATGCCAAATAGAAACTCTAGAAGCGTAATTAGACTTGAAGACACAGGGTATTTTGACGGAGAAATAGTTTCCTCAGGCCCCTTAACTACAGCTGTTTTTCTAACACCAGGCTACTTCACGGATTATGCTTGGATAAAAATAGTTGACCCGGCAATTGCAGCTAAAGCCTTAGCTGACGGTAGAACAATAGGTCATCCAGCACAGT
>CAZLZO010000020.1:0-22684 GCA_964564025.1 uncultured Desulfurococcales archaeon
CCCCCGACCTCCGCCTCGTGAGGGCGGCGTCCTAACCGGGCTAGACGACGGGCCCACGCTAATGTTAACCGTTTCTCTTTTTAATGAGGCACTAGCTTATACTTTTCTGTTTACTTCTAATTTCGCTTATAATTTTGTAGAGCACTATTGTTACTAAAGGAACTATTCCATTTTCTTCGCTTAAATTCTCTACTTTAAACTCCGTAGCAAGTGATAAGTCATATTTTGAAAAAGCCGATTCTGTGCCTGGAAGGATAACTGCTACATTATTTTCCAAAGATTCTTTAATTACCTCCCCTATGGGTACCCCGTTTGTTGAAAGAACGTAGGCTTTTGAAGGCTTAATTATCTCTAGTGTGTCTTCTAAGTTTTCGGTTATGAGTATTGATCGGCCAAGCTTATAAGCTAACTTACTCACTTCAGCTATTCCTGTTTGCGCTGCGCTTCCAGAAATTCTTGAAAAAACAACTACTGGTACTTCATTCTTCTTAGTAAATGTCAGTATGAAACGTGCTATATCTACTATTCTCTGAACACTACTTACATTATATACTACAATATAAAGCATAATGTATCACCTTTCCATTAAATACTTCATAACAGTAGAAGCTATTGTCTTAGATAAAGGTACTGGAACGGATTCTCCAACCTGATTAAATTGGGAATCTCTCCCCCCTAAGAAAATGAAGTTGTCCGGATAACCCATTAGACGAGCTTGTTCTCTAACCGTTAAAAACCTATCTTCATATGGATGTATGAAACGTGACGAACCTAAAACTGTTGGTGCAAGCTTTTTCGGATGCAACCTTATAAGATTAGGCAAGAGTTTTCCTTTAAACCCTTCATACCTTATTAGTGCTTGACCCCACTTTACCTTAGATATTCGCCTAAGTTTTCTAGGGCTTAACGGTACTGGATCATGATTCGGTATGTTTTGAGAGCCAGGTTCCGGTAAGTTCTTAAGTGCTTCTTCAACTATGATTTTTCTTCTTAATCTCTTAGGTTTTATGGGAATATTTGAAATGAAAACTCTTACCCTATGGGAAGGTGTGCCGTAATCCTCTGCTCTTAAAATGTTAAAAAATACTTTACTGTATCCCGCAGCTCTAAATTCCCTGTAGAGAGCTTGTTTAAGCCCGTTGTCAAGGATTTGAGGAACATTTTCCATGACAAAAACCTCGGGTTTAAAGCATCTAACAAATCTTATGAATTCAAGAGTAAGTCTACCCATAGGGTCTACATATAGTCTATCTAGGGGTTTTTCCTTTCTACGTGGATTTGCTGCAGTAAAGGGTTCACAAGGTGGGCTTCCTATTATTGCATGTATATGGATTTTTCCAAGAATCTTACGTACTAGTTCACATGAAACTTCTCTTATATCCTCTGTCAAAACAATGGTATCTGGGAAGTTTGCTTTATAAGTTTCCGAAGCAGGCTTAAAATTATCTATAGCTAAAACTATGTTGAATCCTTCATCATAAAAGCCTTTGGCAAATCCTCCAGCACCACAAAAGAGATCTACCACATTAAATTCGCTCATTTTCTCCTTCTTTCCTCATTACTAACTATTTTTTCAAGCTCGCTTATTTTTCTACGTAAAAACTCTATAATTTCGGCGTTATCGAAAAACTCTAGGGATGTTCCGCAGCGTGGACATCTAAAGCCGTTTTCAAGTGCTTCGTCGAATGTAAAGCGTACTCCACAATTTGGACATATGTAAAACGTGTTTGATTCTTCATATTTTAATCGCTCTTTTAGCTTACTTAGTGTTATAAGTTTTCGTGACTTAATAATTCCTAATAATCTATCCCTTTCTATTTTCCAATAGTAGGTATACCATTCACCATTTTTACCTTTAGTTCTCCTATACGAGACGAGTCCTTGCTCTGAAAGAAGGTAAAGTTGCCTCCTAACTTCGTTAAGTTTTAGACCAAGTCTTTTAGCTATTTCCTCATCATTAACTTCATCACCTATTTTGTAAAGTTCCTCAAATATTCTTGCTGCTTGTTCTCCAAGCATTAGTTTAACGAATTCCACTATGTCATTTCTCTTTCTCAACTTTCCTAACCACCTTCTTGCCCTTTTCGCAAGGCTCGACTCTCATCCTCGCATTTATGAAGCTTTTGTAGAGTTCTTTTCCCTCAAACAATCTGTCAAGGAATATTGATAATGCCGCAACTTCTGAATGCGGCTGATGGCTTATTGCTACATTGTAATCTGCTAGTTCGTAATACTCTATTGGTACTTTTTCCGCCCCAACTATTATTAATTTATCTTTATTTGAATTCCTTATTTCAGAAATTACATAGTCTACTGGTAAACCATACATTGTTAAATGTATTACTTCTCCACCTCTTTTTTTCCAATCAGCAATGAACTTCTTAGAGTCTACGCAGTGGATTATCGTGAATTTTCCTCCCCAGCTATTGACAACCTTTTGAAGACTTTTAATAACCTTTTCATCACATATGTCGGCTAATACGAAACCTGAAGCTCCGAAGGCTCTTGCAACAAGACCTACATGCGTTGTTATTCTTTTGTCCCTTTCAGGCCTATGTCCTAATCTTAAGACATATATTTCCAACACTTTCTCCCTTTAATTTTGAGAAATTATTGTTGCATTAACTTTCTTTAACGCTTTAAGAGTTGCTGGTAGGTAGTCTTTGTAAGTATATATTTCGCATTTGTAAAAACCATTACTTCTACTTACGATCCTTAATGGCAAATATATTTCGCTCAATTTGTTTTCAGGAATACTAACAAACACCTTTACCATATCCTTCCTAAGGACTTTAACTATTTCCTTAGCTATCTCACTTATTCCTAAACCTTTTTTCGCTGAAGCATTAATGTAGGCCACTATGTTTTCGTAGTTTTCAGAAATTACATTTTTAAGCAACCTTACTTTTTTCTCTATTTCTTCCTTTCTAACCAAGTCTATTTTGTTAAACACAACTATCATAGGTTTTCCTGAAACACCTATTCTCCTCAGGGTTTCGAAAACACCGCGAACTTTCCTCTTAATTTCACTTATTTCCTCAGACACATCAATTATTAATAGCAGTAAAGAAGATTCTACGATTTCCTCCAATGTCGAGTAGAAAGCTTCAATTATTTCCACTGGAACATAGTCTATGAAACCTACAGTGTCCATTAAAAGAACTTTCAAATTATCCTCTAGTATTATAGCCCTATGTTTTGTTGTAAGAGTAGTAAACGGTTCTTCACCTACCTTTTTTCTCTCACCCGTTAGCACATTAAATATTGATGATTTACCTGCTGAAGTATATCCTATTATTGCTACAGTGTTTATGCCTGCTTTCCTGCGGCTTTTCCTTAACTTTTCTCTAAGTTTTCTTAGTTTTCCAAGTTCCTGAGTTAGCTTAGTTATTCTACGTTTTATCATTAAGTAATATGCATCAACATCGTATTTTCCTGAACCTAAAAATCCTGGTAGTTCACCTGTTTTCCTTTGTCTTATCCATTCTTTTACAATAGGTTTGACGTGTTTAAGTCTAGCTAGCTCTATTTGGAGTTTTGCTTCACGCGTTCCAGCATGTTCATCAAATATTTCTAAAATTAACTGCACTCTGTCTAGTATGTTTACATTTTCAAGCTCCTTGTATATGTTGAAGAACTGAATAGGCTTTAAGTTTCCATCAAATATTATGGTTATATTGTTTCTCTTGCTTTCGCTTTGTAAGCTTCTAACATAATCTATTAGCTCCTTAAATTTTCCTTTTCCAAGAAAAAATCTCGGATCAGGTCTTCTTCTTTGCTGAGAAAAAACCTTAACTATAGTGTAGCCTAAAGTTTCCGCTAAAGCTATGAGCTCCTCTAACCTACCTTTATCTTTAGCGTTAAGGGTGACTATTACTGCTTTCTTCACTTCTCTCCCTTCTTTTTCCTTATAACTACGATGTCTCCTAAAGTTAAATCTTTATTGCCTATGCGTTTAAGAGAATACTCTTCTACCGTGGGTTCAAGTAGCTTTATTCCAAGAATTTTCTCTAACTTTTTCGCTAAGTCCATTGGGGGAGTGAGTTTTCCCTGCTCTATTCTTCTTAGAACAGATTCTTTTTCTCTAACTTTCTGAGCTAAAATGTTAAGTGACCATCCAAGTCTTTCTCTAGCTTTCTTAATTTTTAAAGCGTAATCCTCAACTATTTCGTACTCTATATCAAAAGCTGGAGTTCTTCTAGGAATCTTTGGTTTAGGACTTACCGTAGTTTGCTTTCTTGTTTGCGGGATAGTTTTTAAGGGGTACGTAGTTTTAGCCTGTCCTCCCACTTTACGACTTAACATTCTTAAGTAGCACGAATTACATACTGTGAGTTCAGCGCCTTCAACAGTTATTCTGTAGCTTCTTCCAACAATTGGTCTTCCGCATAATTCGCATTCGACCATCGCTTTTCTTTCACCTCTTAAGCTAGTTTAAGTTAAGCTAGGCTATTTAATGCTTCTTATTACCTCTAAACATTTATAAAAGACGCCGGCAACATTAACTTATTAATGTGCTTACGGGATAGTATTTCCGGAGAGGTTTAGAGTAGCTATGGCATTAGCTAGCGATAAGGGATTTCAAGATTTTGAAGCGCTAATAGAATACGTTAAGCACCTCGAAAGAAGACTTAGGGAGCTTGAATCAGAAAGAAATAGTTTAAGAAGGGAACTAGATTACTACAAAAGTGAGCTTGAAAAACTTCTAGCACCGCCTCTCATAGAGGGGCAGTTACTTGAAATTCTAGATGAAAACAGAGCAATAGTTAAAAGCAGTACGGGTCCTAACCTTGTCGTTTACATTAGCGGTGGAATAGATAGGTCTAAGCTTGTACCTGGAGCTGTTGTAGCATTGAATCAGAGAGGATCAGCAATAGTTGAAGTTCTTCCATCCCACGTAGACCCTTTAATTAAAGGTATGGAAGTTATTGAAAGACCTGAAACAACCTATAACGATATCGGCGGACTTAGCGAACAAATAAGAGAATTACGTGAAGCAATAGAACTACCTCTTCTAAGACCAGACTTATTCAGAGATGTTGGAATAGAGCCTCCTAAAGGGGTCTTACTTTACGGGCCTCCTGGATGTGGTAAAACATTATTAGCTAAAGCTGTTGCTCACCACACTAACGCTACTTTCATAAGGCTTGTCGCATCCGAGCTTATAAGCAAGTGGATTGGTGAGTCGGCCCGTCTAGTAAGAGAGGTATTTAGATATGCTAGGATGAAGGCGCCATCAATAATATTTATTGATGAAATAGATGCTATTGCCGCGAAAAGGCTTGATGTTGGAACTAGTGGTGAAAGAGAGGTTCAAAGAGCCCTTATGCAGTTGCTTGCTGAAATAGATGGTTTCGACCCGTTAGGAAATGTAAAAATCATCGCAGCTACGAACAGACCAGACATACTAGACCCAGCACTACTAAGACCAGGAAGATTCGACAAACTAATAGAGGTCCCATTGCCTGATGAGAAAGGTAGATACGAAATATTTAAAATACATTCACGCAAAATGAAGTTGGCTAGTGATGTTGATTTATGGGAAATGGCGCTCAAAACTAAGGGCGCTACCGGAGCTGATATTAAGGCAATATGTATGGAAGCAGGCATGAATGCTATTAGGGAGAATAGAACTATAGTTACCCGTAAAGACTTTCTTAAAGCAATAGGGAAAGTTATGAGGAAACTTATGAGAACACGTGAGTCACCTACAACATCAATATAGACGCTACCTCATAGTATTTCTCCTCACACTTACGTAGGTTTAAGCCATGATTATTAGAAAACCTACTAAAAGAGAAATTTTAATGTTAAAGGGTATAGCGAATTATCAGTTCGGCTATCCTTATGGAGAAAAGCTAATACCCGATAATATTACAGTTTCTATTTCACCTACTACCAAGAGAATTAGAAACATTTATCTTAATGGGAAAATTATTGTAACACTTAGGCCTTCCGACTTTCTCTTTTCCTTGCATATACTTGGAGGAGAAATTTTGAAGAAATACTCTCCTAAACCAATGTTTAGAGTTATTGTAAGAGACGATGTAGTAGAGTTTGTAAGCGAGGGAAGGGATGTTTTTGCAAAACATGTTGTAGAAGTTGATTTGAATTTAAGAGCAGGGTCTGAGGTATTAGTTGTTGACAAGTACGATAACTTATTAGCCGTTGGAAGAGCAAAGCTTAGCCCATATGAAATGTTAAGTTTTAAAAGGGGAATTGCTGTAAGAGTTAGACATGCTAGAAGGAAAACAGCGTAAGCTAGGAAATACTATAACATTAGGGGATGTGAGTAAATGTGAAATTAGAGTTTATAATTAAAGGAAGTTTTGATTTCTCGAATGCCATATTGATCACGGGTTTTCAAGGAATAGGTGCTGTAGGCTATATAACCGTTAAACATTTAATTAAGGAGTTAAATGCTAAAAGAATAGGTTATATAATAAGTAAGTACATGGCAGATACTGTGTTTTTCGAAGACAATAAAGTGCTTTTACCTTATGAAATATATTATTACATGAAGAATGGTACTAAACTCATTTTAGTACTTAATAATGCTCAACCACTTATGAGTGAGAGAGTAGAGTACGCTAATAAACTTATTTTATGGGCTAAAAAACATAGTGTCTCTAAGGGTATTTTCATTGGTGGTTTAGATAAAGGTACTAAGGAGGCTGGTGAGAAAGATGAATTTAAATGTGTTCCGTCATCAACTTTTAAAGACGTATTGCCAGGAAGCGTTTTAAATAAGGAGCTAATGATCGTTGGTCCTTTAGCGTTGCTTGTCGCATTTTCTGAAATACATGAGTTCCCGTCAATAACGATACTTCCTTATGCTGAAATATTAAGACCTGATCCTGCTGCAGCGGCTGTCGCAGTAAACGTGATAAATAAAATGCTAAATCTTAACGTGAACGTTAGTAGACTATATGAAGATGCCAGAGTTATCGAGGAAAAAGTGAAGAAGTTTGAAGAGTTCCAAAAGACCTTGGAGGGAAGGGTTAAGGAAAGAGTTTCACATTACATGTGATCTAGCAAATTTAGTTCCTTAATTTCTTTACAGAAATTTAAGTACTTCATTAACTAGGTCTTCAACATTTTCTTCACTATAACGTAGAACATGCGTTTTGAGCCCTTCGCTACTAAGTTTTTCAGCTAAATTCTTTACTTCAAGTGTAGGGTATTTAACAGCTAAAACAACTTTCTTATATGAATCTCTATGATATAGAAAGTAATCGTAAACTACACGTAAGCTGTTAGCTAGAACTGCTTCGTCATAATCTTTCTCATGCTGCGATAGAGGAAATGTTTCTGCTAATTCCTCAGGTACAATGCCAAAATAGGGCATAAACACTAAGATATGGACATCTTCAATGCTTACTTTTTCCCTTATCTCTCTATAGAAGTTTGTGCGTGTTATAGGCTTTGCCTCAATATCGAATAGTACTAATGCTACTTTAAAAGCTGTTGGAGGTTTATACTTGCTTACTATATTTCTTCTATGCCTTAAAATTTCAGGTCTATGTAGTGAGAGCTTATCGTATAGGAATATTCCCGAAATCTCAGGTTTCGGTAATGGATGGTATTTTTCAATGTACTTACTATACTTCACTAGTTCTTTAAATGCTTTTAAGAGGGCGGGATGTGAGTGCCTTCTTTCCTCAAGTAAATCCCATAAGGTATTCTCTCTTATTGCCTCCCTTATTTTCTTTATTTCCTGCCAAATAATGTATAGATTATGTGTAGCTAGTAGTTTTATTCTTTCATCTCTCCTTAAACTAAGCAGTTCTTGAACAGTGTACTTACTGCATACAGGACATGTGCAAGGTATTTCCTTGATCTCCCTTAACCTTAAAGTACCGTGTGGAAGTATTATTCTTTCATCTTTAGCATACAATATATAGGATGCTGAGTCAAAAGTGTCTATGCCTAAGGCTACAGCGAATGGGAAAAACATTGGATGGCCTGCTCCGAAAAGGTGCACAGGATACTTTGGCGGAATAATATTCTTTACTGTAATTATCATTTTAACTAGCGTTTGATAATCGTATTTTTCAAGAATCTGAGTTGGACTACCAATACTTATCATTTTATATTGAGGCATTTCAAGCGCTTTCTTTGCACAATACTCTAATAAGTCCAGGTATTTGCCTCCCTGAATAGGAAGTACCCATATTGTTTTTTCCTCCTTAATGTATTTTAGGCTTAAACGTGCTCTTCTCAATGTTTCTTCAACAGTCCATTTTGCTTCATCATAGGATGCTTGCCCTCCAGTAGGTACATCCAGAATTACAGCTATGTCTGATCCTATTCTCTCTTGAAACTTAACTATTTCATGGGGCTCAACTTCGACATCGCCATATTCGAGAATTTGGTAGCCTCCAGAATCCGTCATTATTGGTCCGTTAAAGTTTAAGTACTTATGTATGCCTTCCTTAGAAACCTCTTGTTCCCTATGTTTTTTAAGAATATACGCGTTTGTTATTATGGCTTCATACCCTATATTTTTAATTGTCTCTAAACTTACCTCCTGGTAAAGAGGATTTATTACGGGAAAAAGTGTTGGTGTTGTTATTTTGCCATGGGCTGTTATTAGTTCACCTATTCTTGCGGCAAGGCTTTTATCTTTTATTTCGAATATTTCTACTTCTTCGGGTTTCATTTTGCTAGTTCACTCTCTTTAGACTCAATATAGTCATTGAATAGTTTTCTCACTCTATCAGCTATGGGGCCTACTCCTTCAACGCCTTTTTCAGATATTCTAATTCTGTCACCAACCATTACAATGCCTGCTTCTTCATGGACCTTTACAAGGTTTGGGAAATACCTCTTAAGTATTTCTGCAAATTCTTTTGCGTCAAATAGGGGTTTTTCTTTAGCAATAATTTCTGCGATAACATCACCCTTCACTATGACTTTAGGATAAGTATTTTCCCCTACTCTAACATCTACGAGGCTTATATTTAGTGATGGGTGATCGAAGCCTGAGAGTTTTCCTTCAAACGTTTTTCCATCTCTTGTTATTACGAGAACTTTTCTGTCAAGCAGCTCAGCTAGGTCCATTAAGAATCTTCGTTGCGCCGTACTACTCATTCTTATCTCCCGTAGAAATGGATAAGGGTAAGGATATATAAGGGGGTTACGGTTTCAACAAACATGTTGGTGCGAAACAATGGTTAAGAAACTGCTTTCGGTTAGGGGAACAGTTGCTTCTATAGAATTAGGTAAAATACCTGGAATATACTTTTGCAAAATACTATCAAATAATAGGAAATATGAAATAACATTAGAGCTCCATGAGAAACTAAAAATAATAAATGAAGGTGATAAAGTATCCTTTGAACTATTTGATGGAGAACCACGAAAAATAAGTGAAAGTGACTTTATCGGAAGAGGCTACCTATTCAAAATAACTAAGAGTGATAATAAGGAGAAATACGTGTTATCTATAGGTGGATTAGTAGTTACAATAATAGCTAAGGAGCCTATTAAGAATGTAAGCTTGGATAAGGATTATTACGTTAAACTCCATAAATTGTAAAGTCAGTTTTAAAAGGGCTCTTACTCACATATAGGGGGTTCCGTGGAAAAACACTTAGCATTAGTCACATTAATTATTTTAAGCATTCTTCTTCTACTATACTCAATATTAGGTATAAATTTACTTAGCATTCTTCAAAACACTAATATTAACTACGCTCTTGTATTCTCTCTCCTAATATCTACTGCGATGGTAAGTCTCTTTAGAGGCAAACTTAACAAGTTTATGGAGTATTTTGCTAGGAAAACTGAAGCTAAAGGAAATGTTTTTTCAAAAGCTTTCATATTGAAACCTATTATTGAGTCCCCTAGCGATAACGAAGTAAAGAGCGCTCTTGTAGAGTTAAGTTCTTTCATAAGATTTCTACATAGTAAGAACATAGAGTTTGAATTATCCTTTGTAAGCCAAGGATCAAGTAAGCCCTTAACAACTAAGCTTAAAGTTTTCGGTTCTGATGAAAGCATTTATGATTTTATAAAAATAAATTTCAACATATTTTGTAGAAAGTGGTTAATAAGTAATGAAGTCTCGAATAGCTTTTCTTCATCACAAAAGAGCAGTCTTGATGAAAATCCTTTGTTTTTAAAGTACTTATCAGTGCCCTTAGACTATGAAATTGTAGTTTATGGCGGTGAAGTTTCTTCGAAAACTTTTCTACGTAAAAACACACCTACTTTAGAAAGTATATGCTTAGGCATAATAGCTAATTCTGAAGATCTTTATTGTTTGAAGCTAAGTGATTTCTTAAGACACACACTAATTGTCGGTGCTACAGGCTCAGGTAAAACAACAACAGCAGCTATAATCTCTAAAAAAGTATTGGACAAGGGAAAATCGGTTATAATACTTGACTGGCATGGAGAATATTGGGAATTATTTAAGAAACTAAATGTTAAGGAAAAATACTTGGTCTTGTTCAGCAAGGAAAAACCGTTAAGAATAAATCCGTTTAGAATAGGTGAAAAGCAGTATTTCGGCGAATATGTTGAGTCATTAATAGATATTTTAGAAAGCGTACTTCAGCTTACACCACCTCAAACATATTTCCTTTATGAAACTCTTCTGCGAAGTAAAAATAGCGGTAAAGATAGGATAGATTGTTTTGATAAGCTTTACGAGAAACTTAAAGAGTTCTATGATAGTGAAGGTTACTCCGGGAGGGAAGCAAGATATGCACTTATCAGAAAAATTAGGCCTTTAACTCTTTCAACAGCGCATCATGTTTTTAGCGGTATGAGCGATTTAGACAGTGTTTTTGATCTACAAGCATTCGATGCGAAAATATTCATTGTTGACTTGAGTTGGATAAGTAATCTTACGCTGAAAAAACTTTACTCCCTATTTTTAATAAAGGAAATTTACGATAAAGCATCTTCGTTAAGAAGTACTGCGCATGGTTTATTGAAGCTTATAGTCGTTATTGACGAAGCTCATAACATTTTAACCAGTGAAAATGAGCTTATGGAAAGAGTTTTTTCTGAAATAAGAAAATACGGTGTAGGACTTATTGCAATATCCCAAAGCATCATTGATGTGCCTAATTATGTGTTGCGGAATACTAATTTGAAAATATTTCATACACTAAAATCCTTTAAGGATGTAAAGGAAGTTTGCAGCATAATGCCGCCTAATGTTAATGTGCAGAATTTATTAGTAAGTCTTGGTGTAGGTGAAGTGCTTATTTACGATAATTACACTAATTACCCCATTAAGGTAAAGATTAAACAACTACCTTAAGAAAGGTTCTAGCTGGCTAAAATCTAAGGTGAGAGTCCAGTCAATGAGTTTTTCCTTTTCGCACTTTCTTTTTCCAATAATTATCTCGAATATTTCATTGACTATCTCATCTAAACTACGCGATGTCACGTTAACTTCGCATATTTTTTCTCTGCCAAACGCATTTATGGCATTGGCGGTTATTGTTCCGAGAATTTCTGCTGCAATATTTTCCTTAATTTTTTCACTGCTCCAGCCACGATTGCGTAGTCTCACAAAAAGCTTCTTTGGATTTATTCTTAGAATGAAGTATATTGAAACAATGTCTTTAGGGAATATTTCACCATAATGCGTATCTAAAATTACGTAGTTACTTTTTAGCGAACATATGTGGGATATGAGATTTTCAACAAGTCTTTCTTCATCAATAACGTAAGTTTCTCTTTTCTTATCATACTCTAAGAGAAAATTGTTTTCTATAGCATAAGCAGATACGTTAATGTACTTTGCTTTTAACTTTTCAGAAAGTTTTTTAGCGACGGTTGTTTTACCTGAGCCCGGAACACCACCTATTATTATAATTCTCTTGTCTTCTAAGGAACATTTGTTAAGCATAAGCTTTCATCTAAATAGTAGAATAGTGTTTGTTTAGAAAAAACTTATGTTATTCCTCTTCTTCTTTCTTCTCCTCTTTCTTCTTCTCTTTCTCTTCTTTCTCAAGCTTTGAGGCAGCTATTATATCGTCTATTCTGAGGATGAGAGTAGCGGCTTCAGTGGCTGCTTTTATTGCGTTAGCTTTTACTGTTGCAGGCTCTATTACTCCGAGTTTAAACATGTTTTCAGGTTTTCCTGTGAAAACATTTATTCCATAACCTAGTCCTTCAGGTTTCTCATGAAGTGCCATTAAGTCTACAACTACTGTGACAGGATCTAAGCCTGCATTTTCAGCTAAAGCTCTAGGTATAGACTGTAATGCTTTAGCAAATGCCTCTATGGCTAATTGCTCTTTGCCTCCTACGCTCTTAGCATAATCTTCTAATTTCTTCGCGAGCTCTATTTCTATAGCTCCTCCGCCTGGAACTATTCTTCCATCCTTAATAACGTCTGCAACTGCGCTTAATGCATCTCTAAGAGCTCTTTCGGTTTCATCGACCATTCTCTCAAGTCCTGCTCTAACTAATATGCTGACAGCTTTCGGATTCTTGCATCCTTCAACAAATACCATTTTATCTTCTCCAACTCTTCTCTCTTCAACAAGCTCTGCTTCTCCAAGGTCTTTCTCGCTTAGTTCCTCAATATTTGAAACTATTCTTCCTCCTGTTGCTCTTTCTAGTTTCTCCATGTCGCTTCTCTTAACCCTCCTAACAGCCAAAATACCCTTCTTAGCAAGGAAGTGCTGAGCTACTTCATCAATACCTTTTTGGGTAAATACAATGTTTGCTCCTGTTGCAGCTATTTTATCAACCATTTCCTTAAGTATTCTTTCTTCCTCCTCTAGGAAGGCCCTCATTTTAGTTGGATCAGTGATTCTTATTTCAGCATCTATTTCTGTTTTCTCAATTTCTAATGGCGCATTTAGAAGAGCTATCTTTGCTTTTTCAACTCTCTTAGGCATTCCAGGATGAACTACTTCCTTATCTATTATTATTCCGTAGACTAGTTTTGTATCTAAAATGCTTCCTCCATGCTTCTTGATTATTTGTATATTGTCTATGTCTACGTACCACTTGTCTCCTCTTTTCTCGGCAACTTGTTTTACTGCTTTTACAGCTAATTTTGCTAAGTGTTCTCTTGCACCATGTACTGCTTTGCTTGTTAACGCTGTTTTAGCAATATTCTTTAGTGTTTCCTCATCGTTTATGTCTATGGGTTTAGCTACTTCATTTATGAACTCTATAGTTTTCTGAAGAGCTTTCCTATAGCCCGAAATTATAACTGTTGAGTGCACATTCTTTTCTAATAGTTCTTCAGCATGTTTGAGTAGTTCGCCAGCTAAAATAACACTTGTTTTTGTACCATCACCTACTTCGTCATCCTGCGCTTTAGCTATTTGAACAAGCATTTTAGCTGCTGGATGCTGTACATCGAGTTTATCGAGAATTGTTGCTCCATCGTTAGTTATAGTTACGTCGCCTAGAGCGTCAACAAGCATTTTGTCCATTCCACGTGGTCCAAGTGTTGTTCTAAGAGTTTCTGAAATAGCTCTTACAGCCATTATGTTTGCTCTTAAAGCATCTCTACCTGTTGTTCTCTGGGTACCTTCCTTAAGTATTAAAACAGGTATTCCAACGGGTTGTTGAATTGCCATAACTCTCACCACAAACCTTACTCTTTAACGCATGACACTAATGGGTTAAGAGTCCCGCATTTCATGGAGTCAGAGCTTCTATATATATTTTTCGGATTAAGCTGCGGTTTTAAATACAAAACTATTCTTTGAGTTCTTGAGTTAGAATAGTAAGGTTAATAAGTAAATACTATATCCTAACAACAGTAAGTAAGGGGTTTACAAGCTATGGGGAAGGTACGGACGATCATTGTGAAGAGGACTGCTCGAAAAATACTTGAAATGTTTCCCGATAGGGTATCGTTAAGTTTTGAAGAAAATAAAAAGTTAGTTTCAGAAGTAGTTAATGTTCCTTCGAAGAAACTTAGAAACCAAATAGCTGGTTACTTAACACATCTTGTTAAAATAAGAAGAAAAATGGAAAAACAAGTTGAAGAAGAGACCTCTTAAAATTGATAAGGATTATAGTGAAAATAATTAGTCCAAAGGAGATTAGGAAGACGGAGATTAATGTAGCTAGGAAACCGCCATTACAGGTTAACGAGCTTATCAACATTGTTAAAAAACATATAAGTAATGTGGGTTGTGCGGATAAATTCTTCGTAAATAATGTTGATGCAGATCTTGTAAAATCCTTGAGCATAAGAGAAAATAAGGTTGAAATAACTATATTTAGAACAAACTATTGCTAAGCCAAGAAAGGGTGTTTTAAATTGCTATATTTAAGGAGGGAAATTAAACATAAATTTCTAAATCTTACATGGGAAGACGTTGAAAGATTATCACATAAATTATGTGAAAGGATGATTAGCGAAAACTATGTGCCTGATGTAATAGTCGCAGTTATGAGAGGAGGATGGGTTCCTGCACGAATAGTTCTTGACATGCTCAAGGTGAGCGGCTTAGCAGCAATAGAAATAAAATTCTATAAAGGAATAGGTGAGGCAAGAGAACGGCCAATTCTCACTCAACCCCTCATAGTGAGTGTAAGAGATAAAAAAGTATTAATAATAGATGATGTTGTTGATACAGGTAAAAGCCTTTCAGTTGCTGTAGAAACATTGAAACTTTATGGTCCATCTCAAATTAAAACGGCAGCATTAGTTGTTAAACCGTGGTCCATAGTTATACCTGACTACTATGCTTTAAGAAGCGATGCATGGGTTATTTTCCCATGGGAACTTAGGGAAACTGTTGAAGAACTAGTTAATACCTTAGAAATTGACTTAAACAAATATAGCTTAGATGAGGTAGCACAATACATTTCTGAAAAAACAGGCTTAAACCGTGAGCTTGTGCTTTATGCTCTTAAATTCGTAAAAAAGGTTATTTAATAATGATATTCACCTTTAAGGTGCTTAATAAAGAAGTAATAGTATACTTGGCCTTCGGTAAAGTAGGTAATTTAGAAAAAGCCTTGAATACTATTGGCCAAGTAATGAAAAATTTATGGTTCCAAATAATTAAGTTTAAAGAGATATATTCACTGAATCACTTGCTTCACTCAATAATTATTGCAACTGAAAAGTTTCTTCAGAAGCAATCTATTTCTAGAAATCTTCACGTGGAACTCCTACTTCCATTAGCAGGTACAAGGCAGATAGGGGAAGCAATATCTAAGCTTAGCCCTGAAAAAGGAGAATTAGTGGTGCTTGTATTTGTGGGGATAGGTGTTAATATAAACTACTTAAGTAGAGTGGCAGAGAATTTAATGAACGATATTTCATTCATTAAGGAGGAACAGTTAAAATTTATCAATAAAGAATGTTTGCTATGCAAAAAAGTGAGTGAAAAAATGCTTAATGCTACACTAGGTAGAAGCATTCATGAGCGTTTAGAAAAGAATGTACTTATGCTATCAGCTCTTACGTACATGAAAATGTGAAAGACTTATAACTTGCGAATTAGTAGTGTATTTCACGATACGTTTAAATACTAACATTTAACCATAACACTAAAGGTGTACCGTCGGTAGGAGGTGCACTTTACCGATGCTCTTTGAGGAAGAGGAATGGTGGGAAGAAGAAGAGTGGGAAATAGAGGAAGAGGAAGAAGAGTGGGAGGAGTGGTAAAATTATTAAAAACGACATGGTAGATGAGAAATGAAGTTCTGTCCGAAATGCGGTAACCTAATGGTTCCAATAAGGAGAAACGAAAAGACCATACTTAAATGTAGAGTTTGTGGTTATGAAGAGGAAGTTAAAACAAGTGTAGACTATAAACTCACTCACTCCATCGAGGAAAACAAAAGAGTTATTACGTCCAGGGTTTCTGAGGAAGCAGGTAGGCCTCTTAGAAGAGAGGAAGAGCGTGAAATACTTCAAGAATACTATGAAGTTTTTCTTGAAACTTTTAGTGAAGAGGAAGGAAGCGAAGAGAGTTCATAAATAATTTTAAAATTCTCAGATTTCCAAATGTGTTTCAATCATCAACTGACCAGTTTCTTAGCCGTCACCATTCATCATCGAAAAATACTCTCTAGATGTATACTCAAGTTTCACTCAAGTATATAAGTATTATAGAGTGAAATTATCGGTGAGTAAAACATGGTAAGGATAGCTACGATTGACAGAGATTCTTGTCAACCACATAAATGTAGCATTGAATGCATAAGGTTTTGCCCTTTAAATAGGACAGGAGTTAAGGCTATAGAAATACCTGAAGATAAAAAGAAACCTATAATATATGAGGAAATATGTATAGGATGCGGTATTTGTGTAAGGAAATGTCCTTTTAAAGCAATTACTATAGTTAATCTACCGGAAGAACTTGAGAAGAACGTAGTGCATAGGTATGGTCCGAATGCTTTCAAGCTATATAGGTTACCTATACCTAAACCCGGTAAGGTAGTGGGAATAATAGGTAAAAATGCTACGGGAAAAACTACCTCCTTAAAAATACTTTCTGGAAAACTTAAGCCGAATTTAGGGGATTTTGAGAAACCCCCCGAATGGGATGAGATTATAAAGTATTTTAGAGGCTCAGAACTACAAACATACTTTAAGAAGCTTATAGATGGTAAGGTAAAGGTCATTCATAAAATTCAGTACGTAGATATTGTACCGAAATTTCTTAAGGGAACGGTCCATGGAGTTCTAAAGAAGATTGATGAAAGAGGAATCGTTCAGGATCTAAGGGATGAACTAGGATTAAGAAGTGTTTGGCATAGGGAAATAAAGTTTTTAAGTGGGGGAGAACTTCAACGTTTCCTTATCGCAGCATCGCTAGCTAAAGACGCAGACGTGTACTTATTTGATGAGCCATGTAGCTATTTGGATGTTTATGAAAGGATAAGGGTGGCTAAGGTAATTAGAAAATATACGCTAAAGGAGAATAAAATGGTGTTACTTGTTGAACATGATTTAGCAATTCTAGATTTTCTTTCAGATTTAGTACATGTAATATATGGTGAACCGGGAACTTACGGTATAGTTTCACATCCTTACGGTGTAAAGTCGGGTATAAACTATTTCTTAGATGGATACTTACCTGACGAAAACATGAGAATAAGGGAGGAACCTATAAGATTCCATGTTAAACCGCCTCATATTCAATGGGTTTCTGAACAGGAAATTCTGAAATGGACAAATTTAACAATTAAGCTTAATGGGTTCACATTAAATGTTGATGAAGGTTCTATACATAAAGGTGAAATTATTGGCATTTTAGGCCCTAATGGTATAGGTAAGACTACTTTTGTAAGGGTTCTTGCAGGCGAAGTAGAACCTAAAGAAGGTGTCGTATTTTCCTATGTAGAAACAAGCATAAGTTATAAACCTCAATATGTTTCCACATACTATTCTGGAAAAGAACATTTAACAGTATGGGATGTTCTTAAAGAATCATCGAAAGGATCCATTCCTGAATGGTTTAAGAAGGACGTTATTCTTAAGCTCAAAATTGATAGGCTTTATGATAGATACATTGGGGAATTAAGTGGGGGAGAACTTCAGAAAGTAGCTATTGTAGCATCGCTTCTGAAGGAGGCGCGAATTTACCTTTTAGACGAACCCTCAGCATACCTTGATGTAGAAGAGAGATTAGCAGTAGCTAAGGCCGTAAAATCAGTTGTTGAGCAGAGAGAAGCAGCTTGCTTCATAGTTGAACATGACATAATAATTCAAGATTACATAGCTGATTCAATAATGGTTTTTAAGGGAAAACCCGGAGTTCAAGGCTTCGCTAAAGCTCCAAGGGATTTAAGAACGGGTATTAACGATTTCCTTAAAGATGTTGGCATAACTTTCCGAAGAGATTCTAAAACAAGGAGGCCACGTGTTAATAAAGAGGGAAGCTATCTTGACAGGCTCCAAAAAAGCATTGGGAAATACTATTACGTGGAATAACTTTATTAGGAACGGCACTTTGAGTCTGTTTTGAACGCAAAATATATGTTAGTGGCTTAAGCTAGGTGTCTTAAATGGGAGAACTAATAACTTTAAGTATTATTAAAGCAGACATAGGTTCTTTAGCAGGCCACCATATAACACATCCAGACACTTTAGCTGCTGCAACAAAGGTTCTTGCTGAAGCAAAAAGTAAGGGAATAATAACAGACTTCTATGTTACACATGTTGGAGACGATATACAGTTAATTATGACTCATAAGAAAGGTGTTGATAATCCCGACGTACATGGTTTAGCATGGGAAGCATTTAAGGCTGCAGCAAAAGTAGCTAGGGACCTAGGATTATATGCTGCTGGGCAAGACTTGCTTTCAGAAGCTTTCTCAGGCAACATTAGAGGATTAGGGCCTGGAATTGCAGAAATGGAGTTTGAGGAAAGACCCGCAGAACCAGTAATTACGTTTCACGCCGATAAAACAGAGCCTGGAGCATTTAACTTACCGCTCTTTAGAGTATTTGCTGATCCATTCAATACAGCAGGTCTTATAATAGACCCTAGAATGCATGTTGGATTTAAGTTCGAAATACTAAATGTTTATGAGGGAAAGAAAGTTTTACTTAAATCACCTGAGGAAATGTATGATATTCTTGCCTTAATAGGAACTCCTGGAAGATATGTTATTAAGAGAATCTACAGAAAAGACGATGATATGATAGCTGCTGTAGTTAGTAGTGAAAGACTTAACTTAATAGCAGGAAAATATGTAGGAAAAGACGACCCTGTAGCTATAGTTAGAGCTCAGCATGGGTTACCAGCCGTAGGTGAAGTTTTAGAAGCATTTGCTTTCCCGCACATGGTCGCTGGATGGATGAGAGGAAGCCATTTCGGACCACTAATGCCAGTACCGCAGAGATATGCTCAATGCACAAGATTTGATGGGCCTCCTAGAATAATTGCTTTAGGATGGCAAATAAAGAACGGTAAACTTATTGGACCAGCAGACTTGTTTGATGATCCGGCATTTGACGAAACAAGGAGATTAGCACAGAATATAGCAGAATACATAAGAAGACATGGTCCATTCATGCCTCATAGATTAGGACCTGAAGAAATGGAATATACAACATTACCTCACGTTCTAGAAAAACTTAAGGATAGATTCGTAGTTGACGTACAAGCAATGAGAGAAGTTGAAAAGTATAAGAAAAGGCCAGGTAGCGAATCTGAGCATGAGTAATTTTAGAAATAAACTACAATAATAAACCACAATTTTTTATTTAGCCAAAAAATGTTTAGTACTGGACGTGTTTTATATGCTAAGAACACCCGTTCTTGTAATTAACTTTAAAACGTATTTGCAAGCTACGGGGAGGAAGGCTCTCGAACTAGCTAGAGTTGCTGAGAAGGTTTCTAAGGAATTAGGTGTTGAAATAGTAGTTGCCGTTCAACTAGCTGATTTAAGACTTATTGCTGAAAACGTAGAGATCCCTGTATATGCTCAGCACATAGACCCTATAAAACCCGGTGCTCATACGGGACACGTGCTTCCGGAAGCTGTTAAGGAAGCTGGTGCTAAAGGCACTCTACTAAATCACTCAGAAAACAGGCTTAGACTCGATGTTCTTCATGAAGCAATAGTTAGGGCTAAGGAAGTAGGGTTAGATGTTATATCGTGTGCAGACACCCCTGAAACAAGCGCAGCAGTAGCAGCTTTACAGCCAACAGCTGTAGCTATAGAGCCTCCGGAACTTATAGGTACAGGAATATCTGTTTCAAAAGCTAAACCCGAAGTAGTTACAAATACTGTTTCAAAGATTAAAAGGATTGATAAGGAAATACCCATTTTAACCGGGGCGGGTATTACATCAGGAGATGATGTAGCTAAGGCTATAGAGCTCGGCACTCAAGGCGTATTAGTAGCATCAGCTATAGTTAAAGCTAAAGATTGGGAATCGAAAATAAGGGAATTATCTGAGCCGTTAGTTAAGAGATTTTGAAAATGAAGAGAGAAGGAGAATTTAAGAGGCTAAGTAAAAAAGTTCTAATAACATTTTTTCTTTTAAGTTTTGTCTCACTTTTCGCAGATATAACATATGAAGGAGCACGTTCAGTACTTGGAGCATACTTTAACATATTAGGTGCAACAGCTTTCATAGTAGGTTTTATCGGCGTAGGAGAGCTCATAAACTATATCATGAGAGGCCTTGGAGGATTCATTGCAGGACGTTTCCGCTCAAGTAAAATCTACTGGGGCCTCGTTATAGTAGGTTATTTCGTTAATTTAGTTGCTGTTCCCTTACTTGCCTTTGCTGGGACATGGCAATTAGCACTTATTCTAGTATTACTTGAGCGGGCAGGTAAAGGGTTAAGAGCGCCAGCAAGGGATGTTATAATAGCTGAGTTAACCGAGCCTATAGGTAGAGGCAAGGGTTTTGGAATACATGAAGTACTTGACCAAATAGGTGCGGTTGCTGGTCCAGCATTTGTTGCTTGGTCTCTTGCAGTATCTTATGGAAATTATAGGCTCACATTACTTTACTTAGCAATACCTGCTTTTATAGCATTAATGCTTGTCATTATAGCTTCAATAATATATCCGAAGATAAAGTCTATTTCTATATCTAAAAAAGCTGAAAGGCGTATCTCAAAGAATTTTCTCCTATATCTAACATCAACAGTTTTTTTATCGTTAGGTTTCGTGCATTGGGCTTTAATTTCCTATCACTTAAAAGTCTCAGTAAAATTAGGAGACTATATTATACCATTATTTTACACTTTAGCTATGTTAGTTGACGCCATTATAGCGTTTCCAATAGGTTATATTTACGATAAGGTGGGTTTAAAAGCGCTTACAATATCGCCTATATTAGTTTTTGCTTCAACATTGTTGCTTCTATTCACAAATACCTACACTGTAATATTACTAGTTAGCGTATGGGGCATTGTTATGGGAATTTACGAAACTATTATGAGAGCAGCCATAGCTGATCTAGTAGAAGCAGAGCATAGGGCTTATGCATACGGTATTTTCGGCCTTTCTATAGGTGCTTCATGGATGATAGGAAATATAGTACTAGGTTTCCTCTACCAGTTCTACAAGTATATAATGCCCTGTTACGTATTGTTGGTAGAGGCTTTTTCAGCACTATTGCTAATGAGAATTATTAAAAAATAATTGTCTCATTCAGCTGCTAGTAGCAATTGCCTAATCGCTAAAACACCGTTTATTTTCATTATCTCATTTAATAGTTCCCTAATTTTCCTAGTACTTCCTCTAACTATTATTGCAAGCATGCATCTTCTTTCATCTAAATGTACGTGAACTGAAGAAACAATAACGTCTAAATATTCATGCTGTATGTCAGTAAGTTTTTCATCAACATCTTGAGCTTCGTGATCATACACTACACCAACAATGCCCACAGCTTTTCCACGTAACTTCCACTTATGCTCGTTTATGAATAGTCTTAAGGCTTCTTGAACTAGTTTAGACTTACTTTTTAAACCTAGGGTTTTCATGCAAGCTTCTAAATCCTTTGCTAAATCTCCTGGTACATAAACGCCAAACCTTTTCTTTTCCAAGATATTTCACCTCTAATGTTCGCCATGTATTAAATGGAAGAGTGTTAATAGGACATCGGTTACATCCCTTAAAGACAACATTCCGACTGGTTTATTCTCATTATTAACTACGGGTAAGTGTCTAACATTCACTTTTCTCATCTTATCTATAGCGTTTATGAGTAAAGTGTCTGGCGTCACAGTTACAGGGTTTTCCGTCATTACCATGTATGCTGGAAGGCCTTTACCAACTTTATTATTAGCGACAGAGTAAAGAACATCTCTTTCAGTAACAATACCTACAAGCACTCCTTCACTATCAGTAATCATAACAGAGCCTACCCTATTGTCCCACATAATTTTAGCTATTTTCTCAATAGGAGTGTCTTCACTAGCTATTATAGGAGGTACGGACATTAAATCGGAAACTCTTAACGGGATTTTTCTTCTCCTAAAAAACAATAGAAACACCATGTTAAAATTATTAACTATTCACTATTAAACCATGCTACCGCATTAACTGATGAAGCAAATATTGTTTATATACTACGACAAGTCCTTTCGACATCTGGCAACTATGTAGAGAGGTTTCTTGGCGGGCCCGCCGGGATTTGAACCTGGGACCTCCGGCTCCGGAGGCCGGCACTTAAATACCTTTGTCCCACTAATTGATGAGAGACCGGGACAGTTAGGTATGGTTTTCATACCTATTATCTAGTATATGGGACAGTTGTTTAAGGCTTGGTTTCCTTACTGAGCTAACATTATTATTAAGTGTATTAGAACTAAGTGTAGCTTATAAAATACTAATCGGTTAATATATGTATTAATCTTAAGAAGGAGCTAAATACGTATGGAATAAGCTTTGTCTAGGAACCAAGACTAGATCATAATTATCATTGTTGTGGATAAGTGGGAAAGGATAGTTTATGGGTTATTCTACGCATTACTTAAGAGAAGATATTAACGATGACCAAAAGATTCCTTTCAATACGCGTTAGCTAGTAGATGGGATTAAAGATATCAGAGCTATAACGTAAAGTCGCAGTGCTAGGCTTCTCATTGCTCTCTGGAAATAATTTCTCTTATTTCATCTAGTACATCAGCCAGACTCTTCTCGCTGGAGGAAACAACCTTGTTTCCGGGTAAGTGTTTATGGTGTGGAAATGTTGGGAGCTCTGGATGGTGTGGTGCATTATCGTATCTAAAGACTAGTGAATTGTCTTGTTTAG
>CAZLZO010000021.1:0-22418 GCA_964564025.1 uncultured Desulfurococcales archaeon
GATATGAGTCCGGGCGTTGCCTGCCTCCTATGGCCGGCGGGCCGCATTTTATGTTTTGTATGGGGGTTGTATTTAAGCTTATTTTTGAGGCACTATTTTTACTGCGTATATTCTATGTATTCTCATTGTTGTTCCGCATTTTGGACATTGTTTTTCCGGTTTTAAAACGTAGTCTCCTATTTGGAATTTTCTTTCTTCAGTGTAGTTGCATTGGGGGCATTTTAGGAGTGTTTTTGTTTCATACTCTTCTTTTCTAGTTCTTTTCCTTTCCAGAATAGTTCTTAGCAGGGATGATATTAGGAAGAGTATGAGCATTATTAGGAAGAGCCCGTAAATATCTAAACCCTGCATTTCACATGTCACCTACTGCGCTATTCCTAAAGTGTTACCTACACCTACAACTATAACTACGTCGCCTTCCTTAGTTCTTTCCTCAAGGCACTTATCAATTTTCTTAATAACTTCGTCTACAGCATCACTTATTTCCTTCTTCATAGGGGTTATTGCTTCCTCAAGTGACTGCTTAATAATTATTGAGTCTAAAGGTATATTGTGCTTCATAGCTATAGACTCTATCTTAAACTTTTCAGGGCCGGGATCACCTATTGCAGCACCAACACCCTCAATAACTTCCCCTGTTTTCTCACCTTCAAACTTTAATGCTGCATCAATCATTATTATTCTTGAAACCTTGCCGTGAAGCTCGTTTTCAACAATTCTCTTTAAAGCCTCTCCAGGTTTCCCAACAGTACCTCCAGGCCCCTTCGCCTTTATAACGTAGAGTTTCCTACCTTTCCTTTCAACAACACCTACTACGGTGTCTTCAACTATTTCTCTAACCTCAACCCCGTTAAGTAGGGATGCTGCTACAAGTGAGCCTACTCCATCACCTATGGGTTTACCTTCCTTAAAAGCATCCAGCGCTTTAGAATATGTTTCAGCTAACTTAACTATTTGAGGCATTTCAAGCTCAAGCTGCATTATAAGTACCCAGTTGTTTGTTTTCTCACCTAAAATAAGGTAGTGCCTAACAATTCTGTATATGATGTCGAGAGCTCTAGCAGCTTCAATCATTATTTCAACGTTTGCTCTAGCGAAATCCCCTAAGTCTGGGAGAACACGTTTAATAGCTTCCTTTAACCTATGCTGTCTAACGTCAAGTAAATGCTCAAGCCTCCTCATTAAATTTGTTGGTTCATCACGAACAGGGTCTATTATGAAGAAGTGAAGCAGTCCGCTAAGGAATTTTTCAGGATCCTCCCTTACACCTCCCTTCTTAAGAACCCCAATAACTCTTGCTCTAGCGTCCTTAGCTAACCTCTCTATTTTAGCTAAATGTGCTCTAATGTTTCTTATCCACAAGAACATTTGTATTCTCTGATTAAGACCTGTGAAAATTAGAAGCATGAAAATTAGGAAAACTATGGTGTTAATTAAAGCTATCCAGCTAGTGTCTTCACCACCAAATGGTAGGAGCGTTTCCCGTACACCCCGTAGTAGCTTGCTAAAGTAGTTATAGTGCTTAGGGGTAAGTTAAGTTTTAATGAAGAAAATTAAAGTGTTGTCACTATAACTTCTCTTTCCAAAACTAAAACAGTATGTTCAAACTGCGCAACAACACCTCCAGAAGCTTCTAAGAGAACAGGGTATTTATGAAGAATTTTTGACTTAACAAGTACCCGAAGAACATTCACCAAAGTTGATCTTTCATTAACAACGTTTCTAAGCCATCTTTCAGCAAACGGTAGTCCATCATATTTCCTCTTAACCTCATTAACAAGCTTTTTCGCTAACTCGTTTTTAACCTTCTTTTCCCTAATTAAAGAGTAAATAAATGCTTCACCACCTTCAACAACATATCCTACACCATTTGTTCCGAAGGGTTCAATAGCGTAAACATGGCCCGGAGAAATACGTGATAAATTAAAAACTTCTGAAATATTCGGTATGGAAACTCCTGAGTGAAGATTATATCTTTCAATAGAGTGGCCGCTAAGATTCCTTATTGGCTTATAACCGTAGCTTTTAATGGTTTTCTCAATAACTTCACCTATTTTGGAAACTCTTATTCCAGGCCTTATGGTTTCAACTGCTCTTTCTAAAGCAGTTTCTACAGCTAAAAGTAGGTCATCGTATTTAGGATTAAACGATACCGTTACCGCAGTATCGGCAATGTACCCGTCTATGTGAACCCCTATGTCTATTTTAACAATGGATTCTTCAGGAATAGTTGAGCTATCACCTACATATGGTGTGTAATGTGCTGCAACATTGTTTATAGAAATGTTGCAGGGGAATGCTGGTTTACCTCCTTCTTCAACAATTTTCTTCTCAATTTCCTCGCAGAAATCATAAACCCTTATTCCAGGCTTCACTTTGCTTAAAGCATATCTCCTAATTCTTGACGCTATTTTCCCCGCTTTAACTATTTTACTATATGCTTCCTCATCTATCAGCCCATACACCCCTCCTTCCTAATGTTAAACTGTGGAAAATAAAAACTTATTTTGTACCCATAAAATTATTAACTATTCGGTGAAAATCATGGGCTACATTAAATGGTTAGGTCATGCAGCTTTCGAAGTTGAACTTGACGGATTAAGATTATACTTTGATCCTTGGATTGAAAATCCTAACTCACCTATTAAATTAGATGATATAGATAGAGCAGACTTCATATTTGTCACCCACGACCACGGTGACCACTTAGGAAATTCCGTTGAAATAGCTAGGAAAACAGGTGCGAAAATAGTTGGAATTTTCGACTTATGTGAAGCAATTAAGGAAACAAAAGTTGAATGCATAGACATGAACATTGGTGGACTATCTGACATAGGTGGATTAAGTGTAGCATTAGTTCCAGCAACACATAGTTCAGCCCACGGCACATCTGTAGGCTTCGTAGTTAAGGGTAAAGAAGCAACAATATACCATGCTGGAGACACGGGATTATTCATGGGAATGCAGCTTATAGGGGAACTATACAAGCCTGACATAGCATTACTGCCTATAGGAGGATGGTACACTATGGGACCTTACGAAGCCGCTTATGCGGTAAAGCTAATTAAGCCTAAAACAGTTATACCTATGCACTATGGAACATTCCCAGTAATTAAGGGGTCTCCGGAAGAATTCATAAAGCATGTTCAAAGAATATATCCAGTACAAGTCGTTGTTCTCGAACCAGGCCAAAAATTTGAGTTCTAAATTTTTATAACACCTCATTTACAAAAATACTGTGGTGATAGGTATTTTCAAACTTGAAAGGTAAAGTAGCTGTAGTAGCTGGAACATTTGACCACCTACATAGCGGACATAAGCTAATGATTTCTAAAGCTTTCGAAATAGCAGACCACGTAATAATAGGTGTTGTAAGAGACGAGGCATTAGCAAAACTAGATAAAATTTGCCGCGAAGGAATACAACCATACGACATACGCGTCTTAAACGTAGTATCATTCGTAGATCAAGTGATTTTGAAAAAATACCCTAAGAAAACATATGAAGTAATAGGCATATGTGGACCATACGATGTGGTTCTAGAGGAAAATAGGAAAATAGACTACATAGTAGTAAGCGATGAAACACTTCCAAGAGCAATTATGATAAATATTTTAAGGGAAAAGAAAGGATTAAACAAGTTAAAAATAGTTGTTGTCCCCATAGTTAAAGACCTGCATGGAAGACCTATTTCATCACATAGGTTTAGAACAGGAGAACTCCTTTGGAAGGGAGAATAAGCCATGCTAACAGTTAATGAGAGAAAAATTCTACAAGCACTTAAGAAACTAGGTAAATCACATTTAAGCGATTTGGAAAGGGAAACGGGGCTTCCAAGAAGCACAATAATGGCTTCACTTGAAGGATTAAAGCAGAAATTGGCTATAAAAGTTTACGAAGAAAAAAGAGAGTTAATCAAGCTAACTAAAGAAGGTGAATTAAGAGCTCTCCAAGGACTACCTGAAAGAATAATTGCTGAGAAAACATGGGAAAACGGTGGACAACTTGATCTTAAAGAATTAAAGGAGAAAACAGGCCTTTCAGATGAGGAAGTGAAAATTGGTCTCGGATGGCTGAGAAGAAAGGGTCTTGGCAAAATAGTTAGAGGAAAAGTTGTTGTTGAAAAGAAGCCTGAAGAACTTACTGAGGAAAAACTGCTTAGGAGAATCTATGTTTCAAAAACACTAAGTGAAAATGCCCTATCTTCGGATGAGAAAAGATTTCTTAAAGAACTTGTTTCGAGAAGGCTCGTGCAAATTTATGAGGAAAAAGAGTATTTAGTGGAAATTACCGATAAGGGATTAGAGCTATTAGGGAAAGAAAAAGAATACATTACCGTCATTACACACGAGGTAATTAAGAGGAAAGAGTGGTTAAGAAAGGAAATAAAACCCTACAATGTTAAAGCTGAACCTCCGAAAATCTATCCTGGTAGGAAACATTTCTACGTAGAATTCCTTGACGAAATTAGGGAAATACTTGTTGCAATGGGGTTCACGGAGGCTGAAGGACCCATAGTTGAAGTTGAACTGTGGAATTTCGACATACTTTTCCAGCCGCAAGACCATCCGGCAAGAGAAATACATGACACTTTTAGGCTAAAATACCCTGCAATTAAACCTGTTGAAATAGATGTTGCTGAAAGAGTAAAAGCAGTACACGAGTCTGGAGGAACCAGTGGTTCTAGGGGATGGGGGTATAAGTGGAGCTTAGATATTGCTAAAAGACTTATTCTTAGAACGCAAACAACAAGTGTTTCAGCAAGGTTTCTTTCACAACATAGAGAACCCCCTGTTAAAATGTTCACCATAGGTAAGGTTTACAGACCAGACACAATAGATGCTAAGCACCTACCGGAGTTCCACCAACTTGATGGAATAGTTATGGATAAGAACCTTCACTTCAGAAACCTATTAGGAATTTTGAAGGAATTCTTTAAACACCTAGGCATAGATTCTGTGAAATTTAAGCCATCATACTTCCCATTCACTGAACCTTCAGTTGAAGGATACATTTACCATCCAAGAGTAGGTTGGGTTGAATGCTTCGGCGCAGGAATGCTTCGCCCAGAGGTCTTAGAAATGCTTGGAGTAAAGTATCCTACCGCAGCTTGGGGTATAGGTATAGACAGAGTTGCAATGGTTATTTTAGGCATTGACGACATAAGAGATCTTTACTCCCAAGACATCAGCTATTTAAGAAGTAGAAGAATTTTTATGAGGTAAAACAGCAATGCCTGTAACTTTAATTAAAAAGAGAAGACTACTTAAACTACTTGGAATAGAAGCTTCAGATAAAGACCTACTAGAGGTTCTCTCTAAAACTAAGGTTGAAGCGGAATTTATAGACCCGGAAACACTAGAAGTTGAAGTAACCCCTGATAGACTTGATTTACTAGTAAGTGAGGGCTTAGCTAGAGAACTTAGGGGATTACTTGGTTTAGAAAAAGGTTATCCAAAATATAGGGTTTCCGACACCGACATTGAACTTGTAGTTTACAGTAATGTTAAACCTGTAAGGCCATTCATAGCTGTAGCCGTCATTAAAGGCTACTACGTAGATCAAGATTCTTTAGATGAAATAATTCAGTTTCAAGAAAAATTACACACAACATTAGGTAGGGATAGAAGAAAAATTGCAATAGGCTTTTACGACTTAGACAAGCTAAATTCCAGAAAAATAATTTACAGAGCAGAAAAACCCGATAAAATACGGTACGTTCCTCTAGGAGAAACTAGGGAAATGAGTGGTAGGGAAATAGTTGAGAAAACAGAGAAGGGAAGAAAGTATAGGCACCTCATAGACGGTTACGGTGCTTATCCCTTATTACATACCGTTAAAGGACAAGTCCTATCAATACCTACAATACTTAATAGTGAAGACACCAAGGTTGATGTTGGAACAAAGAACTTATTCATAGACGTTACGGGAACCGACAAGTACCTCGTTAATAAAACACTTGATTTAATAGTTACAACGCTTTCAGAAGTAGCTAGTGAAATAGGCAAAGTACTTGTAATAGATGTTGGTGAAACATATAAAACCCCCGTTCTTACGTCAACAGAGCTCGTCGTTGAAACAGATTATCTAAAATCTATCATAGGGCTTGATGTTGGCGACTTAGAAATTGCTGAACTTCTCGAAAGAATGAGATACCATGTAGAACCTGTAGCTGACGGTAAACTCTACGTTAAAGCGCCCCCGTATAGATTAGATATTTTACATAAAGTAGATGTAGCAGAAGATGTAGCCATAGCCTACGGCTATAACGAACTAATTCCTGAACTTCCTAAAACATTCACTGTAGGTAGGGAGCTTGTTAAAACAAAGTTCCTTAGGAAAATAAGAGAGATCATGACTGGCTTAGGATTTCAAGAAGTACTTACCTTCACTTTAGCGTCTAAAAAATTAATAACAGAACTAGTTAATGCTGAATCTAGTAGGCAAGTGGAAATACTTAATCCCATATCTCCACTTTACAATACTATAAGATCTACGCTAATAGCTAACATGGTTCAGTTTTTAAAGCAAAACCAGCACTCAGACCATCCGATAAAAGTGTTTGAAGTAGGAGATACTGTTGAAGTCCATAATGGAGAAGCTGTAGTGAAAACAAAACTTGCAGCTTCAATATTGTCTTACAAAGTTGGGTTCGAAGACATACAAGCAACATTATATGCTTTAGCTAAAACCTTGGGGCTAACAGTGTTTCTTGTGGAGGAAAAAACTCCCCCAAAAATATTTTTGAGAGGAAGAACAGCTAAAATAAACATTAACGGTAAGCTTAGAGGAATAATTGGAGAACTCGATCCCCAATACTTACTAGAGAAATTAGAAATAGAGTATCCAGTAGCTCTTTTCGAAATAGATATATCAAACATGTGGAACGAAATAAGGGAGAAAAAGTAGAGGAAAGGTCGTTAGCCGCGGCAACCCCGCTCCCGCCGAAAAGAGCTCACCAGAGGCGGCTATGTAGCCGTCAGTGAGGGTGAGTGTTAGCGGCGGGGGACAGCGGCTAACGACCCCTTAAACTAGGTGTTTCCAATGGATACTGAGGAAAGAATGAAGCTAATAGTTAGGAACGTTGAAGAAGTAGTTACGTTCAAAGAGCTTAAGGAGAAAGTAGAGTGTGGAGAAAAGCTCAGAGCTTATCTAGGGTTTGAACCAAGCGGTCTTTTCCACATAGGATGGATTATTTGGGCAAACAAGTTCAAGGACTTCTTAAAGGCTAATATTGAAACAATACTCTTGGAAGCTACATGGCATGCTATGATAAATGATAAGTTAGGAGGGGTTATGGAAAACATTAGGAAATGCGCTAAATACATAGAACATTCATTAAGAGCACTAGGAGTAAATATGGACAAAGTTAAAGTTGTAGACGCTGAAGAGCTTGCTTCAGACAAAAACTATTGGATGCTAGTAATAAGGGTAGCTAAGAACGCTAGCTTAGCTAGAGTGAAAAGAGCTCTAACAATAATGGGTAGGAGAGAAGATGAAGTCGAAATAGACTTTTCAAAACTAATATATCCTCCAATGCAAGTAGCGGACATATTTTATTTAAAAGTAAACATAGCCTTGGGGGGAATGGATCAAAGGAAAGCTCACATGTTAGCTAGGGACGTTGCTGAAAAACTTAAAATAGAAAAGCCAATAGCGATACATACACCGCTACTTACAGGACTTCAGGGAATACAGAGAATGGAGTTTGGAAAGGAAGACTTATTATCGGCTAAAATGAGCAAATCTAAACCATACTCTGCAATTTTCATACACGACAGTCCGGAAGCAATAAGAATGAAGATAAGAAAAGCATATTGCCCCCCGAAAATAGTTGGCTACAACCCAGTGATTGAAATAGCAAAATACATTTTATTTACTAACGAAAAATTCATCCTACATGTTGAAAGACCTGAAAAATATGGTGGACCACTAGACATTTACAGTTACAATGAACTTGAAAAACTATATAAAGAGGGTAAGCTACATCCTCTAGACTTGAAAAACGCTATCGCTGAAGCACTAATAAAATACCTTGAACCCGTAAGAGAATACTTTAAAGCAAACAAGGAGGCAAATAGCCTCTTAAACTTCATGCTTAAGACTCAAATCACAAGGTGAAGTATGAAATGAAGTACTTAATTAAGGCAAAAATAGAAGTAGACGGCATAGTAGAAAAACCCGATGTCATAGGAGCAATATTTGGGCAAACAGAGGGCCTTTTAGGAGAAGAATATGATTTAAGAGAATTACAGGACAAGGGAAGAATAGGGAGAATCCAAGTCGAACTAAAAACAATAGGCTCCAGAAGCATAGGAGAAGTAATTGTACCTTCAAACTTAGACCGTGTGGAAACAGCTCTCCTAGCAGCCTTACTTGAAGCAGTAGACAGAGTTGGACCCTACCCCGCTAAAATAAGGGTTGAAGAAATAGTTGACTTAAGAGTTGAGAAAATAAAGAAAGTAATTAATAGAGCAAAGGAAATACTTCAAAAAATGATTCATGAGAAAGGTGTTGACATAAAGGAAGTAATGGATCAAATAGTTAAAGACGTAAGAAGCGCTGAAATAATAAAGTA
The DNA here is from genome assembly GCA_964564025.1 of uncultured Desulfurococcales archaeon. Taxonomy (GTDB): domain Archaea; phylum Thermoproteota; class Thermoprotei_A; order EX4484-217-1; family EX4484-217-1; genus DRYM01. Next base: position 8,579 of record CAZLZO010000021.1, read on the forward strand.
TGGTCCGGAAGGGCTTCCAGCAGGACCAGACATTGACAAGTCAGATACGATAATAATAGTTGAAGGAAGAGCTGACGTAATAAACATGCTAAAATACGGATATAGGAACGTCATAGCAATCGAAGGTGCAGGAACAAAGATTCCGGAAACCGTTATTAAACTTAGTAAGGAAAAAACAACAATAGCTTTCTTAGATGGAGATAGAGGAGGAGACCTTATACTTAAGGAGCTTCTAAAATTCGCCGACATAGACTATATTGCTAGAGCACCATCAGGAAAGGAGGTTGAGGAATTAACAGCAAAAGAAATAGCTAAGGCCCTGAAAAACGCTGTTCCTGTTGAACAATACCTTAGCGATAAGGAGAAAAAAGCCAAAGTAGATTATGAGAAAACACAGCAGCAAAGAAAAACTTTTGAAGAGAAAAAAGCCAAAGCCGAAACCCATGGTAAGAGAGAAGTTCGCCCCCCAATATCGCTTCCTCAACACATTCTAGAAGATGTTAAGAAACTTATGGGAACATTGCAAGCTAAAATATATGATAAAAACTGGAAGCTTGTTAAGGAAGTTCCCGTAGCTAAGCTCGTAGATGAACTTTCAAAACTAAAACAAAACGTTCACACAATAATATTTGATGGAGTAATAACGCAAAGACTAGTGGATGTTGCTACAAGTAAGAACGCAAAAATAATAATAGGTGCTAGAGTGGGAGGTTTAATGAAGAGACCTGTTGATCTCCACATATACTCGTTCGATGAAATTAAGTAAAATACTTCAGCAATCCTTTCTTACCAATTTTTTCATCAACCATTTTGTCGAAAAGCTCTAAGAACCCCTCAATAGCATTTTTCCCGATAACCCCTGAAGCTGCAAACATGTGTCCATCAGCAAATCCTCCAACTTTCTCTGCAGCATAAGACATTACTTCAGCAATGCTAGGCATTTCTCCGGAACTTATTTTTTCCTCAAGAACCGAAGGTACTCTACCGGAAACTTTCATAAGATTCTCAGGTAAACGTCCTAGCCCAGGTATTTCAGGGTTCATTTCCATGAAGCCTAGAATGTATTTATCTTGATGCACTATGCTCTTATATTTTAGTTGAGAAGTGAAGAGACCTATGGTCTTTACACCTACGTTGTAGAAGAGTTTACCGACACTAAACCATTGCATATGCCTCCTGATTTTTAATCCACCACTACGTATTGTTTCTAATGCTTTCTCGAAAAGCATGTTTTTTAAAGCCTTCATTTCATCGTGGAACTTAATTATTTCATTAGAAAATCCTTCAAAACACGCTTTTACAGCGTACTTAGGCCCCCCTCTATAGTATCCTATGCTTGAAATAGTTGATAGCATTGATGATATAATGTAGTGCGGCTTCCTTAAACCATGGAAGTTCACATAATATCTTTCCTTATATTTGCCACCATATCTTTTAACTTTACCATCAACTTCAGCATCTATTAATGGTATTTCATTAAGGCTTCTTAAGGGCCCAGGTATTTCTGCTGAACCTATAACGGCTAAGAACGAGTGCTCTAGAACGCTTTTCCCCATAAGCTTAAACACTATGTAAGTCATTGTTGAAGCAGAAGCATCTCTTTCGCCTTTTAAACCGTAGAGTTCAGGATTTATATGCACTATTCTCTCATTCTCTACTATTTCAGGGTCATGATGATCTATTATTATAGAGTAGCCTTTCTTAAGTTCTTTAGAAATTTTACTTGCATGAGGTGAACCTAAATCAACGTAAACGACTACGTCGTTCTCCACTACTTGTGAGTAAATGAGATTTATGGCTTCTGGAAACAGTTTTTCCAAGCATACTCTGCGTTTAACCCTACTTTCACCTATACCCACTAATGCTAGTGCTGCAGAACATATACCATCTGCATCGTCATGGTGTATTAAGAATATTTTATCTGCTTTCTCTAAAACCTCCTTTGCTCTTAAAACATCTCTTCTAAGTTTTTCAGGAATATTTATCATTACTTAGCACTCCCCATTAGTTTAACGTAGAAAGTCAAACAGTGTCCTCTGAGACTTTACTGCTGTAGCCTTAAGCTCTCTTTCCGTAATGCCAAAGTATGCTAAAACCCTTGCTGCAGCAGGTATAACCTGTCTTTCAACATAGTAGTTTGCATCAACATCCTCTATTTTAACAGCAAAGTATGGTGCTGCTCTATCAGATAATTTACCAGTCCCCTTAACTATTACGTAACCTATTTTCATTCCTGCACTAACTTTTAAACCCATTTCAACCATTTTCTTAGCAACAGCTACATGTGGTGCTTCAACTTCGTATTCATCTATTCTTTTAGAAATAGTCTTCCATATTATGAGTTTACTTATGGGTATTCTGCCTTCTCTTAAATCCTTTACCACGTTTTTAACGTACTCAACTGCTTTACTAACACTGCCTTCCTTAAGAATTATTTCCATAACTTTCTCCTGAACCTCTTTAGCAATATCTGCCCAATCCCCTCTAACAGCTTCAAACCCTACAATATCTATTCTACCATCTGGTAGGAGACCAGCGTATCTCTTCTTAGCTTCAGTGAAGAACACTCTTACATAGATTTTATCAATTTTTATTTCGAACCCTAATTCTTTACGTATTTTTTCGATAAGCTTCTCCACTCTTTCCTTATCGTATTTCACAAATAAGCTGTCAGTATCTCCATAGATTACTTCTAAGCCTAATTCTCTAGCATACTCCATAGCTTTCCTTATCGTTTGCCTACCCCACGCCGTTATTGCTTCAGCAGCCGGTTTACAATACCATCTAGCACCTACCCATCCTTGGTAGCCATACATAGCGTTAGCTAGGATTTTCAATGCCTTCTGTCTTTCATCAAGAATTCTGTATTCTGGAGAATCGGGCTTGTACTTTTTCATTTCCTCCCTAACTTGCTTCCTAAGTTTCAAAAGGGTTTCAAGAACTTTCTTGAAGAAACCTGGTGGCTCCTTTCTAAACCTGTGCCCTATTTCTGGAGCAACCCAAACACTTTCTGGATCAGCTTCTTCCTCAGGTGGAATGTAGGTGTCAGGTGAAATATTATATTTTATCATAATGTTCGGGTACATTGCTGAAAAGTCGAGAACAGCAATATTTTCATGAACACCTTTCCTGGGTGCGAGAACTATTGCTCCACGATAGGGTTCATAAGGTCTCTCAATTCTATTTGGAACAAGCTCGTTTGCTAAGTAAGCTTCCCTCATAAGATACCATTCAACACGGTAACCTACTGAAGCCGCACCAACTTGGTCTAAAGGCAACCCTGTTATGCTTGAAAGCTGTATTGCAAAAGGTAGGAACTTCTCACCTAACCCATAGGTTGAAACCACATCGTCCGCACCGTACTTTAAAAACACAGATCTTTTAGCAGGGTTGTCCCAATACTTTGGCATTTCATACCATTCAATAAGAACTCTTTTGCTTTTAGGCATAACACCTAAGTAGTCAGCTATGTTCTCTAACGTTTTAACTTTAACTTCGTGAACCTCTTCAGCAAAGTCGTAGAGGTCAACATTTGCTCTGCCCATTACTGAAATGTGTCCGTAAACGCTTGGATTAGGTTCAGCACCTGTTCTACCAACGTTTATTTTAACACCAACTCTTTTTCCTCTCTCAAGAAGATATGGCCAATCAAATCTATTACTATTATATCCCATTATAATGTCGGGATCTTGTTCTTGCACATATTTTACGAATGACTCTAGAAGACCTCTATCATCATGGTTTTTAGCGGTAAACTGCTTTAAACCATCAGTACTTGAATATAGTGAAATAATTATTACAGGATCCCTTTCTGGACTAGGAGATCCACGTGGATTGTAGCATTCAATATCGAAAGCTACTTTTCTTAAGGGGGGCTCTTTAATTAAATTAATGGGTTTAATAGGTGGCTTAACGTAATATACTTCATCAACTCTTATATTGGTTTTCTTCCCATACTCTTCGACTTCAGCTTCATGCCATGATGATGGTTTAAGTTGGTAATCTATTAAGTATCTCATTGAGAATCTTATATCAGCTTCTAAAACTTCTCTTACCTCTGGAAACTTCTTTATTTCCTCCCTGTATTTAGGGACTTGGTCAGGGATTACAGTGGTTACTTTAAGTACCTTTACTGGTTTCCCAAAATACTTTTTTGAAACTTCTTCGACGGAAGTTATTGGCGACCTAGCTGTAGATAACGCCTTAATTTTAGATTTAAGCTTCTCAATACTAACTCCTTCTTCGGGTAAAACGTAAAAGTATGGTCTAAAATTTCTATCTATAAGTAAAACCCTCTTATTATCCTCCGTTATACCCCAAATCAGTATGTGAGGTTCCCTACCAACAACCTGATATGTTATGTCAAGTAGCCAGAATCTTAATTTAACCACTACTTAACCACCTTACTCCACATAAGTAGTTTTATGCAGAAACCTACTTAACTCCAACTTTTACTCAAGAACCCTATACATTACATAGGCGTCTTCGCCGTCAAGGTAGAAGTTCTTTAAAGTATAAGCAATTTTAAAACCTATTTTTAAGTAAAGATTTATCGCGTGCTTGTTGGAAACCCTAACTTCAAGTCTAACAACTTTCACACCATGCTTTTTAAATCTCTTTAATAACTCATTTATTAATACTTTAGCATACCCTTTTCTCCTATGCTTAGGGTGTATAGCTAATGAAATAATGTGTCCGAGAATTCTCCACTTAACTAACCCTATTATGTACCCTAAAATTTCATTGGTGTCTTCTAAAACCAAGAACGTGTCATTACATATTTTAGAATATATTAGAAGTAATGTTTTAGGGTATGGTTCTTTGAATGAGATTCTTTCTATTTCATAAACCTTTTCTAAGTCGCTTTCCTTCACATTCCTTATTTCAACCATAATCCCAACTATCCCAGTAATGACTATTTTTGTCTGAAACTTATTTTTATTCTTTTGAAAGAAAAACGCTAGCTATGCTTTTTAACTGGTAAGTTAAAGCACATAACATAGTGTAGTGGAGGAAAAATGCAAATACTGCTAGCAGATGTTAAGAAAGGAGTTTTGAAGGTTAAAATCGAGGATGACGAAGACTTATGGTTACTTAACACTATAGTTGCTCCAGGAGACATAGTGTATTCGTTAACAACAAGGGAGGTTAAGCCTAAAGGAACCTCACGTAGCGGTAAAGGCAGTAAGAGAATACCTATGTACTTAGGTGTGCGTGTTGAATCTACAGAGTATGAGCCATTCACCAATAGATTAAGAATAAGGGGAGTAATTGTTGAAGGACCGGAGGACTTCGGCCTTAAAGGTCATCATCATACACTTTCAATAACTATAGGTAGCGAATTAACCATAGTTAAGGAAAAGGGGATACCTAAATACCTTATCGAGAAAATTATGGCCTCCCGTAGGCTTAGGGAAAATGTAGGTATAGTTGCCTTAGACTACGATGAAATAGCTTTTGGCTTAGTTAAGGGGTATGGGGTAAAAATAGTGTTTTCCGAAGCAACAAGGTTTCCAGGTAAAAGAGAAACTTCTAGAGACGTGAAGTTTAAGGAGAAACTTATGGAATTAGCTGAAAAAATAGTTAAAACTTCAATAAGAGAAAACGTCAGTGTTCTCGTAATTGCAAGCCCAGGTTTCCTTAAAGACCAACTCGTTGAAATAGTAAAGGATATTGTTAGAAGAGAACATGTGGAACTAAAAATTCTCACAGCCCATTGTTCCGTAGGTGGAGCTAAAGGGATAAATGAGGTTTTAAAGTCGAAAATCATGGAGGACGTAGTTAAAATGTACGATATTGTTGAAAAAGAAAAACTGTTCTCAGAGCTCATGAGGAGACTTTCAGTAAATGAAAATACTGTTGCCTTAGGCTTAAATGAGGTATATAATGCGGCTAAAGTAGGGGCAATAGAGTACTTGCTTGTGCTTGATGGAAAACTAAAGGACATGGTTATTGAGGAAGCTAAAGTATTTGAGGAAATACTTGAGTCTTTAGAGAAGTTCAGTGGGAAAATGAAAATATATAGTTTACATCACGAATCAGGTTTGCAACTTAAGCAACTAGGAGGTATTGCTGCTCTCCTAAGATTTCCTCTTAGAAAACTAGGGGAGTAATGTTCTTTACAATATTGTTTCTTGTAGGGTATTTCTCAATAATGTATGCTTTGAAATGTTTAATACCGCTACTATAGAGCTCATTAGTAATATGCTGGAGAACATGTGGGGGAAGAAGCACTTGAACTTCTTCTTCACCATAAACAATGTCTAATGGTAACTTAGTTAGTAATATCTTATGCTCAACACCTTTATGCCATAGGTTTTTGGGAATCTTTAAAACTACGTGTTTTAGTAAGCCTTCCTTCGTAATTTCTTCATAAGGCTTAGCGGTTTCTTGAGCCTTTCTTAGAAGCCTCTTTCTCGTTTGCACCTTATCCTTATATGTAACACTGCAGTAATGTACAGTTATTTCCTCAGTGTTGCATGAAGACCACTTAAGAATTTCTGTAGCTAATTCTTCACTACCCTCGACAGCAATGTATGAGTCTTTTTTCAGTTTAAACCCTCTTCTACGAAGTTCTTCTTCATTGCTTTCCGTAAATTCCATTTCATTAAGATTAATGAATTTCACACCTAATTTCTCAGCTTCACTTATCAATTTAAAGTAGAATTCTTTAAGTCCTGGAATTAGAGGAACTTCTATTCCAACATCTAAGTCAGTGTACTTAATTGCTTGCTCTACGTTTTTCAAAACCCTCCAATCTCTTACATGAAACCTTATTTCATCTAATCCTTCATTGTAAAGTTTTACTAGGAGATCTCTTGATAAGTGTTTACCTATGGTGTATAAGTGTATATGGAATTTTTCGCCTAAAACATTCTTTAAAAGCCTTATAACCTCAATTACTCGCTTAGGGTAAATTAAAGGTTCACCACCAGTAATGCTTGCCCCTAAGGCCTTCATTTCATAAATTTCCCTTAAAACATCATTGAATGTTTCAGCTTTCTCCTCATTAACATACATTGTGTCCTTATTTCTTCTAGCCGAACTTATTGGGCAATAGTAACATTTTTCATAGCATATTCCTGTTAAAAATATTACAGCCTTGGCTCCCTGATAGCATAGCTTGCATCCTAAAGGGAGTTCCCCTATGAATCTTGAACCCTCAAGACCCTTTTTAATATCTCTACATTCTTTCATACACTATCCTCCTTACGTGAGGGTTTTCTCTAGCAAGCTTATCTAATGCTTCTTCAAAGGTTTCCGCTGGTTTAAGCTCGTACTTAACGAAAACCCCTGTTCTTCCAAGCCTATCTCTTCGTGTAAGAACTCTTACCCTCTCCTCCACTACATCAACTGATATGCCTAAAATACTTGCTACTTCAGCTTCCCTACCTATGATAGGTTCTTCGACATGGCCTTTTTCAGTAGGTTTAATGAGCATTAATCTCTTATCTACTCCGGGAACCCTCTTTAAAACATTTTCTTTAAAATCTGAAAGTTCAAGGAGTCCTCCGAACTTGTAAAACTCATATTCTTTACGGGAAAGCCTCACTAAAGGGAAAGACACAACTTTTGTCTCTAATTCGTCAAGCACTATGTAAGCTTTTATAGCATGCTGCGGTGTTGCTTGAACCACTATTCTCCTGTACGGAATGTATCCTGCGTTTTCCAGTGCTAACTCTATGCGATAAGAGGGTACAACATATGGTATAACAACGTCTATGTCGCTTGTTTCCCTAACATCTCCTCTAGCAATACTCCCGTGAACTATGGGGTTTAAGCCGTATTTGAAAAGAGCACTCATTATCTTTAATGCTTCCCTTCTTTTTTCAACTAAAATACTCCACCTTTTAGAGTCATAGATTACTTCTACAGCATCCCCTACTCTTGCAACCTTTTCTCTAACCATGTTTTAGCGCCGCACTTTGTTCTCTAAGGTATTGTGAGTAACTATTATTTATCTCTACACGCTTTCTTAAGTAAGGCTAGAAGGCTATGTCAAATGAGCTTATAGCTATACTGTTAGGCTATGTTATCTTCATATCATTTGCTAATGCAGTTTACGGTGTTTACAAGGATAAGTTAAGAAAATTCGGTCTCGAAGTTTCCGGAATAACTATTGTTTGGAGAATTTTTAGAAGAGAAATTGTTCCCTCAGAAAAATCATTTAGGAGAATTAGAAGAGTAAGTTTTCTGCTTGATGCATTAATTATAGTTATGATCGCTAGTTTGCTTATTGGTTTAAAAATTCTTTTCGAAAACGTTATCGGAATGATTAAAGCTATTGGGGCTGCTGAAGCACCTACTAAAGGCGTAGTAACTCCTGTAGTTCCTTTGATACCTGGAATCACTATTTCACTAAGCAATTTACCAACAATAATAGCTGTTGTAGCTATAGCTGCTCTTGTTCACGAAGGTATGCATGCTTTAGTAAGTTTAGTAGAAGGTTCTAAAATTAAAAGTGCCGGATTGGCTTTAATAACTATAATACTTGCACCTTTCGTTGAAATTGATGAGAAAGACTTTGAAAAGTTAAGGCTTAGAAGTAAGCTTAGAATTCTTTCAGCTGGGGTTTCCGGGAACGTAGGGTTAGCGATAATTTCAATAGTTCTTTTCGCAACACTGTTACCGGTGTTTTTCAATCTTTACCCGGGACTTTACATTGCAGGTGTTGTTGAGAAATCGGCTGCTGAGAAAACTAATGTTCCAGAAAACATGGTTATTGTTGCTATTAATGGGACATATTTTAGAGAGAAAACTAATGTGCTTACACTCTTATTTAGCCCTCAGAAGCTTAACGAAATTCTTTCGGAGTTTAAGCTTAAAGGTGAAACCTTAGAGCTTACACTCATGAATCCTAGAAATACTAGTGAGACTTTAGTATTAACTGTAGTGAGGAATTCTACGAAGGACCCTATTGGCGTATACTTGTACCCATATATTGTTATGGAGCCTCGTAGTGGGTTAGCTGCGAAAATAGGATATGCTTCGCAAACATTTCTCCTATGGTCTTTCGCAATAAATTTAGGATTAGCAGCTATAAACGCAATTCCCATATTCATTACGGATGGTGGAAAAGCTCTAGACGAGCTTCTTAAGCAAAAACTTAGAAGAAGTGGAGCAACCCTTTCTAGAATTGTTCAAGTATTCTTTCTCACAATACTCCTGATAAACATGGTTGCGTCCGTTATGCTATATGTACCTTGAAAATATATATTTCAGTAACAATATTTCTAAGGGGCACGCGGGTAGGGCCGAGGGGCTCGCCCTCCCTCGTAACCCGAAACGGGCGATATGCGGGGGCCGCGTGCCCCTCTCTATGTTTGCTCGGTGCTTAGATTGAAAATCACATGTTTAATTAGGGATAATGGTAAGCTAAGTGTTTCCAGCGATTTCCCGAAATGTCTAAAACATGCACTATGGATTCACATGTTTACTTCTGAAAGAGGCTTTCCAGAGGCTTTAAGGAAGCATATAAGGGCAAAAAATGTTCTCGGTAAAACATTTAGCTTAGCAATACCCAAAACTGGTTTCAGCTTCCACATTTTCGTATGTAAAGAATACGTTGTAACCTGGGGTAGTAAGGAAACTTCGGTTTTCGTCAGAAACACTATGAATGCATGTATTGAGAGAGTATGCTTAAGCGTAAGCAGCGTAATTGAGACAATAATATATGCTCTTATAGAGGAACTTTATGAAAACTTAAACGAGCTAGAACTAGAGTTGGATCGCGCAGAAGAAAGTTTAGCTAAAGCTCGTGAAACATTTAGCGTACTTAACGTTTTCAAGAAGCTTAGAAGAATACGTAAATCAGCATCAACACTAAGGATGCTTGCAAATAGAGCTAAAGTTTCCTTAAACATTAGCGAGTCAGTTGTTGAAGAAACTTCAGCCCTCATTGAGCATTTAGAGAAACTGCATGAAAGACTTATGATGCTAACACAGTTTAACTATGTTGTTTTAAGCGATAAAACAAATAAGGTTGTTCAGAAATTAACAGTAATATCATCAATATTTCTACCATTAACTCTTATAGCAAGCATTTACGGCATGAACTTTAGATACATGCCAGAACTATACCATCCGCTAGGATACTACACGGTACTATTAGCCATGACAACCATAGCTATAGTGCAGCTAATTTACTTTAAAAAGAAAAAGTGGATATAACGTAAAAATCTAAAAACCAGAAAACATACAGTTATAGACCGAGCCGGGGTCGCCTAGCCTGGTAGGGCGCCGGCCTGCTAAGCCGGTGGGGGAAACCCCGCGCGGGTTCAAATCCCGCCCCCGGCGCCAAAACTTATTTCTCACAAACTAAAGTTCTAACGTTATCGTTTAGAAACGGAGAGTTCCGTGAACCGTTACGGAATAGTATTTTCTATGTTTGATAATGTCTATATAAGTGATGATGTGTAATACTTAACATTAGAACACGTACTTGTGAGGAATATTTTCTCATGTTAAAAGAGAAAGTGTTTAAGAAAATAGATGAACTACGTAATTACTATGTTGAAGTCTTAAAAAACATGGTCTCTATACCTACGGTCGTACCTCCAGGCGAACACTATAAAGAATTTGTTGATTACGCTAGAGAAGTTCTTAAGGAAATAGGGTTGGAGGTAACGGTAATTGAGGTTCCAAAAGACTATCTTGAAAAACATATTCCAGAAATGAAGGATTATCTAAGATACATTATTATTGGAAAGCTGGGGAAAGGCGGACCAGTTCTACACTTTAATGGACACTACGATGTTGTGCCGCCGGGTGCAGGTTGGAAAACAGATCCCTTTAAACCATCAATAATTGATGATAAGCTTTATGGACGTGGAGCTTCAGACATGAAGGGAGGCATCGTCTCAATATTAACAGCGGTAAAAGCCGTTATTGAAGCCGAAGCCGAAATTAGTGGAACCATAGAGGTCTCTATGACGCCGGACGAGGAAATAGGCGGTATATGTGGTGCAAACTACATGTTAGAAGCAGGAATATCAAAACCGAACTACTGCATTATAGCCGAGCCTTCAGGATACGATAGAATTAAGAAACTAACAGTTGGTTCAGTAAGGTTGTTTTAGGAGAGAAAGTATGGTTAGAAAGTTTCAGGAAAAACCCTAAACTAGATTTGCAACTAATACTAAACATTCTTACCGCAGCTTCCTTTATACCCTCAGTATATTTTGCTTACATTAACATGTTTTGGCCGACACTTTATTGCGCCACTCTAATGTACATTTTTAAATTATGGTTCGTTGATAGAGTTACTTTACAGTATGGAAAGCATGTAAAATAGTGGGAAATATTTAAGTTCCCTATGGCCATAGTAAATATCGTGTACAGAATAAAATTTGCAGAATCAACCTTTTAAGGTGAAATAGATAATGTCCATTGTGCAAAGCATTGTTAATGTAAAAATGCTTGATCATGGAGCAATAGGTATTGAAATAACATTACCTAACTCACCACCTCTAATAGTTATTAAAGGTCGCAAAGGCTTCATCATGTGCGGCTATTTAAACATAGATTTAGCCAATAAATTAGGGCTCATTGCGGCACGTGTAGTTGGCGTCAAAAGTGTTGAGGAAATGTTGGAGAAGGAAATAGTTAATGCTACAAATAAAGCTAAGGAACTAGGGATAAAAGAGGGCATGAAGGTTAAGGAAATCCTTAAACTCATATAGTCATTGTTAATCGTAAGCCATGGTTTCTAACTCGTCTTTCCAACTTTCACTAATACTAAAGGGTTCTAACGAGAAACAGTCTTGTTAAGTGATTACTTATGAGAATCATGTTAATAGACACTTACCCCTACTTTAGAAATATGCTAATGAGCGCTCGAAAACTTGCTTCTGAAGACAACATAGTTTATGCTCTAAAGAAATACTTGGAGAAATATAGTAAAATACGTGAGCTTATAAACCAATGCTATGAAACACTAGACTGGTTTAACATATGCCTTAATACTTTAGCAAATTCTATAAGAAACCTTGAAAACCTTGACAATGCCTGGGAAAACATTTACTCAACACTGCCTGATGCAATAGTTCTATTCGCTAAAGCTTTTAAAAATGAAGTAGGGGACAAGGATTTCGTCTTTGTAATCTACATTAGCTGCGGATGTGGAGCTGGATGGGCAGCTGAGTATGATGGAAAACCGGCTGTACTCCTAGGTTTAGATATGATATCTAACTTAGGCTGGGTAAGTAGGGAAAAAGTTAAGGGGCTAATAATCCATGAACTTTGCCACTTAGCACACATGATTATTAGAAAAACAAGCTACCAACACTTTAGCGAGTTAGAGAAAAACCCATACTTCCTACTTTATAGTGAAGGTTTCGCTATGAAATGTGAACATGAGATTCTAAGTTCAGAAAACTGGAGAATAGCTCCCAATAAGGAATGGGTTAATTGGTGCCGTAAGAACTTAGGGTTTTTAGCAAGATTATACATGGAACATGCTGAAAAGAATAAAGCTGTAAATGTGTTTTATGGAACATTCTTCAACATTAAAGGCTACTCACAAACAGGCTACTATCTAGGACATGAGCTAATAAAGTATTTAGAAAAAGAACATAGTTTAAACCTTAGAAGCATTGCTAAACTTCCATTTTCCGAAATAAAAGTTAAGGTAAAGAATTTTCTTGCAGAAGCTTCTCTAAAAGATAAAAGAAGTTAAGTTCGCATAGTACTTAACAGTTGTGAAAAATAACGCTATGTTAAGCTAGTAGAATTAATTTTATTTATTTCTAAGCAGTACTACCTTTAAAAATCAGGTCAAATGATAATATGAAAAATAGGGGGTTGCGGAAGCTATGCAAAATAATTTGGGGACTAAATATTGAACCAGCTTCTACACATGCTTATCATAGTTACCTTAACATGCATTCAACTTATCTTCACAATATACCTCATACCTATTATTGGCTTAGCTATTTCGAAAGAGCGTATGAAAAACGAAGCACCCGGAGCCTTAATGCATCAAAGCTAAAAGTCGCTATACTTATATCCGTTTATAAAGAGAAAAACGATAGTATTATTAAAACACTTAAATCCATAGCCAAGCAATCATACAGTAAGGCATTAATTAAAGTGTATTTAATCTTAGAGAAACATGACAAAAACGCTAAAAACAATTTAAACGCCGTGAAATAATTTATGAAGAAAGCAGGTTTAAAATACGAAATAATTTACAGTAACAGTAATAGAAAATACGGTAAAGCCGAAGCACTAAATAAGGCCCTTAAATATGTGAAAGAAGATGTTACAATAGTTTTCGACGCCGATGATGAAGTACATAGTAATTATGTAGAGGAAGTAGTTAACGAAGTAATTGAAATATGGAAGACTCATGGCAATAAGCTAATACTATGTTCATCGTTAAGCGGATCGGTTTCACTATCTGTGCTTGGTCCCCTATCGCCTAAGTACATAGTAGACGAATACTATATGCCTCTATATGTGAATGTTTCGAAGACTCCGTGGAAGTATAATGTGTCCTTAATTCTCATACCTAAGGAAGAATATTACTTTGGTAACGAAATATATTTCAAAGGCCTTGGAGGGTCCTTTAACTATGCAACATTGTATTACACTAACTCTACGTGGAGAAACAATGTTTTAAAATATTATGAATTAACATCTTACCCGACAATGTATTTGCTTGTTAGAAAGCAGTGAATTAGGAAACTATTTAAGCCAATGAAACATTGTACATTAACCATAAACTACATAACTAATAGAAACATCCTCGTACCTAAAGCTTTTTTTATTTACTTAGTGAAGATTGCATTAAGAACTCTATTAAGAACCCATATTACATCTAGTCCGTTAACCATCGTTA
>CAZLZO010000022.1:0-21828 GCA_964564025.1 uncultured Desulfurococcales archaeon
TGTAGCATCAGGAGTATTTACTCACCTAGGTACAATACCGCCTGTTTTAGGAAGCCTGAAAGTAACTAAGCTACTAACAGAGGACATCGAGGATGTATTTGGAGGAAAATTCTACGTAGAGCCAGACCCAGAAAAAGCAGCTGAAACAATAGTTTCGGTAATTATGGAGAAAAGGAAGAAACTGCACTGGCCAACATAGTAGCAGATAGCAAATGCTGAGGCCATTTTTAAATGAAAATTATAGTGGCGGGAAAAGGAGGGGTAGGTAAAACAACAATAGCAGCTTTACTTTCACATATTTTTTCTAACCATGAATATAAAGTATTAGCTTTAGACACAGATTCCATACCGAATCTTGCTCAAAGCCTCGGAATACCGCTGGATAAAGCTTTCAAAATAATTCCGCTAACAAGAAATATGAGGCTTATTGAAGAAAAAACCGGAGCACAGCCTGGGGAAGGATGGGGAGTTCTTTTCTCACTAACACCTAAAGTTGACGATATCGTTGAAAGATACGGTGTAAAGGTAAAGAATAACTTAAATTTAGTTGTCGTAGGAAGCATAGACGCTAGTAAAGAAGGATGCTTATGTCCCGCTATAGCTTTAGCAAAAGCTTTCTTAAGACATGTGTTTTTAAAGAGAAAAGAGGTAATTATAGTTGATGCAGAAGCTGGTGCTGAAGTTTTTGGCAGAGGTTTAGCGGAAAAGTTTGACTTATTTCTTTGCGTAACTGAGCCTACAATAAAATCACTAGTGGTGTCTAGAAAATTAATTGAAATGGCCAAGGAACTTGGGATTAAGAAAACAATTCTAGTAATAAACAAAGTTAGAGACTCCTTGGAGGCAGCAAAAAGTTACTCAAGGGTTTTCCCAGAAAAGAACATACCATACCATATAGTCCGCTATGATAATAGCCTTCAAGAAGTGGAAATGAAGGGATTAGGAGTTACAAGTCTTCCTAAAGATAGTCTCATAGTTCATGATGTTTATATGCTCTTCAATAAAATATCTAAACTTGTAAAATAGTAATGTGGTGTTAAATAATGTGCGAATCTAAGGCAGTATTGGTTGTAAATGGTCGCGAAGAGAAAATAATGGATAATGTTGCATTATTAGAAATAAAGAACGGAAAAATATTATTGAAGGATATTTTAGGCGAATCTTTAGAAGTAAATTATGTGCTTTCAAAAATAGACTTCATAAATCATAAAATAGTTTTCATAAAGAGATAATGTGTTATAGGCGTATGTTATGGCAGAATACGTAGCATTAGCACCTGCAGCAGTATTGATTTTAGGCGCAATAATCTCTAGCATGTTTAAAGGTAAGCTTGGAAACTACATTTCATCATTTTTTTCTACTATTTCATCTATAATAATGTGTTATTTATCCCTAAACGTTCTACTTTTCAATAAAGTTTTTGAGGAAAAATTAAGACTTATTTCCGGAATAACTGAATCGGTTTTACCAATAAATCTAAGTGTAATATATATTAGAATCGATTTTCTTTCAGCCTTTTTCGTTTTCATCTTAGGTACTGTTGGTTTAGCTTCATCAATTTATGGAATAAGCTACATTAATAGGTACTTACACAAACAACACCTAGGATTTTACGGGTTAAACTACGCTTTATTCCTATGCTTTATGTACTTAGTATTTGTAGTTCATGATATTTTCTGGTTCATTGTATTTTGGGAACTTATGACAGTTACTTCGCAATTCCTAGTTTCATATGAGAGAGAAAAGGCAGTTGCTAGAAAAGCTGCTTATAAGTACTTTTGCATGTCAAAGGGAGCCACTGAAGTAATAATAGTATCCGCTTTAATAATTTTAATTATCTTATCAGGAATGAATACATCATTTGATACTATAAGGTATTATACTAAAAGCCTCTTAGTTGAGAACCCCATTTTAGCTAATGCATTAATAGCGCTACTCTTCATAGGCTTCAGTGTTAAAGCAAGCCTAGTACCTTTCCATACATGGCTTCCAGACGCTCACCCTGAAGCACCAAGCAATGTTTCAGCACTGTTAAGTGGTGTTATGATAAAAACATCCGTTTACATGTTCTTTAGAATATTCTATTTCTTCTTTGAACCAACAGTTTATTGGGGATATATTGTAGCAACTATAGGTACTATAACTCTTCTCGTAGGTACAATGTACGCTATTTTACAAAATGATTCTAAGAGGCTTTTAGCGTTTTCCAGTATAGGCCAAATGGGGTACATAGTGTTTGCTTTAGGATCATCATTACTACTGTATTCCATGGGTGAAAAGAGCTACACTGTTTTGGCTTCAGTAGCTTTTGCAGCATCATTATATCATGTAATGAATCATGCAATGTTCAAATCACTACTCTTCCTTACAGCAGGATCCGTTATTTATAGAACAGGCCTAAGAAATCTTAATGTTTTAGGAGGACTTGCCAGGTTTATGCCCTTTACATCAATTCTAACATTAATAGCTTCGCTCTCATTAGCAGGGATTCCACCATTTAATGGTTTTGTAAGTAAATGGCTCATATATTCTTCAACAATACCATCGTTTACCATATTAGCAGTGTATGGTGTAGTAGCTTTATTTGTAAGTGCAATAACTGCCGCTTATGCTGTAAAATACTTTACAACGTTATTTACAAAACCAGCCACAATTGAGGTCGAAAAGGTAAAAGATGTACCTTTACCAATGATGTTTTCTCAAATACTTTTAGCAGCACTGTGCATTATCTTAGGCATTTATCCGGCAATACCATTAAACATGATATCTGCTGTTTCAAAGGCAATATTCCCTTTAGGCAATATTTTCTCATACATTCAAGTTTTTCCAGGCATAGCCTTGCTAAAGGTGGAGTTTGTTTCAGCAAATTCCCCATTAATAATAGCCGTGGGTTTAATACTTATTTCCTCAATAGTGGCAGCAGCTTTGCCTCATAAGCTTAATAAGTTTAGTGTATGGAGCTGTGGTGTCCCATTTAGGAAATACGCTATGAACATGTCAGCAGCATCATACTTTAGACCTTTTATAAGGAGCTTTGATGAATTTTATCTTACAGGAAGACTTTTACATAAGATATTCGTTAAAGACTTCATTAAGAAATACTTTAGCTTTACTAAAGTATTGGCTAAAATTACTGAGAATTTCGTAATTATGCTAACTTTGTTTACGTTAATAGTTATCTTAATGCTACTATTATATGTTGGGTGATTAACCATGTTATATTTAGTGACTGTTTTTGCTAATATTGTAGCACTACTAGCCATAGCACCAATTATTGATGGTATTGAAAGGAAGGTTAAGGCTAAGCTTCAGTGTAGAAAAGGACCTCCGATATTGCAAACATGGTATGACTTAATTAAGCTATTTAAAAGGCCAAGCATTGTTACTGAAGAGTATTCCATAGTATATATCATTTCACCATACATAATATTTGCTAACATGCTATTTGCCTTAGCTTTAGTGCCTTCATTTACTCGTATTTCTTTAAGCTTCTTCGGAGACATCATAGTTCTAACTTATCTCATAACTTCCTCATCAATACTTTTAGCTATAGGAAGTATTTCGTCAGGCAATGTTTTTGCAGCAATAGGTGCCAGTAGAGAACTTAGTTTAACAACATTATCCAAGCTCCTAATGGCGCTTACACTTGCTATATTTGCAGTTTTGAAAAGAAGCCTAATGTTAGAAACGTTATTTCCAATAATACCTCCATACACTTTATCGGCTATTGCATCCATAATTTTATTTGCTATCATAGCATATATTGAGTCTTATAAATTGCCTTTTGACATACCTGAAGCTGAACCTGAAATAATTGATGGGATACTTGTGGAATATAGTGGTAAAAGTTTAGGTATATTAAAGTACTCAATGTATCTTAAAAGAATACTTTTCTTCACAATAATAGTATATCTCATATTACCAAGGGAAATTCCCATGCTACTTACACCAGTACTTTACCTTATTTCACTTATAGCTTTATCAGTAACCTATGTTTGCATTGAAACATACTGTGGAAGACTCCGTATAGATCAAGCGTTAAAATTTACGAAAACACTGGTACCCATACTATTGGTGGTGTTAATTATTGCATATTTCAACTACTAAAATATTAGATTCACTAAGTAAATATGGCAAAATAGAAAAAGTACATGAAAACACTTACTTTGTCGAAGTAAGCGCAGATAAAGTTAGGGAAGTAAGCGAAATACTTCATTGGAAACTTGGCGGCCACTTTTCAGTAACTGTAGGTTCTGATGAAAGACCTATAAACGGATATTTTAAAGTATACCATGTATTTCTCATGGATAAACAAAAACTATCCATAATAGTTCATGCCAAAATAAACCCTGCAATACCTAAATTGCCTTCAATAACCCCTATAATACCTGGAGCTAATTGGCATGAAAGGGAAGCTCACGACTTTTTCGGCATAGTTTTCGAAGGTCATCCTAACCTAGAAAGACTCATACTGCCTTATGATTGGCCCGAGAATGTTTATCCATTAAGAAAAGATGTTAGCATAAGAGAGCTGAGAAATAAATTACTAAAGAACAGGAATGAAGGTGTAAAGGAGAGGAAAGCTGAAGAAAAATACATAGTACCTATTGGCCCCTACCATCCCGCATTACATGAGCCTGAGTATTTCGAGTTATATGTTGAAGGAGAGAAAATAATAGATGCCAAATATAAAGGATTCCATGTTCACCGAGGTATAGAGAAGGTTGCTGAAGAAAGATTAACAATAAACCAAATACCTTTCATTGCGGAGAGAATATGTGGTATTTGCGGATACACGCATAACGTAGCTTATTGTCAAGCAGTAGAGAATGCTGCGGGAATAGAGGTACCTTCAAGAGCAAAGTACATTAGAAGCATTCTTCTGGAAATAGAGAGAGTACATAGCCACCTACTATGGTTTGGCGTACTCTTTCACTTACTAGGTTTCGACACAGGATTTATGATGATATGGCTTATTAGGGAAAAGATCATGGATCTTGCAGAAGTGCTTACAGGTAATAGGAAGACTTATGGTTTAAACCTTGTTGGAGGTGTTAGACGAGACATAGACTCTAAGAAGATAGAGTTCTCTTTAAAAACCTTAGATTACGTGGAAACAAAGGCTAGAAGAGTTCTAGACAAAATGTTAAAGCTTAAAGAGGTTATTTCTAGAACCAAAAATATAGGGTTACTAAACCGTAACGAAGCTAGAAAGCTTTCTGTAGTCGGACCAGTAGCTAGAGCTTCCGGCATAGATACTGATGTTAGGAAACATCATCCATATGCCGCATATAGTGAAGTAGAGTTCAAAGTTCCCGTATACGATGAAGGAGACGTTTACTCTAGAGCATTAGTGAGGTATGATGAAGTTTTCGAATCAATAAACATACTTAAGCAATTACTGAAAAATATTCCTAAGGGAAATATAATGGCAGATGAAGTTAAGATACCCGAATATAGGAAAGGTTTAGGTTTAACTGAAGCTCCCAGAGGAGAAAATGTCCACTTAGTTATCACAGGTAGGGATAATAAGATTTACCGCTGGAGACCTCGAGCTCCCTCATATAATAATATACCTTCAACATTAATTATGCTTAAAGGGGAAAATCTAGCTGACGCTCCAGCTATAATTGCTAGCATAGATCCGTGCTTCTCATGTACAGACCATTTAGTTATAATTGATATTAAAAGAAATATCAAACGTAGAATTCGCTTGAAGGATGCTAGAAGGAGGCAGTGTTAATGAGTGCTAGACTTCACATACTCAAAGAAGCATTAAGAACAGGCGTTGTCACTAAAAAGTATCCTTACGAGCCAGTAAAAGTTCCTGAAGGCTTTAGAGGAAAACCTAGCATAGATGTGGAGAAATGCATAGGGTGTGGAGCATGTGTAAATGTTTGCCCACCTAACGCCCTAAGCGCAGAAATAGACTTAAACAAAAGTGTGAAAAGGATAATACTATTTCTCGGTAAATGCATTTTCTGCGGTAGATGCCAGGATGCCTGCCCAACCGAAGCAATAAAGTTAACAAGAGAATTTGAATTATCAACACTTACTACTAACGATTTATACCAAGTCGTTGAATTAAAAATGGCTAAATGTGAAATATGCGGTAAACCCTATGCTACAATAAGGCAAGTGTTGTTTACAGCGAAAAGTGTTCCTAAAGACCAAAGACCATTACTTCTACTATGTAGCGAATGCAGAAGCAAGGTTTCTGCAAAATACATTTCCTATGCGAGGTGGTGATTTGAGCATTAAACTATTTATGAAAAGCTTATGGGTGTTTCACTTAAATAGCGGTAGTTGTAATGGCTGCGATATAGAAGTTTTAAACGTATTTACACCTTATCATGATGTTGAAAGACTAGGTATTAAACTTGTAGCTTCACCTAGACATGCAGACGTAATTGTTTTTACAGGCCCTATAACTAGAGAAACTTTACCTAAAGCTATAAAGGCATTTACCGCTATTCCTGAACCTAAAGCTGTAGTAGCTGTTGGTTCATGTGCTTGCGGTGGAGGAATATGGTATGATTCATACGCCGTCATAGGAGGAATAGAGGCTTTTTATAAGATACTAAGGGAAGAGTATAAGGTAAAAATACCGCCAACAGTGTATGTTCCCGGATGTCCTCCTAAACCTGAAGCAATAATATACGGCATAGCTGTATTAAGAGGAATTTTAAGGCAGAAACAAAGAAGAACATATTTTACCGAAAAAGAAGTACCCGAACTTACTAAAGACCTTATTATAAATATTGAAAAGTACATGGAAAGTAAAAGTCGAAAGGAGATATATAATGGAGAGTGAGAAGAAAAATAGGTACATAAGATATTTAGTTGGTGCCTATAGGCACTTCTTAGCTTCAATAGTTGTTATCAAAGTTAATAGAAAATCCAACATAGGTAAAAATAGAACTAAGCACTCAAAATCAAAGAAAAAGCAGAAATAGAGCGTAAATATTCTTATTCTTTAAACTATGTAGCATTAGAGAAAACACTTAAGCCAAAATAGCTTATGAGAGAAATTTATGATATCTTAAGTCCTAAATGGAAATGACACTGCTTAAGGTTATAGTGTATTTAGCTTTAACCCCCTCCAGAACTGGAGACAACATTTTAATCCATACAATAAGTTTTTTACTGGGATCACAAGCAGGGCTAGGTAAGCCTACATCGCCGGAAAATGGAAGATCGCTTAGGCTTACCTTACCCCAAACACCACTAGTGCCTGGTGCTTGAAAAGGTCCGTAAACGTAAACTTCAGAATAATTACAGCCTGATACACTGACTTGAACTAGTTTTAAAGGTAATGTGCCTTCATTAGATAGAACAAGTCCAACCCATATGCTACTATTTGGTTTAGCGTCAGCCACAAATACTTGAGCGCTTTTACCGTCACTTGAAACATTTACGTAGCTTTCGTCACAATCGCAATGTTCACAAAGGAATTTTTGGGAAGTAATTTTAAGATCAAAAGATCCTAAAGTAACTTTAACATTAGCCCTTAACTTATCAAACCACATAGCATATACCACATTAAGTGATAATGCAATTAGCATCAACAACATAAGCGCTAGTACATATTTGGACAATACAAATAACACCTTAAGAACATTCTACCTCGTGATAGTATAAAAACACTGTGTAGTAATGTTGTATAAACTTAGTGCGCATTCTAGCTTAAATGTTTAAGATATGATTAACTTAGTAGTTAATTTCACATTAAATGGATTCAATATGGTAATCAGCTTCAAAGCCTTACTAGTTCCTAAAAAGTCTAAGGTTTATTAAAGTTAAGTAGTAAGTAGCAAATATGTAATGCTTGCATAAAACTTTAATGGTAAAGTTAATAGAGTGGTGAATGATACCGGGTGTTAATTTATGGAGGAAATAGTACATTTAATATTACATACAAGCATAGTGATTGTAAGCGTATATAGCATGCCGCATTATCTTAGGTTATAAGAGATTTAAAGGTAGTATAATTAGTGTTATTTGGGAGCTTCTTATTCCTATAGCTATATTTGCAGTGTTTATGATGTTTTCTCCACTTTCCTTTAACAACATCTATATTGCCCGAAGAACAGCGGCATTTAATTGAAAGCGCATCACTATTATTAATGCTGGTAATCACAATGTTAGTTCTTGAGAAATCTAATAAGTTATGGTATGAAACATTATCACGTCTTACTGTAAGTACAGAATCATTAAGTGTCCCCATGTTACTATCAACACTTAGGAAGATCTTTGGTGATGAAAGTAAAACGGTAGCATACCATATGGGATACTGGCTTGCAAAAGGTTCAAAAGGTTTAGAAAACATTCATAAAGCGTCTGAGAAAGCTTCTAAACTCCTAGGCATACCTCACACAGTAATTTAAAAGGACAAAACACTTTTAATATCCACTATTATTAAGCCTAGTGAGTTAGAAGAAAGCACAATGAACATTTTGGAATGGTACTTGAAAGGATATTGGGAAGGCATCTTAAGAGATCTATTGGGAAAAGACGTAAGGTGCTATGTTGATATTAAGAAAATTAATAAAACCATAAACATAATCTACACTTTCACTCTTTCATAAAATATGAAATAGCTCTTAATTTTCTTAAGTTTTAAATAGATAAGAGACACTACAGATTTGAATATGTAAAAACATAATTTTGTAGGGCTCTTTAAGAAATTAATATATCTAAAGCTATTGTATCAATGAATTATTAAGCATGCTTTTCTCCAAAATTAACACTACTAAATTTACACTTATTACAGCCATTGCTTAATGGACAGTTTATTATTTACTAATAGATAATTTTTAAATTTCCATATTCGATATTGTAATAGGTATAATGTTTTTCCTTAACTCCAAATTTGTTACAATTTAAGCTAGCTTCGGTGACTTTAGCTTTGATTAGTAGAGAAGAATGCTTAGTAAACATGTTAGATAAGTTTACTAACTTTTTCAAGAAACATTTACGCCACTATAGCATTTTCTCTTAAAGCTGTATTGTAAAGTGTTGGTGATTTCTAGTGAGTACCATACCCATACTGTTTTTAGCATAGCTCCTCATACCTCTTGTATCCAGTTTACCATTATTCATCTTAGATAGAAAACTCGCTGACATATACTTGCTCATTAATGTGTTTGCAGTAATGTCAACTTATTTTCTAGGGGCTTTCCTGTATGTTAAAGATATGTCCCTTATACATGTAGTTTTATTGAAGGTGAATGTGGTAGGGGAATTTTATGGCTTAATTATTGATCCTTTCTCGGTGATTGTAGGCATAGTTGTAGTTACATGTGGAGCAATATTTTTAATATATTCAATAGACTATTTAAGCCCTAACAATAAACTTCACCCAATACATTATGGTAAAGGCAAATTTTATGCCTGGTTGCTTCTCTTCTTAGGATCTACGCTAGCATTTCTACATTCTTCATCACTAATACAGATGATAATATTTTTTGAATTAATGACAATATCGTGTTGGGGTCTTATATTATACTATGGTTCTAGGAAAGCTATTGAAGCAGCAAATAAAGCTATAATCTATACTCATGTTGGAGCACTGCTCGGACTATATATTGCCTCATGCATTAGCATTTACTATATCCATGATACAAGTCTTTTAGAAATCCATAGACTAACTTCAGGCATTAAGCTAATACTCTTTACATTAATTTTAGTGGCTTCCTTAGCTATTATAGCAATTAGCGTGAATGCAGTTAATATTAAGAAAAGTATTTGGGAAAGAAGTATCGAGTAGTGTTTTGGCAGCAAAGGAGACATTACGATAGGTATAAAGTAATTTAAATTAACCACGCTTATAATTAATGAATGGACTTATGTCTAAAGTCTCAGATGCTAAATTAATCATAAATGTTGTTATGAACGGAGAGAGAAGTCCTAGGATTAAACAAAGAAGCGTAGGTATGCTTTGACCTATAAGCATGGTTAGGGTATTTCCTTAAAACTTGAGAAAATATCGGTAATCCTAAATCCTCTATGTATTGTCTTAGAATATATTTCAATTATTGAGGAGAGAGCGAACATGCTTACTACTAAAGCCAATATGCCGAAGACCATTAAATATAGATTTTTAGAAACTACAAGTACTTGATATGCTAATCATTTAGAAAAGAACCCACTTAATGGAGGAACTCCTACCATAGAAAGTGAAGCCACAAGTATAAATAGCGATGTTAAAGGCATAGCTTTAGAAATACCTCTTGCCGAGAAAATACTATGATCACCTGTTTCATAAAGTATGGAACCAGCACTCATGAACAGTGAGGATTTAAATAAAACGTTATTTAACATTTAGAATAAGTCTGCTGAAAAAGCAATTATGCTTAAAGCTAAGTATTCACCGCCGCTAGATAAGAACACTGAACTAGCGCCAATACATAGCCATGTAAATCCCATTTGCCCTATTGAATAATATGATATTGCTTTTTTATATTCATGCTGTATAAAAGCTATTGTTGTGCATAAAATAATTGTTATAATACCTAAAACCCGCGATAACATAACCTACGTACACATTGCTACTTAAATAGAGAAGTCTTATTAAAACATATAAAGCTACATTA
Source organism: uncultured Desulfurococcales archaeon (assembly GCA_964564025.1). Taxonomy (GTDB): domain Archaea; phylum Thermoproteota; class Thermoprotei_A; order EX4484-217-1; family EX4484-217-1; genus DRYM01. The sequence continues at coordinate 10,596 of CAZLZO010000022.1, forward strand.
TTCATGCCACTCGATATTAATGCGGAAATACTGCTTAGAGCAGCTAATTGAGCTTCCGGCATCCAAAAGTGAAATGGGAATATCCCTGTTTTACTACCACAGCCAATTATTAGTAGAGCGTACAGCACTATATCAAACGGTTCTATGCTACGTAATAACGTAATGTCTAATGTATGGTATCTAATGTGAATCAAAAATATGGCTATTGTTAAAGGAAGAGTGCTTAAGACATGAGTAAATATGAAGTAACTATATCCTGCTCTTCTAGCAGTACTAATATAGTATTCCCAAATTATTAGGAAATATGAGGTTAATGTTGTAATTTCCCAGAAAAAGAGGAAAAATAATAGATTTCTCGATATAATTATGATTAAAAGAGAAAGCATGAATACATTATATAATAAACCATAGAGCCATCCATGCCCCATACGGCTGTATCACTCCATATATGATATAGAGTATATCGCTGTTGAAACACCAAGTAAACCAAGTAATGCTAGCATGAATAATGCGAAGTAGTCTATGTAGATAGGAAGTATCAATAAATTAAGTTTAAGGGGAAGTGTAGGAGCAGCTTTAACACCTAATAGTGTAAATATTGATGTAGTGAATAAGGCTAATGACGCTATGGCGGAAATTGTGCTTGACATTTTAATAGCTAATCCATATTTCTTATGCATTAAGAGGCCGGCTAAACTGGATACTCCGTAGAGTAGTATTATTAAACTTAATATTGCCAGCATGCTTTAAGCCTCTAGGGGCTCCCACCACTTATAAGTGATAGTAGAGGATAAGCTAATATAGATAACATTATTAAGCATAAAGCAGTATATGGTATACTCTTAGGCAAAGGTCTAAATGTCTGAGGGCGTCCTTCAGCAAAAATATATTCGTGAATAATTGCTAAAAATATTATGAAAATCTAAAACCCAGTTTATAAGTACGGCAATACCTAAGCCTAAGTTAACTTGTAATAGCTTTAAAACTACGTCATGTTTACATAGGAAGAGACTTGAAGGTGGAACACCTTCAAGGCCAAGTATGGATGCTGATAAAAGTAGTGCTAATGACTTATTGCTATGTATCATACCTTTAACCTTATTTAAATCCTTAGTACCATATACGTAGAGTACTCCGCCCGATAAAATAAAAACTGATGCTTTAGCTAAACCATGGCTTAAAACGTAAAAGCCTATGATGGATACTGCATTTTCTAGTCCGAAAGCGTAGCTTGCAACCATAAACATAATCCATCCAATATTGCCAATAGTTGTCCAGGCAAATAGTTTCTTAACATCTTTTTGTAAGGGGTACATTATGAAAGCTAATATAATATTCATTATGGCTAATGCAAAAATTAAACTGGAAAACCATGATGGAGTACTGCTCTCCATTAGAGTAATTAACCTTATTAAACCGTATATGCCGAGTTTAACCATGCTCCCTGAAAGCAATGCTGATACAGGTGATGGAGCTACAGGGTGTGTTTGTGGAAGCCAAAAGTGTAAAGGAAATAAGCCTGCTTTAGTTCCAAAACCTATTAAGCTAAGTGTAAGAAGTATGTCACTTAGCTTACTATAGTATGTGAAATCATATGTTCCAACAGAGTGTCTAATGAACATAAACATTAGTAATAGCGCACTAGTGCTTAAAACATGCATTATTATGAAGTAATTGCGGCCTATGTTCAACACCGTAGAATCCTTATAATCATGAATTACTAAGAAGTATGAAAGTAACGTCATTACTTCCCAGAAGAATATGAACGTAATCCAGTTTCTAACCATAGGAATAATCATCATTGTGAGTATGAATATGAAAAGTAGTGTAAGGTAAGGAAGCTTTAAAGTACGCTCCTCATACAATTGCATATATTTATAGGAGGATACTAGGGCAGCTATTCCTATAAGGCCAGCATTTATGATAAAAGGTAAAGATAAATTATCAATATGAAATATTAGGCCTCCAATACTAACTGTTATTTTATGAAAGTACATGGTAAATGTAATCATTAATAGTGATAATACTATAAGAGAGTATAATGATATTTTCATTATCTTAATTTTATCATTCATACAGAAATACCTCCATAAATTGTAATATGTGATATCATATTGTATGATAGAAGATAAGACGTTAATGATATCACAATAAGTGCAGCTATAGTGTATTTCATTAATGAAGGTATGTTAATTCTATTAATGGTTAGTTCAGAGTTTGAGAAGACTGTTTTTTCTAACCATTTAATACTTACTATAAAGAACATGCATGAACTTATGAGCATGGAAAATATTGGAACTAAATGGATAGCGTTGGCAAATTTACTTACTGACGTTAAAATGTAAAGCTTACCGAAGAATAGGTTAAATGGAGGTATGCCTGATAGCCTAAGTATTGCTGAAATCCATCCTATTGTAACTAGTTTAGTGGAGAGAAGAAGGCCTTTAATGTTTCTCATAACATGAGTTCCATAAACATATCCGAAGACTCCGACAATAAGGAAACCTAAACCTTTGAGGTAAGCATGGCTTATAAGATATGAGGTTGAAGCTTTCAAGCCAATAGTAGGGTTTATGATAGCATAGGCTAACCTAACATACATTGTCATGACCTCATTTACTGTTGAGTAAGCTAATAATTTTTTAGCATCAGTTTGGATAGGGTACATGAGAACACAAATAATGCAAGTAATTACTATAGGAATTGCAAGTATTGTAAAGCATATTTCAGGCAATGTATTAATGAACTGAATTATCCTACCTAACAAATAAACACCCATTTCAATCATAGCGGCGCCGTGGAGAAAGGCTGAAGCAGGCGTAGGAGCTACCATAGCATCTATAAGCCATGAGTAAAAGGGGAATTGTACAGACTTAGCTAAAACAAAGCTTAGCAGAGTCATCGTCCACGAAGTCATGCATGAATATGAAATCATTAAGAAAGAAGTACAGTTAATATATAGTCTTGAAAAGAAAATTTACCACGAAATACTCGTTCTAATAGATGATGCGTATAACTTGTTAGCAAAAATTTCAGCAAAATACACTGTATTCTTTAGACAGTTAGAAACATCAATAATTAATTTAAGCTTCAAAATGTTAAGTGTATTTTTTGATAAATTTTCTCATTTTGAATCTGCCTCTGAAGCAACATATGATGCTTTCAAGGATGCCAAATTAAAATATGCTCAGCAATTACTTCAACATTATAGAAAGTTAGGAAATACGTTAGTAAAGAATATGTTTACACAAAAAATTTTAAGCGTGAAATATTTCACGCTTAAAGAGATTTACATTGATGAGAAAATATGGAAACCTCTAATCCCACTCTTTAAAAACTTGCTAAGAGATTGAATGAAGAAGAATATGACTTATTCTTTTCAACATTAATGATGCTGTCATTACTGCTACTAATATCCATACTTACGTTAATACATGTTATTTAGATTTCAGCTTAACCTTAATTATATTATATGTTAACTAAAATACTTAGCGATTCATGAAGCATACTTGTACGAACTATTTCTAATAATTACCATATCTTAAGCACCCCCAACAACAATCCTATTAGTGCCGATACTAGCAATGGAATTATGGGATGAATTTTAAGTATGTGTACTGAGACTACTATGAATACTATTATTATTGATGCTGCTATTACTTGGGGAATTTTCGGTAATATAGCATATGTTTCTTTTGCGGTTGTAACTAATGCTAAAATGATTAATCCTATAACGGCTGCTTTTAATCCATTTAACACTGCCTGCACTAGTCTATTAGTGATGTATGTTGTAAGCGAGTAAACTATTAGAGAAATTATTGTGAACGGTGGTAGTACTACAGCTAAAGTAGCTATGAAAGCACCTAATGAACCTGCAAGTTTAAAACCAACATATGTGGCTGCATTTACAGCAACAGGTCCCGGCGTAGAACCAGCTATAGCAACTAAGTTTAAATATTCAGACTTAGAAAGCCATTTTGCTTCTTCAACAACCTCTCTTTCAATAATAGGTAATATAGCCCATCCGCCACCGAAACCGACAATACCAACTTTAAGAAATCTAACAAATAATTCTAAAAGCAATGAAATATTCATATTTCCTACCTCGCCTAAACACTTCATACATGCTATGCATTAGAATATTATAGCATTATAAAGATTTCCGGAATCACAGTCTTACAGCATGAGATATAAGACTTCACTAGTTCATAAGTTATGTTAAACTTATTTGGGCCGTATCTGCACTATTAGTGCTCCGATGAAAACCATCATTATTCCTAAGATCTTTTGAGGAGTAAGTACTTCTCCGAGAAATACGCAAGCTAGTAACGTTATTTGTATTAACATGGTATTTTGTAATATAGATTGTTCATAAGCTCTTAGAGTCTTTAACGCATGATTCCATAAAACAAAAGCCAATGCAGTATTTACGATACTAAGCCAAAATATTATGAGCCAGCCGCTTATAGAAGGAAACACAATGTTGTTACTTAGAATGGCTGCTGCAAGAAGCAATAACGAGCCGAAAGACATTGAATAGGAAGTTGGTGTAAAGACATTTATCCTATTATTTCTTAAGTAATATCTAGACATAATCATGTACGTCGCCCAACCTATGCCTGAGAGCACTGTTAAAAACACACCAAGTACATCACTAAGGACAAGAGGTAAACTTGAGAAGAAAACTATTACGCCGAAAATAACAACTACTATTCCTATAAATTGAATGAAAGTAGGCTTTTCTTTAAGAGTAAAAATGCTTAGTATTAGAACGAATATTGGCGTCATATTTAGAATGAACGTTACTGTTATTGCTGGAAGATAATATAGACCAAAAAAATTGTAATCCTTGAGCTACGAAATAACCTGAAAATCCCAGCATTAGGAATACTAGTAGTTGTTTAAATTCAAGGTTTCTACTGCCTTTATACTGGGTTAATGCGAGAATTATCAATATTAAAGAAGCTAAAATGTACCTATATGCTGCAAAAGCTATGGGATTTAATTCTCTAAGACCAATCTTAATAAGTATATAAGATGTTGACCAAAGAAACGTAACAAATAAAGCTTCAACCAGAGCATGTAATCGCTTATTCAACGCACTATTACACCAACATAAAAGTTTTCTCAACACTTAACATTACATAGCATTACTTTACACCATTCTAGTCTTTTCCATGATGCCTCATTGTTTATTATTTCCCTAAGGTAATGTGGTAACTTATACTAGACACTGTTTCTTTTAACTTTCTATTAGGCTCAAACTCTGTTTTGTCTGTATATGAAATCCACTCTTTAGTTTCATACCTATTAGCTGAAACATTTTTGGGAACTAAAAATTGGTAGATGTTTTATCTTGTTTTCGAAGCTTTCTCGGAAGTTCGTCATCGTCAATTAAAATTATAACTTTACCTTATTCAATATAGGGAAATTAAACACACCGTAATCTAACATTAAACATTGTATGTACAATGTTTTTTCGCGTACAGATACATTGTTACAATGTTTTCTATTGGTGTTACCGGTTGTGGTGAATGGGTAGGTGCGAGAATTAAGCCGCCACCTTTTCCACATTCTTGGAATGTTTTCCTAACAGTATGCTTAACTTCTTCTACTGAGCCAAAAGGTAATGTTGTTTGAACTGATATTGTGCCATGAAGAGTTAATTTATCACCCCGTTTTCGTTTTACATAAGCAGGATCCATACATTCAGGTTGTACAGGATTTAATATTTGAACATCTATTTCTATTAAGTCATCTATTATGGGTTCAATGTATCCAACACTATGGTAAAATATGTAGTCGCTATTTCTAGAGTGCTTTTTTATTTCATGTATAAGCCTCTTCATACGTGGCTTAAAATACTTCCTCCAAATTATTGGTGAAATAATCATTGATGTTTGCACACCGAAATCATCACCTAATTGAACAATGTCTACACCCATGTCTATGAAGTACTTTGCCTCACGTATCCTATAGTCTAGTAATCTGTCTAGTAGTTTACTAACAAACTTAGGATTTCTATACAAGTCAGTTATGAATAAATCAAATCCTCTTAAAGCCCATGCTTGCTCGAATAAGCTTCCCCATAAATGAGCGCCTACAACATACTTGTCCTTATACTTCTTAACCATTTTTTCAGCTTCAACGTATCCTGAAGGATCATCGGGGTCTGGGAATTCATAACTATCTAAGTCCATTTCAGATAAAGGATGATAAACGTATCTCCAATGTAATCTATCTGATGTAGGTTCATATCTTATACCCCATTCATCTTCGAAGAGATTTTCACCTAACTGTTTAAGGTATCTATCAAAGGGTATGCCAATGTACTTTGCTTTTTTCTTAAAATCTTCTGAAACACCTCTTTTAACATGTCTAAAATCTATCCCTAAGTAGTCGAGAATAGCCTCCTTATCGTTGGTACCAAAATACTCCATTAATCTTCACCCGGACTTAAGCACCACACATAATATAGTGTAATACTAGTATGGCGAAGACAAGAAAAATGCCTCTCTTTGTTAAGGCCCACATTAAAATACGGCCATAGAGGTGTTAAAGGTTATTAATAGAAGCATTGCATGCGACTTCTCCATGTAAGACTGCTTAGTTTTTCACCTCATAGTAGGAAGCCTACTCTATACGCAACAATAAACACGTAGGAATGGTAGTAAATGTCCAATGGAAAAATTAGCCCTAATACCTTGGGAAGACAATAAATACCATATTCAGCATATTGGAGAGGGAAGGTCTAATGAAAATAGAGTAACAAGCTACATAAGCCGAGGAAAACTTTTTTTAGAATTGTGCAGACAATGTTCTTCACGCATCTTAATTAAAGTGTTACATAGTTTGAGTAAAACATAGTTTTTAGAGGTAAGAAATGTTATTTACCGCTTAAAATTCACGCATAGGTATTTACCGAAGACTATATTACTACTCTTTTACCTATATTACACTATACATAATTAAGATGTGATATATTCTTGTCTTCCATATTGAAAGCTATTGGGTACTTGGTCCTAATATTAGTAGTAATACTCTCTTTACCGGAGGCGTTATCATATTCCCAAGAAACTACAGGCACTCCTACAGTACTCATTGATCTTGACATCGAGATAAGCGGTGGAGCTGTAGAGTTAATAGCTAGGGCTTTGCGTATTGCAGAACAAACTGATGCTAAAGCATTGGTCTTGAAAATTAATAGCTATGGGGGTTATTTAGGAGCCACCGATATCATAGTTAAGAGAATCATTGAATCTAATGTCACATGCTATGCTTGGATTCCCCCTGGAGGTAAGGCTGTTTCAGCTGCTTCCCTCATAGCGTTAGCTTGTAACAAAATATACATGGGAGAGGGTGCTAGTATTGGAGCGGCTATGCCTTATCCTGCAGATGAGAAGGTAGTTAACTACGTGGCTTCTAGGTTTAGATCTCTAGCAGAAAGGCAGTTCCATAAGAATAAGACGCTTGTTGAGATAGCAGAGAAGTTTGTTACAGAGAACCTTGTATTAACTGCTGAGGAAGCCTATAAAGTGGGTTTTGCGCATCAAGCTAATACTCTTTCCAGGATTTTAGATGAAAATAACTTATACCTAGTTGAAGAGGTAACACCTAGTTATTGGGAGCAAATAGTATCATTAATATCGAGTCCTCTGATAGCACCTATAATGCTTGCTGTAGGGACAATGCTTATTTTCGCTGAAATAATGATAACCGGTTTTCAAGGATACGTAATAGCAGGAATACTATTAATCATGTTAAGCCTTTACGGTATGGCTGTGATAGCACCTGATCTCTTAATAACGATACTATTAATCGCAGGACTTATACTATTAGTTATTGAAATATATATACCTGGCTTTGGGGTTTTTGGAGTAAGTGGTGTAATTGTTACAGCAATAGGTATCTTCATGTTATTCTATAGTCAACCTTACAAGGTGGTGACCTCAATTCACATGGCCTTCTTAATAGGTTTAGTTGCTTTTGCCGGACTTATGGTAATAGTATTCTTTAAGGCAGCAACTGTAATGAGGAGGAAGTATCCTAAGTATGAAGAGAAACTTATAGGACAGGTGGGAATAGCTAAGACAGCCATTAGCCCTAAGCAGCCTGGAATAGTCTACGTTAATAAGGAGGATTGGACAGCCTTTTCAGTAGAGGGTAAGATAGCGCCTGGTGAGAAGATTATTGTTACTAAGGTAAAGGGCCTTAAGCTCTATGTGAGGAAGGCTGCAGACTAGTAATCAGATACCATGGTCTTTATATATGAGAATTAACATAGAGTCCCTAATATTGAAATGTGGGTGTATGAACTATTGGATATAGTAACTATGGTTTTTACATTATTAGTGTTCTTAGCTATTATTACAGTCGTCTCTAGAGCTATAAGGATAGTTCGAGAATACATGAGACTTGTAGTCTTTAGGCTTGGTAGACTTGTAGGAGCTAAAGGCCCCGGATTGGTGTTACTCATACCTTTCATAGATACTGCAAAAATGGTTGACCTCCGAGAGTTTATGTTAGATATTCCTCCACAAACATGCTTCACAAAGGATAATGCACCTGTAGATATAGACTTATTCGTATATCTCAAGGTATTTGATCCAATAAAGTCAGTTACTGCCGTTAAGGATTTTGTTAATGCATCAATAGGTATAACCATAACCACTCTTAGAGCCGTAATAGGCGGTATGTCGCTTGACGATGTTCTTGCTAAAAGAGATGAAATCAATAATACCCTAAGAACCAAATTAGATGATATTACGGATAGATGGGGAATTAAAATAACTGCAGTAGAAATTAAAGAAATAAGGCCACCAAGTGATGTTCAAGAAGCTATGGTTAAACAAATGGCTGCTGAGAGAACTAAAAGAGCTATGATATTGGAGGCGAGCGGTAAAAAGCAAGCCGTTATATTGCAGGCTGAAGGACGTAAAGAAGCACTAATTAGAGAAGCTGAAGGAGAGAGAATAGCTCGTTTACGTAGAGCAGAAGGATACGCTATGGCCATTGAGAAAATAGATGAAGTAGCCTCAAAGGTGAGCTCTAACACCCTGTATCTACAATATCTCGATACACTTGGAAAAGTGGGAGAATCAGCATCAACCAAAATAGTTCTACCCTTGGAATTAACAACGGACATGCTTAAAGTCGCTAAGAGATTTATAGGAGAAACAGAGTAAAAATATAAACTCCACCATATTTTTTCTTTAAACCCGAATTCATTAACATCGTTCTTCCAGCTTTGCACCATTTAATATGCCTCTATGTTTAATGGTTAAGTTGTACTATACATATTCATGTGGTTTCAGCATAGCTTATTTCGTTTAATTTCCATGGTAAAGGTATAATGGTTAACGGGAGCTGTGCAACCACTATTACTACATCTTGGCTCGGTAAGTATTTCCTTATTAGTGGGTTTAAGGTTTTAATAGAGCTTATAATTCCCCCAAGGACTTCGTTAAAGCTTTTCCCGGATGATTCAGCTAGTTCTTTAATACATGTTTTGTTAAGCCACATATCTATTCCGTAAAGTGCCTCACCCATGCTATCGAAGCACGGTATTTTATGGAGATCATCGTAAAGATCAGGCGCGTCAAAATATGATGGTAAACCGTAACCAAAAGTCTCAATAACAATTATGCTTTTATTTCCAGCAATACTTAGAAGTTCTTTAACAAGTTTATCAGCATTCAGTTCGCCATGCGACTCAATACTTACTTTTACCATGTCTTGCCCTAAGAACGATACACATGCTTTATGAACGCCTAACTCTCTAAGTACCTATAGGATTCCGCTTATAAGCTCATTCTCAAGTAATGAAACATTTGAAATGCCGAAGCCCCCTACAACCTCATATTCACCATTAACCATAGCAATACACAGTCTTGACCTTAGCGGCTTAGGATAATAAAATTACTAACTTCTTCAACAGCCTTCGATATGAACTTTGCAGGATCTCTATTCTATCTTGTAGTATCAATAACCAATATCCATCACCTAAGTATTTGAAAACACTTCTATTGATTAAAGCGATAATAACATTACCATAATCATAGAATATATAGGGTTCAACATACCTTATTTTTAGGAATTGGCAGATGAGTTTGCAGTTCAACTAAGCATACTGGTAAATCTATTGTCTCTATATTTACTACCCTTATTTCACCGCTTTCTTCTATATTGTAATATATCTTTATCACCAATTGTTCTAAGCACTTGACATCGGTGTTATTACCGTTCTTGACAATTGACAAGTACTGATGGCCAGTAACCCACTTCTCCTCTTCACCTATCCCTAGTTTAACTAGCTGTATTGATAAGACATAGCTCTTGAACCAATGTGTTTTAGGGTTACGGGCTATTTCTACCATTCCTAAGCTTAAGGAGTACTTAACATCCTCTATAAGGAGTTCGGGATTTATTCCCTTACTTCTAAGTAGCGTAGTTACTTTGGGATCACTAATGAGTTTCCTAATATTGCTTATATTGCTTAAAAACTTCAAGACTTGCTCTGGAAACATAGCTTTAGGCGGCGGAATCACCGTAAATCCTTTACTGGTTACTTTCACATATATGGTGTTCTCAATAGGTTTACAACTGAATTCTTGTGGCTGAGTACATATGTTGGCTACCGCCTTTATTACCCCTTCAAATGGAACTGTAACAATATAGTAGAACTCGTTTACTACCTCGGCTCGAGGAGGTATAGGTTTAAACCTTAAATCATCTGTGCAAAATACCGGTAAAGGCAGTATATAACCAGACATGTTCTCTATATGTATCAGAGTTACTGGTTCTTTCACACTCCATGTAAGTGGTTTGAGTAGTTTATATATTGCTTCATTAACATGTAAGGAAACACCGCATGCGTAATTTGTCTTATAATACATTACCTTATAGCCTTGATTAATAAGCTTAATAGTAATCTTTAGAATAGCTATATTACTCTTGTTAAAGTTAGCTACGTACTCTTCACCCATACTAGACATGGGATTCCATAAAGAGAAATGTTCTACTATTAACCTAGCTCTAGATAGAATTTCTAGATCGTTAATAGTGGAGTAGCTTATTCTTAGCACAACATTACCATAACTAACGTTACTAACATACATGAAATACATGTAGCTAAATAAAATGCTAACAATAATAGCTAATACTATTAGAAACACAATAGACTTAGTTATCCTCATAGTTCTCTCCAATTAGTATCTAATCCAATTAACTATAT
>CAZLZO010000023.1:0-21067 GCA_964564025.1 uncultured Desulfurococcales archaeon
GCTAACTCCCCTCACGGAATCAGAAGTAATGAAAACTAACTAAAAGTACCGTGAGGGGAGAAACGCTTTCTACTATTTAGCTAAGAAATTAGGTACTGAACCTAGTAAAATAATGTATGTAGGGGATGATTACTTAGTAGATGTCGTTGGAAGTTTAAGGGCTGGTCTTTTTCCAGCCTTAATTCTTAGAAGTTATTTGCATTCTGAAGTAAATAAAAAACCCTTAAAGGGAATTTTGGTGCTTAACAGGTTAAGCGATGTACTTCTACATCTTTAGCTAATTACTTACTAACCTCTTTAACTACAACCATGGTTACTGTTGATTTAACAGGCTTAATCTTTCTAATTTTATTGAACACTATAGATCTTATATCATCTAAGCTTTCTCCTTCAATTAATGCGACAACATCATATATTCCATAAACAAGATATGCAGATCTAACTTCAGGATACTTGTTAAGTTCTGTAAGAACATCTTCTTCTGTTCCAGCTTCAGTGCTGATAAGCACTATTCCCTTAACCATTGTACAATCCCCAAAATATATAGGATTAGTATTGTAGTTAAATTTAACTTATTTAAATATGCTCAAAAACTGGAAGTTTAGAGATAAAGGTTTAAGTATTCTAATTTCTTACAGCATATTTGACTTTAAACTACGGTGTAATACTATGAGGATCCTTGCAATACATGCTGAGAGATTTTCGTTTGAAATAAAGCAGAAAGCTATTGAAAAAGCCGAGAAAATTAGTGAGGATAAAAGAAAATACTCTGCAAAAAACGTGTTAGTAGTGTTTGCAACAGTTGAAGAGGGTGACGATAAGAATACTGAAGAACTCGTTAATAAGGCAGTAAGAGAAATATCGGATATTGTTAAAAAAGTGAAAGCTAGTGAGGTAATAATTTATCCATATGCTCATCTTTCTAAAAATCTTGCAACACCAAGTGTTGCAATAACTGTTCTGAAAACTCTTGAGAATAAACTTAAAGAGGAAGGATTAAGAGTTTTCAGAACGCCCTTTGGCTGGTATAAGGCTTTCGAAATAAAATGTTTAGGCCACCCTCTTTCTGAACTTTCGAGAGAAATTAAACCTGAAAAGCCGAAGGAGGAAGTGAAAGAGGAACACGAGTACGCTATTTTAACTCCTGATGGAAAAATGTATTCGCCTCATGAATACATATTTGAGGATGAGGACTTCAAAATTCTTGTAGAGAAGGAAGCTTTAAAAAAGGAACTACCCGGTGGTAGGTCGAAAATACCTGAGTTTTGCGCTAAATTTGCAATAGAATGGGAACCTTACTCTGACCACGGACACATGAGATTTGGTCCTGAAGGAGCATTAATTATGGACTTATTAGCTGAATACTCATGGCAGGTCGTTAGAGACTTAGGAATTCCAGTGTTTTATGTTAAAGGAACAAATATGTTTAATTTGAAAGTAGACGCAGTAATGGAGCATGCTAAACTTTTCGGATCAAGACTATACAGTTTAAAAGTAGATGATAACAGGTTAATACTTAGATTTGCAGCTTGTCATCAGCAATTCGCAATGTTAAAAGATTGGATAATAAGTTACAAGAATCTTCCGTTCGGAATTTTTGAAGTAGCAGATAGCTATAGACTTGAACAACCAGGCGAAGTAACATTATGTTTTAGACTTAGAAAGTTCATAATGCCTGATCTACATATCATAACAAAAGATCTTGAGGAAGCTAAGAAGATAACATTCATTGTTCAAAAAAAGATATTTGAAGAAATAAGGAAAATAGGTAGGGAATACTGTGCAATATATAACACCACAAAAGGTTTCCTTAAGGAGCATTGGGATTACATATTAGAGCTTGTGAGAAGAGAAGGAAAACCCGTATTAGTGGTATTTTATCCCGAAGGAAAATATTACTGGGTAATTAACGTAGAATATGTGATAATAGATCATCTTAAGAGACCTAGAGAAATAGGTACATTCCAAATAGACATAGGCAACTCAAAGAGATTCAACATAACATACAGGGATGAAAAAGGTGAAGAAAAATATCCCATGATAATTCACACTGCGATAATAGGGTCACTTGAAAGATACCTCTATACAATACTTGATACTGCAGCAAAAATGAGCGAGCAAGGGAAGAAACCAAAACTGCCAACATGGCTTTCTCCTGTACAAGTTAGGGTAATTCCTGTTAGCAAGGAATTTACGAATAAAGCTATTGAAATAGCGAAGAAAATTGAGGAAGCACAAATACGTGTTGACGTAGATGATAGAGATGAAACATTAGGTAGGAAAATAAGAGATGCTGAAAGAAGTTGGATACCTTACATTATAGTTGTAGGTAAAAGAGAAGTAGAATCTGGGGTCCTAACTGTAAGAATAAGAGGAAATGGGAAAGAGATCATTAAAAAATACACACTACATGAAATTGTAAAGAATATTAAAGAGGAAATAAAAGGGTATCCGTGGAAACCTTTGACTATGCCTATGCTTTTAAGCCAGAGACCTATATATAAGAAAGAGTAGCTTTAATTCCCTATAGAAGTGATGAAGCTGTCGCTACTGAACCAAGATGATGTAATGAACCTCCGCTGAAAACAATGGTCATCGTGATAGTGTGAATTCAATAACCCCATTAATAATTCTCAAAACTCTTAAGGAAATTAGAGTTGAAAGTAAGATAGCATCTAAACAATTACCTAAAATAGAGTACACACTTTTAGATAGCGACAATAATGTACTATACGTCATAGTTAATGATAGAGTAGACAGAAGTTCACTTATCGGGTATGGAGGCCTTATAATAAGGAGGCTTAAGAAAAAACTAGGTGTTAAAGAACTAAATGTTATTGCTAAAACAGACTTATTGGTTAAGAGGAAACGTATTTCAAACACTATAAGAAAAGCAAAGTACATTCTGAAGAGGAGAAGCATAAATGATGATGCTAAGGAATTCCTTAAAATACTAATTGAGCAACTAGAGCTTGAGAAACATTTTCCACCTAGAGTAATAATTAAAAATGAAGGAGCCAAGAACATTAAGATCATTGTAGCATATTCGGGAGGAATAGATAGCACAGCAACTTTAGTCATGCTTAAGAAAATGGGCTTTAATGTAGAAGCTGTAACTGTCGATCCAGGTCCCTATATAGTGCCTGAGCATGTTAGGAAAACAATAATTAATGTTATAGAGAAGCTCCAAGTAAAACACGTATTCATAAAACCTGTAGCTAATTATGATGATGTAGTAAGGGAGGCGCATAAAGGATTTTCCATGCCGTGTAGTCTATGTTATCCTATAATGACGAATACCATATACAATTATGCTTTAGAAAGAAAGGTGCTCATAGTAGCTTTCGGAGACATAATTTCTACATCAAGTTACACCATAGATTTTCCTTTTAGAAAAAACGTTATGAGAGTAAATATACCAAGCGCTTTCGCCTTAACAAAGTATGATACAATAAAACTATCTCAAGAAGCAGGTATTAAGTTCTGGAAACCTGTTTATGGATGCCCTCTACTTAGATACTCTATGAAAAAACATAGATGGATGAGACTTATAGCTATAGAAAGAATTCTTAGAGAAACACGTGCCGGTGTTTTAGAACCTATGGTTGCTCTTCGCTATATAAAATCCATTTTAAACTAGGAAAACCTATGTAAAATGCTATTTTAAAGCAGAAATTATTTCATAACCTTTTTTAGTCAGCCTATATAGTTTCCTTCTTCCAATTCTTTTACTTTCAATAAGCCCTGTTTTCTCTAATTCATCAAGATGCTGATAAATTGCTTGAACAGAAACTGAGAGCCCTAAACTCTTCCATATAGCATATCCGTGAAGTTCTCCTTGATTTCTAAGAGCATTTAATATGAGCATTTTCGTGCTTAATCCTGTAAGGCGGGAACCATATTTCCTTCTAGGGGGCTCTCTACTATACGTTAATGGTGCTTTAAGGCCTGTTGCTGGAGCTAAAATCACAACGTTGTCGTCTGGAAGAATTTCTCCAGATTTTCTTGAGAAAAACGCTAAACCAGCGAAGGCAGCTGCCCCAGCAGGTTCTATGAAGAGACCCTCTGATTTAGCTACTACACTCACATAATTTAATGCTTCAGTATATGAAACTCTTACACCATACATTTCAGCTATACTTAGATGATCAATAATAAAACTAAGCAAAGGTGTTTTACATACATCTAATCCTGGAATATGTTTTTCCTTCTTCTGCTTCTCCCCTATAACTCTATCTTCTCGTAAGGCATCGACAATCGGAGAACACGTTTTAGACTGAACAATAAGTATTTTAGGATGCTTTTTGAGAACCCCTAAAGCACTTAATTCTTCAAGTCCTATTAGAATGGAGAGCAAAGTTAAACCGGAACCTGCTGGCAAGACTAGCCAATCTATGCTTTTAAGTTGAAGAGCTAGCTCATAAGCTATGGTCTTTAAACCCTCTATTGACAAAGTATTTTCTTCAGCTGTAGCTTCATAAAACCCTTCGCTTAACACTATTTCCTTCGCCTTAACTATGGCCTCATCGATTATTTTTCCGTATTCGTATATTTCAGCGCCAAACGCTTCCATTTGAAGTATTTTCCCATAATCCGCATTTGAAGGGACAACAGCTATGCACCTTAACCCTGCCTTTGCAGAATAAGCTGAAATAGATGCTCCTAAATTTCCATCAGTAGCACAAACAAGCTTCCTAGCTCCAATGTATTTTGCATGTGAAACAACTAGAGCTGCAACTCTATCTCTAAAGCTTCCAGTGGGATTTCTTGTTTCATCCTTTATGAAAACATTATTTAACTTCACGACTAAAGCAAAGTTTTTTGCCATAATAATGGGAGTAAAGCCTTCATGAAGTGAGACTATATGTTCCGAGGGAATTCCAGGCAGGTTATTGCTAAATCTCCATATGCCACTGTTTTCTTCAACTATTCTAAGTTCATTCGTTTTCTTAATTTCTGCTCTCACAAGACTGCCGCAAAAAGGACATTTTATATGCGGTTTCATGAAAATTCTTTTACATTTTGTACATAAGAATTTAATGCTCTTCTTTCTCTCTAAGGTACTCTTCAAAACTAATCTCCTTCCCTCCTTTTACAACCTTTATTTTTAAAGGTAATTTCACATGAAGCCCGAGAGTTAAGAATATTTCGTAAAGTTCGTAAGCATCTATAGATTTCACATTGTTTTTCACAATATACTCAGCTAATGCAGTAATGATGTTATCTATTACATGAGGATATTGTTCTTCAGCCGCCTTTAAGACTTCCTTGGCTTTATCATCAGCGAGAACTTCTAATACAATGTCACGTGGATCTTTTTTTCTCTCCTCTTTGGTCTCCTTTCTCTCTGAAAGAAGCTTCTTCTGCATTCTGAGAAGCTTTAGCCTTATTTCTGGCGGTAGGTCTTCTAACATTATCCATCACCTTAGAATCTCATATAGCATTACTATTTTTGCTAAATCCCTAACCGTTTTATAATGTAGTATGTTAATCCTAAATATAGGTGTTGCTCGTGGGGGGAGCCGTAGCATACATTATGGACTTTAATGATTTCGTAAAGGTAACTGAGGGTACCCAGAGGTTTTTCTGCATTAGAACTAAGGAAATGGTTCGAGAAGTAGGTTTACATCTCATATGCACTGCAAAAATTGATGACACAATATATGTTTATGAGGAATTAGACATTGTAGATAACCCTAAAGAGTATGAGGAACGAATTAAATATTTTAAGAGGAAGGTTAAGGAGAAAATGCCAGACGCTGTTATGGGCTTTATAGCATATGACGTCAAGCAACTTCAAGAAGCATTGAATTTCGGTGAAAGTGTAGCAAGCCCATTTTAGAGGTTAAAACTATGGTTGAAGTAGTTGTTTCAGCTCCTGGAAAAGTTACGCTCTTCGGAGAACATGCTATAGTTTATGGTGAACCAGCAATAGTCACAGCAATATCTCGAAGACTATACGTCAAAGCAAAGCTTAGAAACGATAAGAACTTAAAAATTTCAGCAATGGACCTTAAAATTCCAGGTATAATACTTACATTCATAAGTGATACTGGAGAGTTAACTTTAGAAACCGATTATGGAAGAGTTGTTTCAGCAGTAAGCTACGTTAAGAAAGCTATAGAGTTAACGGCAAAACATGTTGGAGAATGTAGAGGAGTAAACATAGAAGTTCGCTCATCAATGCCTGTAGGGGCAGGTTTGGGAACAAGCGCAGCTGTTGCTGTAGCAACAGTAGCCGCATATGCTTACGCTTTAGGCTATGAATTGACAAAAAAGGAAATAGCTAAACTAGGCCATAAAACGGAACTAGAAGTTCAAGGAGCAGCAAGTCCAATGGATACTTCAATAGCAACCTATGGAGGAACAATATACATTAAACCTCAAGAACCAGAACCAATCATAGAGCATTTAGAACTTACTGAAGAATACCCCATAGTCATAGGATATGTTGAAAGAAAAAGCACAACAAAGGAGCTAGTAGCTAAGGTAAGAAAGCTAAAGGAAAAGAACCCAGAAATAATTAATCCAATAATAAAGTTAATAGGCATAATAACGAAGAAGGCAAAAAAGACTTTAATTAAAGGCGATGTTATTGAGCTAGGAGAGCTAATGAATATTAATCATGGTCTTCTTGACTCTCTCGGTGTTTCAACTAAGGAGCTAAACGACTTAGTTTATGCTGCAAGACAAGCTGGTGCATTAGGATCAAAACTTACTGGTGCTGGGGGCGGAGGATGCATGATAGCATTAGCTCCAGGTAGAGTAGCTGAAGTTAGCACTGCAATAGACATTCTCGGAGGGCAGCCTATGGACGCTAGAATGTCAGCTAAAGGCTTAACTATTGAAATAAAGAAATAAGCAAGGAAAAATAAAGATTACTACGTAGTTAAGTGTAAGAAATTAGAAGTCAATTTATTAGTAGAGGACTTCGAAAATTGAACTTAACATGGATTAAGCGGCACTTAAGGAAGGAGTGGGCGCTACTTGCCTTAGCAATAATTCTCCTAATTGCTTCTAGTTGGATCGCATGGAACTACTATGACATTAGTGTGTTTCTGGAATGGGCAAAAATTGCTGAGAGCAAAAATGTACTTAGAATTTACAGTGACGCTAGAAAAGCAGGATACATGCCCTTAGCACCAATAGTTTTCATAGCAACATACATTATAGCTAAAGGCATTTTTGAAGTACTAGTACAGATGATTAGCATTGTTAGCGTATACTATCTTGACTTTATGAAGCTCTTCATGAGAATACCCTTACTTATGGCAATAGTTGCTACAGGCTATTTACTTTATAAAAGAGAGGGATGGAATGTTGCTAAATGGTGGTTTTATGGAATACCTGTTTGGATAGTTTACTTAGCATACCAGTTCGACCCGCTCATGGTATTTTTCATGATTTGGGGAGCATACTTATTTGTGGAGAAAAGATATAGAGCATCAGGATTCTTATGGGGTATAGGTACTGCTTTAAAGTTTGTTCCTATATTGTTTATACCATTAGCATATAGGGTTATTAAGGATAGAAAAGTATTCGTAAAGTTTCTGGCTTACTTCTCGATACCTGTAATTGCCATTTCACTACCATTTCTCTTGCTTAACCCCGTTCTTATGGTTAAAAAAGTATTGGAATTCCATGCGTCAAGATACCCACAAATGCTTTCGATATTTAATGTTCCCATGCTTTTGACAAATCATAGTTTTGAGTATTCCGATGCGTTAAGCTGGATTTGGATGCCTATTTTTGCCTCAATATATTTAATAATACTACTAACAGTGAATGTTGAAAATGCTGATAAGGCATCTCTTTTCAAAGCCTTTTCGCTAATAACATTATCTTTCGTAATATTCAATAAGGTACAAAACCCGCAATACATACTATGGTCTTATCCCTTCTTAGTTTATGTGCTTAATAAGTTAAACAATAGGAAACTGAAAATAATGCTACTTTCTGCAACCCTTTTAGGATCCTTAGTTTTCCCTCTAATATACTATTTACCTCCAGCTGTACTTAACAAGCCCATTTTAATAGAGGAAGATATGGAGCTTTACAGCGCCAGAGAACTCTTAATTAAGTCTTTTGAAGGCTCAGGAAAATTTATTATAGAGAAGGTTCTTGAATTCTCCGAGAAACATCTTGCATGGATAAATACTCTAATATATGCGAATTTTAATTTGTTAGGAGCATTTACTGTAAGCTTATACAATACACTTTTATTAGTGCTATTCTTGAGTGTACTTAGAACAGGTGTTGATCTAGGGAAATTAATGCTTTTAACTAAGAAGCTTAAGTTGAAGTTTAAAACCTAGTGAGGAATGAAACACTCCATGTGTGGCATTGTTGGTTTAACATGCTTACCAGGGGTAATAGTCAATCCAGCAAGAGCTGTAAGAAAAAGTCTAGAGAAGCTTGAGTATAGAGGTTATGATAGTGTAGGAATAGCCGTTATTTTTGATAACAAAATAATTATTAAGAAAGGAAAAGGAAAAATTCAGGAAGTGCATTCTAAACTTAACTTCGATGGCACACCAGGATATACTGTAGTAGGACATACACGTTGGGCAACTCATGGAGCACCAAGCGACACTAATGCGCATCCACATAGTGATTGTAAAGGAGCAATAGCTGTGGTTCACAACGGGATAATAAAGAATTTTGACGAATTACGAAAGGAATTGCGAAAGAATGGTCACATATTTTCAAGTGAAACAGATACTGAAGTTGTATCACACTTAATGGAGGAGTTTCTTAAGAAGGGGCTTGAGCCTTATGAAGCATTTAAAGAAGCTATCAGGAAAATTAAGGGAAGTTTTGCAATAGCGCTAGTAACGGTATACGATTCCGAGAAAATATTTTTTGCCAAAAAAGACTCTCCCTTAATTATAGGGTTAGGGAATGGATTTAATTTCTTAGCT
The DNA here is from genome assembly GCA_964564025.1 of uncultured Desulfurococcales archaeon. Lineage (GTDB taxonomy): Archaea > Thermoproteota > Thermoprotei_A > EX4484-217-1 > EX4484-217-1 > DRYM01. The sequence continues at coordinate 8,922 of CAZLZO010000023.1, forward strand.
AGCGATATTCCCGCATTTTTAGAGTATACGAGAAAAGTAATTGTACTTAAAGATAATGAAGTAGGGTATATAACGCCAACAGAGGTTTTTATAGAAGATTTAGAAAGCGGAAAAGAAGTTAGCATTGACTCGAGAATTAGGGTTATAAGCTGGACCCCTGAAATGGCGGCTAAAGCAGGCTATCCTCACTTCATGCTCAAAGAAATTCATGAACAACCAAGGGCACTTAATGAAACCCTTTTAGGCTTAGGAAAAGAAGTGGAAAAAGCAGCTAACCTTATTCTTAATTCTGAAAGGGTGTTTATAGCTGCTGCAGGAACAAGCTTCCATGCAGGACTTATATATGAAAACTACCTAGCAAAACTATCCGGTGTAGTAGCTTACCCTTTCATCTCAAGTGAGTACTCCAAGTATGCCAAAGCCATAAACCCTAATGATTTATTAATAGCTATTTCCCAAAGCGGAGAAACAATAGATACCCTAATGGCTCTTAGATTATTCAAAAACAAGAGAGCCAAAATAATATCAATTTCTAATGTTGTAGACAGCGCTATACCTAGAGAAAGCAACTTAACAATATATACTAGAGCAGGTCCGGAAATAGGGGTTGCAGCCACTAAAACATTTACAACACAAGTCCTAGTGGGACTTGTCTTAGCGCTGAAACTTGCTGAACTTAAAGGAGAACTTCTGCCATCAGAATATTTTGAGAAAATATCTGAACTCGGTAAAGTACCTAAGCTTGTTGAAAACATAATATTGAAGAACGAAGCATTAGCTTTAAACTTAGCTAATACGTTAAGTATGAAACACAGTGCTTACTACTTAGGAAGAGGATTAGGCGTACCTATAGCTATGGAAGGTGCTTTAAAACTAAAGGAAATAGCGTACATACATGCGGAAGCTTACCCTGCAGGGGAAAGTAAGCACGGACCTATAGCTTTAGTTGAAGATGGTTTTCCAGTACTCTTCATAGTTCTTGACGATGAAAATAAAGAAAGCATTAAAGGGAACATTATGGAGATGAAAGCTAGAAATGCTTACACTATAGGCTTAATCACTGAAGGAAACGAAGAAATAGCTGAAAAACTTGACTACGTATTTGTTTTACCTAAGCAAAACTACGTAATTTCGCCAATAACATATACTCCCGTCTTACAATTAATAGCTTACTATGCATCTGTAAAAAGAGGGTACGACCCTGATAAACCAAGAAACTTAGCTAAAACCGTAACAGTAGAATGAGATGATTAAATATGTCCTTATATTCGAGGCTTAAAGCCGTTATTTTGGCTGGAGGAAAAGGTGAAAGGCTAAGACCATTAACTGACCGTATACCTAAACCTCTACTAAAGGTTGTAGGAAAATCCATAATAGACTATGTTTTAGAAGGACTTTCAACACTCCCTCTAGAAGAAGTAATAATTGTTGTTTCGGAGAAAGAAGTCAGCAAGTATGTTATAGAGAAATGGGGTTCTAAATTACTCATCACAATTGCTTATCAAAAGAAGCCGGGAATAGAAGGAGCCATTCTTGCTGCGAAGGAGTTCCTAAGTAAAAGAGACTATTTCATACTAGCCTATGGCGATATAATAGTAAGTAAGGAAGCTTATCTAAGAACATACGAAACATTCGTAAATAAAGGTTCAGAAGGAGTAATAATGCTGTCACCTAAAACAGATGTGGAATCTTATGGAATAGCATATGTTAGTGAAGGAAAAGTAATTAAAATAGAGGAGAAGCCTAGTCCTGAAAAAATTGGTAGTACATTAGCTATTGCTGGAATATTTGTTCTTCCCCATGAGTTATTTGAGCATGTTGAAGCTGAAGGAAATTTCACAAATGCTCTAAACGAATTAGCTAGAAGGAAGCAAATAACCCACTATATGTGGAATAAATGGTGGATAGATGTAGGATACCCATGGGACATTCTTGAAGCAAACCGTAATATCTTGTTAGAATTTAAAGGAGCATATATTAGCAGTAAAGCTAAAGTGTCTTCTAAAGCCATAATTGAGGGACCAGTATACATAGATGATGATGCCGAAATAGACCATAACGCTATAATTAAAGGACCAGTGTATGTAGGTAAAAACTCGTTCGTAGGAGCTAATGCATTTTTAAGAGAATACGCATCAATAGAGGACAATGTACTTATAGGAGCTTACTCTGAAATTAAAAATTCATCCATTCAGCCTAGAACAACTATAAGTTCATTTAGTTTCATAGGAGACTCTATTGTGGGTTCAGAAACTACCGTAGGTCCACGAACAGTAACTCTTAACATAATACCTTCTGGGATAAAGGTAAGTAGACTTCATCCATTAAGAATAGGGAATAGAATTATTTTAAAACTTGGAGCGGTAATTGGATGTAATTGTTATATTGGAGCTAGTAGCGTGTTATTTGCTGGTAGCGTTGTTGATAGTAATACTAGGCTTAAACCGTTTTCTGTTATTGAAACAAATCTTGCAAAATATATCTAAGGTTAAACAAGTCTATACTCGATGCCTCTGTGTAAATATGCTAAACCCTCATCAACTAATGCCCTTAGTAATGTTTTCTCTTTTTCACTAAGATTACTTACCTTATCTTTTGGAATAGGGAATTTACTCTTAAATTTCTCATAAAATTCCCTATCTACTATAAAAGATGACACGGCAACGACGTTATTGCTTCTAACATATTCTTCAAGAGATCTTATTGCCAAGTTTCTTGCTTTTCCTACATCCATGATACCTTCCTTCTTCAATATTATGAGAAAGCGGTCCTTTTCTTCTTTATGCTTAGCCGGAATATTACTAATAATTTTACTTAACCCATTAACCTTTCTTTCTAAATTCTTAACGTCGTTAAGTAATTGTTCAAGCCTTTTACTCAGAGTTTCCATGCTTTCCTTTAATGTCGAGTATTGTTTAAAAAGTTCGTTCATAGCTTTCTCAAGTTCTTTAATTCTTCTCTCAAAAGCTTCTCTAGCTTTCTCCATAAGCTGAGTTGTTTTAGTATTCCCTCTTCCAATTTCTGTTTCACGATATTCTTCTAAGTAATTTCTTAATGTATGTGAAACCGCATAGCCGAAACCCGTCTTAATAATGGCTCCTTTTTCACGAAGTCTATAGAGTGCTGCTTGGATTCTTCCATAACTTACGCCCAAAGCTTCAGCTATTTCTCTAGCATTAGCTCCAGGGTTCTCTCTTAAAAACTCTATTATTTTTCTTTCTAAACTCATACTTTAATACCAAGGATAAATATATGTCTATGCATTAGAAAAACTATGCGAAAAAATCTGAAAAGTGTCTAAAATGTTAAACGTTATGTTAGTTGGTGTTGGTGGCTGGGGAGCTAATCACGCAAGAGTTTTGGGAACATTGAAGGGAGAGTTAGTTAACGAGTTAGTCCTTGTCGATTTAAACATTGAGAGAATAAGGAGAGTAGCTAGAATATATAATGCGAAATACTATAGGAGCTTAGATGAAGCTTTAAAAAAAGAGGAACTTGACGCAGCAATAATAGCTACACCTACTAATTTACATTATGAACACGCTGTTAAAGCTTTAGAACACGGTCTTCATGTTCTCGTAGAGAAGCCATTAACTGATACCTTAGATAAAGCACTTAAGCTTTACGATATAGCTAAGTCTTCAGGAAAAATAGTGTCCGTTGGTTTTATTATGAGATACCATCCATTAGTAAATTACTTGAAAAACGCTGCTAGGAAAGAATTAGGAAAAATTCTCGCAATAAATAGTAAGAGAACCTCCTGGTGGCCCAATAGACCTTGGGATGCCGGTGTCATAAAGGACCTATCAATACATGATATTGACCTAGTAAGATACGTATTCAGTAAAGAAGCACGTGTGGTTTATGGAAAAATCGGTAGTTTGAAACATAGTTACTATGAGGACTACGCATTATTCATAATAGATTATGGAGAATTCTCAGGAATTTTCGAAACAAACTGGGTAACACCCTATAAGATAAGATATCTCTCAGTAACGGGAGACCAAGCAGTAGTCAATATAGATTTTGTAAGCGAAGAACTTATAGTGTTTAAGAAAGACCAGGTAATTAAACCATTGATACCTAAACTAGAGCCTTTACGTTTAGAGGATGAAGATTTCCTTAAATCAATAATTGAGAAAAGAAAGCCTAGAGTCATTATTGAAGATGGCATTAAGGCTTTAGCTATATGCGAATCAATAATTAAATCAGCATATCAAAGAAGGCCTGTTGAAGTAGAATATCCAATATAGTTAATGCTCAGCGCTTTGGCCCCATTTCATCCTTTAGTCAAACAGTCGAGAGCATATACGCTCTCGAAACAGATCATCATCGCATTCTAAATATTTTATAGTGTAGAAGCTACTATATAATCGGTACTGTAATGGGTACCAGGAAATGATTCGGGAAGGGAGAAAGCCTAGGATAAGATTCATAGGAAGACACTTAATGGTTAAGGGAAAATATATTGAGAAAATACTTAAAGGAGAAAAGAAAGCCACTATAAGACTAGGTATTGTTAAGCCAAAATACGATGAAGTATTCATACATGGAGGAGGAAGGCCCGTAGCTTTAGCTAAAATAGTTAAAATAATTCATAAAAGGGTAAAAGACTTAACAGACAGCGATGCCTTAAAAGACGGATTTTCATCTAGAAAGGAATTACTTAAGGAATTAAAGAAAAACTATGGCGAATTAGACCCTAACGAATACGTTACCATCATAGTGTTTAAGGTGATTAAAAAACTTAGCGAACTCGACTATAAAGATCCATGGCTAGGTTTAAAACCTGTAGAGATAGCTAGGATAGGGTTAAGATACTGTAAAGATCTTAGTGGGGAAGAGAAGCGAATATTAGAGGATTTAACAAGAACCGAAAGCCTTAGGAAAACAGCTATTAAACTTTATGGTAATATCTCTAAAAGATGGATTATAAGGAAAGTTTTACGAAGAGTTTTAAAGAAACTTGTAGAAAATGGCATTTTGAGGGCAAGAGTAAATGTTTCCAAGAAAGATAAGTAATAGAGCAATTAAAGTAAGTATCAACAATTATAAGCTATATGAACTATTAAAACTTAATATAAGGAGGAAAAAGGCTTTAAAAATAGACTCTCTTATGATAGCTCCTGAAAAATTTCTTGAAAGATTTGGAGAAACAAGGAATGAACATATATACTATGTAGTTGATGGAATAGGTAAAATAGAGTTCATAGATTTTGAAGAAAAACCCTTCTTCATAGAGCCATACTCCCTAATATACATACCTTACGCTGTTAAGCATAGGATAATTAATGAAGGCTCAGCAATACTTCATATAATAGACTTTATTTTAATGGAATTTTAAATTCAAGAGGCGTTAACCTAAAAACCTTTTCTACAGCAAAGATATGTCCTTTAGGGGTTAAAAGTGTTTTCAGCAGTATCTTCACTAATTAGTGAAATAAAGTCTAAGTTATTGCATGGAAAAATATCAGCCGTAAAAGCAATGACTCATTCCACAGCGTCTACAACAGTATTCGACGAGGAAACAAGCTCAGAACCTGTGCTTAAATGTGACGAACAAAAGCCTCGTGAAACTAATGAACCAGTAAGGTTCTCTAAACTAGTTAAGATTAACATTGAAACATGCCCTAATTGCAGTTACTATGCAAGTGAAAAAACAATGCATAAGTACATAGTCGTTGAAGGACCATTGTTTTTAAAGAAAGATTTGGCTAAGGAAAACTTAAGACCATTAATTAAAATAAGTGAAGTCCATAAGTGTAGTAAGTGTGGTTATGAAAAAGTTAAGAGGAAAATGTATATTCCCTTAGAAACAATAGACATGCTTGAACCCCTCCTTTGCGGCGACGTTATTGACGTTATTGATGAAGTTAAAAATATAAGTTCAAATATTGAAAATTTGCTAGCTAAATTTCTAGGGTAATGAATGCCATGACTAAATGGCTTTTAAAGTGTGAAAAATGTGAAAACGAATGGATACTTGATGTAAGCTTTGATTTAGAAAAAATAGGTAGAATTTATCATTATTGTAAAATATGTAGGAAAAATACGTTTCATAGAGTGCTTGGAAGAGTGGATTAGAAGCCCTACTTTGTTTTTACATAAATTTTTGAGAAAGACTTTTCACTATCTCCGTTAAAATAGTTTCAATGGTGCTAGACATGGTTAGTGAAGAAGAAAAAGCATCGTTCTTTTCATTGCTAAAAAAGTTCTCAGATGCAATAGGTGTTTCAGGCTATGAATTTGAAATAAGGAGGCTCATAGTGGAGGAAGTTGGAGAGTTAGCTGATAAAATATGGACTGATAAATTGGGAAATATTGTAGCTTTAAAGGAGGGTGAGAGCTCAAACGCTCCTAAGCTAATGGTTGCAGCGCATATTGATGAAATAGGGCTCATAGTTTCTCACATAGATAGTAGAGGCTTCTTGAGGTTTACGGGAGTGGGTGGATGGAATGAAAGAATTCTTCCTGGCCAGAGAGTTATTGTTGTAACTTCAAAAGGTAGGCTTCGCGGAGTTATAGGGATGAAACCGCCACACATAATGACTCCGGAGGAGAAGAAACAGGTATTAGAAATGGACAAGTTATTTGTCGACATTGGCGTAAGTAGTAGAGAGGAAGCTGAAAAATTAGGTGTAAATGTGGGTTCGGTAATAGTTTTCGATAGAGAAGTTGCAAGACTCGGTGGAGGCGATAAGGTAACAGGTAAGGCATTTGACGATAGAGTAGGTGTAGCTGCATTAGCTTACATGCTTAAATTATTAAGGAATGAGCCATTAGAAGCAAATGTTTATGCAGTATTTACGGTTCAAGAGGAAATAGGGCTTAAGGGAGCTAGGGTTTCCGCTTTTTCCATAAGTCCTGATGTTGGCGTAGCTGTTGATGTAACAATAGCAAACGATATTGCCGGAGTAGAGGAGAAGGACTGGATAACTCAGTTAGGCAAAGGACCAGCGATAAAAATAATGGATAGAGGAAATATTTCACATCCAAAGGTTAGAGAACTTTTGATTAGAGTTGCTGAAAAGGAAAAGATACCATATCAGCTTGAAGTCTTAACTGGGGGGGCAACAGATGCAGCTGCTATTCAGCTTGCGAGGGAAGGTATACCTGTAGGAACAGTGTCTATACCAACAAGATACATACATTCGCCTATTGAAGTGTTAGATTTGAATGACGCAGTAAATGCATCAAAACTCTTAGCGGCATTTGCTAAAGAGGTAACTAAGGAATGGGTCAATGAGTTAAGCAAATGGTGAGTTTAAGCTTTTTATTTAAAATAATCTATTATCTTGCCCTGCCTTAGCATGTTTCTTAACAGAATAGATTTTTTAACTATGTATTCCACTGGCGTCTTTAGCCTTGTTCTCATAGACTCTAAGGCTTCCTCGACTGTAGCGAATTTTTCAGGTTTCTTTAGAAAAGCTTTACGTGCACTTTCCCTAATGTGCCAATTACCAACCGGTGCATAATAATCTGGCCTTATTTCTCTTATAGCAACAATAGAAGCTTGCCTTTTAATTTTATATAAGTTTTCAAGAACGCCAAGTCTTAGCGCATAGTAGCCTCCATCCATTTCTCCTCTTAATTTGGCATCCCAAAGTTCATAGTTTTCAATAATTATCGGCTTCATAGACGTAGCAGTCCAAGGAGTACTTGGTAGCCATATCTCTATCATTTCAAATGAATATATGCTTGGTAATAGCAGTATTTCAAAGTGATTTCCAAGGTAAGTCACATTATATAGCAGTATTTCGCTTATGGGCTGATTATTACGGATTTCTTTCACAAGCTTATTCCCTACGATTACATCAACAGCTGTTATCGACCAACGGGTAGGTACAAGCTTTCTTTCATTAAGTCTGCCTAAGAGTCCTGCAGAAAAAATCCTTATGATGTCGTATATTGAAACTCCTTTAGTGTAAAGCTCTATTACTGCATTAAGCGCCTTTAAGTCCGTATCGTAAATAACTCTTTCCACAACTTTAGTTAGCTTAGGATTACCAATAACTCTTAATTTTTGGAAGGGAGCTGTAGGACCTAGTGGTGCTAAAAGCCCATCAAACCTGAGTATTGGAAGAGGCTTTTTCTTAAGCTTTACTTCAGTATCTATGGGACGTAATGACACAGAGGCTAATTGTAACTCGTGAAAACTGCTTGGATAGTTGAAATACTTAGCTATTGTAATTCTGTATTTAGCTCGTGGGAGAAGAAGTGAAGATCTTAACTCTACGATTCCTTTAAGAGAAAGCTTACCCCACCATTCAACAGGGTTATCAAAGATTTTTGCGTCTCCTTCGTCGACTGGTGCTATTCCAGAGTAAACGTTTACTTCAGGATATCCTCCTTCACCTACAATTAACGTGGGAGGAGTAGGCCCAAAAACTATGTTGTCGCCTTCAATTTTAATTTGTGAAAGAGTTCTTACAGAAGCTTTAAATCTCAAGAGGATAGGACAAACAGGCTTACCACATAATCTACGAACACCTTTACATTTAACGCAGAGTTCTGGCGTTATCCTACCTGGCATTTTAAATACCATGCGTTATTATTAGGCTAATAACCCCTCAATAACTACACTAATAATATTTTAAATCAAAGGTTATTAAGTTTGTTCATTACTTCTAAAAATTAGGTGAGCTAATTTGGCAATCATAGGATTAATTTCGGACACCCATGATCATCAGAAAGCTGTAGATGAAGCAATAAAGATTTTTAGAGAAAATAAAGTTGAACTAATACTTCATGCTGGAGATTGGATTGCACCATTTACACTTAAACGATTAGCTCAAGGAGGAATACCTGTAATCGGTGTTTTCGGAAATAATGATGGAGAGAAGAAATATATGAGAGAACTTGCCGCTAAATATTATGTTAAACTTGAGGAGGAAGTTGCAGTAATAAAGTACGACAATGTGAAAATAGCTTTAACCCATGGAACACACTACGTAATTGTTGATGCATTAGTTAAAAGCAAAATGTTTGACATCGTAGTTTACGGGCATACACATAGTAGAGACGTGAAAAATATCGATGGCACATTAGTTATTAATCCAGGTGAAGCATGTGGATACTTGACAGGCGAAGCAACAATAGCTCTTCTTAACTTAAAAACAAGAGAAGTACAGTTCATTTCCTTAAACGTTTAAAAACCTTTAAGGCGTTTTCTGTTGTTATCTCAATAACTTTTTCTAAGCTAACACCTTTTATTTCAGCTATTTTCTTAGCAGAATAGATAATGTTTGATGGCTCATTTCTTTCACCCTTAATAGGTGCTAATACTGGGGAATCAGTTTCTAAAAGTAAATTTTCTAAACTAAGTTTTTTCACAAGCTTCTGTTTTTGAACACTATATATGACACTTGGCGGAATAGAAAACATTACACCATACTTGGCTGCTTCCATAGCATATCCTACTGAGCCATCATAGGCGTGCATTATGACATTGTAAAATTTATTCTCTAGCAATACTTTTATCGCATATTTTCCAGCGCTTCTTGAATGAATAACTAAGGGTAAATTGTATGTTCTAGAGAATTCAATCCATTCAATAAAGAATTTTTCTTGCAACTTGCGGGCTTCATGATCTCTAACATACCAATAGTCAAGACCTACCTCTCCTATTCCCACTATTAAATCAACATTTTTCCTAGTATTCTCTATTTGTTTTTCAAAAACTTCTTTATCAACAAGTACAGGATCATGACCTATAGTTAATTGAACGAAGCCACCATATCTTCTGAAAACTTTTAAAGCCTTAGACACTTCTTCAGGCCTGATTACGGCAGTTATGATGAATTTTAACCCTCTCTTCTTAGCTCTCTCTACAACCTCGTCTCTGTCTTTGTCGAAAACTACATCATGTAAATGGCAGTGTACATCTATCACTAGAATTTCGCCTCTAACTTTTAGTTTCTTTACCTAATGCTTTAGTATAAGCTGTCTAAATATGTTATTTCTGGTGCTAAGCAAGTGGGCAGGCTTTTCGGAACAGCGGGGATAAGGGGCGAGTATGGTAAAATAGTTTCTCCAGAAATAGCTTATAAAGTAGGCTTAGCCATGGCAACATTTATTGGAGGTAAAGGCGCCGTATCTGTAGGTTACGATGTAAGATTAACATCGCCATTACTTTCATCAAGCGTAGCTTCAGGTCTTATGGCGGGTGGAGTTGACGTTATTAGTATAGGCTTAGCTCCAACACCCGTACTTGCCTTTACAGCACCTCACTTAGGACTTGACGGCGGGGTTATGATTACTGCAAGCCATAATCCGCCTCCAGATAATGGAATAAAATGTTTTGATAGCAAGGGTATGGAATTTACTGAGAAAATGGAGGAGAAACTTGAAGACATAATTTTCAAAGAAAAATTCACTTATGCCAAATGGGATAGTGTTGGAAACTTAGAATACTATCCTGAAGTAGTTGATGAATATGTTAACAAGCTCGTCTTAAAATTTATGCCAAAAAAAGTTGCTAAAAGAATAAAGGTAATAGTTGACTGCGCCAATGGAGCAGCATCAAACATTACCCCCTTAATTCTTAGAAAATTAGGAGCCTCTGTTATATCAATAAACTGTCATTTTGACGGCTTCTTTCCAGGAAGAACCCCGGAACCCCGGCCCGATGTTTTAGTAGGTCTTGGAAAAATAGCTAAAACAGCTGAAGTCGATGTCGCTTTAGCTCATGACGGTGATGCTGATAGGCTTTCCGCTTTAACAAGTAGCGGTAAATTCATACTTAATGATAGATTAATAGCATATTATGCCAAAGTAAAGCTTCATGAAAAAGGCGAAGGCGTAATTATTGTTTCAATAGATACGTCATTTGTAATAGATGAGATCGTGGAAAAGTATGGTGGGAAACTTGTAAGAACAAAATTAGGGAAAACACATGAGAAACTAGTAGAGTATGGTTCTAAAGCAATAATGTCGGCTGAGCCGTGGAAGCTTATAGATCCTGACTGGGGATATTGGGTTGATGGAATATATCAGGCAGCATTACTTGTAAGCCATATGATTGAAAGAGGAGTTACTATAGAGAAGCTTCTTGAAGATATTCCAGAGTATCCGCAAGTAAGGGTTTCATTTAAAGTACCTAATGAAGTAAAGCGTAAAGTAGTTAGCGAAGTTCACGAAAGAATGCGCGAAATATTTAGAGATTACGAGTCAGAACTGTCAATTGATGGGCTAAGACTTAACATGCCTGATAAGTCATGGGTTCTTGTTAGAGCTTCGGGAACAGAACCTAAAGTAAGAATATATGCTGAAGCAAGAACAGAGAAGAGACTTAAAGAAATCTATGAAAAAACATTCAAACTACTGAAGGAGGTAGCCGAAAAATACGGAGTAAAACTAGTTTAAGTTGTCAGAAAGGGATAAAGCGTACTTCACAGCTTAAGAAGCTCCGAAGACCGTCGTATCATCATCCACAAGAAACATAGCCAATAACCAAATTTAAACTTTTATACAACAAGTACTAAAAACAAATAGGATGATGAGCACGGGAAAACGGACAATTAAGGATGAAGTAACCTGTCTCAGCTGACCCAGTTTCATGAACAGCTGTGGACATGAGTTCCACCATAAAATTATTTAGAAGGATCAGAGATAAAATGCTTGCTTTCCCCAGAATAAAGCCTAATTTTACCTACCCAAAACAAATGTTTTATATCTACAGTATAGGTATGTATTCATGGCAAGATAAACCGTTCCTCTTCCAGATATTTTTAAACCCCCAGAACCACATATTTAGTGGAGAAAGCAAACTACAACAAACTAGAACTAGAACAGTTCGAGAAACTTCCGCATATACCCCCGCCCTCCTCCACCCTCCTTCCCATCAGCCTTATTATGTCTATTCTTTTCTCTGCAGGATGCCTGCCCTCCCCAAATACCTGTATACTGTAAGGCATACATGAGTGCGTCCATGTTCCACACCATGTCCCGCAGGGACATTACTTAGGACATGAGGAACTTAAAAGAACGCAGCCCTAGGACAGCGCATATACATTGACTGGATGAAGCAGTTACGTCCAGTAGACCGGGCGCTTTCAAGAAGGCGTGAGGTCCATGTCCCACCTAGCTAATGCGTTAGCTTCGTGACTAGTGGTTTTACTAGTTCTATGAGTTCCTTGGGGTTGAAT
>CAZLZO010000024.1:0-20571 GCA_964564025.1 uncultured Desulfurococcales archaeon
CCCCGGACCACCGGCTTAGAAGGCCGGCGCCCTATCCTGGCTAGGCGACGGGCCCCTTTTCTTTCGGGTACTTATATTTTTTCTGAGTATTTTTTAAGTATTGCCGTTATTCTCCTGTTAAAATTTTGTTTATGTAAACTATTTTCTCCGGGAAATGCTTTCTTACTACGTAATATGCTAAGTCAAAGATTTGAGGTGTTCTCATAAGTATTACTATGTCACTTGATGAAACTATTCCTTTTTCTGCATACTCTATGATTCTCCTATCATTGCGGTCTGTAAGTAGTGTTTCGAAGTTTTTTAAACCATGTTTCTTAGCTACTTCACTAACTAATGCAGCTACTTTGCCGCTAAAGCTTACTTGTTTGTCGAAGAAAAACACTGTTTTTGAAGGTTTAAGCTTAACTATTTCACTTATTAGCATAATCACTATTTCCGCATGTTTGTTTTCGAACTTAAATTTCCTAAAAGACTTCATAACATCTCTTAGCATGTAATCATCGCATAGGAATACTTGGAAACATTCTGCTGCTGAAGAAATAGTTATTAACACGTTAAATCCGTCAATGAGCAGTGTTGAATTCTCTATAGCGCCTTCATCAACAAGTTTCTTACGTATGCTCTTGGCGGTTTCTTCATCATGTATGCATCTGTATAGAAGGGCTTTCTCGGGTTTAGATAGGTTGTAGCGTTGAACTACGAGGTTTAAAGCTGGTTTGTAAGGGTATTTTCTACATAAAAAGTATTTGTAATCTAATATTGCATCTACTAGTTCTTTCCTGAAAGTTATGGTTGACAAAAAAGGCTTACCCGAATAGTTTAAAGGTTTCCTCAATAACATTTTCCAGCTTAACTTTTAGTTTTCCAGAGCCTGCTGCGTAATCTTCTCTTCCACCGCCTTTTCCTTCAACTATTTTCTCAAATATTTTAGTAAGTATTTCCCTTGCTGAAGCTTTCTTAGCTAAGGCCTCATTACCTACTAGAATATTTACTAATACTCTATCTCCGCTTACATTGTAAATTACTGCTGCAGCCTTAGGTTCTTTAGTTGTAATTTTCCTAGCTAATTCCAAAATAACTTCCTTGCCTTTACCTGAATATGTTGAAACAGCAATGTAGCCCCAGCTTGTCGGTTTCTTGGAAGCAAGTGTTTTCTCCGCTTCACTTTCAACCCATTCTCTTCTTAGCTTAGATAATTCAGTTTTCAGTGCTCTGTATTCTTCGATGAACTTCTCCATTCTAAGAATAGCGTCTTTGGGACTAGCACCTATTTTAGCAGCTAACTTCTCCAGAGTGTCTTCAAGTTCCCATACGTGTTTTAGTGCGTTTTCGGCAACAGTGTATTCTAATCTAATTACGCCATCCTGTATTCTATCAACATTTATTATCTTAATTAACCCTACTTCTCTAGTGTTTGTTACGTGAGTGCCAAAGCATGCTTCGACGTCCCAGTTTTCAACTTCAACAACCCTAATTATTCTCCCAGGAGGGACTCCTCCTTGGTAAAGTCTTAACCCGTATTTTGCTTCAGCTTCGTTTCTATCCATGAATTTAGCTGTAACTTTTCTTCCTTCGAAAACAACTTGGTTAGCTAATTTCTCTATTTCCCTAATTTCCTCCTTACTTAAAGGCTTATAATGTGTTATGTCGAGTCTTGCTTTATCAGGTCTTTTCTCAGCGCCAGCTTGCCAAACATGTTCTCCTAGAACCCTTCTAGCAGCTCCTAGGATTATATGCGTCGCCGTATGATGCTTCATCAGAGTGAATCTTCTACTCCAATCAATTTCTCCTTCAACATAAGTGTTTAAGGGTATTTCCACAAGCTCCTTTAGCTTATGAACTATTACATTACCCACTTTAATAACGTGAATTACTGTCGCTGAGGAACTACTACCCCACTTCAGCTTCCCTATGTCTGAAAGTTGCCCGCCGCCTTCAGCATAGAACGCTGTTTGATCTAAAACAACTAAGCCCGGTTTCGAGTAAACAACTTTCCCCTTAAACTTCCTTAAGTAAACGTTTTCATGGAAAAGCATTCGTGTTGGCGGTAGTTTCTCTAAATCCTCAAATATTTCCCTAGGCACCTCTAGTTCCTCTTCTCTAACCTCCGCTCTAGCATGTCTTTTAGCAACTATTGAGAAGAAGTTTGCTGGAACATGAACTACTGCTCCCTTCTTCTTAGCGACCTCCTCGACTATGTCCGGTGGAATACCGTGCGAATCATATAGTTCCACAAGGTCTTCTAAGCTTATTTCTCTTCTTCTCTTCAGAAGCCTTTCAACATAGCCTAATCCTCTAGTTAGTGTTTTCCTAAACCTTTCTTCCTCAAGATCAGTTACTTCCAAAATGTAGTTTTTCCTCTTAATAAGCTGCGGGAAGTCTTCACCCCAGAACTCTATTTGAAGCTCGACAAGGTCGCTTAGCCTAACATTTGAACCTAATTTAGCGAGGGCTCTTAAAGCTCTTCTCAACACTAATCTAGCAAGGTATCCTTCACCAGTATTTGAAGGTACTATGCCGTCAGCTAACATTAGAGCTAGTGTTTTAGTGTGGTCGAGAACAGCGAAGACCTTCTCAATTTTCTCTAAAAGCTCCTTGGTTTCCTCATAAGATAGATTTATTGCTCTAGCAACTCTCCTATAATATCCCTCTAAAGACACAGTGTCTTCAGGTTCAAACGTTGAAGAATATCTTCCAGCTACGTAGAAAACTTGCTCCTCAGGTTCTTCAACACCTATTTTCTCAAAGAATTTCTTGACTAAATCACCGTAAATCGCATGGAACCCTGTAGGTGTTTTTTGGGTAAGCCACGCTATTCTCTCAATACCGTAGCCTGTATCTACAACTTTAAGAGGCATTGGCACATAGTTTCCATCGACAACCTTGTATTGCATGAAAACCAGTGTAGCTACCTCCAACCCCTTAACAGTTACTTCGAAGCATGGCCCGGCGTTACCTCCTCCTTCCCACCAGGACTCCTTAAGTGTTAGGTCCTCTGGTTTCACACCTATTTCTTCAGTAAAGAATTCGAAAGCGTACTTTACTGTTTCATTTTTCCAGTAAACGGGTTTGTCAGGATAGTTGAATGCGTGATGTCCTCCCATTTCGAAAGTTGTTAAGTGCCTACCAGCTGTCTTTCCAACATTATCTATGTCCTCAAGTCTTATGCATGGTTGGGAAACAACTAGTGGATTAGCTGGAGGCGGAACCACGCCATCTGTTACGAACGGTTGGAAATCAACTATACTAGCTATTGTTAGGTATAGGTCTTCACGCCACCTAGCAACTACGGGTTTAGGCTCTATAGGTTTGTGTCCATGTCTTCTAAAGAACTCGATAAATGTTTTCCTGGCTTTCCTAACAGTAAGCGGCTTAAGCTTATAGTTTAAGTCGAAAAACTCATATTCAACACATGGCGAATCATTGCAGTATACTTGGTCTTTATTTAATGTCCAAAACCAACTCCCACATTTCGGACATTGTTTTCTCACAAAACCCATTTCCTCAAAGAATTTAACCCTAAACTCTTTAGGATCAACTTTTACCATACAATACTCACCACTGCACGTTAAGCCGTATAAGAATTAAGGATTTATTACGAATTAAATTTGTGCTCTAAAGAACTCAAAAACACGTACTAAGCTTATACTCTAGAAAATACTTGTGCCACATTATCCGAATAGGGACTCTAGTCCGGCAGCTATTTCTTCTTCGCTAACTTCTTCTTCCTTCTTTTCCTCTTCCTCTTTCTTTTCCTCTTCCTTCTTCTCAGCTTCAGCAGGTGCTGCAACCGCAGCAGCAGCTGGTGCTGCAGCTACAGGTAATGCAGCTGTCTTTATTACTTCATCTATATTTACCTGTTTTAATGCTGCAACAAGTGCTTTAACCTTTACTTCATCAACTTCTATACCTGCTGCTTCAAGAACTTTTTTAACATTTTCCTCAGTAATGTCCTTTTTTGCTACGTGAAGGAGGAGGCTTGCGTAAATGTACTCGATCCCTAATCACCTCCCAGCTTGTCGGTTCTAAAGGAGGTTAGTGTAAATATTTAAAGGTAACGTAGCTTTACACAAAAAGAAACATGTTTTATCCAAATAGAGACTCTAAACCTGCAGCTATTTCCTCCTCAGCTACCTCTTCTTTCTTTTCCTCTTCTTTTTCTTCTTTCTTTTCCTCAGTAGGAGGCATGATAGCTGTTGGTGCTGCAATTTCTAAGCCAAGTTCTGGAGCTATTTGTGAAATTTGTGCTGCTAAAGCATAAGCTATGCTAACGTATTTTGCGAATACATACTCTGCTGTTTCAGCAGTTATGAACGCTGTCTCAGCAGCAATAGCTAATGCGCTAATGTAGGCTTTCGCTAATGTAAGTTTAAGTATCTCCGGTTCGGGGAATGCTACTTCAACACCTATCTTTAACGCGTTAATATAGGCTTCAGCGATTTCGCTACGATACCTGTCGAGGTCGAGCTTAAGGTCTTCAGCTTTAAATATTAATCCATCAGCATATGCTACTTTAAGTTTGACACCTACCTCTAAAGGTTTAATATCAAGTTTCTGAAGTATAGAAGCCAATTCTGGAGATATTTTATCTCCAGGCTTAGCTACAACGGTGTCTTTAGTTATCCAAATTGTTCCTTCCTGGATCTTAGTGGGTATTTTAAGCTTACCGAAAGTGCTAAGTATGGGGCCAGGAGGTATTCCCGTGTTTCCAGATGGAATAACGACTTCCCTATCGACAATATCTCCTGGTTTAGCATAGGTTGGAATCTTATATTTTTCAAGAAGCATGTAAAGTTCGAAGGGATTAATGTTTGTGAATAGGAAGATGTTTGAGCCTTCTAGAAACTCTTTGAGTTTCTCCAAACCGGGTTTCTCATGAACAATTTTGTCTATGGCTATTCTCATTAAAGTGTTTTTACTAACCCTCATGAAAACCTTATTTCTTAAAGCCTTCCTTATTTGTTGAAGCTGAGCTGTAGGGAGCTTTGTCAAATCAGCTATGGCTACTACACTATATTTCTTTAGGAGACCTGCTAGAAACTCTACTTCCCTAATTTTCCACTCCGGGATTTTCCTAACTCTCTTAAGCATACTCATCCCTACTTCTTCACCTCAACAGCTGGTCCCATTGTTGTTTTAACAACTACTTTCGCAATATTGTATTTGGGGTTCTTAAGTTTCGATGCTACGGTTGAAATTACTGTTAAAGCATTTTCTACAAGCTCGTCAGTGTTCATGTCTTCGGTTCCTATTCTACACATAATCTGTGGTTGATCCTTAGTCCTTATGAACACGGCTCTCCTATACATTTCTATAACTGCTTTAATATCTGAGGTTATAGGCACGGGTACAGGTATTTTTCCTCTAGGACCCAATGCTGGGCCAATAACTCTTCCAGCTTGACCCATCATGTCTGTTCTTATAAGAACCCAGTCGCATTCTTGAGCTAATTTTTTAGCTAACTTCCTGTTTTCAGCCATAAGCTTAAGTTCCTCTCTTGAAACAACCCTGTATGCTCCAGCCTCCTTAGCCTTTAATGCCATATCCCCGTCTGCTATTACACAAATTTTCACATTCTTTCTAGGCGAATGAGGTAGGAATATTGTTTCCCTAATTCTTCCCTCAGGACTTCTAATGTCCACATCTCTTAAAACAACTATTAATTCAACGGACTGTTTAAACCTTCTCTTCTTACTTGACTTAATAGCTTCCTCCAATGCTTTAGTAAGGTTTTCTTTAGATACAACTTCCGACACTTACTTTCCCCTCCACATTCACTCTTCTTTCTGATATTCTTCCTCATACTTAGCTATTATGTCATCATATTTTCCTTCATCTATTTCTTTAGAAACTATTTTCGGATCCTTTCCCTCAACAGTTATCCCTATTGACCTAGCTGAGCCTAAAATCATTTTTACAGCTTTCTTAAGTGTTTTAGCTAGGAGCTGTTTCTTCTTAGCTAAAGCTATTTCAACTATTTTTTCAAAAGGTAAATCACCTATTTTCTGATGTGCCGGGTCTCCTGAAGGTTCTTTAGCACCAACTGCTTTCAGTAGTAGAGCCGTTGTTGTCGGTACTCCAACTTCAACTCTAAACTTCTTAGTTTCAGTGTCAACAATTACCTTTACTGGAACAGTTAGTCCCTCATAGCTTTTAGTTGCTTCATTTATTTTATTAACAACTTCAACAACATTAACTCCTAAGGGGCCTAATGATGGCCCTATGGGTGGTCCGGGATTTGCTTTACCACCTTCAATAAGGAATGTTAATACTTTCTCCTTAGCCATTTTCATGCGCCACCCTGTGTTTGCTGCTTCCTAACAGGTTTAACATAATCTCCTGAAACCATTATTTGGAGGGGATAGGATGATTCTAAAATGTTAAGTACTGCTTCGTTTTTAGCTACATCAACCCTAATAATTTTAGCTTTCATACCTCTGAAGGGGCCTGCAACAATTTCGACAATATCTCCTTCCTTAAGACCTATAAGTGGTGATTTAGGTATGAGCGCTCTTTTAATATCCTCGTCACTAAAAACTCCGGGAACGAGGCCTTTAACATGTTTTAAATCTTGAATTGCATTGTAAACAACGTTTGGTCCAGGAGCTTCTAATATAACGTATCCTTTAGCGTTAGGAGGAACAATTATTGCTTTAACATCTAGGTTTGCTGCTCTAACACGATTATATATGAGCATAGCTACATTCATTTCTTGACCTGCAGTTGTCCTAACAGCGTAGAAGCGTGTGAGACGCCTTGGAGCCGCAGTGTTTTCTCCCATTTAGTTTCACCACTAAATTCTGGATACGAGATAAGCAACTAACTTAACTAGGTAAGCTATCCCACCTACTAGGAAGAAGGCTAAGAATGAAATTTTAATTGAAAGTAAGTATTCTTCCCTATCAGGTTTCCTTGAAAGCCTCACTATTTTCTTCCACATAGAGACTATTTCGTTTAGCCTCATTATAAACCATCCTTAATTGTTTGCTTTCGTAAATATATGCACGCTAGCCTATAAGTGCCTCGTGTTTTTAAACTCTTCTATCTGTTGTTACTAAATATATTCTACTTCATACCCTCTTTCCTCAGCATAGCTGAGTATGAGCCCCTTTATCTTTCCGGGAACACCTTTCTTCTCAATAACAAATTTTTCCACTTTAGTCACAGTTTTCCTTATAGCTTGGTCTATAATGTCTCTAGTTAAATGCTTTGCTGTGTGCTTAGAGAAAATATGACTGTAACAAACATTTGATTCGAAAGCGTATTTAGTGTGTTTTCTAGAGTAATGGCCTCCTCCGAAGCCTAGTACTGATACACATTCGCATGAGTTCTTTAGGGCATCAATTACTGCGTCAGCATTAACATTAGCGGCATCTTCTCTAATCCATTCCTCCTCGGAACTCCCTATTTCAACGAAAACTAACGGTTTAGATAGGTTAGTTGGCCCATGATGTGTTGCTTCATATACTATTTCGAATTCTTTAGAAAGACCATATTTCTTAGCGTACTTACCTATGTTTAAAAGAATAGCCTTCGTTAATGGAGGATTCGCATAGCATAGTTCCTTGGGGTTTGCTCCATAAGCTAATTCGTTGGTTACATTGCCTGTATGATGAACTGTTAGCGACTTTATTTTTGCTAAACTACTATGTCTAGAAAGGAAAATATACTGGTCAACATTAAAGTATTTATCAATGTAGTTTATGTATATTACGTCATCAGGTAAATACGTGATTATCGCACTTAGTTTTTCAAGGAAAAATGCTTTAACAATAGGTTTGCTTACGCTTTTTATTTCATAGTTTTCCGTTTTCTCAAGAATCCTTTCAGCCATGTTTAAACTTGCTTTATCAACCGTGGAAACTATGAAGGCTACTTTAGCTTTTAGCTTCACTTTTTAGCAGCCTCTTCGAAAATTAGTTTAGCTATTTTCTTAGGGTCAAAGAGTTCTATGTCATCGTATTTCTGACCTGTACCGACGTAAATTATGGGTTTAGCTATTTCACTAGCTAACGTTAATGCTACACCTCCTTTAACATCAGCATCCATTTTCGCAATAACTATTCCGTCGACACCTACGTTTTCCTCAAACATTTTTGCTTGCTCGTAAGCGTCGTTTCCCGTTAAAGCGTCAACGACAAGTATTCTGAAGTGAGGTTCAGCTACTTTAACTATTTTCTTAAGCTCATTGACTAAGTCTATGTCCGTATGCATTCTTCCAGCAGTATCTATGAGAACAGCATTTAGCCTTCTAGACTTGGCATAGTTTATAGCGTCAAACGCTACAGCGGCTGGATCACTACCATACCTATGTTTCACTATGGGGAGCCCTAGTTTTCTCGCATGAATTTCTAATTGCTCCTGAGCTCCTGCCCTATAAGTGTCTGCGGCAGCTAAAACCGCTTTTAAGCCATTGTCTTTCATTTTCTTAGCTATTTTAGCTATTGTTGTCGTTTTCCCTACACCATTAATTCCTAGAAAAACAATAACCGCTGGTCCTTCCTTCTTAGAAATGTTTTTAACTTCACCTATTAAGTCAAATGGTTTTG
The DNA here is from genome assembly GCA_964564025.1 of uncultured Desulfurococcales archaeon. Taxonomy (GTDB): domain Archaea; phylum Thermoproteota; class Thermoprotei_A; order EX4484-217-1; family EX4484-217-1; genus DRYM01. The sequence goes on from CAZLZO010000024.1 coordinate 8,550, forward strand.
ATTGCTCAAGTATCTTTAAAACAATATCATTTAATGTTTTAAAAACCTCTTCCTTGCTTTTGAAAGGATTTTTCCTATAAGCTTCTTTAATATTGTTAATTATTTTTTCAGCTACGGGAAATGCTACATCGCATTCGACGAGTTCGAAAAGTAAATTGTCAAGTATTTCGTTAAGTCTTTCTTCAGAAATACGTCCAGTTATTTTCTCAGCTAAACTCGTGAAAATTTTCTTTAACTTATTAAACATTTTTCAGAACATCCTCGTTAAAGCATGTTTTTACGTTTCTAAAATGCTTACTTTTTACTTTGAGCTGCTTTTACAAGTTTCTCCTGAGTTTTCCTGGCAAGTTCTTGGGTAATTGTTATTCTCCTTATAAGCTCGGCTAAGTCCTTCTGTAATTTGGCTATATCTTCACTAATCCTTTTTTCTTCTTCACTAAGTTTCTTCCTAACTTCGTCTAATGGTAGTGATGCGAGAATTCCCGAGCCTAAAGCGTAGAGTATTGTTGGTTTTTCCATTACCTTTGCATGTATAAGCACTCTTGAACCTAAGGGTATGAGTACTTCGTTTTCCTCCTTAATTTCCTCTATTTTGCCGAGTTCCTCTCTAACAATTCTTGTTTCGTTAAGTAGTGAAATAAGTGCATCTAAGCTGTTCTTTAATACTTCATACTGTGCTTGTAGTACTTGTAATTCCTCAATTGCCCTAGCTAATTCCTCTCTAAGCTTTTCTTCCTCAGATGACATTATTTTTCAACTCATTAAACAATAACTATTTTGTCAATTAAGCTTAGCCTGTAAAGGTTTACGTCTTTGGTTTCTTCTGGAGGTATTTCGTAGACCTTGAAAATCTTTATGTGTTTTCTTTTAAGCTTATGTCTACTACCTAGTTCAGAGTAAACTATTTCTATTGCATCTTCAGGCTTAACTGCTCTAACATCCTTTACAAACCTTTGAATACGTGGGAATTTATCGTGGCTTATTAGCATTTGTCCTTCAACCCTATATATTTTAACTTTCACGCTCACTCACCCGTTATTCCAAGTGTTTGCTCTATTCTCATTATTTCGGGGCCTGTTGTTCTTTCACCCACAAGGGCCCCGTACGTGTTTGCAACTAAACCTGTTTTAACGAAGGATACACCGAAATTTACTGTACCAATGTCAACCTTTACTTTAAATAAATCCTCTAAAAACTTTAACTCTTCTTCTGAAGCGTCAGGATGAACTATCATTCCCTTGTTTGTAACTACTGCTGCTGAACCAACCGTTAAAACGTTAGCTATTGTTCCTTTCTCAACAGGTACGTCAAGAACATCCTCTATTACCTTAATTGATTTAGAATCTAATTCTGGATGAACTAGAGCAGCTTTATCATTAGCTAATACTATGTTGCCTACTGCTGTTTTCTTTGAAGGTAAAATATCTATGTTTACTTGGCTACCTAAAGCCTTCTTTAACTGCTCAACTTCTTCGTCAAGAGTCAAGTACGGGAGAAGTATTCCATTATTATTTCCGGCTACGAGAATACCTACAATAGAGGAATTCATTATTTTTATACTGTGAATTTCTGTTTTCAATACTTCGCGAATTGCATCATAAAGTTTAGGAGGCGTTTCCAAAGGAACTAAAGTGAATTTATCATTTGTAAAAATAAATGCTCCTATGAAAACATTTCCGTTGAAAGAAGCTCTTACTGCGGGCATTTTAACTATTCTCCAACAAGATAAACCTTAGCTACATTATCTTCTGTTTTAACTACTTTAACCTTAACTCTTCTAGGGGGTTTCTCAATACTTCTACTCCAAATGTATTCATTTACCTTATTAGTTATTATTACCTTCTCAGCTTTAACATGTCTCTTCACAAATTCCCTAATCAACCTTATAGCTCTTGGAGCCCTCTTGGTTTTCTGAAGAAAATACACTTTCCTTAAAGGAATAACATATTCTCTTTCAAGAACAATAGATTTCTTCTCAGACATTACCCTTCAACCCCTCTTTTCTGCTAGACTTTAAGCTTCACTCTACGCCAATGCCTAATTTTAGGGTGTCTTCTGAACTTACCTCCGGTTCTAGCTATAACCCAAAGCGGTACAGGGGAGTTTGACTTAAGGGCTTTTGCAAGCCTAAGCTTCCTAGCAACATGTATGAAATGTGCCATGACGTATCACTTCTCCTTAATTCTTATTTTGAAATCTCTTCTTGTTTGAGAATATATTTCAACAAGTATCCTCTTTAAAGTTTCATCATCTATGGGTAAAGGTATACGGCCTGATTGTGCGAGAGATATTAGTTGGTCTTCTACGAAAGATGCGAGATCAGGTCTAATAAGCTTAACATTGTATAGTCTTTCAAGAGCTTTTGGGGTAAGTATTCTTCTAAGTAAAGCTTTCTTCCTAGCTTCAAGTTCTCTCTCTAATTGTCTTCTCCTTTCCTCCTCAGCTAGTCTACGCTGATATTCTAGAAGCTTTCTCCTCTTAATTTCTTCAAGCTCTTCGTCCGAAATATCGTAGCTCATTGCTGTAGCAACCTTATTGAATCTTTGCTCGCTCAGCTATTTAAGATATTTCTCTAGCTCCTTGTTTTCCTTAGCAAGCTCCCTCATTACCTTATTAGCTAACTTGTCAAGTAATGATCTACCTTTCGGAGTAAGCGTTCTACCCTTACCCTTAACCTTCACTACTAAGCCTGCTTTCTCCAATTGCTGAAGAGCCTTTCTCACAACACTACCGGAGCCTTTTACGAAATGTTCAGGAGCTACGCCGTAGTTCTTTCTTCCACCATACACTGTCCTCAGCCTTTCAATACCTACAGGTCCCCCTCTAACGTAGAGTTTTCTAAGAATAGACGCGCAACGATAATACCACCAATCAGGGTCTTCGGGTACACGTTCCTTATGAGCACCTGTCTTAGTATAAGTTGCCCATTTCGGAGGCTTGACTTCGGGAACCCTTTCTTTCAAGTAATGAGCTAACTCAGCAATTAACCTATCAGCTGGAACCTGCACTGCTGTAACCATTTCCTATGCACCACTTAGTTGCAGATAGCATAATTTAGGAAAGAGTTTTAAGCTTTTTCTCAACCACATTCTCCATTAATAGAATGAATGTTCTTCCCCTAACCTCTACGAGTTTAGCGCCTATCCTTTCGGCAACCCCTTTAGCTATTTCGAACCTGTCCTTTTCCTCAACTTTCAACGCAGACTTTAGTATTTTAACCTTAACTACCCCTTTTTTCTTGAGCCTTCTCTTAATTTCTTTAAGAACGTTTTCCGAAATACCCGACTTACCTATTCTAACATCAGCGCTACTATGTCTTACCTCCTTTATTAACTCCTTTACTTTCCTCACGCTTACTCACCTTAATGTAGTACCTTTTCATCCAACCACATACTAGACACGTTACGGTTACATGGGAACCCCTGCTACCTTCACTTCTCACCCTTACCCTAGCCGTTAAGCCAGGTATTAGCACTATGCCGCAGTTTTTACATATACTCCTTTTTATTCTTCTAGGAACTTTTATACCTCCTTTCTCAGCGATCCTAATTATTAATTTAGTGTATCTTCTAGATCTCTCATAATTTCCCTTCTTAGTTTCATTATAAGCTAGTTTGAATAGCCAACGTATTCTCTGCCTAGCTAAATCCTTTACAGTGCTTTTATTCTTCATTTCAGAACATTTTAAGAGTAGTTTTTCATCTAAATAGGTTTAGTGGTGGTTTTGGCTAAGGAAAAATACTACTTAGTACTTGCAGAATCTAGTCTTGAAATAGTTCCTAAAACCCTGTGGAAGCATCCATCAGTTATTAAAACAGCTAAGAGAAGAGGTAAGAAGCCTTCAGAAATAATTTTAGACGTATCACTACATTACCATGCCATGAAGAACCTTCCCATGAGGGAAAAGAGGGGAAGACCTGATATTGTCCATTTATCTCTCCTTCTAGCTTTAAATTCTCCATTAAACAAGGCGGGATTGCTTAAAACATACGTTCATACACTTAACGACTATGTTATTTTCGTCAGAAGCGATGTTAGAATACCTAAAAACTACAATAGATTTATAGGTCTTATGGAGCAGCTTTTCAGCACCGGAAAAGTTCCTCCAGAATCTGAAACACCACTACTATACATTAAGAACATGAGTTTAGGAGGGTTATTGGAAAGCTTAGAGCCTAAGAAAACTATTTTACTTTCTGAAAGAGGCGATAAAATATCGTTAAGTAAATTAGCCAATGTGGTTAAGAAGGGAGATGCAATTATTATCGGTGGTTTTGCTCACGGAGATTTTTCGAAAGAAACATACGAGTTAGCTGATGAAGTCTACTCAATATATGGGGAAGCTCTTGAAGCATGGACTGTTCTTTCAAGAATGCTTTGTGCTTTAGAAATGCAAAATGGCCTTATTTAAACTGTTTAAATAGAGTAAATTAGTGATTCTTCAAGAAAGTGATTAAGGATTATTTGCATAAAATTTAAATTTTAATCTAAGGTATTATTTCCAATAGTTACCCTAGAAGGTTTAAAGAAAGGTTGATGCCTATTGACATATTTCTCATAGGATTCGGAAATGTTGGTAGAGAATTTGTTAAACAATTCCTAAATTATGAAAGATTTCTTGAAAGAAAACATAAAATAAAGTTGCGCATCATAGGCTTAGCTGATTCATCAGGAGCTATTCTAAAGAAAAACGGATTCACTAAGTCCGAATTAGCAAACCTTCTCTTCATACCTAGAGGTTATTTGGGGGAGTTGAAAATAGCTAATGCGAAAGGTTCTAAGAGGGCAGTGGATCTTTACAGTGAATTAGAGGCGAAAGAAACAGTAATTGTTGAGGTTACGCCAAGCAACTACGTGAATGGCGAACCTGCAAAAACACATATTGTTGAAGCTTTGAAAAAGGAATTACATGTTGTAACAGCAAATAAGGGGCCTTTAGCACTTTACTTTAACGAAATAGTTGATGAAGCAAGAAAGTACGGGGTAAAGCTTAGATTCAAAGCAACAGTTATGGCGGGAACGCCGCTTATTGACTACTTAACTTACGGGTATTTTGGCAGGGAAGTGGAGAAGGTTTATGGGATAGTTAATGCTACAACAAACTTCATACTTAACACGATGTTTGAAAAGGAAGTAGGTTTTGAAGAAGCACTAAGAGAAGCTCAGGAAAAAGGATATGCTGAACCTGATCCATCACTGGATATTGATGGATGGGATTCTGCTGCAAAAATATCCATAATATCAGGTATTTTAGGTAACCACATACCGGTCAACAAAGTTTCAAGAGTTACACTTAGAAGTATAGGCTTAAGTGACGTAATTAAAGCTAAAAACAAAGGATACGTAATTAAGTACATTGCAACATACGATGCCTCAGGGAATTCCGCTAAAGTCGAGCCTATGTATGTTAGAATGGGTTCAAGATTCGCTAAGGTGTTTGGTTCTGAAAATATGGTTATTATAGAATCTGATGGGGGATTAGAAACAGTTATTGAAGGCCCTGGTGGAGGACCTAAACCAACAGCACTTACATTGCTAAGCGATGTAGCTTTAGTAGCTTGTGAGGTGATGGGTTGTTGAAGGTAATTATTGAGAAATTTGGGGGTTCAATACTTCAGTATTCTGAAGATTATAGGAGAGTAGCTAAGGTAATAGCTGAAACATTGGGGGAAGGCTACAGTGTTGTTGCAGTTGTTTCGGCAATGAAGGGTGTTACAGACGCTCTTACTAGAATGAGTAAAGTAGAGAATGGGTTTGAAGAAGACTTGAAAATGCTTGCTGAGAAGCATAGAAGCGTGTTGGCAGGTGTTGCTAAGTCACCGTATTTTGAGAAAGCGTACATAGAAATGTCTAGGCTTCTAGATAGATTATCGAAAACTTTATGGGCGATTAGGGTTATAGGTGAAGTAACACCTAGGGTAAGAGACTATGTATTATCATTTGGCGAGCAGTTTTCGGCAATAACGCTTTGGGCTATTCTCCTCAGCGAAGGCCTGGATGCTGAATGGTTAACTGGAGGCGAAGCGGGAATAGTTACAGACAATAGCTTCGGTGAAGCACATCCTTTGCTTGAAGAATCTAGGAGAAGGGTTAGGGAGAAAATTCCGAAAATACTTTCCCAAGGCAAGGTCGCCGTAGTTACGGGTTTTATAGCTGAATCAGTTGATGGACATATTACAACGTTGGGGAGAGGAGGAAGCGATTATACGGCAACGTTGCTAGCGAGTTTCTTGGATGCTTCGGAAATAAGGTTTTACACTAATGTTGAAGGCGTTTTGTCGGCTAATCCAGAAATAATTCCTGAAGCAAGAACTATAGAGAAACTAAGTTTTGAGGAAATAATAGAGCTTTCATATATTGGAGCTAAAAAGTTCCATCCAAGAACGTTTGAGCCTTTGAAGGGCAAGAGCATTCCTGCGAAAATACTTAGCATATATTCGCCTCAGGGCAAATGCACTTTAGTTTATGGGAAATGCGGGAATGATGAAAGCGAAGTTAAAGCCGTAGTTACAATGGATGGTTTAGCCTTAGTTAATGTTAAAGGTGCAACTATGGTTGGTAGGATAGGTACAGCAGCTGAAGTAATGCATGTTGCTAAGGAAACCTCAGTAAATATTAGCGCTATTTCTCAGCCTGTTTCTGAAACGGTTATTTCAGTTGTTGTTAGAGCTTCTGATGCTGAAAGGTTTTCTAAAAGACTCATCGAGAAGCTTAAGCCTAAGAGGATCATAGAGGACGTGGAAGTGGTTAAGCCGCTAACTGCTGTTGTAACTGTAGGTTGTGGTTTAAGAAAGAATGAAGTTGTGGAAAGTATTTTGAAAATTGCATCGAAATATCCTATTCACATGTTTTCTAAAGGCCTTGAAGATGTAAGTATTACTTTTCTAACAGACACAGGTTCCGCATATTCATTAGCTAAGGAAATACATGATAAGGTGATACTGCGTGGGTAAGGTTAAGGTAGCTGTTTTAGGTGCAACAGGTCTTGTAGGGCAAAAGTTTATTCAGCTTCTAGAGAATCACCCATGGTTTGATGTAGTAGCTGTTACAGCTTCTGAAAGAAAAGTAGGTAAGAAATATGGTGAAGCAGTTTCCTGGTATCATGAAGGTGGCATTCCAGAGTATGTAAGAGACCTGGTGCTTACACGTAGTAGTCCCGAGGAAATACCTAGTGATGTTGAATACGTGTTTTCCGCTTTACCTAGAAGCGTTGCTGAAGAAGTAGAGCCCCTATTCGCTAAGAAGGGATTTAAGGTTATATCTAATGCTGGAGCTTTTAGAATGGATGATGATGTTCCATTAATTATACCCGAAATAAATTGGGAACATATGGAACTCATTAATGTTCAAAGGGAGAAGAGAGGGTGGAGTGGGGCTATTGTTAAAAATTCAAACTGTACAACAGCAATACTTGTACTATCACTAAAACCTCTTATTGACTCTTTCGGGGTTAGGAGAGTTATTGTAACTACTATGCAAGCTCTTAGCGGTGCTGGTTACAGGGGGGTTCCTAGCATGGCTATTATAGATAACATAATACCTTACATTGAGGGTGAAGAGTGGAAAGTTGAAAATGAGGGATTAAAGATTCTTGGGAAATTAGTCAAAGACCATGTAGAATATGCTAACATTAAAATTTCAGCTACAACAACAAGGGTACCAACTCTTTACGGGCATTTAGAGTCTGTGCATGTGGAATTGGAAAGCGCACCTACTTCAGTTGATGAAGTAATTGATGTTTTCGAAAGCTTCAGAGGGCTTCCTCAAGAACTAGATTTGCCATTAGCGCCTGAGAAGCCCGTTATTGTCGTTGAAAGCGATGATCGTCCTCAACCAAGGCTTGATAGGGATGTTGGTAAGGGCATGGCTGTTGTCGTGGGTAGAATATCGCTGACTAAGAATATAGGTGGAAATTGGGTAAAATACGTTGTATTAGGACATAATCTTGTCAGAGGGGCTGCTGGAAACACTATATTAATTGCTGAAACAATGTATAAGTTGGGAGTAAAATAGTTTACAACTTCACTGTTAAATTCGGGTGTTTTATTTTGCCACAATATATTCAGTTATCTGAAAACACATTCTATGTTAAAGGATCTCCTGCAACAATAATACACATTGTTGAAGGTGAAGCATACGTTGTCGACCCTGGCTCTGGAAGTAAGAGGAGGAAAACGTTGAAATCAATACTTAAATCACTTGGTGTTTCAGAGTACTCTATAGTGCTTACACATTACCATGCGGACCATATTGCTATAGCTAATAAGCTTTCACCTAAAAACATTTACTCATCAGAATTGGATAGAGTGTTTGTTGAAAATAGGGTTTTAAGGAACTACGCTACCTACGGCTACCCTTTCTCCAATGGCACTAAACATTTACTCTACGATGCTCCCGACATTACTGTCACGAAAACGCTTAGTTCACCATGTAAACTTGGGGATTCTATAGAAATTTCTCCACTTCCAGGTCATACGCTAGGGCAGGTGGGTGTGTTATTTTCTGACGGAGTTTTCTACATAGGAGATGCTGCATTCGGTGACCGAGTTCTTTCTGCTGTGGGAATACCTTACCACTTCGATGCTATCTTAGCTGCTGAAACAGTTAAGAAAATTATTGAGAATTCCGATGAGTATGAGAAAATAGTTTTATCCCATGGACCTCTTTTAGGGAAAAATGAGGTCTTAAAAATTCTCAGGACTAATTTGGAAAGAATAAGTGATGTTGTTTCGAAAGTTAAAGATAAGCTCTCATTAGAAACTGTGAGTCCCGGTGTTCTTGCAGCAAAAATTCTACTAGACTACGGTGTTGAGCAAACAACGACTCTTCAAATGCTTTCAACAGTTACTGTTAAATCAATACTTTCCCACTTAGAAAAGGAAGGTTACGCTGAAGCCGTAGTTACGGAGAATGGTGTTTTATGGAGGAAGCGGTGAAGTATTCAGACTAAGCATCTTTTTCATCGCAATGAGCTCATATTATCCGCTGCTCATCATTATTTATCCTCTCCCGGCGCACCGCCTTCGCTACAATGGTTCTTCATCCCGTTAGGGTTCAGCCCGCCCATCGTCAGGCGGTGCGCTTTCGAGAGTTTCTTGGTGCGGGGGGTGGGATTTGAACCCACGCAGGCCTACGCCATCGGGGCCTGAGCCCGACCCCTTTGTCCTAGCTCGGGCACCCCCGCGCCGTTACTGTTCTAGTTTGTTTCAGCTCTGCTTATTTGGATAACGGTTTCTTTATACTCCCTAAATTATTAGAGACCCGGCTTTACGTGTTCTCTAAAGTTATTTCCAACTGCTTATTAAAGTGGTTAGCATTTCTCAAAATAAGCTTTAACTAAATAGGTGATGGTGATTCTTCAGCAACTTTCAATGTGAATTTTCTTTCAGTTTTAAATACTAGGTTAACTATTGCGAAAAGCGTTGTTACTAAAGCTATGGCTATGAAGAAGGACATTGATGTCGCATAGAATATTTCCTGGCTTCTACCTCCAATTATGTAGAGTATGAAGTACATTAAGTAGTAGCTCCAAAACCATATGTGTGGTAGAACCAGTTTCTCCCGTTTGTTTTTAGAGTAAAGGTATGTTGAGGTAACTGTTGTAAAAAGTATTAGAGGGTATATGTAGGGGTTTGTTTTCGCTACTAAGACGGGTTCGCCGCTTACGCTATATTTAAGTACGAATGGCTGTATGTTGTAAAGCCAACCCCATGGTGGCGCTATGAAGGGGTTTTCTTTGTAACTTGCATGCCATTTGAAAGCCCAAATAATGTAGTCTAGTAGTCCATAGAATCCGTAGTGGAGAATTAGCGGTAAATTAACTATTGCAAACGCGGTAATGGGTATTAGGAGGGATGCTTCGATAATTTCCCAAAGTTTCCTCCTAGAATAGTGCATGTGCAATGCTATAGCAGGTATTATGAAGAAGCCGCTGTACTTTACCGAGCCAGCTAGCCCTGCGAAAAATGCTGAAAGCCTAAATTTACCGTAAACTGCTGCTGTAAAAGCAAGTGCTATGAAGAATGCTTGGTGAATATCTAGCATAGCAACTATTCTCATGCTCGAAACTAGCGGGTCCATGAATAAAACTGTTGATGCGAGAATTGCTGCTACTTCTGAATTGAAGATTTTTTTGGAAACAAAGTAGGCTAAAACTATCATTACCGATGCTTCGATAATACCTGGTATTCTCCAGTAAATAGGTTCATCCTTAAACATGAGAATCGATAGTCCTATGAGAAATTTTCCTAATGGCGGATGTTCTAGGTTAAGATAGGTTTCTATTCCCGGATGTTCTTTAGGGTAAGGATAAGAGCCTATATTTATTCCTAAGAATTTTCGAAAAACATTTCTCGCAGAAGAAACATACCATACTTCATCGCTGACATATTCGTTAAAACTGGAAGCCCATAGGTAGCCTAAGTAAGCGTGAATTATTGCTAATGAAACTGCGATAATTAAGCCGGGTTTTTTAAGAGCTCTTGGAAGCAAGAACTTAGCATCTTTAATGGAGAATTTTCTCAAACACTCCCCAGCATAGGTTAGTTGGTAAATAATTAAGGAGGCAAGTGCAACGTAAAGTAAGTTATCGCAAACATTGCTTACACACAAGTTTAAACTATATAGGAAAGCTGATGAAACAATACATAAGCCAGCAATAACTAATGGAACTACGCTGAACAGAGTGTTCTTTGAAATCCTAACCACTTAAACACCCTTCAACGTAGAAGGTTTTTGGTGGTGGACCGGCCGGGATTTGAACCCGGGACCTCTCGGGTGCGAACCGAGCGCTCTGCCAGGCTGAGCTACCGGCCCTTTTCCATGAGAAAGTAAGGTTGGGGAAAGTTAAAGTTTTTCTAAGAGGCTTCTTGCTTCACTTAGGGTTTCATTTTCTCCTGAAAATAAGCTTCATGCTTTCTTTTGGGTGAAAATTAGCCTTAGAAGTTATAAGCATTTTGCGACATCATAATTATATTGCTTACTCGCAGAGGGGTTAGATTGTGGAGTATAGAGAGAAGCCTTTAGAGCTTTTGAGAGCTACTTATTTTCCTAATAGGAAATTAGCTGGTTTATTCATAAGATGCTTGTATGATCCTGAAGTCATGCATTCTCTTTCCAAGCTTTTTATTGAACACAATACTAAGCTTATATTTGCGAACATTGTTTCCAAGAATGATGAAGCCGAATTAACTGTTTTCCTAGATGTTAGTGAGGCTCTTAAGTCTGTTGATGAAATTGCTGAAGATCTTATGGGCGTTAATAATGTTAGAGAGATTAGGATAATAAAGCCTTTACTTAATGGTCTCCTTATAGACACTGTTCACTTCTCAATATTGTTTATGGGAAGGAGGGCTTGGATTATTGGTGAAGCTCTTTCTAAAGGATTATTTAGGGATTTTAAGAGGGAATTTGGTGATGCGGGAAGAGTTTTTCTTTACCATTTAGGTATTGATGTTGGTAGAAGACTTTATGAAATCTATAGGGGGTATGTGTCTTCTGAAGAGGAAATGCTTGAGCTCATTAAAGCTTTATCTAAGGCTTCAGGTTGGGGAATAATAGTTGAAATAAGGCGCTCGGTTCTTGGAAAATACAGGATTAGGATGCGTAATAATATTGAGTGTGTAGTTTGTAAGCCTTCTAAGAGGTCTTGCGGGGATTTTTCAAGAGGAATACTTGCAGGCATATTCTCTAAAATAATAGGTAAAAGTGTTGTTGTCGAGGAGACTATGTGTATTGCTAAAGGAGACCCCTACTGCGAATTCATAGTGAGACCTCTTAAACAGTAATGTTTAGGTTAAGTTAGGCGAAAGCTTAAAGAGAAGTGTGCTGATTAGCTAATATTGGCGCGGGCCCGTAGCTCAGCCTGGTTAGAGCGCCCGATATCCGCGGGAGCCGCTTCATTACTCCTTAATTTCCCCTATTTTGCTATGCGCATAACTGTTCTAGATAAAGTTTATAAGCATTGAGTAGAAACTGTTTCTCGAACTGGCTCCCGCGGATAGGCGACGCTGATAACCGGGAG
>CAZLZO010000025.1:0-20143 GCA_964564025.1 uncultured Desulfurococcales archaeon
GGCATGAATTTCTTTATGAAAACCGCTATTAGACTAAAACGTTTTTCATTATGATGCCGGCTTACATTATAGGACGATTTGTACTGCTGTTGAGGTTCTGAAGGAGGTTGGTTTTGTTAGGGAACGCTATGATGAGGGTCCGCCGGTTCATAGGTTCATTAGTTTAACAGAGAAAGACAAGAAGCAGCAAAACACGCCAAAGAAATATTAAAACCCGCAAATCTGGCTTAATTTCCCTGAAGTTTGCTCGTATTTTCTTAGTTTCATAGGTTAAGCATAGTTAGAGTAAAGCTTACATTGCTCTTTAATCCTATACACAGCATTAATGCCTATTCGGGTATAGCATTCTGCAAAAATGTTAAATGCTTTATGATACTATATTATATCAATATTAAATAAATCTGCAAGTACTTTGATTATTTCAATCAATTTAATATATGAACTAAACAAATATTCATCGTGCGAAGTATTACTGAAGGGTATTATCAATTGTTTTATGCGAGAAAAATCTTATAAATTACCTTGAATGACTTTATCCAAAAGATATTCGGGTGTGAATATTGGTACTTAGAGTAGTATTAGAGTATAAGGGCTTTAAGGGAGCTTTCGAAGGAGATTACGAGGATGTATGGAGATTTACCAACGAGTTTCTTGGTAAACTACGTCATGCTTTAGGCGAAGTACCTGTAAGAGAAATTTACCCAATAGATTATAGCTTATTAGAAGGGATTATCGAGTACGGTCCTCAGGGACCTGAATTAATTACTAATGAAAAAATTAGCCAAAATAATGGAATATTATTAGCACTATATAGCCTTGGGGGTAAAGATAAAACCGAAAAAATACTAAACACAGTCATTGGTTGGGGAATACGGTTCAAAAATAAGAAGGTGTTCTACGCTAGAGTACATGATTTAAAGAAGGCAGGATTAATAGGCATAGAGAATGATTCCTTGGTCTTAAAGCTCAAAGGTAAAAAAGCGGTCGAGGATCTTCTTAAAAAATTAAAGGGTGCAAGATAATGCCTCAGATTAAAATTAAGATAAGTCTTAATAAACTTGCAGAAGTAGAAGCTATTTACGATACTTTAGAAGAAGCCTTAGAGAACATGGAGCTTCTCGCTGCCCTTATTAAAAAAATACAAGAGCAAAGCTCAATGCTACAACCAAAAATAGAGAAGATTAAAGCCGCCGCCCCTGAAGTAGAGAAGACCAAATATCTTGAGGGAATCGTAGAATATGATGATAGCGGTTTACCCCATTTAATACTTGGAAAAGGAGAAATTACAGTCAAAGAAGCCATATTGTTAATTCTACATGCTGCTAAAGAAGCAGGAACCCCTGTTCTTACAATTAAAGAAATAGGCAAGGCTATACCGTGGAGGGTACCCTATTCTACATTAGCTCCAACCGTTAGTAAGTTAAAGTCTAAAGGGCTTATTATTTACCTTAAAACATCTGAGGGTAAAGCGGGATATACCATAACAAAAAAAGGCTTAGAGATAGTAACTAAGATATTGGATAAACTTAAGACGAGGGAGTAGCATGTCAGAAAAATTAAAGAAGTTAATAATAGATGAAGAAGAAATACTTCAGGAAATACTTGCTGATATATTAAAGGACTATGTTAACATAACTAAGACTGGTGAAATAATATATAAGAACCTGGAAAGACTTAATGCAGAGAAAAAGATTATTGTAGGATACTTAGCTCATCTGGCAAGAAAGCTCTTAGGGCTCTCAGAAACCGAAAAAGCATCAGCTAAGGCAATTTCTGATGAGATGGGAATAAATTACAATACAGCACGATCCGTCGTAAGTAGGCTAGTGAAAGCAGGAGTACTTAATAAAGAAGAGAAGGGACAATACTACATAAGCTTATCTAAGGTGCGCTTAATAAAGGAGAGATGCTTTGGAGAATAATGTAAAAGATAAGCGCATGGAATTATTAAAGGACGTAGATAATATATTAAGATACATACTTGATGATTATTCTGGTGAATTAATAAAAAACTTTATTGAGTTAAGGAAATGGTATAAGCTAAGCAAGTATAGGGAGACAATATTCTATGGGGGAAGATTTGCTGAGGCTTTTATACGGGGGTTAGCTAAAAAATATGGTTTAGATCATAAGGGACAGTTATGGAAAATAAAGAATATGTTAAAGTCTTCGTTAAAAGGGAAAATTAACGACTTTTTAAGAGAAGTATACTTAGAAATAGCATATAATGTATACCAATTAAGAAGTAAGAAGGATGTAGCCCATGTGGTACCTGGAATTGATCCTTCGGCGTTTGATGCGCATTTCGTTTATGCTGCTTGCTCTGCTATATTTAATGAACTACTTAGTGAGTGTATTAGACTACATAAGGAGCGCATTGACATTGTTGCCATAAGTAAAGTATTAAGCAGCATTATTCGTAAAGAAATACCTTTTATTGAACAAATAAATGAAGGTAAGATATTGGTATATAAAGGTAAGACTGCACTTGAAAAAGTATTATTTTTACTTTATTATTTAAATGAATGGGCGCATAGAGATATCATTTTCAAGTCCTTGCTCCATGAAAAGTCAAAAGGCGCTATTATAATGGCATTGAGAAATGGTATAAAGAAGGGTCTAATGGTGAAATCCGATGACGGAATGAAATACAAAATAACCTTAAAGGGGATAAAATATATAGAGGAACGTATGATTAAAGAACTAATCAACGGTATTACCTATGTCTAACAATTATTTAATTATAGATAAAGAGGGTAAGCTTAAATTTAAACCAATAGACGTCGTGGGCAGGAGCATAGCTATTTTAGGTATACGTGGTAGTGGTAAAACTAATACAGCAGCTGTTTTAGCCGAGGAGATTCTTAAGAACAATTTGCCTGTATTAATAGTAGACCCTGACAGTGAATATTGGTCACTTAGAGAGAAATTTGACGTACTAATTATAGGTAAGTCACGTCATGCAGATATTATGCTAACTAATTTAAATAAGCTTGATATTATTGGAGAATATTCACTAAGAAATAATGTACCTGTAATACTTGACATTAGTGAATATAAATTCTCAGAGATCTCGAAGGGTCTTTGCAAACTATTTGAAAGATTGTGGAATATTTCCTTTGCTATTCGTAAGCCTTATTTCATAATACTTGAGGAAGCTCACGAATTCATTCCACAATTTAAAAACACAGATCTTAAAGAAATATTATCAAGAATAGCATTAAGAGGGAGAAAGAGAGGGTTAAGCATAATACTCATTAGCCAACGCTCAGCCAAAGTCGATAAAGATGTACTGACGCAGTCAGAAATACTGTTTTTACATAAAGTTACACATCCAGCTGATATTAAGGTGTATAGTGAAATTTTACCTTTAAGATATAGTGAGGTTCTCTCCTTAGTTTCTAAGTTAGCCGTGGGTGAATGTATAACGTACTATAATGGTGTAATGAGGCTTATTAGGGTTAGGCTTAGAGAAACATTTCACCCAGGCTTTACGCCACCACCATCTGCTCTGAAGAAAACTAAACGCATAGAAGTAGTTTACAAGGAACTAATGAAACTATTAGAAAAGGCAGGTGGCCCTCCTATAGAAGAGGACTATAAGTACTTAAAGAGGAAAATTAAGGAATTAACTGATGAAAATAAGGAACTAAGAAAGAAATTGACCGAAAAAGAAAGAACGATAGAAGAATTAAAAGAGAAAATTCAGGAACTTACATATAAAATAAAACAATTCAATATCGAAATTAAGCATAGTGCATTTTTAATGGAAACATCTTCCATTCTATCTATAATAAAGGACTTTGAAGCAATGTACTTAAACAACAAGAGAAAGTATAGAAAAGCGAAGAAATACTTGGAAATACTGGCAAAAGTATATCCAAATGCGATAACATGCAAAGAATTAGCACTACTCTCAGGAAAAAGTATATCAACAATTTACAATAGTAACTTGAAAGATCTAGTAGAATTGGGGATAATAGAGAAAAAAAGAGTAGGAAGAAGAATATACCTAAGACTCAACGTTAAGAATTTAAGAAAATATGTTAATCTTCATTCATTAATAAAAAAAGTGTAATAGCATATTCTTTCTCTACGAGAAGCTGTTCATAGCATTGAAGGTAGAAATTTAATATCTCTCAACACTTTAACTATGATTTCTCTTAGGCTGTAAAGATCCCTATTTTTACAACTACTGTGTACACGGTTTTTGATGCTTTCAAAAACTTCATATGTTGTAACGGTTTTTCTTAGTCTTGTAAGGTTGGGGCTACCTGGTGTCTGGATGAAGATAAATGGGTTGAGAATAGAAAATCTCTTGTCTTTTGACAAGCTTGAGTTAGACAACTTTAGTCCAGAAATAAATTTAATTGTGGGTCCAAATAATAGCGGGAAAACAAATATTATACGTGCACTTAGATTAGTAAAGAAGGCAATAGAATATGAAACTAGAGGCATAGACTTTATAACATTACTACATGATACTTCTAAAACGTATTTTAAAATAGAGATTGATGTAGAACTAGATGAAGACGACACGGAGGTCTTAAAAGGCTTTATTAAAGCTTATGTGGAAACTAATTTTAAGTCTCCACCATGGAGAAGCGTATTGAAATCAAAAAAGATAGATGAGGTTATGTCAAGAACTATTCAAGCGAATGAAATACTTAAAGAATATTTCCTAAGAGAATTAGCCCCTGCTTTCCTTAAAGTACTAAAAAGATGCACCATTATTGTGGAACTTATAGATCCTGAATATCCTCCCTCAATAACGCTCAAAGTTAAAATTAGAAATGCGGAGGTTATAGTCAAAGATAATGTCTTTTATCTTAGCAAAACAAGCCCATCGCATGATATTTTCTATTGGATATATGATTTGCAAGAGAATAAATTAGCTAAAATCTTTGCTTCCTTCATCATGGAGAATAAGCCTATAACTATCGAAGATATAAGCTTAGACTTAAATGAGGTTATTGAAAAATGTTTAGAAAAAGGCGCTATAAGTGTTCCTTCTATAATGTATGATAGTCTCGATAAAACCAAGTTTAAATATGAGCTTATTAGAATGCTAAGAGGTCTTGGAATATATTTCAAAAGAAATACAAGTTTAACTCTTACTAGGCTACTTTTACAACTATTCTCGAAACGGCTTATGTTTTTAGATGAAATAAGGTCTAAACCTAGAAAGAAGTACTCTATGGATGTTTTAGGGGAAATGGAGCATTATAAAGTGTATACGGGTAACGGAGAGGATTTAGCGTTATCTTTACTTAGCTATGTTTTAAGTTCTGACCCTAATGATATTAGAAGGCTTGGGGAGCTGCAAAAGGAGTTTAAAGATCTGCTATACAATGTGGAGGGTTGCGACAGGTTCAGGTTATCTTTTGACGTTAAGAAGGAAAAGGATAAGGCCGAAAAATACTTGGAAGTAAACATATTTGTTAGGTCTAGAGGAAAATATATTCCTCTAGAGTACATGGGATCTGGGGTTTTTGAAGCACTAAATATTTTACTTACCCTAATAGGTAATACAAACTCTATAATTCTCATAGATGAGCCTGAAGCCCATCTTCATCCCTCATTGCAGTTTAAGATTTTAAACTTGCTAAGGAAGTATGCGTCTAAATATCATAATCAGCTTATAGTAATAACTCATTCACCATATATGATATCACCACAGCTGTTACATTCTACATGGAGATTCTTTATGGAAAAAACAGTGTCAAAAGTAATAAACGTAGGTCAAGTTCTTTCAAAGTTCGAGTTTGAAAGAAAATTTCTTAAAAAACATGAATTAAGAAGTGCTTTATTTGCTAAAAAGGCTATTATAGGATGTTTCCATGAAATATTGCTTGCTAGATATTTATTAGAAGACATAATAGACAATGTTGAAGTTATCACGGTAATAGCTGAAGGAGATAATGAAATACCTTCAATTGCAAAAGTGTTAGAGACCTTAAGGATATCATACTGTATATTTAGCGATGCTAAAGCTAAGGAACTCCTTAAAAAGCATGAACTTGATGCGAGAACAGTATTCTACGATTTTGACGATTTAAAAAGTTTATTTTGCTCCCTTAAGAAGTTCTCTAAAAACAAGTCAGTATCTGAGCTTATTGAAAAAGTTTGTAAAAGTAAAGATACCGAGGCACTATATAGATTAGTTACATCATATAAAAACATAATCATAGCCATGTCTCCAATAAGTAACATAGTGGAAAGCTTAAGGGAGAAAATAGAGAATAGCCTTAGAATATAATTATACATGGTAAAGGTTGCTGACATAATATTATTATGTTACCTTTCTAAAATGAAGCTTAAAACGATAAGAACATGTAGTACGTGCTTGGGAAATTATACGGAACTCCATGATAACGGAGCCACGTAATATTGAAATGACGATATTAATACTGGCCATGAAAATGGCATTAATACTATTACTTATCTTCTTAGTATTATGCTTGGTAACTACTTTAAGAACATTCTGGGTTGTTATGTCGTTAATGACAGCCTTGTTCTTATCTATATTACATAGTATAGGTGAAGGAAAAAGAGAGAAACATATCAGACTACATGATTTACTGAGGAATCGCAGGCTTAGCATGGCTTTTGCTATATTGGTTATTGTTTATTTATTACTTTATTTCATAATTCCTACGTACATCATGCCCTTAGTGGATCACAATTACCGACGTAGCATAGGAGGTCTTGTACAGCAAATAGTGGAGAACACATCGAATGATGTTGATAAGGCTTTAAAGATTCAGAAATGGGTTTATGGGAACCTTGTTAATGTATACAAAGAGTATGATATAGATAACTACATAGTGTTTACAAGTAAACCTCCTTTTGTTTGTATAAGGCTTATTGGGGATAAGTATCCGCTTTGGGTTTTAGCTACCAGATGTGGAGCATGTATGGAGTATTCTCTTCTCTATAGGGAGCTAGCATATGCGGCTAACTTAACTGTAAGAAGTGTACATAATCCTGGGGAGGATCATAACTGGGATGAAGTGTATATTAACGGTACATGGATTATAGTTGATCCCTCCTTAGGTAAGTTTAATGTGTCTTCAAGATACTACGAGATACATCGCGGATTAAATGTCTCCTATGTTTATGCTAAATATACGAACGGAACTGCGGTTGACATAACGGAGAGATATACGAATACAAGCACTATTAAAATAAAAGTAATCCAAAATAATACTCCAGTAGCTCAAGCTAAAATTGAAATATATAGCCTCAACTATTATAAAGACCACGGATTACCAATAATCGGGGTAACCTGCTATACAAACCAGAATGGCATATGCCAAATAAGGTTAGGTGGCGGAAAATACAGAGTAACAGTAGAAAAACATTACGATGGCTCAATATATTTCGGTGAAATCATTATTGAAACGGCCGAAGGGAAAGATTATAGCGTGACAATGGCCCTAAATAAAAGACACATAATAATACCACCTACTGTAAATACTTTCTTAATGCATGTACTTTTCCTTGCTATAGGATTAGTACTTTTATGTGCTTTTTATATAGCATTTTCCATGATATTTGAACAAAGCTTGCACTTGCTCAAAGCACTAATTTATTAATGTTAAGTAGATACTTTATGTAGATAATAAAGGAAAATCAAGAGGTCAAGTATGTCTTCTAGAATCTTGTAAAATATAAGCGGGTAATAACGTAGTTATCAACGCATACTGTACAGGTAATGTAAACTATGTAAATATTACCGTTTATTATAGAGCAGTGCGTTCGTATTTAAGATAAAGTTTCTTGAAGAGTTATTTAATAATGTAGTTCAAGCAATTTAATTTATGATTTGAGAGGAGTATTTTTCGAAGAGTGTTTTCATGTGTTTTGGTGTGTTTGTATGTATTGGTATTAGTTGTTTTGGTTTTAAGGTATGTATGATCTCCTTGAACTCGTAGGGATAGTAGTGGCCGCTTAAATGGATGCGGAAAGAATCTATGCCGAATTTTCTTAGCCAGCTCATTAACCGTTCTTCTGCTATCCATCCTTCTTCGTCAAAAGGCTCCCCTACTAGGGTTATTTGGAAAAGCCCAGCTGGCTTAATACCGCATAGTTTAATAAGCATTTTCAATTCACTGGTACCAGTTATACTGGTTAAGAATGCTTTCTTTTCCATCGATAATACTTCCTCTTTCTCTGCTGTTTCAATAAAGTGAAGAGGTATTGGAGGTTCTCCTCTTAACGGTAGTAAATAGAATTTAGGGAGATCACTTAGTTTTAAGAGTTTAAGTTGCATATCAAATAGTTCAGCATATTTAGTATGTGTTAGCACAGGTGTAAATTCATACTCCTGAAGAATCTTAGAGGCTAGGAGGAAGGACTCTGCATCGAGGGGGTGAACGGATAAGAATAGATAATTACGCTTATATTTATCCAAAATTCTCTTTAAGATCCTAACGACATCATTTGGTGTTAAGGGTGTTTGTCTTCTTAAGAAATTCGTACCTTCAACTATCGCAACATCAATGCTTCCCTCAATACTATTAAAGTTTTCTAATGTATTAATACATAAGGGCGACTTAGTCCTGAAATCTCCACTATAAAATATGGTGCCCTCAGATGTCTCTACGAGGAAGCTGTATGCTGGAAATGCGCTATGACTAACCTGAATGGCCTTTACCTTTTCTGACACACTAATGTCTTCAAGTTCTGTTAGATCAAAATCGCTGGGTAGTAATAGCTCCTTCCAACCCCAAGTCCAGAATCTTGACAGCTTTTCTAAGGTGTATTTCGATGGAACATATAGTTTAACGTCATATTCAAAAGGTATAGATAGTGAGCCTAAATGGTCTATGTGAAGATGTGAAATATAGACTTCTAAAACGTTTTCATAAGCTTCTTTAGGAGGGATAGCTCCTATCTCTCTCAGATCTTCAACTATTTCCGGCTCTATAAATCCTCCATAAAACTTCTTGAATTGAGAGAAGGAAAGTCCTTGATCGAGCATTAACCCTTCGTCCCTATCTTTAATAACTACACAATTTCCTCCAATACTATTGAGGCCTCCCCATATTTCGATTCTAACGTTTTTACCTAGTTCGAAAACTGTTGGCTTCCGCTTGTCCAACATTACAGTTCCACTCTTCTAAACCAAACATATTCTCTTCTAACAATAGCTGTTTCAGTCATTGTAAGTTTAAGTTTTCTTGCAGGGTTTCGTATGCAGAGTATAACAGGGCTCCCTGTTCCTATACCATAGACTAAATATAACCAATATTTATCACCTAGTTCCTTAGCTTTCTCATACTCTTTCTCTTTGAGCCTAATTTCAAGCCTCGGTTTCACAAAACCCTTAACTTCAATATATCTTTCTTCTCTCTCACCGTAACTATAAACATCATAGTGTTCTTCTTCTCTTATCTCAATAGCTTTGCGGCCGTTAGTTTCCTCATATTTTAACACTATATCCTTTAAGTACATGTTTTCAAATCCAAACCATACTTCTGTCCCAGGTTTTACCTTAGATTTAGGTAATAAGCCAATAGAGACAAAATAGCATAGAGGTTTTATAGAGTCAATCACTATCTCGCATTTAAAATACTGTGAGCCGCCATTCGCTACCTTTTCATTTTCATATCTGCTTATTCTTTCAATAGCATCATTGTAGTAGGCTGTTCTGATATCATAGTTGCGCTTTAGCCGTCCCATTAAAAGCCCTATGGCGTGTAACCATTCAAAGTTCGCGAGTTCATCAAGACCATGATATTCATCTATCTCTAATGCGGGAGGTAATAGCTTAGACAGCTTTTCTACAAGTTCTTTACCCCTAATTATTTCAGCTTTTTTCTCTTTCACATCAAGTCTTACTAGGATTGGTTCCTCATATATCCGTTCTCGATTTTGGAGGACAGTATTTTTCACTGCTACCCGTGCTGCTGCAAGAACATAGAGAACCTTTTTATCAGATGGCAACACGAAAAACAGGGGGTTTGATAATATAGTACCTCTGTTTCTAAGTTCTTTTAAGACCATGTCTGGTCTTTTCCTTGAGAAGAAACCTAGTTTTTTCCTGAAAATACCCTCGTAAATACTGTTTAACTTCATAGCTACATAGTTAGCTTCCTCAGTATTCCGTATTCCAAAGCTTTGAGCTAAAAGTCTCTCTATTTCTGTTCGGGTTAAAGGTTTAGGATAAATGTTCTTCTCTCTTATTTTCTTTGCTAAATACACTATAGAATGTATGAACTCTTCTATGTACTCCCCTAACTCTCCTTCAAACAGTTTATCTATTATTTCAGATTCTGTGAGCTTTATTTCTCTTCCCTTATGCTTAAACGTAAGAGGTACAAATCCGCTCAAATACCTTGAATACTCAGTGTATTCCTTCCCAAGTCTTTCCTTTACAATATTCTCATAGAGGCTTTCTCCCATAGCAGCCATGTAAACCTCATCTCCTAACGTTATCTCTTGCTTACCTATAGCCTCCTTTATACCATAGAGCTTCCTGAAAATGTTGTCAGCAACATCTCTTTCATACTTGTGAAGATAAAATAAATTGAAAACATAGCAGTTCTTCGCTTGACCATAGCGCCATATTCTTCCTACTCTCTGTTCAAGCCTTATAGGGCTCCAAGTAACCTCATAATTTATTAGAACGTTAGCTGCTTGAAGATTAAGTCCTTCACCAAGCACATCAGTGGTAACTAGAACTTTCGCGTAAGGGTTCTTTTTAAGCCATTTAGCTATTTTTTCATAGTCTTTTCTGTTTTCAGAAGTTATCTTTCTAATCATTTCTTTTCCTTTTTCTCCGTACCTATCTATAAGCCATCTCTGAAGTCTATAGTAGATATAATCAGCAGTATCTTTAAACTCAGTAAAGATTATTATTTTGGCCCCATATAGTTCAGAAAATCGCCCATATTTTTCTTTAAACGTTTCCTCAATTATTTGCTTTACAGCTTCAAGCTTTGTATCTAAATATTTTCCTTCTACTATTCCTCTAGCTATCTCTATAGCTTCTTCAACGAATTTCATGTATCTGCTTGGTAAAAGCCTTCCAACAGCGCCAGCTACTTCATTAAAAACCTCATCTAACTCGATTTCTTCTTCGCCTTCTTCAAGCTCCGCCTCCGGATCCAAAAGCCTCTCGAGTTTACTCTCGAACACAGGGATTTTCTCTTCAACAATTTTCTTAATTTCCTCAAATCCTACAGCACTTTTCTTAAGCTTATCTAAAGTTAAGCTTCTCTTCAAAGTTATCTTACTAAATGTCTTTATTAGTGACTGCGGGCTAGAAAGCCCTCTTTTCATTATGAGTTTTCTAAGAAGCCTCGTAATACTTCTAGCCCTGGCTGGATTGAGAATACCACGTAAAGCAAGTTCTTCATAGTATTTAGCAAGTTCCTTCTCTCCAACTCTTATTAGGTTTGAAAGCATTTTTTCTTCATATTTTTTAGGCTTAACTAAAAGCGCAAGCATGTAGCAGTTCTTGAAAACTGTTCTTCCCTCATATGTACTATTAATATCGTTTTTTGTTCTTCTGTGAAGTATTACGTAATGTGTAGTTCCATAAAATGAAGCATCAAGTCTCCGAGCTACTCTTTTAAAAGCTTTAGGTGGGCCAAAAGTAGCTAATGACGGATCTACTAGAAGTAATCTAGCTAAATAATCGTAGTCAAAACCTTTATGAGGGGTTGCTGAAAGTAAAATAGCATTAGCATTCTTAAGCTTCATTAAAAGCTTCCCTATTTTCTCAAATCTTTGAGTAGGTTCTCCGCCTACAAAGCCTACCTTTTGGGCTTCATCAATTATTATTAAATCCCAGTTTTCCTTTTCAATAACTTTGAAATATTCCTCTCTCTTTAACCTATCAAGAGAGCCTATGTAGACTCCTGGTGGAAGCTTACTATATTTTTTAAGTTTTTTCAGTTTCTCTCTCGTTATAACCTCGGGAATTATTCCGAAACTCCTTAACTCCTCCGTCCATTGTGGACGGAGAATACTTGGGATAATAATTAAAACACGGGATATGTTATCATATATTTTTAACATTTCCATGATTCTTAGTGCTGTAATAGTCTTTCCAAGACCTATAACATCAGCTAATAATATTCTAGTAGGGTTAAGGAAAATACATCTTCCTACAGTTTCAGTTTGGTGGAGCAGTAAATCTTTTTCACCGGAACTGTCAAGTATGAAAAATGGGTTTTTAAGGTAGTAATCAGCTAAGGTTGATAAAAGGGAGAGCTTACCATCTTCCACATTATCACCTATCAAGCATGTACATTACCTTAAATGCTCTACCAATACGTAAAACCTTCCAGTGCCATTTAAGATCACTACTGTTCCTTAACTCATAATATCTGAACAGGGCAGTGTTGTAAAACGGTTCAATAATGTTTATATTTAATCCATTCACTATTTCTCTAAGTCTTTCAACTTTCTCCATGCTTCTAAGAGTAGCATAGGTTAGCGAAAATATTAGATGCCTCATAGCACTATATCTATTTGGAAACACCATTACCGGTATTTCCTTAGTTTTTCCTAGCTTAGGCAAATACCGTGGAACGTACTCTATACTGGCTTCAACATTTTTAGCGTAGTTCACAATAACATCTATTCCTCTTACAGGGATCTTTATTAGCTCTTCCCTCACACGTTTTTCCTCAATACTTTTCTCTAATGGTTTCTCTACTTTCGGCAATTCTTCAATTACTTCTTTTCTCAACATTTTCTTATAATAGACTAAGTATGGCCTATAATATCGTAAAACCATGCTCTGATAATAATGCAGTGGCTTGCTTCTCTTCTTAAAGTGGAAAGTAGCCATCAGCTTTTCAACATGCTTTTCTTCTCTACTCACTTTCCTCAACCTCATACTCGGCTTCTAATTCAACATTATCAGGCAGCTCCTTTAACTCTATGTTTTTCTCAACTTCGTCAACACTTAACGGCTTATCAAAACGAATTTCTATAACTACTCTACTATCTCCCATTTTAGGAATACTAGCAATAGTGCCTTGCACTTGAGATATTTTATCTAGAAGTAAGTTCTCCATGGTGAATTTAGCAGTAGCTTCATAGACATCAGCTACTCTTTCAACTTCAATAACTAAGCTCACCTTTGCAGGACAAGTTATAACATGTGATAATATTATCAGATCCCCTACTTCCTTAGATCTAACACCATAAATTGCTCTTAGTTTTCTTTCTCTCAAAAGTTTCAGCACATAGTCTCTACTAATCCATTCTTTCTTAGGAGGCAGAGGACCTACCGGAGGTATTTTAAGGGTTAAGAAAAATGTTTCATCTCCAAGTTTTTCTCCACTTTCAGAATACGCTAACACTCTAATAGTGATCCTTGGCATTACAACCTCTTCAGACACTTTCATAGTTAATTCTTTCTCAACAGGTATTACTTCCTCAAATTCCTTATCTGTGATTTCAATGTAGGGCGATAGAATTTCGGCTCTCACTTTTCCTTTATAAGTCTCAGAAGTGATTCTTAAAACAGCTTCGAATTCTTTCCCTTTCTCTACTTCTTGCGGCAACTCAAGTTCTATAATTGCTTTCAGTTCTTCTAAGAAAACAGCGCTATCCTTTAAAACTTCTTCCCAATTGTAAGTACTTTTAAGTTCTTCAAGGCTTACAGCTTCTCTAGAGGGTTTAAAGGCCATAAGTTTTTTCCCTTTCTCGGGCCTTAACCTCTCTAGCCAAGGTTCAACAAGGTGTTCCCAGTAAACGAGCTTAGCTACACCACCTGTTCTATACAGTAAAGCCATTATTCTTCTAAGTTCCTTTACAACGTCTTCACCAGTATCTTTCCCATTAAAGAATATCACATTTTCTGCTTCTTTCCTGCTACCATAGACTTTCTTCCAGTATATGTTATTTTCAATGATTACTCCGTAATCTAATCCTCTTAAGAGCTCATAAACGGACTCCAGTATCGCCTTATAGGGTATTATGGGAATTTTCTCTATAGTGTTATTGTTTAAGAAAAAGTTCCATATATCCGATATAATGATGCCTTCCTTTTTCTCTCTCATATCAACTTTAAGATAGTCTCTTATTATGTTTTCAAGTTCAATTCCCTTTAAGGTATCTTTTAAGTACCCATTACCTTCTAATACTACTTCAATACAGTATTCAAGCGGCGCATCAGACCTTATGGTTAGGCCAGACAGTTCTATTATTTTCCCCGCCCTTTTGATGTATAAGCTATGGTAAACTCTTGGTATAAGGAAGTTTACGGTATCTCTAAAGTCATTTTCATACTGTTTCTTCTTCGCCATCAAGAGGTCAAAAAGCTCCCTGCTTTTCTCTAATTCTTCAGCATATTCTTTCCTTAAAATTTCATCAGTTACCCTTTCACAAGCCACTAAGTACTTTAACTCGTTTCTTAAAGCATCCCAGTACGTTCTATAGCGCTTAAGCTCAGGTTTTGCTAGCAAGTCCTCCTTAGAAACTATTCTAACATTATCTGGTTTCAATACAACTATGTTATTTCTTTCAAGAACCTTCTCCACTTCCCCGTCTAATGCTTCTCTTGTGAAAATAACTATAGTTGGTCTGTTAATATCAAGTTCGTCTGGTAGCTTAGCTTCTTCACCATACTTAACGAATACCACTTGTGCATTACCCAAAACCTTAATTTTATAAGTAGATCTGCCTGCCTTCCTTATTTCACTAAAATACTTAGCTAGTTCATCGTAAACCTGGTAAGGTAATACATCTCTTGCATATCTCTCTATTAGCTGTAATAAGTCAGGTATTCTCCTGAAAAGCCATCTGCCACTATGCTCAGCTAAATACGTTAACTTGCCGTGAAGCGATCTAAGTATTTTAGGAACATCCATCCAATCACTATTCTTTACAGTTTCATAATCCATAATTGCGAAAGCAACATCATCAGTTGTTGGATAAGCTTCTGCCCTAGAAAGAAGTCCTCCTCCAGCTAAGCTTCTTAACCATATGTACGTAGTGATCATGAATCCTGGAACATGTAATTCTTGAGAAATCTTTTCAACAATGTTATCTCCAAGTTTCACTTTCTCCCTAATATCTCTTACCGGATGAACCACATCTCTTAACAAAATCTCTCTAAAAACTCTGTACTCAGCAAAAGTTAAAGGAAACGACTCGCTAAGAACACCTTCAAGTATTATAGGTATATGAAATGGCATAACCAAGTATGGTTCGAAACCCAGCCAGTCATATAGTCCCTTCTTAATAGCTAATATTGCTTCAGAAGCAATTTTTATAGGGTTTCTAGTTGCTTGAATATACTTCGATAAATACATGTGCAGTAATCGGAGAACGGTAATTGTTTCAGAATGAAATGGATACGTTTTTTCAAGATCCTCCCCAAGCTTTTCTCTACCACCTCTCCTACTTAGGATTTGTCTCGAAACCTCTACAGCACTATCATATATTGCATCAGCAATTCTCTTACCATATTTTCTCAGAGCTTCTTCATCCTCCTCTAAAATCCTCTTTCTAAGAATTGAAGGAAGATCAACAGTAGTTACTACAGGTATAGTATTACCTGACCCTACTCTGTCAAGAATCTTCTTTATAACCTCAGGCCTCACTATGTCTGCATGAGCCTCCTCTACAATACCTCTCTCAACATCATACGGTACTGTTATAACTATAACACACTTAGTTATTTCTTCTGTCGTAAGAACCTCGCTTAAATTCATTAAAAATGTGTTTATAGTGTCTCTTGAAAGCTCTCTCGTACGTGAATAGTATCTAGCAATTTCATCTATTAAAATAACAGCTCCTGAACCATCAAGCACATTTCTTAAAGCATCTTTAGGTGGAGGTATACATTTTCTATCATAAGATGCAACCTCACTATACCTTCCAAGCTTATGAGCAATATAGCCCCAAATAGTCTTAACGTACATACCATCTTCAGGTACAGGTGCAAACTCTTTTTCGCTTCCATCAGCAACTACAATGTTGATCTCTATGTTTTTTAGAGCTTTCCAGTTACGATACACAAACTTAGCTATCTCCTTATCTAATACTGAAATGATAGTTTTCGCCTTATAGGGGTTTTCAACATTTCTTACAATATTAAGCAGGTGATATAGAACTGCAAGGCTATGAGACTTACCGCCACCAAAAAGCGAAGGCAGTACGAGAAGCTTATTATACATCAGATATTCTCTACCATCCCACACTACTTTAGTCTTGCCAAGCAATCCCATTAACGTCTTTATGATAAGAGTTTTCATAGTTGAAGTTACATGTGTTCTCTTAAAGAACTCTACAGGGTCTAGTAGAAACCTTGGAGCAGTGCCTCTAACAATACGGGTTAAATCTATTGCAGGCTCATATCTTCCCTCAACAATTTCACGTCTCACTTTAAGACCTTTCACGGGAGGAACATTTAAGCTCGTACAAAAATCACCCCATTAAGTTCTTAAGAATACTTTTACATAAGCTGCCCTCGGGATCACCCTCAATACTTGATAAGGCTTTAGCAACATTAATAGCTTCCTCTGTAAGCGACGGATATTTCAACATAAGCCTACCATAAACCTCCTTAAAATAGTCTGAACCCCTATGAACACCGTATTCTAGAAGATGTAAAACATCTATACTAGAAGTTAGCGGCTTAACCCCGCCTCTAATTTTGCTACTTACAACTTTAAGTTCTATAACATCTATGGATCTAAGACTAAGAACTTTTCTAACAGAGCTTATAGTTGCATCTTTAGGCGATAAGAACATAAACTTCTTAGCTTTAGCAACCTTAGCACCTTTACCTTCACCCTCACCTAAAGGCTTAACAATTCTATTCCTCCCCAATAACTCATATAACCTACTTAGCTGCTTTCTTTCACGAGTACCGTAAAGCCCATAGCCAAGCGTTATAAGGTCTTGACTATTTAAACTCCAATCCCAACCCTTTAAACGGCCAAAAAGTCTTCTAACAACAATGTACGCTAAAGCTTCAGGGGACTTAACATAAACCTCCTCACCGACAAGAGCTTCTACAGCTAACCTGTAAGATTCACGAACAATATCTTCGCTTGAAAGTTCACCTGCAAACCTAACTATTTTATCATAAGATGTGAAAACTGAAAGACAAGCAGTCATAACAGATAAGAACAAGTCTAAACCCTTAAATCCAAGCTTCTCTGCCTTCTCCAATGCTTCTCTAGCTTTCTTCAAAGCCTCTTTTCTAACACCATCAACTAACGCCACCCCACCCTGCTTCCTCTTCCTCCAAACAACAACAATACTAGACTCTAAAGCAACCTTACCCCTAGCAGTAACTCTCTGAGCAGACTCAGTAGCAAAACCCCAAGCCCTAGTAACCATTAAACCAGCATGTCTCCAACCAGCCTCAACAAGCTCAATCCAAGCCTCAGGGCTAGAATGAGCAAAATAAGTAATAATAAGACCCCCATCTCTAACAACCCTAACCATCCTCTTAAACGCCCTAGACAACAACCAAGTATAATAGTCAGTAGGGCTTCTCAAACCAAAATACTTAATCCTACCCTCATTCAAACTAATCTCCCTAGGAGCCAAAGACTCCCACTGAACCCTATAAACCAAAGCCCCCCTATGAAACCTAGGAGCCAACCCTTCATCACTTAAAGCTCTCCTAAGCCAAACATAGTAGAAATCACTGAGCTCCGCATAAGGCACGTCATCACGGTAGGGCGGGTCAGTAACGATAACGTCAAACTTTTCATTACCGAGTTCACTAAGCACAGTAGCGTCATCAAGCAAAACCCTAACCTTGCTAGGACTACCAGAAACAGCAGAAACAAGATAAGACAAACCATCAACAACGGATTTTAAAGACCTTATGAAGGAGCCTAGAACATCTGCAACAGGATATTCCTCTACCCAGTTCCAAGTCATTGCAATACCTCTAAAAGCTAAAGCGTGGGCTATAAATTTCTGAGTAGGTTCAACAGATGTAGTGATACAATTATGTCTTATATGATTGACAAATGCTATTGCTAGGTATGTTGTTACCGCTTCTGCGTATTCTTTAGAACCTTTTTGTATATTTGGTGGATCACTTAGAGCCATCCATGTTAATTCTTTTAACGTTTCTATAGCTTTTCTTTTCTGGCTTTCTGTTGGTAATAAATGCGGATATTTCTTTGAGATAAGTTCAACAGCTTTTCTAAACTTACCTTCTAGTAGAAGTTCTACTACATCATCTGTGAAAAGGAGCGAAGGCGGAATTCGTGGAGCTGAAGAAGTGAGTTTGCCTGTTGAGGATTGTATTAGCTTTTGCTTAAACTTTTCTTTATCTACCCTAGAAGGCTCGGGATCAACATGCATAAACTGGCACTTTTCCTCCTCGATTTTCTTTCCAGCTTCTCTTATCAGTTTGACAAGCTTGACTAAGGTTAAGAGCTGGCGTGGATTAAAGAGCTTAAACCACTTATCAAATCCATAGGGATATACCCATATACTCCTTGATTCATAGCTTGGTATCGGTTCTGTTGGTATGTCTGGGTCTCCCCATATCTGCTTCAGCTTTTCTAGTGCTTTCCAGAGCTTCTCGTTGTCCTCTTCATTACAAGGCTTGAACTTTAAGTCCTTGTTCACTATCTTTACTTTGGCTAGTAGTCTCGGTCTTGCTTTAGCATTCTTCAGCTCTTCTAGACTTATCCTTCCCTCTAAATATTCTTCGAGTCTTCTATTCCACTCTTTTATTGCATGCTTAGGGTAGAACTCGAGTCTGTTTCTGATAAGTTGGGGTGTTTCTTTTTTGGAACCGTATGTTCTTCCTGTTTTAGTGTCTATGTATGTTATTTTACTTCCACATAGTAGGCATTGGGCTAGTTCAGGTCTTCCTCTAACATTTGGCATCGGTGCTCCTGAGGTTTTTCCTTCAACTATTTCTATGTCTACTTTTGTTCCTTCGATTTTAGGTTTCATGTAGGTGTATTTTTTGCCTTTAACTTTTGCAAGCCACCAGTTTCCGACTAGTGGTGTATATTTTCCGCATAGTGTGTTTGGGCATTTAACTTCCCATGTTCCAATATATACTGCTACGTTTTCATCATATAGTTCTCTAACATCCGGGTCTTCTTTCAGCTTCTCTGTTATCCATTTACCCCATTTAGCTACATCAACTATTATTGAAGGTACAACGTATGTTCCTTCGTCAATTATTTTCTTGGCTTTAGTAAGTTCTTTTACTGCGGCTTCTAAACCTAGCTTCTTAACTTCCCTACCTCTAATCTTTACTTTAATGTTCGAGTATGTTTTAGGGTATTCTAGTATGGCTTTTAGGAAAACATGTATTGTTGGTAGAAACTCTACTGCAACAACTTCACCTAAACCCAGCCTAATAGCTTCTAAAGGTATTGAGCCGAAACCTGCGAAAGGATCTAGAAGCTTTACCTTACTGAACTCTTCACGAATATTTTGTGGTAGTTGAGGGTTTAACCTATGAGGTACTTTTTCTGCAAGCAGCTTTAGCCAGTAAATAAAATCTTTTCTTTCAACATCTTCTGGAAGTAGAGAACCAGCTATTACAGCTCTAGCTCCTGCCAACGGTTTTCTAGTCCACCAGAAAACCATTTCCCAGTATGGCGGTCTCCCTCCACCACCTTTCTCCTTAATAGAAGCCTTATTCACTATGTCCATTGGGAAGTTAGATGATTCTATGAATGTTGGTTTGTTCATCAGATATTCCTCTAGAACTGCTTTTCACTATATTTTCTATTTCTCAAGGTTTTATATTGTTAGTTGGAAATTGTTTGGGGTGTGCTTGAGATGGTTAGGTTTTGGGTTTTTGCTGTTTCTGAGGAGAATTGGTTTGTTATTAAGGAGAATTGCGTTCATGGTGTTCCTGAGGGTTCTAAGGCTGTAGACCTTGTTGGGCCCGGTGATGTTGCTATTTTCTATGTTAAGAAGAGGGATGCTAGGAGTCTTGGTGGTAGGTTTGTTGGTGCTTTTAGAGTTACTTCTTCCTGGTTTAGAGAAGACAAACCCTTATGGCCTGATGAGGTTAGGGAGGGTAGGGTTAAGTATCCTTGGAGGGTAAGGCTTGAACCTGTTAAGCTCGGTGTTGCGGATTTCGACGAACTTGTGCCTAGGCTAAGCTTTATCGGAAATAAGGAGAGAGCATACGCCTATCTTGTAGGTACACCAGCAAACCTAAAACGAC
>CAZLZO010000026.1:0-14932 GCA_964564025.1 uncultured Desulfurococcales archaeon
CGCTGAAAGCATCTAAGCGGGAAACCCTCCCCGAAAATAGGCGGCCGTTCCCTCCTGAAAGGGAGGGACGAGGGCTCCCGTAGAAGACGGGGTTGATGGGGCGGGGGTGTAAGCCCCAAGGGGTCTTTGACCCCGAGGGGTGAGCCCGCCGCTCCCAATCGCCCGAGGCCGTAGCCTAAGACGCGTTGTCGGGTTCCAGGTCTAGGCGAAATTCGGGAGCCTATGCGCGGCGCTTATTTTAAACCGTTGTTTTTCTGGAAAACTTTTAAACATGAAGTTTCAGTTATGTTTCTGAAAACAGTAGCTAATAATGAGCTGCTTAGCTTAAAGGTGGGTGCTACATTATGGCTGAAGTACTTCAGAAGCCAAGGTCTAGTGTTGAAAAGTTTAGACTAAAGAAGCTATTGGAAGACTTAGAGAAAAAGCAAGGTAGAGGAACGGAGCTAATATCACTCTACATACCTCCAGGAAGAGCTATAAGCGAAGTAATGGCAGCACTAAGGGAGGAACATGGAACAGCAGCAAACATTAAATCTAAGCAAACAAGGAAAAACGTTCAAGACGCATTAGAAAGCATAATGCAGAGGCTAAAGTATTTCAGGAAAGCACCTGAAACAGGCTTAGTTGTTTTCTGCGGAGCAATACCTAGATCAGGCCCTGGAACAGAGAAAATAGAGTGCTACATGATAATACCTCCGGAACCAGTACCATTCTACCTTTACAGGTGCGATAGCAAATTCTACGTAGAACCACTTAAAGAAATGGTTCGCGAAAAAGAAGTTTACGGACTAATAGTTATAGATAGGAACGAAGCAACAATAGGTTTACTTAAAGGAAAACGAGTGGAAGTAGTTAGAACATTAACTTCAGGAATACCTGGAAAACACGACCAAGGAGGGCAAAGCCAAAGAAGGTTCGCAAGAATAATTGAGCAATTAGCCCACGAATTCTACCAAAGAGTAGGTGAACATGCAAGCAAAATATTCTTAGAGCACGAAGAAAACCTTAAAGGAATAATCATCGGAGGACCAGGCCCAACAAAAGAGGAGTTCGCTAAAGGAAACTACCTAGACTACAGGTTGAGAAGGAAAATAGTTGGATTAGTCGACATAGGATACAGTGGCGAAGAAGGAATATATGAGCTCATGGAGAAAGCTGAGGACCTAATAAGCGAAAGCAAATACGCTGAAGAAAGAAAGCTAATGCAAAAATTCCTATACCTACTAGCTAAAGACCCAGACAAAGTAGCTTACGGAATAAACGAAGTCGTAGAAGCACTAAACCAAAGCGCAGCAGACATAGTTCTCGTTTCAGAAGAACTAAAGAAAGCCTTCGTTAAAGGAACATGTAAATCATGTAACGTAGTTGCCGAAAAAATAGTTGACGAAGCAGTTTTGGAAAGAGAGGAACCAATAAAATGCCCTAAATGCGGAGGAGTAGTTGAAGTTAAAGAAGTAAAAAGCATTGTCGACCTTTTAGCTGAAAAAGCGGAGAAAACAGGTGCTAGAGTAGAAGTTATTTCTACAGCAACTGTTGAAGGAAACCAGTTGCTAAATGTTTTCGGAGGAGTAGCTGCAATACTTAGGTTCAAACTTCAACTAAGATAATGTAGCAACGCTTCCCCTACTACCTAAAGACATTCCACAGTAGGGGCAGAATTTCGCATCCAATGGAATACTTCTCCCACAACTAGGGCATGTTCTTAACCCTCCACTTAAGGGGTTTGAGAATACTGCAAAATACTTCTCTCTCAAATCCTCCTTAACGAGATGAGTATATATTTGAGTTATTTTCACATCACTATGCCCCAGTAGGTTCTTTAGCGAAATAAGATCCATACCCTTCCTTAAAGCTTCAGTAGCGAAAGTATGTCTTAAAACATGGGGCCTAATTTTGGAAGGATTAACCCCTGCTCTTTTAGCTAAGCTCTTAAGCCTCTTCCATAACCCAACATATGTTAGTGGAATTAACCTGTCGTTTTCCCCTAAAGCTTTCACAGTAACCCATAGCTTAAGGATTCCGCTAAGCTCCTTACTGAAGAAAGCAACTCTAAAACCACCATACTTTCCCTTCCTAACTTTAACTTCGCATTTTTCAAAATCAACATCCGCTACTTTAATGTTTAATGCTTCTTCAGCTCTAAGACCTGTTTCCAGAAGAAACCTAACAATAACAATGTCTAGTAGGTCTCTTGAAGCTTTAAGTAACTTAACTACTTCATCCATAGTTAATGCTTGAACCTCCCCTCTACGAGGCATTTTAACAACAGCTACTTTAACCGGGAGCCCTAACCATTTAAGGAATCTTCTAACGAAAACACTGTAGTAATGGAGAGTTACCTGTCTTTTACGCTTAATTTCGAAGAAATCATCGTTTCCCCTTTTTTCTCTCCTAAAACCTTCACGGAGCCTATGGGTTTTCCAGCGATTAACATCTACTGGTTTAACATCTTTCAAACGCTTATTTCCTATGAAGCTTAGGAAATCCCTTATAGCAACCCTATATGACTTAACTGTTTTCTCACTAGCACCAGCAGCCATTAATGTGTCTAAAAATATTTCGGCAATTTCCTCATTAGAGTACTCGAAAATATCCTCTGGCGGAGGGTCAAGTTCAAACCTAACCATTCCCCAGTACCCTAATAGAATCGTTAACTAATGCATGAAGCTTAAAAGTTCTTAGGCGCAACACATAGAACCAATAGGGTTAAGAAAAAGCTAAGTATACGGTTCAGCCTTAATTCAGTGTTTCTGAAGAGTCAATTTATAATTTTAAGTAGAAAAACACCCTACATACCATATATTTTTCTTAAAAATGTTGTTTCAGCTTTGAATCTTAAGGAAGGAGGCAAACTTATTTTTAAGGTTGAAGGGGTTAGCTGTGTGACGAAGTAATTACGCTTAAGAATAAAGACTATAGGCTTCTTTACCCTAAACTACTTCCCATAGGGTTTAATAGGTAAAAATTTCGAAAACTATTAGAGCAATTGTTTTTATTCATTAGTTTCAATAGTGTTTCTCAGAAATATCTTGGAGTCTAAGGTTTGCCTTTAGGTTTAGGTTAAATTTACTGGGGGAGAGTTAAGTGGAGGTTAACTTAACCATTAAGCCTCTTAGGAGGTTTGTTTTGAAAATTAGCGGTCACCTAATAAACCCTGACAATATAGGTTTGGTAATACGTTATGGAGAGTATCTAAAAAAGCTTAGGGAGAAAGGGTTAGCTTCAGCAGTAGTGGTTGGTGGAGGAGTTTACGCTAGAAAATACATTGTAGCAGCGCGTAACATAGGTGCTTCCGAAAGCTTATGTGACATTTTAGGAGTATATGTTACACGTGTGAACGCATTACTCCTAATTTCAGCTATAGGCTTAGATCACGCATACCCTGAACCTCCAAGAAGTGTTGAGGAATTCCTTAAAGCATCCTCAACAGGTAAAATAGTTGTTACGGGAGGGTTCGAACCAGGCCAGTCAACAGCAACAGTAGCTGCTCTCGTAGCTGAAGCTTTCAAAGCAAACGCTCTACTATTAGCTACAAGGGTTGAAGGAGTTTACGATAAAGACCCCAGAGTATACGGGGATGCTAAATTGCTGAAGGAAATAACTGTAGCTCAGCTAAGAAGGATACTTTCGAAAACACAGTCTATGAAGGCAGGAGGCTACGAACTATTAGATCCCTTAGCTTTAGCGATAATTGAAAGATCAAAAATACCTGTAATAGTGTTTAACGGTTCAAAACCTGAACTATTAGAGAATATACTGTTGAAAAAAGAGAACCCCGGAACAATAATTAAACCATAATTGTAAGTAAACCTACTTTATTGGGTTTAGCTATTCTATTTCTACTTTACAGAGAAGTTTTCCTAAATTTAGCTATTGCTTTTTTAAGAATAGGATCACTTATTTTGTATGTGCTGTTTTCTTTCTCAACAAACCCTGCATCCATAAGGTTTCTAAGTAAGCTATTAAACGTGGGTTTAGGTATTTTGCCGAGTTCTGCTTGAGCGTAATTGTAAATGCTTGTCCACGAAGCTTTTTCGAAAACAGCTATTGCTTTAAGTATGGTTAAGTATCTTTCCTTAGCCAACGGTCTTAAATATAGGAAGCGCTCTAGCTCTTTAAGAACAAGTTTTGAAGCTTCATTTAAAACCTCATCGACAACTTCTCTACTATATTTTCCCTGAGAAACCATTTTGAAACCAACGTATGCTAGCCATCCGATCACTCCGTCAACTGTGTCGACAATGTACCTAACTATTTCTT
The DNA here is from genome assembly GCA_964564025.1 of uncultured Desulfurococcales archaeon. Classification (GTDB taxonomy): domain Archaea; phylum Thermoproteota; class Thermoprotei_A; order EX4484-217-1; family EX4484-217-1; genus DRYM01. The sequence goes on from CAZLZO010000026.1 coordinate 4,261, forward strand.
CTGGAACTTTTACGCCATACTCTTTAAACCCTAACTTTAAGAATTCAAGTGACTTTTCCCTACTTAGTTTTTTAAGTTTAATTTCAACATATGCTCTTCCGTAAAGTGGTGCTTCTGGATCCTGTATTCTCAGTAGCTTGTAGAGTAAACCTATTTCCGATCCTGAAATAACCATTTTCACGTTCCTTAAGTTATCGTAAATGTAAGCTAAGATGCTATCTGCTCTGTAGCGAACCATTCTTCTAAGCTCTTGTGCTTCATCAATAACTAAAACTACTTCTTCACCTAGCTCTTCAAATCCATTTAATAGCTCGATTAAGCTTGAACCGCTAAACCTCCTTAAATCAATACTTACTTGGAATTCTCCAACTCTAATACCCTTAATGTTCCTTAGTAATCTAAGTAGGGTGTAGCCAAGTTTCCTGTATTTCCTAGAGAAATCCGATATAGCGTGAACCAGTAACTCAGCGAAATCACCTGGACCAATCATTCCAGCAGGAAGACTTTTACAATCAACATAAACGTATTTCACACCTTTAACGTTTAAACCCGTGAGAATAAGGGATGTTTTACCATATCTACGTAAGCCTAAAACAAGTGTTAAAGGAGAAAACTTAATTGCTTTCAAAAAAGCCTTAAGCTCATCCTCCATATTGAAAAAGTCTCTTAAACTACTTTTAGGTCTAGGATCAAATATTGGCAAAAGTAACCCCCCTAACCAGGTAACCCCCCTAACCTAAATAAGTATTCCTCAGAATAAACATCCCCGATAGAGGAGGCAAAGCTAAGTGTTTTAGTTTAGATAGAAAAAATATTAACTACCCAAAAAACAGTCTATAAACTGACCTGTGCGGGGGTGCCCGAGCCTGGACGAAGGGGGCGGACTCAAGATCCGCTGGCCGTAGGGCCATCCGGGGTTCGAATCCCCGCCCCCGCACCAAATTAGCTAGGGAATTTATGGAATCTTTTCAGAACATCCTTAGGTACGGGGTTAACGTATTTTAAACCTATTTTGGGAGCTAGCTTTTCAAAATCCGTATCTGTTGTTACTATTGCTTCTGCTTTAACCATTAACGCTAATGCTAAGTAGGTGCAGTCGTATATGTCATGTTTAAGTGTTTCTGCTATTTCGAAGCTTTTCATGATCAATTCTCTGGTTAATCCTACATATTCTACTTTAACGTTTTGAATAAAGCTCTTAACTGCTTCATAGCTTTCTTTAAAATTTAAACCCCATAGCTTACTTAGAATCCATAGAACTCTATACGGGGTAATGCTGTGAGAGTAAATCATTGCCCCCTTGTTTTGGAGGTTTTCTAAGTAACTGTAAACATACTTATGGCCTGGATGGTCTTTTACAAGATATATTGCTGGAACAATTACGTCAACAACTACTCTTTTAGGATACAAGCGCTTCTCCAGCATCAGGGAAAGCCTCTTTACCCCAAGGCTTACTCCTAATAAGGAATTTAACATTGTTCTTTTCAGGAATAAGAACTATTTTATTATCTTCAACACTTACTTTAAGCTTACTTCCCTTACCTATTCCGAGCTTCCTCCTAATACTTGATGGAATACATACCCTCCCTTTTCCATCAACAATAATGGTGTCCAATATTCCCACCTTACAAATTAATATTTCGGTGGGAATATAAATTCTACCCACTTTAAATGGAAGTTAGAAAAATTCTAGAAATACAATATTTAAAAAACTATAATTTTACAATTTAAACTTAAACATTACAAGCTAATATGTAAGAGCACTTTAAAACAACAATATTACTTGAAACCATATACTTCACAAAGTAGTACCATAGTATTACATTATTTAAAGCAGCAATGTTTCCACCCTTACCGGGAGCTAGCCTAAACAGCTATATTTTATGGAGTTACATGAGTTAACTATTCATCTAACCTTTACATAATGTTGCTTACATGTTTTAACATTTAAAAACAGTATTATCGAAGTATTACTTGAAACAATTACTTCAGGAAGTACTAACAGCGGAAATACCCTACATGAAATATGTAATGAAACCTCTAAGTTTAGAGCAACCTATTTCTACGAAAAATGCTGTAGAGGGTTTGTGTAACTTTTAGGTAAATTGTATATATTAATTTTATTTTTAAAATATTTTAACAATTGTTTAGAATAAAATTTTTGGAAAATATATTTTCTAATCATAAATGTTGGAACATGTGATTCTATATTAAAGTAGAAATATATGTTTAACATATTATTGTTTTTCAATTTCTATTATAGGTTTTAGGAGTATAGTTTGCCTTTAATAAGTAGTAGGTTTTTGTTTGAATCTATTTTAGCTTCTAAATTTGATGTAGTTATTAAGACTTCTAAGCCGTATTCTTCAGCCATATTCTTTAGTGTTTTAATGACTTCTTTAGCTGTGTAATCATCTAGATTAGATAGTGGTTCATCACCTATGAAAAGCCTAGGTTTCTCAACAATAGCTCTAGCGATAGCAACTATCTCTTATAAAATGTCGCTGGGGAAATCTTGTTCTTTAGAGGAGGAATCAACTAATTCTCATGAACCATGACTCTTAAGTTCTCGTAAGAGAAACAGGGGGCAAGGTGGTGTTGGCTTATTTCGTGTATGTTCGGTGGGAAGTTGAGTTAAGGATACGTGTAAAATTCCTGTGAGGAATACTTGTGTTCCTGTTATGGGGGATGGGGGTTAGTGGGTTACTTAATCTTACTCCTATGGGGTAGTACTTTTATATAGTTGTACTTTTGTCTTATTGTTTTTGGTGGTATAGTGTGGGTATTGTGAAGGTTACTAGGAAGAGGCAGATAACTTTGCCTAAGGAAGTCTGTGATAAGCTGGGAATTACTCCTGGAGACTACGTCAAAGTATATGTTGATGAAGATAATAGGGTTGTTGTTGAAAAGGTTCTAGGTGTTGATGAATTAGCGGGTTCACTTAACCCAGGCTATACTCTGAAAGACTTAGCTGAGGAACTTGATAGGGAAAGGAAACATGGTGAGAGATGATAGGGCATTCTATGATACAAACATCCTAATAGCTTACCTATTTAGAGAGGAAAATAGGTTCGAAACAGCTAGAAAAGCGCTTAAGAAACATGCCTCAAAAGCCATATCAATAATATCTATACATGAAATCCACATGTACAGCGTTAAATTCAATGTTGAAGACAAATTCGTTAAGATTAAGAAGCCCCTACATAGTCTATTCAAGATCATACCCATAAACCAAGACATATGTGTCAAAGCCTCATACGTGAGGAAGGATCATAAACTTCCAGAAATAGATGCATTAATACTAGCTACAGCAGTGCATGAGAAGTACAGACACTTCTACACTTTTGACAAAGACTTTGAAAAACTGAACGGCAAAAGAATAGAAGAAACCATAATACACTACCTAAAGTAGCTCTATCAGCTTTTAATTAAGATTTAAGCTCTCAAGAGAGTATTAGAAATTAGAGCACGTAAAAGGTATTCTATCTAATATTTCATCTCTACTACATAGCCTCATATTCTCTTTTGCTACAGCACACACTAAGCCTTATAACACCTGATACTATTGGAGCCTTGTCTTTCACGGGCAAAAGCTATTACTGCACTTAATCTATAGGTTTCATACTTAGCTTCTTTAAGGACCTCATCACCTCTAACCTTCATTTTAGCCTAAACCTTTTTGCCCGATATGGGTATTCGTTTTAGTTCTTTGACTTTATCGAATGCTTTGCCATCAGATACTATGGTTTCATCTGTTCTTAAAGCTGAAGCTGCTATTAGGCTGTTGAAGAAGCTTAGCCCATGTTCTTCCACGGGGTCTAGGTGGAGTAGTAGTGAATCTGTGTTTAGAGAAGATACTTCGTGAATACTGTAGTCAATAAATATTTTCTTCAAACATGCTAAAGCTCTCCTTACTTGCGAAAAACTTCTACCGCGCGATTTAAGGGTTATTTCGTATTCTAAAAGAGCAACATTCGGGCACATGTAGTTTACCTTTCAATTCACTAATAGTTTTTAATGCAAACTTATATCTTGGATCTTTTGGACTTAAAAGAAACAGTAGCTCAGTATCAGCGATTGGCATGTTGCACCAGCCATTCAGTAGCCTTCTTTTCCTCTTCTTCACGGTAAGGTTCTCCAATAACTTCCCCTAAAACCTTAAAGGGATTATCAGGTAGAGGCTCAATAACAATTCTATCACCAACAACTCTAATAATAACCTCGTCACCCTCCTCTAACCCATAGCTTCACGTAAACCTTTAAGCAAAATCGAAAACCTCTTTCCTCCTAATTTTCAACAAAAACTTTAAACCCATAAACTAGTATCCATGAGTTTAACTCTTTAATATCAGCACTAACCGGTTTCATTCTAAGTGTCTCAACATCAACACCTATGTTAGCATGGGGAAATGCTTGAGAGGTTATTTTGGAAGACCTTAAAATTATATATTATAGGTAGATTTATAAGCTATATTCTTAATCTACACTGTTGGGGTTGATGGTATGGGTAGGGTGCAGGTGAACCTTAAGTTGGATGAGGATTTGGTGCGTGAGGTGGAGAAGCTTGTTGAGCAAGGTTACTTTAGTAGTAAGACTGAAGCTTTCACGTATGCGTTAAAGTTTTTAATTAGGCACTATAGGGCTGAGGAGTTAAGGAGGAGAATTGATGAAATTAGGGAGGGAACTGAGGAGTTGCCTAGTGTTACTATGGCTGTTGTGGGGACTCATGAAGAGGAGGATGAGCGTTGACTGTTAGGGTAGCTGTAGACTCCTCCGTAATTGTTAAGTGGTTTAAGAAGGGTGAAGAGTTTGAGGGAGAAGCTTTAACGCTTAGAGACAATGTTCTTTCAGGAAGCATTGTTCTAGTAATGTCTGAATGGGTGTTTTTAGAAGTTGTAAGAGGTCTTGCAAAAGCAGGCTTCACCAAGGATAAAGTGGTTCAAGTCCATAATGTGCTAAGGGAAATGGCGAACCTAGGCTTCATAGAGGTAATGTCTGTACATTCTCTGTTGGAGAAAGCAAAGGAATTAATAGTGGTGTTAAACTTGTACGCATCGGATGCCGTAAACCTAGCTTCAGCTCTAATGAAACGAGTAAACATGGTTTCCGAAGATAAGCATCTACTTCGCGAATCTGTAAAGAACTATGTAGGAAAATTTGGAATAAAAATCCTTAGACTTAAAGAACTCTACATAACTTAAGAAGTAAGCTTATCACAGCACCTATTTTCCTACGAAATACAGTTTTCCCACCCATTTTAAGTGAAGTGTTCCAGTGGTTTTGGACTCCTTAAATTTTCCACTAAGCTTGCTACCGGAACATCGACATTGCTGTATTTAGCATCCTCCCTTTATCATTCCCGTTAGCCTTTCAAAAGTTATCACTGTATTCTTGAAGAAACTCTGGCATAGCTATTTTCTTAATTAACATTGTTAGTTCTCTGTTTTTCTTCATGTTCTCAGCTATCATATGGGTTAAGCGTGCTACTGTGCTTCATAAAAATTTATGCTGTACTTATTGTAGCTAACTCTTATAAACTAGGGTTAACTAATGGTTTACAACATGGCCCTGTTTCTAGTTAAGCCTGTTTTCAAAGGAAGCTAGCACAGGTTTCAAGGTAGAAGCTAATGGAGGGAGCGTGTTTAGTATGGATGAAGTGGTGTTGCTTGTTACGCTGATTATGGTGGGTTTTGTTGCTCAAGTTGTTTTCAAAAGGATTTTGAATTTAGCGGAGGAGTTTGAAAAGGTTGTGAAGAAACTTGTTAACACCGTATACTATGTTCTCATACCCTTAGCTTTCGTTAAAACATATGTGGAGAGAGGTTTAGCTGTAACTGATGTTTGGATAGCGTTATCTTTCCTACTGTTCATGACCTTAGCTTTCGCTTCAGTTAAACGCATTGCTGGGAAACGTAAAGGAGGATATGTGGAAGCATTGGTGTTAACCAGCATATTCCCTAACAGCGTATTCTTAGGGTTCCCCGTGAGCATGGCTTTATTCAACACCATCAGGGTAGCTTCAATGATGGGACTTGTCACTCTCACTTTAAACGTTGCACTACCGGACTTCATGGCTTTAAAGAAGTTTTCAATAAGAAAAATCCTTACACTCCCAGCTATAGTAGGGTTTGTAGTGGGCGTTATTGGACACTATTTTGCATCGGAAATAATACCTCATGTTTCCTCAATACTATGGTGGGCTCCGCCCTTACTAAGCTACTCCGCTATATTCACTCTTGGCGCTAGGTTACCTTTAAGTTTAAAAGTGCTGAAAAGCAACATATACTTCATTTTGACGGCTGGAATTTACAGGTTCATAGTAGCACCTCTAGTCTCCTACGCTACAGTTTTGGCGGTAGGTATCGACTGGTTTGACGGCTTACAGTTAATAGTGGTTTCAATGATGCCTCCTGCAGTCATGAATACGCTGATGGCTCAAAAACATGGGTGGAAACCCGAATTAGTCGCTGGAGCCACAGTTACCTTAACCTTTGCATTTCTGGCTTTCCTACCAATTCTAAACCTACTAATACCTTAAAACACGAATTATGTTTCTTTAAACTAGAACTGAGTATTTTTACGAAACTCCTTCTAGCTTAGTATGTTTAAATAGGATAGATGGGATTGAGTTATGTGGGTAAGGAATGAGTATTCATAGAGTTGAAATCGAAGTTCTTAAGAAGAGGTCTTTAAGGTTTCTAGAGGAAGCTAAGTTTGCTTTAGAAAGAAAATCCTATGATGTTGCATGTTTCCTTGCTGAACAGCCGCTTCAGCTCTACTTGAAATCTGTTCTACTTGAAATCGTTGGCGATTACCCTAGAACACACAGCATAAGGAGACTGTTAGGTGAGCTTGTTAAAGTTTTAAAATCTAGTGAGTTAGAAGGTTTCATTAGAGAAAATAGGGTAAGGCTTTCAGCTCTTGAAGATGCATATTTAATGGCTAGATACTTTGTTAAAGAATATAGTGGAGAAGACGCTGAAGACATGGTTGAATTAGTTAGGGAAACCATAAGCGTTGTCGATAAAGCTGTAGGGAAGAAGAAATGAGCTTATTTACTAATACACTACTGCAGAGAGTTAAAATGCTTAAGAACTGGAAGGCATGGGTTAGTAAAATAGCTAAGGTAGCTAAAGAACTAATGTCTGATGCTGAAGTATACGTTATTGGAAGTGTTGTTAGGGGAGACTACGTAGCTGGAAGCGACGTAGACATCTTAATAGTGTCCAAGAGTGTCCCCGAAAGAATAGTTGAAAGAGGAAAAATCAAGGTATTAATAGAGGAAAAACTCAACCTACCCTACTACCACCCATTCGAATTACACTTGTTAAAACCCGAAGAAGCAGAACTGTACTTGAGAAAAGCAGGTAAATACGTAAGCAAAGTAGCTTAGCCCTTTAATCATCGTATATTAGAATGTTTTAGTTCGCTTAGAAATATTACGCCTAGTTTTCTTAACTCCCCTTCTACAGGTTTCATTTCTTTTTCTAAGTGTTTGAAGAGTGGTTTTGCTTTATATTCTTTTGCTGTAGCTATTACTATGCAGTCTAAAATGGATAGTTTTAATTGCTTCTTTAATTCAGCTGCTTTCAAAGCCACTCCCATATTTGTATCAACGACTTTAACGAAGGTTCTAAGCCATTCAATGTAGTTTAAAGCTTCTTCATTGGGTTTTTCAACCTTTGCGAACTCATAAATTCTAGAGGCAACATAGAATACTTCGCTAAGCGTTAACCAGTTAGCTATAAGCTCAATTCTCTCCTCCATTGCTTCGCTGAATAGTTTGGTAACATTACTTCTCAGAGGAGCCCTAGCCTGAATATATTCTACAAACACACCTGTATCAACAACTAACCTTTCATTTGCCGGGTAAGAATTTAGCAATTCTCTCCTCCTCTAACTTTCTCTCTTTTCTTAAAATTTCTCTAACAACGCCCGGATCTACATCAACCACTAAGGGTTTCAGAGGCTTCAAAACAAGCTTATCGCCCTCAACTTTAACAACGAGCTTATCGCCCTCATTAACACCTATGGCCTCCCTAATACCTTTAGGCAAAACTATAATCCCTTTTTTACCAAGTTTAACTATTGTTCTCAACATATCCACCTATTGCTAATAATTTTAACATAAAAACATATAAGTTTAACTACAGAAATCAATACGATATATTAGTTGGAATGTCACATAGGTTTATTTCAGTTAACACTATTGCAGATTTATTAGTGGTAGTTTTTATATTCACAATTTAATCACTAATGCTGGAAGACCTCATGATCGTCGAGGTATACTAAGGGAGTTTTACCAAACACTGCTAGAACGGTCGTAGAATAGGTAGCTAAGGTACTTAGTGGGAAAGGAACTCTTTATCCTACATAAATTATTTTTTAGGCGGAAAATAGGTAGCTACGACATACTCCAAGTAGTTTCTTGGCAAGATTGAAAAGCATGTTAAGTAGCTTAGTGTTGGGAGAACTTTTCCTGCCTACTAATGCTCTCCTCTTCTACTTCTTCAGGCATTATTTTACCTATTTTCTTGCTGTAAAGAGCAAGCCATATGGCATCCCTTATAGGTTTAATAACTATTTCATCACCAACAGCCTTTACTCTAACCTTTTGTCTTTCATGAAGCTTCATAGCATCAACAATCTTCTTAGGAATAATAACCTCCCTCTTACTCACCCTAGTTTTACAGAGATATTTAATCTAATCTTTCACTAACCTCAAACCTTAATATTTAAAATTTAACCATTATATGAGGATTCCCATTTTAAGCTAAAGTATCTTCTATGAAACAATTGTTTCCCCTTGGAGATGTTTAAGAGATTGTTTAAGTGTGGTAAGAGCTTACTTAGGATGTGTGAGGTGTGTTTTGTGAAAGCGGCTTTGCCTGCATATAGGGTTGGTAATGAACTGTATGTGTTTCCGCATTTCGGTAGGGCGCCATATTTTGTTTTAGCGGAGGTTTTCGGTGAAGGCTTTAAGGTGTTAGATGTTATTAGGAATCCATATGTTCTTCATGAGCGAGGTAAAGGGCACGGTATTGTGAGTATGCTATTATCGCACAACGTGGATGCTGTTATTGTTTCAGAAATAGGTCACGGAGCATTCTATGCTCTAAGAGATTCAGGAGTTAAAATATTCAAACTACCTAAAATGAAAGGTAAAATCACCATTGAAAAAGCACTAACACTGCTTACTCGGGGAAAACTTGAGGAGGCACATGAACCTACAGAACATCACTAAAACAGAAAGAAGACTCATTACATCCAGTATTAACTCTTAAAATGAGAACATTAAAAACAACATCCAGCAATGAAGAGTTCGACAAAAAGCTCTTAAGAGAACATCTTATACGAAGATTTTGGCCCCTACGTATACGCACTATGCTTTTTCAGCAGTAACCGCATATATTGATGGTATTTTTTAACTTCTTGTTCTGGAAACGGATTTACCGTAACTATTTCACTTACCTTCCCTAATTCCCTATCGAGAGTGTAAATTATTTTTGTTTTAAGATGTTGTGCTAATGCAACAAGATAGCCATCCCATGATTCAATACTATATGTGGTAGCTACATCTAAAGCTTCCATGGCCAATGCCGGAGATACTTTAGGGTAGAAGGCTGGAGACCTTGTCTCAAGCATTTCAACAAGAATTTTCTTAACAGCCCGTCTAGGTGCTTTAAGATAATTAGTAACTATATGGTATGCTCCGAGAACTGCTGTTAAAGGTATAGTGGCTTTTCTTTTTAACGCTAAAACATCCCCTAAAAACTCTGTAGCAAGCTTCTTGAGGGGGTTTTCGAAACACATTGGAACAATAATGCTAACGTCAACTACTCCTTCAGAGTATTCCAAGTTTACGTTCAGCATAATCCTTACTCACCCACTTCCATTCCTCCTTCACTTTTTCGGAAAACGGCTCCACCTTGGTTTTTAACACCTCTTCCACCCACCTACTAACTCTTTCTTCAAGGCTCTTATCTACAGGTATAAGCTCTACTTTACCATTCCTTAATCTTAAGAGTAATTTTCCGCCACCAATTATTCCAAGAGCTTTCCGTATAGGGGCAGGAATAACTATTCTACCTTGCCTGTCAATGCTCACCTCATACTCCACGGAATTCACCATGTGGAATATCTTATTCCACATAGTTATAAGGATAACTACTGTAGCAGATGTTAGAACCAATACATTATAAGCCCTATTGAAATAAAGCATGTTAAAAATAATAACATACTTCATTATGAACATTAGTTATTGACTAAGGTAATAGTAAATCGTTATTCTTCCATAAAAGGATAGTGTTAGTAGTTGCTATCTTTCTTCATCTATTTTCTTAAGTAACTCTATGTTTTCCTTTTCACTTGGATCAGGCTTTTCCACTTTAAACCATGCTTCAATTATTTCCTTAGCTAATTCCTCAGTTGTTAATCTAGCACTTAAAGCCAGAACATTTGCGTCATTCCATAGTCTTGCTCCTTCAGCGTTTTTTGCGTCGGTTACGAGAGCAGCTCTTACCCCCTTAACTTTGTTTGCTGCGATTGAAACGCCTGTTCCAGTGTAGCATATTACTATTCCCATGTCCGCTTTTCCTTTAGCAACAAGCTTTCCAACTTCGAAACCCACTTTAGGCCATGGCTCAGGCTTACCTGTTTTCAAAGCACCTAC
>CAZLZO010000026.1:15032-19860 GCA_964564025.1 uncultured Desulfurococcales archaeon
TCAAGTTTTTCCTCAACAATAAGCCTCCTATCCACTGAGAAAGCAAAATACCCTGGAACAATATTTACTTTAGCTCCTCCCTTAACTTCGCCTCCTATGGTTACTGTGGGCTTAGCTCCTTTCGGATCATCGTAAATGTATGAGCTTGTTTTCTTTTCTATTAAACTCTTATATTCTGTCATGAGCTTTTGAGCTACTTTAACCATGTATTCGAAAGCGTTAATGCCAAGCCAAGGCGCAGATCCGTGAGCTTGTTTCCCGTAAATTTCAACGTAAAACCAGAAAGCACCTCTATGACCTATCCAAACGTTTCCTGAACCACTAGGTTCGGCGATAACAACATAGTCTGGTTTAGACAGGCCCTCCCTAACCAAGTATCCTGTTCCTGTTTCTCCACCAATTTCCTCATCAGGTACTAAAGCCACTTCCACTGAGCCGCTAAATTCCCTATAAACTTCCTTAAACGCTTTAATAGCAACTAAAGAAGCAACAATTCCACCCTTCATATCAGCTGATCCACGTCCATAGAGTTTACCGTTTTCCACAACAGGTTTAAACGGATCCTTACTCCAACCTGAACCTGGAGGAACAACATCGTAGTGTCCGTTAAAGTGAACAACAGGTTTACCGCTACCTAAGCGCCCAATAACTATGTATCTAGGGTGTTTAGCGTATTCGGAATAGTACTTAGCAACAACATATTCAGGGACCTCGTAAACATCGACTTCAAAACCCATGTCCTCAAGTGTTTTTGACGCTAAATCCACAAACTCCCTATAGTTTTCACCAGGAGGATTAACTGTTGGAACTTCAATAAACTTCTTTAAAACACTTAACCCCCAATCAACATGTTCTTCTACAACCTTGAAAAGTTCAGCCATAACATTCACCTTCAATTATTTCAAAACAAAGCGAATAAATAAGCTTTGAAAAGCTTTTGTAAAGTAAACCTCAATAGCTGCAGTGAAACTAAAGCTACAGTGGTTGAGAAGGCGTTTAAATTGAAAGAACAGCATGTTAAAGCGAGGATCGCTGAATTCTATAGTTTCATTAGCAAAATTTATGATTTACTAAGCTCTTTCGAATGGGGACTTATTGAGAGTAAAATTAAACTTCTAAATCCAAGCGAGGAAGAAGCTGTTTTAGATGTTGGCTGCGGTACTGGTAGAGTTGTTGAGTGGTTTGCTAAGCGATGCAAAATGGTTTACGGAGTAGATGCTTCAAAAGGCATGGTTAAAGCAGCTAAGCGCAGAATATTTAAGAAAAACCTGTTCCGCAATGTGGAGCTATGTTTAGCTGATGCCGCACACTTACCGTTTAGAAATGAATGCTTCAACTTAGTTACAATGATTTTCACCCTTGAAATACTTAGCCAGGATGAAGCTAAAGTAGCTCTTAAGGAGATTTTAAGGGTTCTTAGAAGAAACGGTAAATTCCTAGTTATTTCGCTTCAAAATAAGCCATGCAAAACACTTACCATTTATAAATGGTTAAATAAAATGTTTCCAACCATAGTGAATTGTAAACCAATAAATTCGAAAGAACTTGTTGAAGAAGCAGGCTTCGAAGTTGAAGAGGAACATGAGGAATCTCTTTACAAGCTACCTGTAGAAGTTGTTTTAGCTATTAAACGCTAAGTTCTCGTCTGCGCTTAACATATTTTTTAAGAATTTCTGAAAGAGGCAATTCAGGCTTGCTGAACACTACAATTTTTTCCCTATGCCAATCCCTTATAATTAGTTTAGCTGATTCCTCAATATTAGGCTCCTTAGTTTTCCTGTAAATCCATCCCCTCTTTAAAGCTAGGTTTTCAAGAAAACTGTAGGGATCTTCACATTCAACCTTGTATGTTTTACTGAGTAGTTGAGGATAGTTTTCCATTAGAAACTTTATGAAAGATACTGCAGGTTTAACAGGGTCCCTGAACGAATCAGGTTCTTTACCTCTAATTATTGCGAAAACGTCTTCACCCTTAGGGGGAATTACGCCTGGAGTATCTATAATGTAGATTCTTGGATCAACCTTGTAAAGTTGAATATGTTTAGTGTAGCCTGGCGAACCAGGTATGGGACTTGTTTGTGCTGAATGCTTACCCTTCAAAGCATTAATAATGCTTGACTTACCCACTTTAGGATACCCTATTACTGAAGCAACTATTCCGCGCTTATCCACTAAACTCTTTATTTTAGCCCTAAGAACTCTTGTACCTAAATGGTTTCTTGCACTAACGTAAACTGCAGAGTATCCTTGGTCCTCGAAAAGCTTCTTCCATTTTTCAGCAATGCTCCTAGGGACAAGGTCTGCTTTATTAATAACTATAAGTAGCTTCTTACCCTCCTTACTAATGATTCTCTCTAAAGCATGGGACCTTGTAATGTCAGGTACTCTAGCGTCAACAACTTCAAGCACTACATCGGATTTACGAACTACTTTGTAAATGTCTCTCCAACTAGCATACATCATTACGTAAGCACCTTACCTTAGCTATAAACCTAATTTCCAGAATCCCTGTAGAAAAACCCTACTACCATGGGTTTGGAAGTGATGGTGTCTGATACATAGCTTACTTCTTCGAAATTCTAAGTAAAATGGCTTCTACTTCTCCAACGTATTTTCCGAGAAACTGTAGAGCACTAAACCCTGGGAGAACGTGTCCATCAGCTTTCTTAACCATTGCAGCCCTTATTCTCCCATGGTCTATAAGTATTTTTGATTCGAAATCGTTTGGCGAAGAAATTATTAGTAAGAATGAGTTTCCAGTTTCCCTTAAAACCATTTTTGAAAACACTTCTCTAACGTCTATCCCTACAACCCTAAATTTCTTAACACTTTCAGTTTTAGAATTCAAAACAATGTCCGACACGAACATTGGATCTGATAGTTTAATGCTCATACTATTTAGCTCTAAAGTATCTACAGATATCGCTTCGCTTGTTTTAGCAGATATTTTCTCTTCAACACCTACAGTCTCTACACCTAATGGTTTAACATGTTTCTCAAGAATTCTTTCAGCCACAGGCTTGCTAAGTATTGTTTCAAGCATTCTCTTCAGCTTAATTAACTCCGTTTCTCCAATAGTTGTTCCTCCAGAATCAATACCTAACGCTTTAAAAACGTCTTCAACTCTCCTACCAATAATAGCTTTTAAAGCGTCCGTAAGTCCTGAGATCTCGTAAACTCTAGGTTCCTTACGTATTTTAGCAACAGCCTTACCTGTTTTCTCAACAGCACCTAGAAGAGCACGTGATGGAGGTATTATTAAAAGATATGCTAAAGCATATATTGAACATGAAATTACATGTAGTAAACCATGTTCTCCAAGAATGAATATTGCGTTTCCAAAAATATCGGCTAAGGAAAAAGCTACAATAGCTAATATTGCTCCCTCAATAGAGCGTTGCAAAAGACCCTCCCTAAACCTCGATGATAGGAGAGGAGCTAGAAGAACCAAGGTTATAATGTCGAGCATAAAGTAAACAGTTGAAGTAACGAATGAAACTATAGCTTCAGGTTTCAAATAGGGTGCTTGGGTTTTGAAAACGAAAAATATGAAGTAAAGCCAAACTATAGCAGGTAACCCATACGTTATAACCCAACTATACACTCTATCCTGAGATGCAAGAGACTTTAAGAGATTATGGCTTTCAAAAACAACTATAATTAATGAAGCGTAAAGTGGTAAGTAAGAGGCAACATTGAAGAAGTGATGTATTAACCAGAAAATACCGTAAACTTCACCAACAACGTAGCCTAAAATATAAGCTAATGTCGCTATAGCTTTTAAACCTAAGAAAACCATTACTCCTGAAAAGAATCTTCCAAAAGAACTTGAGAGCCCGTAGAAAATGCTTGTCCTAAGCCATGAAATAAAAGCTATGATAAGTATTGTTGCTAAAACAAGTTCTCCAATAGTGAATTCTAAAGTGTAACCTGCCGATGTTATTGAGAAAACGTTTTTAGTAATGAAGTATTGGACAATAAGGAAACCAGCTACTGTAAGAGAAACAACTAAGTATCTTCCATCCAGAACTTCTCTATCCAATAATGTTTATCCTCAATCACCGTCTTACGAATCTATATTTAGATTTTCCCTAATAAGTCTTCATTAAAACTACATTGAAAGTTAAGTATTCTAAACATAGTAGTTACGATATCTTATTAAGGAAAAAGTTAGGATGCATTTAAGACTAATCTACTGAGGGTATAACTTTTTCAGCAAAAACTTCTAAGGGCTTAATTGACTCGGCATCTTTAAAGTATATTATGAATTCTTCAACACCTGCCCTAATATATTCCCTTATTCTACTAACGATTTTGTCCGGTGTTCCTGTTAGAGAATTCCTCAAAAACTCCTCTACCGAAAACCCTAACGCGTACATTTCATTAATGAATTTTCTAAGTTCATCTTCGCTTTCAAAAATAGCTGCTGTTATCGCTATTGTCTTCTTTATTTCACTACAGTCTCTCCCGATTTCTTTGCAACGCTTTTCTAGAATAGAAACTTTCCATTTAAACTCCTCAGGTGTTCCGAAGAAATTAGATTTATCAGCGTGTTTAGCTATTATTCTAGCCATTATTTTTTCTCCAAAACCACCGACCATTATTGGTGGGTAGGGTTTCTGTAATGGTTTAGGGTAGTTTATTGCACCATAAACCTTATAGTATTTTCCCTTAAACCATGTTTCCTTATCAGTCCACATGCTCTTAATTATTTGTAAAGCTTCATCAAGCATTTCAAGCCTCTGCTTAAGCGGGGGAAACGGTATTCCAAATCTTTGGAAATCCTCCCAATACCAGCATGCTCCTATTCCGAATTCTAGTCTTCCCC
>CAZLZO010000027.1:0-19407 GCA_964564025.1 uncultured Desulfurococcales archaeon
TGCTTAAATTAGTTAGACTAGAAGGCTATGAGAAAAGAAAGCCTCATCAACTAAGTGGAGGAGAAGCACAAAGAATAGCTATTGCTAGAGCTCTAGTTATTGATCCCAAAGTACTATTGTTTGATGAGCCATTAGGTCACTTAGATGCTAAATTGAGAGAGGAATTAAAATTCGAAATCCGTAGGATACAAAAGGAAACAGGAAAGACCGCAATATATGTGACACATGACCAAGGAGAGGCTTTCGCAATAGCAGACTACATATACATACTTCATAATGGAAGAATTGAGCAAAAAGGAACACCTATAGAGCTATATGCTAATCCTCTCTCCCCATTCATAGCTGACTTCATAGGGTCAAGTAACTTCATCGAGGGAGTTATAGAGGACATTGATGAAAGTAAATACTTTGCGAAGATAAGTACAGGATCCCTTGTTTTAAAAGCTCATGTCAGAGGAGATCTGAAGCCCCGTAGCCAAGTAGTAGTATCTATTAGACCTGAGGACATTAGTGTAGCGAGAAGCACTGAGGAACTTAAACTACTTAAAGAAAAATATCTCAATGTAATCGAGGGGACACTTACTAAGAAAATATTTGTGGGACCATACATTAGACTTGAAATTGACATAGGATATAAAGAGCCCATAAAGGTTGACGTATATGGTGAGAGAAGATTTAAGTACATAAATCTTGATGTAGGTTCAAGAATATATGTTGCCTTCAGTAGAACAGCAGTTTTTAAGAAGTAAATAAAACTACACTAATTACATAACTATTTAGTATAGCTTTATTAATCCTTACTAAGTAACAGCTGAAGTCCTTTGGAGCGTATATGCAATTTTCCATACTCATTGGTTCATTATTTAACAGTATGGCTTTTATCCTCCAACTACTAGGGGTTATAACATAGATTACTGATGGTGATGTAAAACCGAATGTAAGATTGTAAGTAATAAAGCCCTCACCATAATACGGGGTAACAATACCTGAATATGCTATAGTAACTCCATTAGTGCATTCAGGCCACTCAGTAACATTTACTAAATAATATTTTAATGCATCTTTTACAGTAATTAAATCAGAAACGCTCTTGCCAACAATATATATTCCATAGTTTCGCAACGGCCACCACACATTGTCTCTCAGTGTAACACGTTTAATAAATACTTGTAGTTCTAAATAGTCTTTCATTAAGTTAAAATTGCGTACATGTGGAACAATGAAAACTTTATACTTTGCCTTATGGGGGGCTTTAATGAACCAATGCCATATTTTAACAAATGTTTTATTAATAAAAAATATCTCTATGGCTTCGCTCTTCAGAACAGGTCTTATGGTGCACCCTAGGGAGAAATAGAAAGTTTCATTAATTACAGTAACATCGTCTGTAATAATAATATTCCCCCCTAACTCTTTTGCCTCCTTCGTTTGGCCACGTACCTTTACTTTGATTATGGCTTTTTTATCCGAAGAAAACATATCATATGTTTCAAAATATTTTGAAGGACTAATTATTACTTTTAACTTAGAATAATTCAATAAACCATTAACTACTATTTTAATTTCGTCATTTACTGATAAACATGTGTCATCCGATTCTACGGTAATATAGTAGCCTACTTGTTTCCAGCGTCCTATAGGTATGTTTGCTAAAATTATTGATGCGAAAAGAAACATTGCAATAATCAAAACTATAATTTTGGTATTTCTTGAAGCACTTTCTGACACATAATCACCTAAGCAAAAATGTTAGAAGGAAAAGCCGCTTAAATACTTGGTTCCAAGGGTCTTCAAATATAGTAACATTACACTGAATGTAGCTAGCTGCAATATTGATGCTTCTGCAGCTACCCTACCTAAGAGACCCCACCATCTAATGTCGGAATATAGCTTCACAGCCAAGAGGTCTATACCTGGTCCTGTGATGAATAGTGGAAGTAAGTAGTTATTTATACTCCACACGAATGTTAGAAGAAAGCCGCTGAAAATCCCTGGCCCTATAAGGGGTAGTATAACCCTAATTATTGTTTGAAATGATGTTGCACCAAGGGTTTTTGCGGCTTCTTCATATGTTGGATCAAGATTCTTTATAGATACTAAAAGAGGCAATAACATCATAGGGTAACTTGTTGATGCTAGTCCAAGCACCGTACCATGCAATGTACCATAGAGGTTGTAGTATCTAAAGTAAACTGCTGATAATCCAACACCTGCAACTACGTCGGGTGTAAACATAGGTGCAACAAGTATTGCAGTAAGTAGTTTTTTAAACTTAAAATCATATTTGCTAAGAATATATGCTGGCGGAAACGCTATAATGAAATCAAAAAGTGAAACGAGAAAACCTACCATTAGAGAATTACCTAACGCTCTCCAATAATCTTCAGTAATTTCCGAGAAAAACTTTAACCCAACAAACTCTATACCTGTAGGTCTTCTTAATGTAATTGCTCTATAAAATATGAAGACAAAAGGTGAGATTATAATGAACATTATCAATATTATGTAAATTATCTTGGCTAATATAGGCATGTCTATTTTTTCAAGCTTAAACTTAGGCATTACTTAAACACCTTCGTAATCTTAAATGTAAGGTATGTTGTAAATATAGTCATTGAAGTAAGTATTACAGCTAATGCTGCTGCAACACTGTAATTATGGATTTGCAAAGTTAAGTGAACTATTTTCACAGTGATAACATTGCCTGCTTCAAGTCCTCCGAGAAGTAATGGTATTAAGTATCCGCCTAAGTTCCATCCGAAACACGCTAGGAAACCAGCTATTGCACCTGGTAACGTAAGAGGTAAAATTACCTTAAAGAACATTTTAACTGGTGTAGCTCCAAGAGTTAAAGCAGCTTCCTCTAAAGTAGGGCTTATTTCTTGCAGATTTGATGAAATGTAAAGAACCATGAATGGTAGAGTAAATATAGAGAAACCTAATATTACAGCGTAGTGTGTATAGAGAATTTGCCTATATGTTATCCCAAATATATAGTAAAATATGTCAAATAATCCTCCTGGAAGAAACATATTCCATAAACCATACGATATGTATAAATCGCCAAAGTAAGGGAATACTAGAGAGGCCCTAATAACGTTTTGAAATAGTATCTTCTTTCTTACAAGTAGATACGCTAAAGGATAACCGAGTAATAGATCTAGAAAAGCAGCAGACAATGGGAGAATAATAGAGTTTCTTATGCTCTGAGTATACATTGAAAATACTTCTTCATAATTTTTAAAACCAACAAATACTGGCGATCCTAAAATAAAAGTATCCTTTAATGTTAAGCTTATGATAAATATGTGGATTATTGGAACTATCCAGAATAATGTTATGTACACTATTGTCGGGGCTAATGCTAAATATATTCCTATTTTATAAATCCGGCTATTAGTTACCTTAAACGGTAACATTCTCCTTCCCTATGTGATTGGCTTACCGACTATACTGACTATGTGACTAAGTATTTATGCTTAAAGTAAAAGGGGTTATTAGAAAAATACTTTATTAGTTTATTTTGTCATTTCTAAGACATCGTTAGCTTCCCTTAGGTTAAGCCAGCGTATTGTTTGTACAAATTAGACCATTCTTCGGTATGCTCCTCTATGTACTCGTAATCTGGGAAGACATACCATTCGTACATTTTATCTAATGGATACGGGTATATCTTCGGATATATCGGCTTAATCCAGTCTGGCAATAGGTCGAAGTTGGTGTCGTTTAGTAGGTTCTGATGTAACATTAGGAAGTCTTCTTTAGATTCTCTGTACTGCGGGAAGTCTAGTGCAAACCAGAACTTCGGACTCATTAGGAAGTCTATGAATATCTGTGCTAATACTGGGTGCTTTGCGTTCTTCGGTATCCAGGCAATACCGGGTATGAATACGTTGCCTTGAGGTTGTGCAACTCTCTCTATTGGGTAGCCTTTTGCAGCCTCAACTGGCGCTAGGTACCACCACCAAGCAACAGCCCAGGCTTCTCCACGCTCTAGATACTCTATTATTTCGGCTTCTGAAACAGTATATCTTAGTACATTGGGATGTATTTTCTCAGTAGCAAATTTAATTACTTCCTCCATTTCTTGCGGGCTCTTGTAATTCTTACCCATAGCTAGAGCTAAGTTTACCAGGAAGTTGGCGAAATGAACTGTTCCAGGTGTTGGCAATATGACATGACCTTTCAATCTAGGATCAGCTAAGTCCGTATAGTCTTTAATCCACCCAGCTTTCTCGGTGTTGATAAGTAGACCTGCTGTGTCTATTGCTTGGAAAACTACACTATATGGCTGGAACTGTAGGAAGAATGGATGCACGTATTTAAGGTTAGGCATTAGTGGATTTCCTACATATATTGCTGCTTCAACGGCATCGGCTTTCTTTGTTCTGAAAAAGTATGGGGCTTCAATAGCTACAACATCGTATGGTGCTGGCTGACCAGCTTTCACCGCCTGTAATACTGATGAAACAATAACTTCTGGTTCTTGCGTACCTATCCACTTAACCTCTATATCGACACCCCAACGTTCCTTCACATACTTCTTAAATGCTGGTGCGTGGTATGTTTCAACTAAGCCACCATATGTCCAATCAGCTACAATAATTGTACCTTCCTTCTCTATCTCCTCTTTAATTTCATCTTCACTCATCCATTTGTCTAGAATAGGCACATAGTATAGCTTCTCAGCTTTAGGCGTCACAGTCTGAGTTGGTGAAGGTTGAGCAGGTTGCGTAGGTCTTGCCCAACCTACTATGGCTAATATTGATACCAGCACAACTAATATCAACAGAATTGATTCAAGCTTAGTAAGGGCTTTAGTGGTCATAAGACATTCACCTAATTATATAATATTTTATAATGGAATATAAAAATTATCTTGAAACCACTTGTTGTACATTATATTAATACCTACAATGATAATGTATTTAAATAGTTTCCAATATGTATTGACAAGTTTATGTTATCCAAACACAAGAGGAAATATTGTTCATTTGAAAAGCAACATTACTCAGCATAATTTTAACCTCAACTTAACTATATATACTGACAACATTACCTAGATATTATGGACAGTTGGAGATGACTTAAGAATGGGTGGTATTTTCGGCTGTATATGTAAAAACACCATTAAGGAGAACACCATTATTGAAGGACTAAAAAGACTACTGTATCGAGGATATGATGGGGCTGGCGTTGCTTTTCTAAGCAAGGAAGGAAAGATTATAATTAGAAAAGCGGCAGGGCATTTAGAACAGGTCACAAGGAAAGTTGATTTAGCTCATATACCTTCAAAAATAGCTCTCGGGCATATCAGATATGCTAGTAGAGGATGGCCTGTAGATGAAAATACTCATCCACTTACAGACTGCAATAATA
Source organism: uncultured Desulfurococcales archaeon (assembly GCA_964564025.1). Taxonomy (GTDB): domain Archaea; phylum Thermoproteota; class Thermoprotei_A; order EX4484-217-1; family EX4484-217-1; genus DRYM01. The sequence continues at coordinate 5,380 of CAZLZO010000027.1, forward strand.
GGGTTGCTGTTGTTGGCGATGGAGTAATAGAAAACTTCGAAGAGGTAAGAAAAGAACTTGCGGAAAAGGGACATAAATTTAAATCAAGAACAGATATTGAAGTGTTTGCCCATTTACTTGAAGAAAACTTGAAAAACCATGAACCCCTTAAGGCATTAGCTTTAGCAGGTAAGAAACTACATGGTATTTACTCAATAGCACTTCTCCTAGAGAAGAAATATAAAGTGTATGCGTTAAATAAAGGACAACCTATAGTTATAGGTGTACGTACAGATAAAGAATGTGTTTTTATTTCAAGCGATATCCCAAGCTTGCATGGATTTGCTGATGAAGCATTAATTCTCGAGGAAAACATGGCTGCTGAAATAGGCCTTGATGGAATAAGGGTAATTAATATTGAATCCTTAGCGGAGGTTAAGGAGCTTCAAAGAAAAAGAGTGAAATACGCTATTGGGGTCGTAGATAAAGCAGGCTATCCACATTTCATGTTGAAAGAAATTTACGAAGCTCCTGAAGCTATTATTAGAACAACTGCCACACTTATGGAAAAGTATCTTAGGCTTGCATCAATGATAATTTACGGGGCAAAGAACGTTTATATAATAGGTAATGGTACAAGTCTTCACGCAGGTTTAGTTGCGTCATATTATTTTACAGATCTAGCTAATCTAAACGTTAATGTAGTTAGTGCTGCTGAGTTTCCCTACTATGCGTTAGAAAATGTGTCTACAGGTACAGTAATATTAGCTATTAGTCAAAGTGGTGAAACAAGAGATGTAATTAGCAGTATTAAGTTAGCTAAGCAACGTGGTGCTGTAATAGTTGGTGTAACTAACGTTGTTGGTTCAAGATTAACGCTAGAATCAAACGTATACCTACCTGTGGGAGCAGGCCCTGAAATTGCTGTACCAGCAACGAAAACCTTCGTATCTACACTAACAACACTTGCTATTTTGGCTGCATACACAGGTCTTTACACGGGTACAATAGATTCTAAAGAGATATCACAACTAATTAATGAATTAAGAAGTTTTGCTAAAGAATTAGGCATTAAAATGAAAATATTTGATAAAAGAGCTAAGGAAGTCGCTAATAAGCTCTCTAAATGGAATAGCCTATATGTAGTAAGTAGCGGTGTAAACTATCCAATAGCGTTAGAGGCAGCACTTAAGTTTAAAGAGGCAGCATTAATTCATGCTGAAGGGATGCAATTAGGAGAGCTAAGACATGGCCCCATGGTTCTTGTTTCCAAGGGTTACCCAATAGTATTTATAAAGCCTTTTGAAACTTCAGCCATAGAGCTTTACAACCATGCAGTTAAAGAAGCCCTTAATAAGGGCGCATTCATTATCACCGTAACCCATGATGGAAAAGGCTATGGAGAAATCATAGAAACAATTAATGTTAACAGAATATTAGCACCAATAGCGTCGATTATCCCTCTACAACTAATAGCGTATAGAATAGGGTATATTAAGAATTTACCGATAGATGCTCCTCCAGGATTAGCGAAAGCTATAACAACGTAAAATAAATGTTCGAAAAAGTACTACTTTTATGGTTTCTTTTTAATCATCATTAATCCTATTACCCCTAATGCCACCAATGTTGAACCATCATCTCCTATACCTACAATGGCCCAGAGTGGTAAAAGTCCTACTAGTCCAGCTAACATAACAGCTAGTTTTATTGTTAAAGCTAAAGCCATTGATACATATAGTGAGGCCATGTATCTTTTCGATGTTTGGAAAAATTCTGGTAGCTTATCTATACCTCTAGGCATGATGACATCAGCTACAGAAGACACTACACTTAAATCCCCAATAGCAATACCTACATTTGCTTCAGCCAATGCCTCAACATCGTTTATTCCATCACCAACCATTGCTACATTCTTGTAGGTTGTCTTTAACCTTCTAATTAGCTCCATTTTTTCAAAAGGACCCATACTAGCGTAGTATTCCTTTATGCTTAGGAGCTTAGCTACCTTCTCTACTCTATCCTTAACGTCGCCGCTTGCCATAATGAGTTTTAAACCCATGTTTTTAAGTGAAAATATGATTTCTCTAACATTCTTAGAAACCTCCTCCCCTAAGCATACTATTCCTGAAAATCTATGGTTAATAGCTACAAGGACTTCTCTTTCACCAACTTCACATTTTAAGTTTCCACTTACGTGAACGCCTTCTTCTTCAAAAAACCTTCTTGACCCTATCAGAACAGTTTTCCCGTTAACAACAGCTTTAACTCCTTTACCCGGATACTCAATAGCTTTTTCAGGTATTAAATCGCTAAGTTCAGCAATAGCTTTAGCTACGGGATGATTGCTAGCTTTAGCTGCGCCTCCCGCTAATTTCAGAACTTCATCTTTAGATAAGTTATTAGCAACCATTGTCCTCACAATTTTTAGCTTACCTAAAGTCACAGTTCCTGTTTTATCGAGAACCAGAATTTTTGATTTAGAGGCATTTTCTAAAACTATTCCTCCATGTACAACAACGGACTTTCTAGCTAAAAGGGCTATAGCTAATGCTGTTGAAGTAGCTGAGGAAATTATGAATGCACTGGGACAACCTGCTAGCAATATTGCTAAAGCTCTATACGGCATTATAATGATAGATGCTAATGTGAAAAGTATGAGAATGAGAATAGTGTATGGTTGCGAAAATCTTTCAATAAATTTTTGTATTGAAGCCTTTCTTGCAAGTGCTTTCTCAGCCTCCATAACAAGTAATTGAAGTAGCGACTCCTTTGGCTTTTTAAGTATACGAACCCTAACAAGACCCCCTTTATTAACGTATCCGCTTTCAACGTAATCTCCCTTCCTTAAAACCTTTAGTTCAGGTTCACCAGTAATGTATGATGTGTCAAAAGCTGATTCTCCATCAACAATAATACCGTCTGCTGGAACAGTATCGCCAGGCCTTATAAGAGCTACATCACCTACGTTTATAGAGTCAAGATCTTTTTCACGGATTTCACCATTCTCCTGTATGGGAACTTTTTCAGGAAGTAATTCTCTTAAACCTACGAGTTTTCTCTTAGCATATTTTTCAGCATAATGCTCTATTAGCTCGGACATAGAATACAATGCAAAAACCAAAAACCCCTCTAAAACCGCACCGATATACCATGTTACAATACCAGCAACACCCATTAATAGGTCTACAGAAACTCTCCTTTTCTTAATGAGAATAATACAAAACCTTAGCAAAATGATTAATGAAATAACAAGTAACAAAACACTTAAAATATTATGGTACACATTAGCAAGAGATAAAATAAAACCAAAGACAGCAATAATGCCTAATAACATCCAAAATCTTAAAGTTGAATATACCATGGCCATTTTGCCTCACACGCTTTTGCAAAATATACGGGAACGATATAATAAATTTTATTATTAACTGATCAAGTCTATATTATAGGTAGAATATTAACTCTTATATAGCGGAATTATTATATTATTTCACCGGTGAAAACATGGCACCTATAATTAGCATTTCCCTACCAGATAGCCTTCTCGATAAAGTTGACGAGTACGTTAGAAGATACGGGTATACTGGAAGATCAGAGTTTGTAAGAGAAGCTTTAAGAGAATATGTTGCGCAAAAACATCCTGAAGAAATATTCAGAGGCAAAAGAATTTACGGAATACTGGTTGCATTAACTAATCACGAATTAAAACCTTCAGTAGATGAGAAAGTTATTGAAACAGTACATTCGTTTCAACCTATTTTACGTTCATTTTACCATCAATTACTAGAGGGAGGTCTATGTTTAAACATTATAATTGTTGAAACGACATGGAGTGAAATACAAAGTATGATGAAGTTATTAAGGAAAATTAGAGGTATTGAAAAAATGTGGTTCATACCTATTATGTCTTCTTCAAAAGGTTCTAAAAGCTAAAAATCAATGTTATTTATATCCCTATTTTACTTAGCTTCTCCTTTTTCAAGGCTTTTACATAGGCTTCCCTTAAGCTTTCCTTTGCGTTCTTAAGTCTTGGATGATAAATCCAGTCCATAACCGTTCCTTTAGCCTCAACTATCCTAGTATGTTCAATAAGTTTTTTGAAAAATCCTCCGGCAAGGCCTTCAGCTATTGCCGCATATCCTTGGGCTGCTTCTTTAGATATTTTGGCTCCTTTAAGACCTTTTAACTTAACTACTGGAGCTATTTTTTCAAGCCTACTTTCAAGCTCTTTTCTTAGCGCAGTTATTCTAGTTAGCCGTCCTGATAACACTATTTCCCTAGGTTGAGGTTGAGACGTCAGCATTGCCCTAACAGCTTTTTCTATAGACTCAAGCATTGATTCAAAGGCTAAGAGATATGGTTCCTCTCCATTAACATATTTTCTAATAGCGTATTCTAAATCAGCTGTATTAATTATTGTAGCTACTCCTCCATAGAAAACATCTGATCTTTCCCAAACCTTACCAGCCACCGCTATTTCAGCATCTAAAGCACCTATAGTCAGGAATCCCGTTTGAACTAAGGTTCCTCCAAAACCATCAACTATTCTCCCCTTATCTACAGCTATTACTGCATTGTATCCAAAACCCATTTCAACAAGGATAAAGCTTGTTTCCTCATAATCTATACTTAGCCTTTCAGCTTGATCATGTACTGCAAGAAACGCTATAGCCATTTTATCGGCTGTTCCCATGTCAAGCTTGTTTATTTTCCTATGCTTAGGCACTGTAGGTAAAAGTATTACCGATGGAATATAACATACTGGAAGCTTTCTCCTCCAAAACTCAATAACAACTTTGGATAGTGCATCATATACTGCCATTCCCAGCTCTCTACGATTAACACCCTTAACAATATCTTCCTTCTTTGTTAAAAGCAAAACTTCTGTAGAGAAAACTTCAGGATCAATTATGTCATCGTTGAACACTAATGGTGTACCGTAGCCTGAAGGACCAGCAATCAAATCCACATTACCGGCTTCTTCAACAGCTTCTATGATTAATGATGGATTATGCGCTACATCAACTGTTTCAATAGATTTCTCCCAAACAACTTCGCCGTTCTCTACAATAACAAGATCGAAGCTTTTAGTTCCAGGATCTATTCCTAAGCCTTTTACCATGGAAATCTCCACGTAAAATATTATAACATTGTTTAAAAACAGTACCTACAGTAGCAAACATCAACCTTTATAGCAAAATATAGGTAGAGATGGGTAGTTGATGGTTTGTGAGGAAATTGTCAAGGCTAATCAGTCCTTAGCTAGCGAGATAGCTTCGATAATTAATGAAACAAACTACATGTACTATAGACCGCTGATTCCTGGAGTACATTTCAAATACCCTATAATTACTGTCGATGAAGTAATTAACTACATGAGGAGCATGGAATTTTTCCTATGCAAATTAGGCGGAGAGATTGTCGGTGTAATAGCACTTAAAATTCTCGATAAGGAGGAAGGGATGGTTCGTTTCACATACGTTAAGCTGTGTTATCAACGGAAAGGTATTGGTTCAGAACTTCTAAATTTCGTAGTGAAACAGGCTCGAAGTAGGGGGTTAAAGAAGCTTAAACTAGTTGTTCATAGTAAGGCGTTATGGGCTATGAGGTTCTATAGGAACCACGGATTTACCGTAGTAGGGTTTAGAGATAAGGGGCATGGATGGATTTGTTTATGGAAAAATTATTGTGTTAAAAACTTTTCTCAAGAATATCTCTAACTATGTTAGCCGTTAACTCAAGTGGTGATTCATCCCATAAATATCTTAGACCATTAAAGAGAAGCTTAACCACAGTGTCGACATCCTTTTCTGTAAACCCATAGTTGCTAAGGCTTTCTTCGAAACCAAATTCTCTCTGAAATTCTCTAACAGTCTTCTCGGCTTCATTAGCATATTCAGCATTAGGCTTAATTTTGGGATTAAGCTTTTTAAGAAGTAGAGCTGATTCCCTAGGTTTAGTCTTATGAATATAATATGCTGATCTAGCCCCGATTATTCCAAGACCACATCCATGAGGTAATTTAGGATTTAATCCGCTTAAAGCATGCTCTATTGCATGTACTATGTGTGTTGAACTTGCATCTATAGCTATTCCTGCAAGCATTGATGCATATTGAAGCCAGTACCTAGCCCTTAGATTATAAGGGTTTTTAAGCGCCTTAGGAAGCCACGTTTTAATTAGTTTAATGGACTCTAAACTAATCAATTCAATAAAAGGGGATGAAAGGGTTTTAGCGGTAACGGCTTCATATGCGTGGTAAAACACATCTAATGAAGTATATACTGTTTGGTTTTTAGGCAATGTTACCAGATATTTTGGGTTATCGAAGCTAACATTAGGATACCTTATGGGAATACCTCTTTTTTCCAAAGATTCCTCAATGGTTAAAACAGCATACCTATCAACTTCCGTGCCTGTACCATGTGTTAAGTTGATAGCTATTAAGGGTATCATATATCTTGGTTTCTTCTTTCTAAGTAAATAATCAACAGCCTTCCCCCCACTAGCAGCAATAACTGAAGAAACTTTAGCTGTATCTATAACGCTACCTCCGCCTATAGCTATTACAGCATCAGCTCCGCAGCTCCAAATAACTTCAGCTAATTCATCAGCTTGCTTTGCCCAGGGATTAGGTGTAATCTTATCGAAAACTTCATAGTTTGCTCCATACTTTTTCAGAACACTTATTACATCATTTAATGCCCCGCTCACTTTGGCTGAGGATTTACCAGTGGCTATTACTACTTCTTCATAGTCTCCGACGTATTCTCTTAACTTCTTTATCGATTTTAAGCCAAAATAAAGTTTTACACCACCATAAACTAAGCTAAAGTCTTTAAGAAGGATTGTCAAGAACTTCACCTCCACTTCTCCTTCTCTTAGCTTCACTGATAAAACTTTTGAAATCCACCGTAGCTTTCAACTTCTCCACGTAAATATTTTCTAACTCTAAAACCACATTTTTAGGCATATTCTGTTTGAGAAGGATTTTTCTGAATTGTCTTTTCATAAGAATGAGCTTAAACCTCACATTTAGGTATAGGGTGAATATTCGAAAAATAGCCCAGAATAAAATGAGGACCGTTTTAAATAATTTAAGTATTGTAATAAATGAAAACCTCATTTTTCCAAGCACGCTCTTAAAGTAACCTTACGCCTCCTACCATCATTGACCATGGTGAGTATTTTCGCTTTTACAAGCTTCTCAACGCGGCTTCTAATTATTCTTCTAGATGCTTTTCCTCTAAGAACCCTTACTTTCCGTGTTAACTCCGAAATTGTTAAGGGTTTACAGTCAGCTAAAGCTTCAATAATAGCTGTTGAAATATCGTCTTTACCAGCTATCTTAATGGCTTCAATAACTCTTCTTGAAGCTTCTAAAGCTAATGTAGCTGGTGTGGAAAAAGCTATTGCAAGCTTTGTGGCAATAGCTACTAGTTCATAGTTTATTCCTAAAGCTTCAAGCGTTTTCTCTATAGCTCTAAGTCTTCTAAGTAATTCTTCTACCTTTTCCTCAAGTTCAATGACACGTTCTTCTACATCTCTTTTCATTCATTAGCGCCCTTCCTCGCTTTCCTCCTTAACCTCCCTAATTGCTTGCAATGTTTTCAAAGCTTTCTCTATTTTCTCTCTTTCCCCTGGGGGAACCTGGTTCTTAAGTTTTTCAAGAACCCTTATTGACTCGTTTAAGCCCATATGTGTTAGGTGAGATGTTGAATGCTTAAAGGATTTTACAAGGTCTCCTATGTTAGGTATTGCACTAAGCTTTCTCCTAAGAAACTCCTTAGTCATTTCCTCCGCTAGTTTTTCAGAAACTCCTTTCTCAATTAAGCTCCTATAGAAGTCTGCAACTTCTTCACCAAGCTTTTTGCCGTTAAGCGCATTCATTGTTAACACTATAAACTCCTTTATAGGCTCCTTAAGGTTCATTAGAAAGTCTGAAACCGCTTTAAGAACTTCTCTTAACTCTTCTACATCCTCCCTCTCTAACTTATGCTCTATCTCGCTTTCCGACATTTCTTAACACCACTTATAGTAATTGTTTGACCACCCTATTTAGTGTAAATGTTCAGAAGTGGCCATAATTTACTACTGCAATGAATTTATCTCTTAACCTAAAAAACTCCTTAATTTGCATAGTTACTTCTTTAAGTGCTTCTTCTAAACTTAAACTCCATGTTTCATTGTAGTAACTGTAGAGTCTACCTTGCCATAAACTGAATAATGAGCTTAATAATCTCTCTTTTTCATCAATATTATTTGTTTTAAGGTACTTTGTAAAAGCTTCATAAACGACTTTTGCCCAAAGACTTCTAGACAACCCATGCTTAACTGACATGTTCGAATATAGCATGCTAAGTGTTTTTCTGCTAAATATTTTATCGTAATATTCCCTATATTCTGAGAGGCCACGTTTAAATTCTTCGTAAGCTTTATCTTTAGAAACAATAACTTCCCATGGGTGCATAGTAGGGATTTTGTACTTCTTTATTTTTAAAGGTTCTTTAATTTCTCTAATTACTTTCATAGACCATGATTTCCTAAATTCTATTAACAAGTGGAATATTGTTCCTAAAACCTCTACGAACATGTTCTTTAAACCTGAAGCCGGATCTTTTGGTTCATGAATTTTTACTCCTAAATCAACTTCGCAAACACCAATGTTATTTGCTAAAGCAGTATGTGTTATGAAAGCATCTATTCCAAAAAGCATAACCCATGGATTAGACTTCCAGAAATCTGTTTCCTTCAATATTCTTACAAGTCTACTGCTTAATCCAAAATCTCCACCTATTGGCTGGTTAAGGTCTATTCCGTAGGCCATAGTAGTTAATGGTCTAGCGATGAAATTAGTTATTGTACCATCGTATTTGTGTCTTCTATAATATGGTGCTGCAAAACCGCATTCCATGGCCCCATAAGTTAGGAGGGAAATCCACTCGGGGATTATAGATCTTAAATCGCTATCAACTAAAACTAGGGCTTCCAAATTTTTAGATTCAGATGCAATTTCAATAATTGTCCTTACGGCGCCACCTTTCCCAGAAGATTTTACATTAGGAACAATAGTTATAGGCACTGGAAGATGTTTTCTAAAAACGTTAACTACCTCAGCTGTTCCATCTCTTGAAAAACCATCACAGACTATGATTGATGCTTTTTTCCCTCTAAAATATTTTGTTAAACCGTCGGTCACATTCTTCAAAACATAACCTATTGTGTGAGCAGAATTTCTTGAAGGAATACCTACAATTATTTCTGAACTACTAATTATTGATAATGCCTTTTTGAAGCCATCATATTCTTTAATTTCACTCATCTTAAACAGCCATATAGTTACTGTTGCTTCCTCATTAGGGAAGCTACATTTCGCTGCTTATCTCTTTTCTTATGACTTGTTCTTTTAAGTCGTTAAGTAACGCTATTTCCAATTTTTTGAATTCCTCAACAAAGAGTTTTCAGGCAAATTTGTTGTTAAATACATTGTAGATTTAGGTTTTATAGGTATTTTGTAACCACCCAACCTTATCTCATATAGTTCATTTATCTTAATGAATATTTCAGCTATATAAGTCGGTACATTACCTTCATTAATTATTTTTAAAACAATTTTTCTGGCAGAGTCTTTTCCTCTATGGTCTACAATTGCCTTGCTTCCTCTAAGATAAGCCTTGGCTTCTTAAGGTTTAAGCTTGTTTTAGCTAAAACCCTTCCATTATCGTCCTTTAGCATTAACGTGTACTCTGCATGTTTTGGTGTTTCAAAGGTGTTTCCAAGGGGTAGGATATGTTTTGATATTTAGAGGGAAAGTTTATATGGGTTGTTTTTCAGCTATGTTTAGCGGAAGCCCTATGGGGTGATGGGAGCATTGCTCCAAGCCCCGTAGGGAACATCCTAGATGTGTCCCGCATGCCGTTCGGGACGAATGCCACCCATGACCCTACGGGATGAGCTTTAAAGGTGAGCTCTCTGGGCGAGGTGGAACCCCCTAGGTGCAACCATGAACCTGTATAAAATGATTGAAACTAACACCTAGAGAGAAACGGTAATAATATGTAGTTTAGCCCTTTTCTTATATTATCTTCAAAGACTATATCGCTATTTTCAAGGACGATTTCCCCTGTAATTTTAGATTCGTATTCTAAATAAAGCTCTGGAGTAAGTGTAATGTATGCTCTTAATATCTTAAAATAATTAGAGTTTAAATTTATATTTATACTTGAGAACGAAGCTTCACTATAACCTTTAAGAAACATTTTCGAAAAGTCTATGTATAATATTTTAAAAACATTCGATAATATGTCGTCAAGGAAGCCTAAGTAGACTTCCTTTAGAAGTGTGGTGTTTAAATCGTAAGCACATTCAATTTCAAGTAAAACTTTCCTCTCTCCAATTCCAATATTGATGGGTTGTGATGGAATAACTCTTAAAGTATTATATCTTTTATTAAGCAGTTACCATTAACACTACCTACATTTGGATAATTTAGTGATAAAGTTAGACAATTCTATATTACCTTAAACTTAGAATCAACGATATTTAACGATAATGATTCTACATTATAAATCCATTTACCAACGAATTCACCATTAATAGTGTATACTGTATAGTTACTTAGAAATAGCTTAAGAATCCTATGAAACACTAAGTCTTTGTTTTCGTTCAAAGAATCCGTTTTAAGAAGCATATTAACTATACAATATTTTTCTTCACAATATATTACATCAACAATTATGTCTCCTCCATCGTAAAGTAAATATTTAGAATTGTTAAAATAGGGTCCTCCTTTAAGAAGTATGGTCATCGGTCCCTCAATGCGGTAAATTAGTGAGGAATACTCTATTTTCTTCGCTTCCTTCATACCAATTTCCCTTAAAGGAAAACATGTTGAAATACATGTAGAGGCAACTATAAGCAATAATATTATTAGCCCTACGTTAACAAGTCTGCTTTCTATACTAATGGGCATGAAACCTACACCTCAAATATAACTTTAAGCTATTTGAGTTTAAATAATAAAATGCTTAATTTTAGGAAGACCAGTTTAAGAATGATGAACAATATGATTAAGGAAGAAGTTAAAGTTTCAGTTGTAGGATTAGATGCTCTTTCATGGCCCTATCTTAGCAAGCTCATGGATAAAGGAGTAATTCCCCATATTAAAGCAGTTATTAGTAAGAGCTACAAATATGTTCTTAAATGTTTTCCTCCAACAACTCCCCCTTCATGGAGTAGTATTTTAACAGGTGTTAATCCCGGAAAGCACGGTATTTTCGGCTTTGACTACATAGTTTACGATTCTTTAGTGCAGAAACTTTATACTGCAATGAATTTAGAGCACCCGAGAATTCATGAAATGCTTTCAATGCTGAATTTTAAGTCAATTGTCATCAATCCTATGCCGGGCTACCCAATAATTCCGGCTAAAGGAGCTAAAATTTTAAGTCACACCATACTCATACCTAAACCTCAATTTAGCCCTAAAAGCATGGAAAAATACGCTAATATTTTAGCTAAAATCATTCGAGTAGAACCTTTAAGAAGCTGCAGTGAAACATTAAACTACTATGATGAGTACTTAAGCTTACTTAATGAGATTGTCGAAAAACTAGTTTATGATGAGTGGAGTCTTTTCTGGATAAACCTCCCAATACCTGACATCATTCTTCACAAATGCGAGCACGATGTTTTCTCAAAAACTTTAACTTTGGAAGCTAAGGTTTTTAGTAAAGTCGATAAAATAATTAAGACACTATCGCAAATGTCAGACACTATTTCGCTAATTTCCGATCATGGATTTTCATATTATAAAACCCTCATTAGAATAAACGATATATTAGCGAAGAAGGGGTTATTGAAAACAATAGGAAGGAGAAAAGAGGCTGCGTTAAAAGAGTATAGAGAAGTTAAGGCTGAATTTGCAGGTAAACACTTGGAAGTTAATAGGACATTTGTTGATAAATTCTCATCGAAAGCTTTCTACATTTCAAAATGGAATCTAGGGGTACATGTCAACGACTTTAATGCATTACCTAAAGTACTTGAACTATTAAATAGTGTTAAAGGAATATTGTGGGCTAAGAGAAGGGACGAAGTTTATTGGGGACCCTATGTTAAGAGGGCGCCCCACATAATTATTAGGCCATGGTTTGAAGGAGGATACTTACAAGCTGATAATAAGGTTAAAGGCGTAATTTATGAGGAAGGATTATTTAAGGATCACCATCCCGACGGAGTATTTACTGTAAAAACCAGTAGTTTAAAACTTTTAGACCATATTGAAATACCAAACTATGTAGTAACTCCTTTAATTATGTGTTTAATGAATATGCCTCTATCTAACATAACTGACGGTATAGAGATCTTAGAGAAATTATTTATTGAAGAAAAACCCAAAATAACTTTTAAGAACTACATTCCTAAATGGAAGGTTTTAAAGAAATTAGCTAAAGTTAGGGTTTAGATAAACTATGAGTAAATGGAGAATACTTACGCTTTCAGCTAAATGGGATAAAATAAGGGTTCCAATATATGAGGCTTCAGCTAAGGGAAGAAAAGCGCCTCTTCTAAAAACGCTACTTACAAACGCTTGCCCATACGAATGTAAGTACTGTGCTTTTAGAAGAGGTAGAAAAATAGAAAGAAGAATTTGGAAAACTAATGAGCTAGTTAGAGTTACGCTCTATTTATGGAGGAAAGGTGTAATTAAAGGTATTTTTCTAAGTAGTGGCATATTTAGAGATCCAGAAACTACCGTTGAAAAACAAGTTGAAATCGCTGAGGAACTACGTAAAAGAGGCTTTAAAGGATATATTCATCTCAGATTAATGCCAGGTGTTCCGAAGGATCTTGTTTGGAGAGCAGCTGTAGTATCCGATAGAATAGGTGTTAATTTGGAAACCGTATCTAAAAGTTATTTTGTAGAAATAGCACCTGATAAAGGCGATTACACTAACGATGTTTTAAAGAGAATGGAGTGGATAAGTAGAGCACAAAGAATAGTCAAAAAGCAAAGGGAAAAGCTTAATCAAAAAGTCGGATACTTAAGAGCTGGAATCGATACCCAAGTAATGGTTGGTGTTGTTGGGGAATCCGATATAGAACACTTGAAACTTACATACTATCTTTACAGAAAACTAAGTTTGAAAAGAGTATACTATAGTCCTTTTGAACCTATTCCAGATACGCCTTTCGAAAATAAGCCTCCATGCACACTGGTTAGAGTGCAAAGATTATATCAAGCATCATTTCTTATAAGAGACTATGGTTTCACATTGGAGGAAATAGAAACAATAGTTAACCACAATGGTATGTTACCCTTAAGTATAGATCCTAAATTAGCCTTCGCTAATTTAAATCCCCACCTTTACCCTATAGATCTAAATAATGCAGAATACAGCGAAATCATTAAGATACCGGGCATAGGGCCATCAACAGCTAGGAAAATAGTTGAAATTAGAGAGCATAAAGGCAAAATTAGCTTAAATGATTTAGCAAAGCTGTTGAAAAGGAAGTCTATAAGGAGCATTCTTAAATATGTTAAACTATAGCCTTTAAAGTTAAACTTTTATCATGGAATCTATAAATTTACTATACCATTTTCTAAAGCCTTCTTTAGATGTAAAGTGTATTTCTAAAGGAGCTTCAGGAAACTTTCGATAAACCTCAACCTTAATCTTGTATTCTAAATCTCTCTTTTCAGAAATTATGAGAATGTCTATGTCACTAGCTCCAGTATATTGCCCTTTAACAACGGATCCAAAAACATAAACTTCGGCTTCGCTATCATAATGTGTAACTATTTTCTTGATCGCTTTAGCTATCTCAATATAGTTTCTTAAATAATCTAGCACGCTACTATATTTTCTCAACAACGTTCTTAAACACCTCAATAATAAACTTATAAGTTAGTTTGACTTCTCTTTCATCGTACCTTCTAGGTAAGTATCTGGAAGCTATGTATGCATCTTCAAGCTTTGTAATGTAGAGTAAACTTACTTCATCTTCGAGAAGCTTTAGTATTTCCTTATTGTCTTTACCTAGTTC